>NZ_DASVNN010000093.1:0-7875 GCF_036383835.1 Ramlibacter sp.
CGCCCCCACCCCGGCCCTCCCCCGGAGGGGGAGGGGGTGAAGACGCAGCCCAGGGTGTCCCGTGCAGGCCCGCCTCCACCGCGGCCGCCATCAGCGCGTGGTAGCTCGGATGGAACTCGACTTCGTCGATGCGGCGGCCGAAGCGGTCGTGCGTGTGCAGCTGCGGCGTATGCGTGTTGGCCAGGCGCGCATGCGCCTGCATTTCCGAGCTGCCCGCGAGCGCGCCGAGCCGCGACAGCGAAGCCGTGTCCAGCTGCGGAGCGTTGAAGCGCAGCGCGTCACGCAGGGCCCGGTTCGTCTCGAACAGGTTGATGCCGACCAGCGGTTCCGTCTGGTTGAAGACCTCGTGCGTGACGACTTCGGACACGGTGCCGCCTCAGGCGAGCTTCACCAGCTGCTTGCCGAAGTTGCGGCCCTTCAGCATGCCGAGGAAGGCCTCGGGCGCCGACTCGAGGCCCTGCGCCACCGATTCGCGCGGGCGCAGCTTGCCGGTGCCGACCAGCGCGCCGAGTTCCAGCAAGGCCTGCTGCCACACCTCCGGATGTTCGCTGACGATGAAGCCCTGCACCTTGAGGCGGCTGCGCAGGATCACCTGCGGATAGCTCATGGGGACGGGCTTGCCGTCGTAGCCGGCGATCATCCCGCACACGGCCATGCGGCCGAAATCGTTCATGCGCAGCATCACGGCGTCCATCACCATGCCGCCCACGTTCTCGAAGTAGCCGTCGATGCCATTCGGGCAGGCTTCCTTCAGCGCCTTGGACAGCGACAGTGCATCGCCATGCTGCTTGTAGTCGACGCAGGCATCGAAGCCGAGTTCCTCGGTCACGTAACGGCACTTCTCGGGGCCGCCCGCGATGCCGACGGCGCGGCAGCCGTGTGTCTTCGCCAGCGTGCCGAGGGCGCTGCCCACCGCGCCGCTCGCGGCGCTCACCGCGATGGTCTGGCCTGCCTTCGGCTCGATGATCTTCATCAGCCCGTACCAGGCCGTGACGCCCGGCATGCCGACCGCGCCCAGGTAGTGCGAGATCGGCACGTGCGTGGTGTCGACCTTGCGCAGCGTACCGGGCTGGTCGGTCGCGACCACGCTGTACTCCTGCCAGCCGCCCATGCCCACGACCTTGTCGCCGGCCCGGAACTTCGGGCTGCGGCTCTCGACCACCTCGCCGACGGTGCCGCCGATCATCACTTCCCCGAGCGGTTGCGGCGTCGCATAGCTCCTGGCCTCGTCCATGCGCCCGCGCATGTAGGGATCGAGGCTCAGGTAGTGGTGCCGCACGAGCACCTCGCCGTCTTTCAGCGGCGGCGTCTCGCTGGTGACCATCCGGAAGTTCGATGCGCTGGCTTCGCCCTTCGGGCGGCTGTCCAGCAGGAACTGCTTGTTGGCAGGCATGGTGGCCTCCTCAGTCGGTGGAGATGGTGTTGGCCGGCGCGCTGGGCGCCTGCCGCTTGACGTACTTGAAGGTGCCGGTGGCGTGGGCACAGGCGCGGCCTTCGCTGTCGTAGATGGTGCCTTCGGTGAAGGCCATCGATTTGGTCCGGTGCATCAGCCGGCCCTTGCCCGTGAGCAGGCCCTGGCAGGGCTGCATGAAGCTGGTCTTCATTTCGATCGTGACGACGCCGGTCTCCAGGTCCACGCTGCGCGCGGCGGTGGCCATGGTCACGTCCAGCAGCGTCATGATCGCGCCGCCGTGGGTGACCATGAAGGAGTTCATGTGCTCGCGTTGCGGCAGGTAGGTGAGCTCCGAGGCGCCGCCCTCCATCTTCACCAGCTCGAATCCGAGGTGGTGCACGAAGGGAATCTCGACGCCGAACAACTTGGGACTGGGCACTTTCTTTTCATCCTCCGGTAATGACACTCACGCCGCCATCGACAGCCAGCCACTGGCCGGTGATGTGCTTGCCGGCATCCGATGCGAACAGCAGGGCCGTTCCCTTCAGGTCCTCGTCGTCGCCGAGGCGCTGCAACGGCGCGCGCCTCGCCAGTTGCTCGCCGAGCTGCTCCAGCGTCGTCCGCGTCATCCTGCTCGGGAAGAAGCCGGGGCAGATCGCATTGACGTTGATGCCGTAGCGGCCCCACTCCCCGGCCAGCGCCTGGGTGAAGGTGATCACGGCGCCCTTGGACGTGTTGTACGCGATCATCTGCAGCTCCGGCGGGTTGCCGCCCAGGCCGGCGATGGACGCGATGTTGACGATGCGTCCCTGCTTGCGCGGGATCATGCTGCGTTTGGCGATGTGCTGGCTCAGGATGAAATAGCCGCGCACGTTCAGGTTCATCACCTTGTCCCAGCCTTCGACCGGATGGTCCTCGGCGGGCGCGCCCCAGGCGGCGCCGGCGTTGTTCACCAGGATGTCGACGTCGCCCATGCGCTCCAGCGTCTGGTCTGCGAGCTTGCGGATGTCGTCCTCGCGCGAGCAGTCGGCGGCGATCCAGCGCGCGTCGATGCCGGCGGCCTGCAGTTCGGCCGTGGCCTCCTCCAGGTCGCCCGCCTTGCGCGAGCTGAGCATGATGCGCGCTCCCGCCTCGCCCAGGGCGTGCGCGATCTGCAGGCCGAGCCCGCGCGAGCCGCCCGTCACGAGGGCCGTGCGGCCCCCCAGGTCGAACAGGTCCTGCACCCTGCGCGTCATCGTTGGGTCTCCCGCGGCTTGGATTGTGCGTCCGCCTCCGGCGTCTCGCGCATTCGGGAGCGGACGAAGATCATGACGATGCCCGCGACGGCGGCCATCCCGCCCACCACGGTGAGGCTCCAGCCGGCGATCGCCGCCTCGTCGTGCGAGGCGATCCCCAGCACCAGCACGAGCAGGCCGCCGAAGATCAGCGCCCAGACCAGGTTGTCGTAGCGCTTCAGGGCACGCGCGGATGGCATCAGCTAGCTTCCTCGGACAGGGTGAGGGGACATTGCGAGACCTTTGCGACTTTTGCGTCCTGGATGTTCGGCATCAGAGAACCTCGAACACCCCCGCCGCCCCCATCCCGCCGCCGATGCACATCGTCACCACCACCTTCTTCGCGCCGCGGCGCTTGCCCTCGATCAGCGCGTGGCCGGTCAGGCGCTGGCCCGACACGCCATAGGGGTGGCCGACGGCGATCGCGCCGCCGTTGACGTTGAGGCGGTCGGCCGGGATGCCCAGCTTGTCGCGGCAATAGAGCACCTGCACCGCGAAGGCTTCGTTCAGTTCCCACAGGTCGATGTCCTCGACCTTCAGGCCCAGCTTCTTCAGCACCTTGGGCACGGCGAACACCGGGCCGATGCCCATCTCGTCGGGCTCGCAGCCGGCCACCGCGA
Organism: Ramlibacter sp.; assembly: GCF_036383835.1. Lineage (GTDB taxonomy): Bacteria > Pseudomonadota > Gammaproteobacteria > Burkholderiales > Burkholderiaceae_C > Ramlibacter. Next base: position 3,288 of record NZ_DASVNN010000093.1, read on the forward strand.
AGCCGAGGAAGCGGCCCATGGGCTTGAGGTTGTTGCGGCCCGCGTACTCTTCGCTCACCACCACGCAGGCGCCGGCGCCGTCGGAGAACTGGCTGGCATTGCCGGCGGTGATCAGGCCGCCGGGCAGCGCGGGACGGATGCCGGCGATGCCTTCCTTGGTCGTGCCCGGACGCAGGCCTTCGTCTTGCGACACGGTCACGTCCTTCGTGACCAGTCCCATCACCGCATCGGCGACGCCGGCCTTCACGGTGATCGGCGCGATCTCGTCCTTGAACTTGCCGGCTTCCTGGGCGGCGACGGCCTTCTGCTGGCTGCCCGCGCCGTATTCGTCCATGCGGTCGCGGCCGATGGCGTAGCGCTTGGCCACCTGCTCGGCGGTCTGCAGCATGGACCAGTAGATCTCGGGCTTCTTCTTGTCCAGGAACGGGTCGCGCAGCATGTGCTGGTTCATCTCCTGCTGCACGCAGGAGATGCTCTCCACGCCGCCGGCGACGAAGACCTCGCCCTCGCCGGCGATCACGCGCTGCGAGGCCATCGCGATGGTCTGCAGGCCGGAGGAGCAGAAGCGGTTGACGGTCATGCCCGCCACCGTGATCGGCAGGTCCGCCATCAGCGCGATCTGGCGCGCGATGTTGGCGCCGGTGGCGCCTTCGGGATTGGCGCAGCCCATGATCACGTCCTCCACGGCATCGCCGGGGACGTTGGCGCGCTTCAGCGCTTCGCGCACGACGTGGCCGCCCAGGGTGGCGCCGTGGGTCATGTTGAACGCGCCCTTCCAGCTCTTGGTCAGGGGCGTGCGGGCGGTGGAGACGATGACGGCGTTGGTCATGGTGGATTGCCTTTCGTGCGGAATGGTGTTCAGGGCGCCGGCGCGTTGAGGTTGCGCAGCAGCTGGTGATAGAAGCGGACGAGCTCGCCGAGGTTGGCCACGGAGATGCGTTCGTTGGTGCCGTGCAGGCGCGGCAGGTCCTCGGGCTTCACGCGCACGGGCGAGAAGCGGTAGATGTTGTCGGTGAGGCCGGTGAAGTGGTGAGAATCCGAGCCAGCGACGTAGAGCGCCGGAGTCACGACGACTTCCGGGAACAGCGAGCGCATCGTGCGTTGCAGCAGGTGGTACGAGGGCGCCTGCGTGGGCGAGACGCCGGTGGGGTCGACGGCGCCGGGCAGCTCGCTCAGCTCGAAATCGGGGCCGACCTTGTCGCGCACGTGCTGCATCACGCTGGCGCGCGTCTCGCCCGGCATGATGCGGAAGTTCACCGTGGCCTCGGCGCTGCCCGGGATCACGTTGTCCTTGTTGCCGGCCTGGAGGATGGTCAGGGCCGTGGTGGTACGCAGCATCGCGTTGGTACTCGCGGCCTGTTCCAGTCGCGGCTGCACGAGGGGGCCGAACAGCCAGAGGTTCGACAGCGCCACGCGCTGGAAGCCGCCCATCTCGGGCGCGAGCGTCGCGAACATCTCGCGCGCCACGCCCTTCATCGCCGCGGGCAGCTGCTCCTGGTCCAGGCGCTGCAGCGCGGCGCTCAGTTTCGAGATCGCGGTCTGGCCGGGCCGCGGCGGCGCCGAGGCATGCCCAGGTGTCCCCTTGGCCTTGATCACCACCGACAGGTAGCCCTTCTCCGCGATGCCGACCAAGGCCGTCGGCTTGGCCAGCCCGGGCATCAGGCCTTCGGCGATGAACAGCCCTTCGTCGAGCACGAAGTCCAGCCGGACCTTGCGCTGTTCCAGCAGCTTCGCGATCTGCTGCGCTCCGCGCAGGCCGCTCACCTCCTCGTCGGCACCGGACACCACGTACACGGTCTGGCGCGGCTGGAAGCCGGTGGCCAGCAGCATCTCGATGGCTTCGAGCTGCGCGACCAGGTTGCCCTTGTCGTCCCAGGTGCCGCGGCCCCACACGTGTCCATCGCGGACCTCGCCCGCGAAGGGACCGGACTGCCACTGCTTCTCGGTGCCCGGCTCGATCGGCACGACGTCGTGGTGCGCCATCAGCATGACCGGTTTCGCGGCCGCATCGCTGCCCTTCCACGTGTACAGCAGGCTCAGGCCGCCGACCACCTCGCGCTGCAGCGTCGCATGCACGCGCGGAAAGCGCTGCGCGAGATAGGCATGGAACTGGCGGAAGGCTTCGGCGTTGAGGTTGGGGTCGGCGAGACTGGAGACCGTCTGGAAGCGCACCGCGCCGGCGAGCTTGTCGGCCACCGCGGCCGTGTCCACGGCCAGCGGGGGCGCCGGCGGGACCTGCAGCTGGCGCGAGCCTTGCCGCAACGTGTTCACGGCCACGGCTGCCGCGAGGAGCAGCAGGGCCGCGAGGACGACGAGGAGGATGCGCTTGATCATTCGGGAAGCCCTGGGTCCCCGCCTGCGCGGGGATGACGGCTCTTAATTGAAAGTTTTCCCTTCGTTGGCCAGCTTCAGCAGCAGCGGCGCCGGCTCCCAGAACTTCGCGTCGTCGCGCGGATTGGCCTGGAAGCGCTTCATCGCGTGCACCACGTTGAACAGGCCGACCTGGTCGGCGTAGAGCATCGGGCCGCCGCGATGGACCGGGAAGCCGTAGCCGGTGATGTAGACCATGTCGACGTCGCTGGCGCGGGCGGCGATGCCCTCCTCCAGGATGCGCGCGGCCTCGTTGACCAGCGAGAACACCAGGCGCTGCACGATCTCGTCGTCGGAGATCCTGCGCGGCTCGATGCCGAGCGACTTGCGGTGTTCGACGATCATGTCCTCCACCAGCTTGGAGGGGACCGCATCGCGCTTGCCCTGTTCGTAGTCGTACCAGCCGGCGCCGGTTTTCTGGCCGAACCGGCCCAGCTCGCACAGCTTGTCGGCGCTGCGGCTGTAGATCATGTTGGGGCGCTCCTGCGCGCGCCGCTTGCGGATCGCCCAGCCGATGTCGTTGCCCGCGAGGTCGCCCATGCGGAACGGGCCCATGGCGAAGCCGAAGCGCTCGATCGCCTTGTCCACCTGCTGCGGCGTGGCGCCTTCATCGAGCAGGAAGCCGGCCTGGCGGCTGTACTGCTCGATCATGCGGTTGCCGATGAAGCCGTCGGTGACGCCGGACACCACGGCCGTCTTCTTGATCTTCTTGGCCAGCGACATCACCGTGGCGAGCACGTCCTTGCCGGTCTTCTCGCCGCGCACCACTTCCAGCAGCTTCATCACGTTGGCCGGGCTGAAGAAGTGCAGGCCGACGACGTCCGCCGGCCGCTTGGTGAAGGACGCGATCTTGTTCAAATCGAGCGTGGAGGTGTTGGAGGCGAGGATGGCGCCCTTCTTCATCACCTCGTCGAGTTTCTCGAAGACCTTCTGCTTGACGCCCATCTCCTCGAACACCGCCTCGATCACGAGGTCGGCGTCCTGGATCTCGTCGTACGAGAGCGAGGTCTTCAGCAGGGACATGCGCTGGTCGTACTTGTCCTGCTTCAGCTTGCCCTTCTTGACCTGCGCCTCGTAGTTCTTGCGGATGGTGGCGATGCCGCGGTCCAGTGCTTCCTGCTTCATCTCGAGGATGGTCACCGGGATGCCGGCGTTCAGGAAGTTCATGGCGATGCCGCCGCCCATGGTGCCGGCGCCGATCACCGCGACCTTCTCGATCTTGCGCTGCGGCGTGTCTTCCGGCACGTCGGCGATCTTGGAAGCCGCGCGTTCGGCCATGAACAGGTGGCGCAGCGCGCGCGATTCCGGCGTGAACATGAGCGCGGTGAAGATCTCGCGCTCGAAGACCAGGCCCTCGTCGAACCTCTTTTTCGTGGAGGCCTCCACCGCGTCGACGCACCTGGCCGGCGCCGGGAAGTTCTTCGCCATGCCCTTGACCATGTTGCGCGCGAACTGGAAGTACGCATCGCCCATCGGGTGCTTCGAAGGCAGGTTGCGCACCAGCGGCAGCGGGCGTGCCGCGGCGACCGAACGCGCATGGGCGATCGCCTCTTCCAGCAGCGCCTCGGGCGACGACGCCATCTTGTCGAACAGCTTCTGGCCGGGCAGCTGCGCCAGCATCTCGCTCTTCACCGGTTCGCCGCTGACGATCATGTTCAGCGCGGGCTCGACGCCCAGCACGCGCGGCAGGCGCATGGTGCCGCCGGCGCCGGGGATCAGGCCCAGTTTCACCTCGGGCAGCGCGATGTTGGCGCCCGGCGCGGCGATGCGGTAGTGGCAGCCCAGCGCCAGCTCCAGCCCGCCGCCCATGGCGACCGAGTGCACCGCGGCCACGATCGGCTTGCTGGAGTTCTCGCAGGTGAGGATCACCGACAGCAGGTTGGGTTCGGCCGTCGCCTTGGGCGAGCCGAACTCCTTGATGTCGGCGCCGCCGGAGAAGGCCTTGCCGGCGCCGGTCAGCACGATCGCCTTGACGGCCGGATCCACGTTGGCCTGGTCGATGCCCTGCGCGATGGCCAGGCGGGTCGCGTGACCGAGCCCGTTGACCGGCGGATTGTTCATCGTGATCACGGCGACGTCGCCATGTACCTTGTATTCAGCCGTCATGCTGCTTCCTTCGAGGATGAGGGGAAAAGAACGGTCGTTCGCTTTTGGGCGATTGTAGGAGCGGGGATGGGTGCGACAACGGGATGTTGTCAGCTGGGAGACATGGTGTCAC
>NZ_DASVNN010000094.1:0-83396 GCF_036383835.1 Ramlibacter sp.
GCTTCGCTTGCCCACCGCTCGACTCTAGTCCTTGAGCGTCCGGATGAACGGCACCAGTTCGCGCTTCTGTTCCAGCCCGAACCCCGCCGCATCGCTCGGCCGCACCTTCGCGTTGCGGATCTCGCATTCGCTCGAATACCCGCCGAAAGGCTGGAACACCCCCGGATAGGCTTCGCAGGCGCCGAGCCCGAGGCCGACGACGATGTGCAGGTTGATCAGGTGACCGCCATGCGGCACCGCCTGCTTGCGGTCGAAGCCGTGCGACTCCAGCACTTCGATCATCCGCGCGTACTCGGTGATGCCGTAGCTCAGGCCCGCATCCATCTGGAAGATGTCGCGGCCCGGGCGCATGCCGCCGAAGCGCACGAGGTTGAGCGTGTCGATCGCCGAGAACAGGTTCTCGCCGGTCGCCACCGGGCCGCCGTACGCCTCGATCACGTCACGATTGAGCTGGTAGTCCAGCGGGTCGCCGATCTCCTCGAACCAGCGCAGGCCCAGCGGCTTGAGCTCCCTGGCGTACGCGAGCGCGGTGGGCAGGTCGAAGCGGCCGTTGGCGTCGACCATCAGGCGATCCGGGCTGCCGGCGACCTGCAGCGCTTCCTCGACGCGCTTCATGTCCTGCGCCAGCGGCGCGCCGCCGATCTTCATCTTGAAGCTCTCGAAGCCCATCTCGCGGTAGGAGAGGAATTCGTCGCGCAGCGTGCGGCCCGTGCCCGGCGCGTAGTAGTAGCCGCCGCCGGTGTAGACCTCCACCGGCGTGGCCACCGGCTCGCGCCCGAAGGCGCGCGCGATCGTCACGTAGGCGGGTTCGTCCGCCAGCTTCGCGTTCAGGTCCCAGATGGCCTGCTCGATCGCGGCGGCGGCGCCGGCGCGGTCGCCGTGGCCGCCCGGCTTCTCGTTGCGCAGGAGGGTGGCGAGCACCTTGGCCGCGTCGAAGCACTGCCCTCCTTCGGCGAGCAAGGAGACCGGATCGGCGCCGAGCAGCCGCGGGATCATGCGGGTGCGGATGATCCCGCTCTGGGCGAAGCGCCCGATCGAATTGAAGCCGAGACCGATCACCGGCTTGCCGTCGCGAATCACGTCGGTGACGACGGCGACCAGCGAGACCGTGTGCTCGGAGAAATTGACGACCGCGTTGGCGACGGCCCCTTCCAGCGGGACGGCGAGTTCGCGGATATCGACGATGCGCATGCTGTCCGCTCCACTCACTCGGGCTGGATGCCCGCGGCCTTGATGACCGAACCCCACTTGCTGAGTTCGCTGTCGATGAACTTGCCGAATTCGGCGGGCGAGCTCGCGATGACGATCATGCCCAGGCCGTCCAGGCGGGCCTTCACCGCTTCGTCGGCCAGCACCGCCTTGAGGTCGGCGTTGATGCGATCGCGCACGGCGGGGTCCACGCCCTTGGGCGCGACGATGCCCAGCCAGCCGAGCGCATCGAAGCCGGCGATGCCGGTTTCCGCGACGGTCGGCACGTCGGGCAGTTGCGGCACGCGGCGGCTGGTCGAGACCGCCAGCACGCGCAGCTTGCCGGACTGCACGTGCGGCAGCACGCCGGGCAGCGAGTCCACCATCGCATTGAGCTGGCCGCCGATCAGGTCGGTGTAGGCCGGGCCGCTGCCGCGATAGGGGATGTGCTTGATCTGCGCGCCGGTGCGCTGCTTGAGCAGCTCGAAGGTGAGGTGCTGGAAGGACCCCACGCCGCCCGAACCGTAGCTCAGGAGGTTGGGCGAGGCCTTGGCCGCGGCGAGCAGTTCCGCGAGGGTCTTGTAGGGAGAGTTGGCCGGCACGACGAAGGCCTGCGCGACGCCGGCGACGTTCATGATCGGCGTCAGCTCGCGCGGGTTGTAGCCCGGGTTGGCGTACAGGTTGGGCGCGGAGGCGAGCGGGCCGCTGGAACCGAGCAGCAGCGTATAGCCGTCGGCCGGCGCGGCCGCCGCGGCGCGGCTGCCCAGCGTGCCTCCGGCGCCGCCCTTGTTGTCCACCACCAGCGACTGGCCCCAGCGCTTGGCGAGGGGATCGCCCAGCACGCGCGCCAGCACGTCGCCGCTCTGGCCGGGCGTGAAGGGCACGATGATCGTCACCGGCTTGGTCGGGTAGCCGGCCGGACGGGCCTGGCCCCAGCTGCAGGCCGGCGCGAACGCGGCGGCCAGGACGAGGGCGGGGACGGAGAGACCGAGGAATCTGCGCTGCATGGGAATCCTTCTGGGTGGCGGGCGGGGCCCGGAACGGGAAGGCTGCATGGTAGATTTGTACCGACCGCCGATATGTAGGGACATATACGATGAACATATCGGGGACAAATCGGAGAACCGCCCCGTGCCCGTCGCCCTCTACCAGCAGATTTCAGAAGACCTGATCCAGAAGATCGGCGCCGGCACGCTGCCGGTGGGCAGCCTGCTGCCCACCGAGCTGGAGCTCATGGCGTCCTACCGCACCAGCCGCAACACCGTGCGCATGGCGCTGCAGCAGCTGCAGGCACGCGGCCTGATTTCGCGCCGGCGCAATCGCGGCACGATGGTGGAGGCGCTGCCGGGCGGCGTCGCCACCTTCACGCAGTCGCTGTCCTTCGACGGCCTGGTCACGCTGGCCAGCACCGCCAAGCGCCAGCTGGTCGCCGCGGAAGACGTCGTGCTGGACACCGCGACGGCCAGGACGCTGCAATGCCAGCCGGGTTCGCGCTGGTATCGCATGGCCATGCTGCGCGGCGTCGCCGGCAAGCCCCGGCCGCTCGGGTGGACCGATGCCTATGTGGATCCGCACTACCGCCAGGTGCGCGACCTCGCCGAGAGCCAGCCGGACAAGCTGCTGGCCGACCTCATCGAATCCGTCTACGGCCGCCGCATCGCCAGCGTGGAGCAGACCGTCTCGGCCTGCGCCGTGAACGAAGCGATGTCGCAGCCGCTGGGCGCCGCGAAAGGAACGCCGGCGCTGCGCGTGCTGCGGCATTACCGCGACGCGGCACGCGCCCTCGTGATCGTCACGAGCTCGCTGTATCCGGAGAATCGGTATTCGATCGTGACGACGCTGGTGAGAAGCCAGTAGCCAGTCAGGTTGCGGGCTTGCCGCAAAAAGGTGGCCGACGCCAGCCCCCGTTTGGCCATTGACGGGCAAGTCGGCCGTCCCCGAGACTCCGCGCTTTTGTCCACCCACCCGCCCTCCATGCGTCCATCCTCCGCCAGCAGCGGCAAAGTCCTCGTGGCTCTCGCCAGCTCCATGCTCTTCGCGGCTTCCGCATCGGCCGCCGTGTTCGCTCCGTTGCCCCCGGACAGTGCGCTCACGCTTGGCAGCGGTGTGGACATCGCGCAGCCGCAACAGGCGGTGCCGTCCTGCTTCGACTTCAAGGTGGTCCAGAGGGATGTTCCGACGACGCAACGCTACGACATCTATGTGAAGGCGGTGAACACGGTGGAGGAGGTCCACCGCGAGCGGCGCCGGCGCGGATCGGTCGGCGGCTCGTGGGGCGCGGTGTCCGCATCGCTGTCCGCATGGAGCAACGAGCAGAATACCGACCGTCGCGCGGGCCTGTTCGTGATCCTCGAAGCCCGCTACATCGGTCCGCGGTCCATCGCGGAGGAGATCACGCCCTCGCCCGCGGTGGCCGCGCTGCTGGCCCAGGGCAAGGCGGCGGACATCGTGCGCCGCTGCGGCACGCACGTGGCCGCCACCGAACACCGGGGCCAGACACTGCGCCTCGTCCTGAACCTGAGCGACATCGAGCACAGCGCAAAACAGGAGATCGCCGTGCGCTTCGGCGCCAAGGCGAAATTCGGCCTGGGCGGCGGGAAGGCCAGCGGCAGCTACACCAGCACGGTCGCGACCCTGGCGCGCGAAAACCGCCTGAGCTTCGCGATGGAAGGCAGTGGAACCGCACCGGCGCTTCAGCGCGTGACGGACCTGTTCAAGACGAAGGCTGGCGATCTCGCCGGGGTGGCGGACGCGCTGGCGGCGCTGCTGGCGACGACCTCTCCTGGAAGTCCCACCTCCTTCGTCACCTACGGCTTCACCCTGCAACCCATCAGCCTCTTCACGTCCCAAGTACCGGCATCCGGCGAGGGAGAAGAGGAAGTGCAGCAGTTGGAACAATTGCAAGACCTGAACGCGATGCTCGGCGCCCAGGCGAATGAAACCCGCAGGCAGCTCGACACTTCCGGGCTGTCGCCGGACAGCGTGGAGAGACTCAGGAGAGAGGTACAGCAGTACCGCACGATCCAGGCCGGCATCCGCAACGATATCGCCAGCTGCCGATGGGAGGCGGAAGGCAGCGACAAATCCTGCGAAGCAGCCCTGTGGAAATGGCGCGGCACAGTGACGGCCTCGCGCGGCATCGAGGCCAGATTCGTTGGTCAGCGCGACCGCGAGCTCGGCATCGAAACGCGATTGCCCTATCCCGCGGCCGGCACCCTGCTGGCGGGCATCAACGGGCGGGACGTTCCCTTGGATGCCTTCAAGATCTTCCCTGGCGTGGCACGCACCAGCGTCCTCAGGCTCGCGGGAAATGCCAGCGATCCCCAATTGTTCTCTGAGGCGCCGCTCACGCTGAACCTGATGATGCTGCTGGCCAGCCTGCCGGACCGCCCGGAACGCGACATGGTCCGATCGATCCAGGTGGGATGCCTGGGCGCCGCGGCTTTCGCACCACCGGCACCCGGCATCTACACACTCTTCGTGGAGCCGGTCCTGAGCGTCCACGCCGTCAAGGCGCCGACGGTTTCGCCCGACAGTGTCTGCGCCGGACCCGCAATTGGCTTCGTCGGTTCGCCGATGGTCGGCCCACGTCCCCTGATGCCGCCGGGTCTCACGGCACTCGAACTGCAAAAGCCACAAGGCGCCGTGCCGCTGAAGCTTCAGTTGGTCGACAGCTACGGCCTCGTCACCGAACACCTCATCGTGCCGGACCTGGCCGCGATCCTGCGAGAGGGTCGGTGATGCGAAACCATCCGGTCATCCTCGCCTGGATACTGGGAACGTCGCTCCTGCACGCACACGCGCAAGGCACATGTCCGGCCACGCATCCCAGCGAGTTCAAGATCGAACTCAAGCGCCTTGGGGTCGACGAGGTCATGGACAACGGCGTCAAGGTGCCGCGCGTGTACGGCGACATCGGCGTGAACGGCCAGAACTTCGGGCGCTTCTACGAGAACCCGGCGCTCAAGATCGCGGCCGGCGTGTACCGAGGCACCCTGCGCTACGAGTCCAACCACAATTTCGTGCAGGGTAGCTGCGGCGAGATCGGCCGCCAGGGTGACTTCCTGCTGGAGGTCTCGGGCGTGAAGGCTGCGGACGGGGCGAAACGAACGGACATCCTCTTCCATCCAGGCTTCAAGCCCAGCCACTCGAAGGGTTGCGTGCTTTTCGGGGCGCGCCAGCGCGACGCCGCCGGCAATCCCAAGCCGCTGTCCCCCGATGAGCCGCTGGTAAAGCTTCGCCGAGCCTTCTACGGGACGGACACGCCGAACCAGTGCCCGAACAAGGTGATCACCATCACCGTGACCGGCTGAGACGAGCCAGTAGCGGCGAGTAATGCGCATGAACGGCAATTGAAAGGTTGCCGAAAGACGGACTGTGGGGGATCCGCACTCCCTGGTTTCCGCTTTTCCCCTTGATTCCTACCTTCGCGGGGTGCCTGCAACGGTGCACGCACCCATAGGAATCACGGAGACAACGAAACCATGACGAGACAGCTCCTGGTCGGCCTCGGACTGCTGGCCGCCGCCTCCCTCACCCACGCGCAGACGTCGTCCGTCAGCATCTACGGCATGCTGGACATCGGCATGCGCCACCTGCCCGACCTCGCGGTCAGCGAGGACGGGATCACCCGGGTCGACGACGCCAGCCGCAGCCGCATGGGCTATCGCATCAAGGAAGACCTCGGCGGCGGCCTGTCCGCGTTCGCGCGGCTGGAGCACAGCCTGCGCGTCGACACCGGCCAGCAGCGCGACCCGGTGAAGTACTTCGACGACAAGTCCTGGGTCGGCCTGGACCATGTGGCCTACGGCAACATCGCCCTCGGCCGCCTGCGTTCGCCGATCGACGAGATGACCTCGGGCAGCCGCTTCGAAGCCTTCGAGGGCTTCAGCCTCGCCGCCGCCGTGGGCCGCGCCGGCCGTTCCGACGACGCCTGGGACAACGGCGTGTACTACATCACCCCCAGCTTCAACGGCTTCCGCGCCGGCGTCGGCGGCCGCTTCGGCGAAGGCACCGCGCACAACGCGCGCGGCGTGCATGCCGAATACACCAAGGGGCCGCTGGACATCGGGCTGGCGTGGCAGGTCGACGGCGAGACGCTCAGCTCCACCAAGACCTCGTGGGGCGGCGGCATGTCGTGGCGCTTCAGCGCCTTCTCGCTGTTCGGCACCTACGTGAGGACCAGCGACATCGGCGCCACCAACGCCGGCAAGGCGTACACGGCGACCCTCGGCGTGCGCGTCCCCGCGGGACCCGGTGAATTCCGCGCCGCCGCGCGCAAGGTGGACAACGACCGCATCGCCGGTCGCACCAGCCACGCCGGCGACGTCGACACCACGCACATCGGCATCGGCTATCACTACCCCATGAGCAAGCGCACCAGCATCAACGCCTCCCTGGTGCGCCAGACCCGCAAGACCTTCGCGGCGTCCGGTGCGACCGCCACGGACCGCCAGGGCATCGGCAGCGAGCTGGCGCTGCGCGTGTACTTCTGAGGCCTCAGGCCGGGGCCGGTTCGCCCAGGCTCCGGTCCTGCGCCAGCAGGTAGCCCATGCCCCGCACCGTGGTCACGCTCACGCCGCTGCCCCCGAGCTTGCGCCGCACGCGGCAGGCAAGCACGTCGATGGCGCCGTTGCCGGCGTCGCTGGCGAACACCGCGCGGAACAGGCGGTCCTTCGGCACCAGGAAGCCGGGGCGCGCGATCAGCACCTTGACGAAGGCGTGCTCGCGCGGCGTGAGTTCCAGCAGCGCGCCGCGCAGCAGGAAAGTGCCGGACAGCAAGTCGAAGCTCAGCGGCCCGCACGCGAGGTTCACGGGCGTCGCCTGCGCGCCGCGCCTGTGCACGGACTTCAGTCGCACCGCGAGTTCATCGGGGTCGAAGGGCTTGGGGACCAGGTCGTCGGCGCCAGCATCGAACCAGGTCACGCGCGCCGCCGGCGTCACGTGCGCCGCCACCACCACCAGCGGGACGACGACGCCCGAGGCGCGGGCCCTACGCAACAGCGTGAGTGCGTCCATGCCGCGCAGGCCGGCATCCACCGCGCACACGTCGGCGGCGCCGAGCTGGATGCGCGCGAGCGCCAGGTGGCCGTCGCAGACCGTCTCGACGAGCAGCCCGCGCCGCTCCAGCGCCAGCTGCACGCCGCGCGCGGACACCGGGTCGGGGTCGGCCAGCAGGAAGCGCGTCATGGGCTGGCACCGCCGCGACGCGGCGCCTGCCTAGAATCGGCGTCATGGCGATCGACGAGGAGGTCACCCTCCGCAAACTGGAAGTCTTCCTGGCCTTCATGCGGCACGGCTCGATGGCGGCCGTCGCCGACGCGATGGGGCTGAGCACGGTCAGCGTGCACCGCGCGCTGCATTCGCTGCAGGAAGGCCTGCGCTGCCCGCTGTTCAAGCGCGACGGCCGCGCGCTCATCCCGCTGGCCACCGCCTACACCTTCGCCGAATACGCCCAGCGCACCCTCGACACCTGCGAGGAAGGCATCCGCCGCACGCGCCAGGTGGCCGGTTTCGAAGCCACGCGGATCCGCATCGGCAGCGCCTATTCGCTGACGGTGCGCACCATCCCGCAGCTGATCTTCGGACTCAAGAGCCGGCGCCCGAACCTGGACGTCGACATGAAGCTCGGCTCGACCCGCGAGCTGGTGGAGAAGCTGCGCAGCGACGAACTGGATGCCGCGCTCGTCGTGACGACGGAGGAGGAGCCGGCCGAGGAGTTCGTGTCGCTGGTGCTCTTCCACGATCCCCTGTGCTTCGCCGCACCGCTGCAATCGCGCTTCTCGCAGCGGGAGCTCATCGACCTGCGCGAGCTCAAGGGCGAGAAGTTCGTGGCCCTGCACGCCGACTTCCTGACCGCGCAGGCGATGGAGCCGCTGTTCGCCGCGGCGGGCTTCCAACCCGAGATCGTGATGCGGGCGGGCAACCTGTTCTCCCTGGCCAACCTCGTGGCCGAGGGCATCGGCTTCGGGCTGCTGCCCGCGCGCGTCGGACTGTTCACCACGAAAGTCCAGCTCATTCCCCTGGCACCGCCCTTCGCGCACCAGCAGACCATCCGCCTGCTGGTGCCGCGGGCGCGCGAGCGGGATCCCAACCTCCTGGCGCTCATCGCGGAATGCAGGGGGCTGCCGGAGGTGGTGCATGGTCAGCGCCCGCCGGGCTCGAGGTAGGCGCGTTCGCGCTCGGCGAACTGCTGCAGGCGCACCAGCTCGTAGTACTGGTCCAGCGGCATGAGCTTGTCCTGCAGGCCAGCCACGTCGCCGCGCTTGCTGAATTCCGAGAAGGCCTGGCTGACCGCACGGGCCGCCGCGAACAATGCCAGCGAGGGCAAAGTGACCGCCGCGACGCCCAGCGCCTGCAAGGCCTGCAGCGGCAGCCCACCCTTGCCCGCGGCCTGCGACAGGGTGCCGAAATGCGGGCCCGGCACTTCGGCAATCGCGCGGCGGATCTCCGCCTCGGTATCGAGTCCCTGCGGCTTGGCGGAATCGGCGCCGGCCGCGAGGTAGGCGCGGCAGCGATCGAGCGCGGCATCCACGCCTTCGACGGCGGCGGCGTCGGTGCGCGCGCAGATGAAGAAGGCCGGATCCTGCCGCGCGTCGATGGCGGCGCGCACCTTGGCCACCATCTCCTGCTGCGGGATCACGGACTTGCCCGCGAGATAGCCGCAGCGGTTGGGGAACACCTGGTCGCTGATGAACATCCCCGCGATGCCCGCCGCCTCGAAGGCCCGCACCGTTTCGCGCACGTTGTGCACGCCGCCGAAGCCGGTGTCGGCGTCGACGTACACCGGCACGTCCACGGCCTGGCAGATCCTCGCGTAATGCGCGGCATAGTCGCGCATGTTCGATTGCCCCATGTCGGGCTGCGCCAGCATGCTGCCCACCGCCGCATAGCCGCCGGCCGTGATCGCCTGGAAGCCTTGCGTCTCGGCGATGCGGGCGCTCAGCGCGTCGTAGGCGCCCGGCAGCACCAGCAGTTCGGGGCGGGCCACCAGCTCGCGGAAACGCTCGCGCCTAGACGATGCCATGGACCACTCCGGCGGGTTCACGGTGGCTGCGACGGCGCAGCAGGGCCGGCGCGATCACCAGCACGATGGCCAGGCCCAGCAGCGTGGCGGCGATCGGGTGCGTGACGAACACGCTGGGGTCGCCCTGGCTGATGGCCAGCGCGCGCCGGAACTGCTGTTCCAGCAGCGGGCCGATGATCAGGCCCACCACCGCCGGCGCGACGGGCATGCCGATGACGCGCATGCCGAAGCCGACGATGCCGATCACCCACAGGATCACCAGGTCCACCAGGTTGTTGTTCAGGGTGTAGGCGCCGAGGGTGGCGAACACCAGGATGCCGGCATAGAGCCACGGCGTCGGGATCGCGAGCAGCCGCACCCACAGGCCGACCAGCGGGAGGTTCAACACCAGCAGGAACACGTTGCCGATGTAGAGGCTGGCGATCAGGCCCCAGACGAGGTCCGGGTTCTTGGTGAACAGGGTGGGACCGGGTTGCACGCCGAACTGTTGGAAGGCCGTGAGCATGATCGCGGCGGTCGCCGAGGTCGGCAGCCCGAAGGACAGCAGCGGTGCGAGCACGCCCGCGGCCGATGCGTTGTTCGCCGCCTCCGGACCCGCCACGCCTTCGATGGCGCCCTTGCCGAATTCCTCCGGGTTCTTCGACAGCCGCTTTTCCGTCATGTACGACAGGAAGGTCGGGATCTCGCTGCCGCCCGCGGGCAGCGCGCCGATGGGAAAGCCGATCGCGGTGCCGCGCAGCCACGGCTTCCAGGAGCGCCGCCAGTCCTCGCGGCTCAGCCACAGCGAGCCGGTGACGCGCGAGACGGTTTCCCCATCGTGGATGTGGCGCGAAGCGGCATACAGCGTCTCGCCCACCGCCAGCAGGCCGACGGCGACGATCACCACGTCGATGCCATCGAGCAGTTCCGGCACGCCGAGCGCGAAGCGGGCCTGGCCCGATTGCAGGTCGATGCCCACCAGCCCCAGCGCGAGGCCGAAGAACAGGCTGCCGAAGCCGCGCGTGAGCGAGTCACCGAGGACGGCGGTGACCGTCGTCAGCGCCACCACCATCAGCGCGAAGTACTCCGCGGGCCCGAACAGCAGGGCCAGCTTGGCGAGCGACGGTGCGACGAAGGTCAAGGCCGCGGTGGCGATGCTGCCGGCGACGAAGGAGCCGATCGCCGCGGTGGCGAGCGCCTGCGCCGCGCGGCCGGTGCGCGCCATGGCGTGGCCGTCGATCGTGGTCGCGATCGAGCTGGGCTCGCCCGGCGCGTTCAGCAGGATCGACGTGGTCGAGCCGCCGTACATCGCGCCGTAGTAGATGCCGGCGAACATGATGAAGGCCGACGTGGGATCGACCAGGTTGCCCGTGACGGGCAGCAGCAGCGCCAGCGCGAGCGAGGGCCCGATGCCGGGCAGCACGCCGACGGCGGTGCCGATGGTGACGCCGAGGGCGCACCACATCAGGTTGAGCGGCGTGAACGCGAGCGAAAAGCCGTGCAGCAGTGAAGCGAATGTCTCCATACCTCTGTCCATGCGCGGCGTCGGCGCGCCGCTTTGTCGGTGATCGAAGGGGCCTCAGCGGCCCCGCAACGGCTCCACCCACTCGCCCAGCGGCAGGTTCAGGCCGAGGACGAGGTTGAAGAGGACGAAGGTGCCGGCGGCCAGCACGACGCCGATCAGGGCATCGCGGCCCGGGCGCCGGCTGCCGAAGGCCCGGCACACGCCGACGAACACCAGCGTGGCGGCGGGGATCCATCCCACCCAGCGCAGCAGGATCATCTGCACGATGAGCGTGCCGGCGATCCAGGCCACGGCGCGCGTGTCGTAGCGCGCGTCGTCGGCGCTCGCGCCCTGACGCACCGCCATGCGCACATGCAGCAGGCCGATGACGACCAGCGCGATGCCGATCAGCGCGGGGAACGCGCGCGGCCCGACGGCCGCATAGGCGGGGCCTGCCGGCATTGCCGTCGTCTCCCAGCCGATGAAGAGTCCCAGGCTGGCGAGCCCGGCACCGATCACCGCGGTGCCCAGGCGTTCGGCGTTCCAGGCGCTCATCGCGCTTCGGCTCCGGCCGGCGCGGTGCCGCGCAGCGCCTGCGTCTTGCGGGTCGCTTCCAGCCGCAGGAAGCCCAGGTCGCTGTCGGTGGTGATGAAGCGGCCGCCCGCCTCGATGAACTCGCGCTGCCGGCGCACGTCGCGGTCGCCGCCGAAGCCGGCGAACTTGCCGTGCTTCTGGCACGCGGCCAGCAGCCGCTTGACGACGGCGGCGAGCTCGGGCGAGCCGAACTGCCCGGGCAGGCCCATCTGCATCAGCAGGTCGTTGCACCCGAGATGGATGACATCCACGCCCTCGACCGCGGCGATCTTTTCCATCTGCTCGACGCCTTCCAGCGATTCGATCATGGCGACGACCATCGTCTCGTTGTTCAGGATGCGGGCCGCTTCGGAGATGTGCAGCGGCTGGTATCCGAGCACGACGTAGCCCGTGGTGACGGACCGCGTGCCGTAGGGCGGGAAGCGGCACTGGCGCACGAAGGCCCGCGCCTGGTCGGCGTTGCGCACGTCGGGCAGGATCACGCCCATGACGCCGGCATCGAGCAGGCGCACGGTGTCCGGGTTGTCCAGTCCGGCGACGCGCATCACCGGCGTCACGCCGAAGCCGTACGAAGCCAGCGAGATCTCCACCACGGTGGCGACGTCCACGCCGGAGTGCTGCAGGTCCAGCATGATCCAGTCGTGGCCGGTGGCCGCGGCCAGCGCGGCCACTTCGCTGCTGCGTCCGAGGCGCACCTGCATTCCGAGCGCTACGTCGCCGGCACGCATGCGCTTGAGGGCGGCGTTTTCGATGATGGGCATTCCTTCTTCCTCGATTACTTCGCCAGGCCGAGCGTCGTCAGCGTCTTCTGCATCTGGACCTGCTGGCCCGCGATGTACTTCTCGAACTCCGCGCGCGGCATGTAGTAGTCGAGCCAGCCGCGCTCGTCGCGCATCTTTTTCCAGGTGTCGCTCCTGGCCAGCTTCTCGAGGGCCGCGGACAGCGCCTTGGCTTCGGCATCGGGGATGCCGGGCGGGGCGAACACGCCGCGCCAGTTGGCCAGTTCGACCGGCACGCCCTGCTCGCGGAAGGTCGGCACGTCGATGCCGGGCAGGCGCTTGGGCGCCGCGACGCCGATGGCGCGCAGCTTGCCGTCCTTGATTTGCGCTTCGTACTCGTTCCAACCGCCGATGCCGACCGTCACGTGGCCGCCGAGGATGGAGGTCATCGCCTCGCCGCCGCCGGCATGCGCCACGTAGTTGACCTTGCTCGCATCCACGCCGACGGCCTCGCCGACCAGCGCGGCGAGCACGTGGTCGGTGCTGCCCGCCGAACCGCCCGCCCAGGACACGGAGCGGGGTTCGGCCTTGAGCTTGGCGACCAGGTCGCCGAGGTTGCGGATGGGCGAGGTCGCCGGCACGACCAGGATCTCGTATTCGCCGGTGAGCCGGGCGATCGGCGTCACGTTGGCGAGGGAGACGGCGGACTTGTTGGTGATCGCCGCGCTGACGAGGGTGAAGCCCCCGATCAGCAGCGCGTTCGGCCGGCCCTTCTTGGTGGTGATGAACTGGGCCAGGCCGATGGTGCCGCCGGCGCCCGGCACGTTGGTGACCTGGACGTTGGAGGACACCTTTTCCGTACGCAGCGCCTGCTGCAGGGCACGGCCGGTCTGGTCCCAGCCGCCGCCGACGCCGGACGGAACCAGGATCTCCATCCTGGACAGGTCGGCCTGGGCCGGCAGGGAAACGAGGGTGGATGCGGCCACGGCGAGGCCCGCAAGCAGTCTTTTCATGTTGTCTCCTGGTGCAATGGGAGCAGATGCTAGGCAGCCCGGCGCTGCACTTCAATCAAGCCAGGCGCGGGATCGTTAACCTGACGCTAATGTAAGGAGGCCGGCCGCCGCGGGCGGGAACGCGCAGGCGCCTCGTGGCATCTATCGCCCACAACCACCACCAAGGAGCCCGACCGTGTACCTCCGCGCTTTCATCCCCGCCCTGTTCGCCGCCGCCCTGCTGCCCGCGCAAGCCCAGCAAGGTCCCACCGATCCCCAGATCGCCCACATCGTGGTGACCGCCAACACCGTCGACGTCGACGCCGGCAAGCTGGCGCAGAAGACCAGCAAGAACAAGGAAGTGCGCAAGTTCGGCAAGCAGATGGTCACCGACCACACCGCCGTCAACAAGCAGGCCACCGCCCTGGCGAAGAAGCTGAAGGTGAAGCCGGAAGCCAACGACACCAGCGCCAGCCTGAAGAAAGGCGGCGACGAGAACCTGGCCAAGCTGAAGAAGCTCAAGGGCAAGGACTTCGACAAGGCCTACGTGGACAATGAGGTCGCCTATCACCAGGCGGTGCTCGACGCCGTCGACAAGACGCTGATCCCCTCCGCCAAGAACGCCGAGCTCAAGGGCCTGATCGAGAAGGTCCGCCCGGCATTCGTGCAGCACCTCGAGCACGCCAAGCACCTGCAGGCCGAGCTCGGAAAATGAGATCGCTGCGAGGCCTGATGGCGGTCGCCCTGCTGCTTCCCCTCGCCGCTGCCGCCGCGACCCACACCGTGACGATCGAGGGCATGAAGTACGCGCCCGCGACGCTCACGGTGAAGAAGGGCGACAAGGTGACCTGGCGCAACAAGGACGTCGTGCCGCACACGGCGACGGCCGCCGGCCGCTTCGATTCGAAGCAGATCGCCCCGGGGGCGAGCTGGACCTGGACGGCGAAAAAGGCCGGCACCTACGACTACATCTGCACTTACCATCCCGGCATGAAGGCGACGGTGGAAGTGAAATGAATCCGCAGCGCAAGGACGGCGACGCGCGTGCCGGCGACGAGGCCTTGATCGCCGGCGTGCGCGCGGGCGACCCCGGGGCCTTCGAAGCGCTGATGCGGCTGTACAACCGGCGCCTCTACCGCACGGCGCGCGCCCTGCTGCGCGACGACGCGGAAGCGGAAGACGCGCTGCAGGAGAGCTACCTCGCGGCGTTCCGAGCGCTGCACGGCTTCCGTGGCGAGTCCTCGCTGGCGACCTGGCTGACCCGCATCGTGGTCAACGAGTGCATGGCGCGGCTGCGCCGCCAGGCCCGCCGCGACAACATCGTTCCGATCCAGGCCGCCGGCGCGGCCTTCGACCATGCGCAGGAGTACCAAGCCATGGAAGACGTCCCCGGCGGACTGCACGATGAGGCGCCCGACGACGCGCTCGTGCGGGCGGAACTGCGCGCCCTGCTGGAGCGCAAGATCGACGAACTGCCGCAGGACTTCCGCGCGGTGTTCGTCATGCGGGCCATCGAGGAGCTGAGCGTGGAGGAAACGGCGCAGTGCCTCGGCATTCCCGAAGCCACGGTGCGGACGCGGCACTTCCGTGCGCGCAGCCTGCTGCGGGAGTCGGTGGCGCGGGAGATGGATGTGGCCGAGCGCGATGTGTTCTCGTTCGATGGGGAGCGTTGCGATCGGATCGTGGCGCGGGTGCTGGCCAGGAGTACGTAAGGCGGTTTGCGGCGCATGGCCGCGCATCGGCGCGCTAGGCTGCGTTCATGGACATCGTCGTCACCGAAGCGGAAGGGATGCGGCTGCTGCAGTTCGGCACGCAGTGGTGCCAGGGTGTCATGCGGATTGCGGAGCCCGATCGGCTGGAGTTGGAATATGCGGTGCGGATGTCAGCGTGGCTGTTGTTCCACAATCTCGATTCGCTGCGCGACAAGCATCTGATCACGCTGGGGCTGGGCGCGGGGTCGCTGACGAAGTTCGCGCATCGCGTGCTGGGGATGCGGGCGACGGGGGTGGAGATCGATGAGCGGGTGATCGAGGCGTGCCGGATGTATTTCGCGGTGCCGGCGGATGGTGAGGGGCTGCGGGTGGTGCATGCGGATGCGCTGGAATACATCGCGCAAGTCGGGCGAGCCAGCATCGATGTGCTGCAGGTGGATGCGTATGACGCGTCGGTCGAGAAGCCTGCGCTCGATACGGAGGCGTTCTATGCCGACTGCCGCGCCGGAATGCGCGAAGGCGGCACTGTGGCCGTGAATCTGATCGGACGCGACCTGGATGTGCGGGCGAGCGTCGCGCGGATCCGCAAAGGCGTGCAGCCGCGCGCGATCTGGCAGTTCCCGCCTACCGAGGCTGGCAATGTGGTCGTGATCGCGCAGTGCGGCGAGGTGCCGGAGGAAGACGTGCTGGCGGCGCGGGCTCGCGAGATTGAAAAACGATGGGAGCTGCCGGCCGGCGATTGGCTCGCGATGGCGCGGCGGATAGAGTCAACCACAACGGTGCAAGGATGACCGCAAAGTCAGGCGTCCGGTGCGGAGAGAGGCGCTGATCGCTTCACGGGGCGATACGGCGGGCTTCCGCGAAAACATCCTCAGCGGCATGGGTCTCGACGTCGCCGCTCTCGAAGGCTTCGACTCGCCGACGGATCTCCTGCTCCCAAGCCACTTCAACTTCAGCGACAGATTCATCGTGCAGGGAGTCCAGGAGAATTTCCACCAGGCGGACGCGATCCTCCGGCTCCAGGGACGTTGCACGTTCGGCGAGGTCTGCGAAAGGGTCAGCCATAGGGATGCTCCTGTGAAGATGACCGGCATTCAGCAGAAGCGACCGGAGGAGCGCACGCCGTTGGGCGGCGTATCGATCGACCTGTTCGACCGCAATTTATGCAGCCTCAGCACGGAACTTGACGCCGAGAGCCTGGGCGACCTTCAGAACCGTGGCTAAGCTGGGGTTTCCGTTCTCGCTAAGTGCCTTGTACAGGCTTTCCCGGCTCAGGCCTGCGTCGCGTGCGACCTGGCTCATTCCCTTGGCTCGCGCGATGTCTCCCAAAGCGCGAGCAATGCCCGCCGCATCCTCTGGAGCTTCTTCAAGCCAGGCGTCCAGGTACGCCGCCATTTCTTCCGGCGTGCGCAGTTGTTCCGCAACGTCGTATGCGATCGTCTTGGTCCACGGCGCCGCGGATTCCTTTGCCTTTACTGCCTTGGCCATAGCTACTCCAGCAAACCCCTCGCAAGTGCCAGCGCCGTCTCTATGTCCCTCTGCTGGGAGGACTTGTCACCACCAGCGAGAAGAACAACCAGCACCCCCTTGCGCTCGGTGTAATACACACGATACCCAGGTCCGAAGTCGATCTTCAACTCACTCACGCCGCCAGTCAGCACTCGATGCTGACCAGGATTGCCGTGAACAAGCCTGTCCACCCGCACCTGGACCCGCGCGCGGCCGGCTCGGTCTCTGAGTGAGTTGATCCAGTCTCGATAGACCTCGGTCATCTCCACGCGCATGCGCGGATTGTATCCCATGGGCTACATCACCGTCAAGCTGGAGCGCTGGCCGAACCTTCGGCTGAGAGATGAAGTGACCGGCGGACCATAGGCATGCACAGTGTGCAGCGACTACGTCGGTGCCATGTCTTATCAGAGTATCGGCTAAACCGGAGCAGCCGCCACGTCCGTGTCGACCGACCCGTTAGGTCGTTGCTGCGTCAGCTACCCCACGATTGGCCTCGCGAATTCTTGCCTCCATCAATTCAGCTTGCCTCAGAGCGGCTTCGCCGAATTCCCGTCCCGCCACGATGTCCTCCATCGCGTGGAGAATTTTTCGGGTGAACCGGTCCTGGATCCAGCTTACAAACCCAATTCGAGTGGTGTCGAACTCTGACAACGCCTTGTCTCCCAAACCGGCCTGAAGGTGCTGTCGCAGAAGCTTGTCCTTGGGCCAAAGCAGTTTGTCAGGTTCTGTCTTTGCCCTATCGACTAAGTAAACCATGCGGAGCAAAGCGGCTTGGTACGTGGCGTATAGGGCCCACACATATTCGCCAATATATGGCCGAAGCAGGGCGACTTTCCGTGCTCTATCTGACGCTCCCACCACGATAGGCACATGATCCAGTGCTTCCCATGCTTCACGGAACCTGGGCTTCTGATACGCATCCTTGAATTCCTCCAGCAGGAGAACGTCAAAGTAGGTCAGCGCGACAGGAAGTGCATCATCGAGTTCAAGAATTGTTCTCCAGACTTCCTCCACTGCATTAAGGCGCTTGCCAATTGCGGCCTTCTGAACTTCACCGAACGACTGGGAACTCAATCGAAGCTTGTCTGCCTCCCGATCAATTTCCGCTTTGAGGCGCGTGGAAATCGTCTCGCCATGAGCCTTGAGTTCCGCGTTGAGTTGTGCCATCCGCTGGTCGTATTCATGCTGGATGCTGGCACGCAAACGCTCCGACATCCATGTTCGCGCAATCCAAACTAAGCCGGAACACAATGTAGCGCTCACTCCCGCAGACGTGAGCACAGTCAAAGCGAACTGAAGGTACTCGGGCATTCGCTGCGACCTAACGCAAAGTTAACTGAACGACATATTCGACCGCACCGCTCGGACGCTCGGTTTGGTGGCCCGAGGTCCATGACTGCCGGTGACCACAGAGCACAACTACCGATCTGCCACGCAACAAGTGGTCTAACCTTAGCGATCACTTTTGGCCGTCGAGCTGAGCTTCTTGAGGAGTGAGGCGTACTTCTTCCCCCGCTCGGGATACTCACGAGACAACGCCTCTATGAATCGCACGCGGTCCGCTGTGAGAGTCTTGGGATCCTCGATGTCTTTGACGTAGGACCTGATCTCTGCATCGGCGACCATCGCAGCTAGCTTCGGATCATTGGCAAGTTGAGCGCATCGGCGGATCGAGAGCGCCGCAGACCAATACTCGCGTGCAGTCATCAACCGCTGAAACTCCGCAGCCATCTCTGCACTCTTGGATTGGCAGACACGAGTCTCGGCAACGTTGTCAGCGGCTTCCTTCTCCGCCTTCCTTCTGCGCTCATCAATATCATATGCGGTGGGGACATAGGCTCTGGACTCGGGCGATTGCCCCGCGAGCTTGCCCTCTCGGATGGCCTTGTCGTAAATCCGCTCGCATTCAGCGTTCTGAAGGGGAAGCATCTTTTCGCACGTCCTCCGCAGCTCATTCGCGCGACTGACGTGTTCCGGAACTGAAAGTCCGTATAGGAGGAATGCACCAACTAGCCCGAGCGGAATCCACAGCCACCATTTCGTGCGGGGAAGCTTACCTCCACACTTCGGGCAGGCTCTGGCTGTATCACTGATTGCGGCCCCGCATTCCCTGCATTGAATCATTCCCATCGCCTACCCCTCCCAATGGTGGTACTCCGACGGCCCACGAGGACCTCACTGCGGTCGAACGTGAGGGTGACTGGTACGATGCGGCAGGGGGCCGCACAGTGCACGATTTCCAACGACACTGTGCGGCCCCTTTCCGAAACATGTCCGAGTCGACCGACCTGTTAGACCGCCTAGCCGAGCCTTTCATGCGGGGACGTATGTCGTAATCCATTTCCATGCCTCTGGAGGAAGCCAACCGTAGCTATCCCTGCGCACTTCGATGATGAGGAGAAAGTCGCTCCTGTCGATCGTTCCCGCCAGCCGATTCCACACTTGCGTGCTGGTCTCGTTTGTGACGATGATCCAGTTCGATTCAAGGAAGTGCCACCAGTTTCCGTAGCTCTTAATAGCCGTGTAGAGGGTCGCATAGTCCCTGCCGGGTACTTTCAGATCGTAGGTTATGAGATACGCCTTCAATTGCTTCCTCCAGGTTCGACAGGCACTAGCGCTTGAGGAGACAAACGAGTTGCTGCGGCAGTTCCAAAAGGTGGTCGATTCCTGTCGCGTAGGTGTGCCTCCTTGTCGAACGTCAGATTCTCTGGCTTAAACCAGACAAAAAGACCGACGACGACGACCACAAGAATGAACAGGCCAACGCCCAAGTACATCCCGAACACACGGTCTGTGTTCTGCAATTCGGCGCCAATGAGAACGGTGGCGAGAAATGCCTCGACGATAAGAAGGGCGAGTACGAAGAACCCGAGGGGGGCTGTGATGGCCTCAATGATTTGGCTTTTCGACGCTTCCGAAGTGCTCATGTGCCTCCTCTCGGCTTACTGGCTCTCTTCATGTTCCCCCCGGACGTCGCCGTGCGGTCTAACGAGGCTGTGCAAAAAGGTCAGAAGCACCCGCTTCCGAGCGATTTCGGGGGTACCTCACCCCTTCCCCGATCGACAATCGTGGCTTGTAGGCCGTTCTGCCCGAGCATGTCTTCCACGATCCCGTGCACATACTCGTGCATACCGGAGCCCCCTCTGGATGCGACTAGCTCGGACTCGTCCGGCCCGCGAGCAAAGGTCAGAAACGGGAGCACAGGTTCGCCGTCGAGTTCCATCACGCGGCTGCCATCGATGATCGCTGCGACAGAGAAAGAAATGCTCGCGGCTGCTTCGGCCAAAGCGGCGTCTCTGACGCCCGCCTTCTCCAAAACGTCGATCACAGATTCGACGACTTCCTCGAGAACTCGCAACTCGAGAGCCTCGAAATGCTGCGGATCTACTGTGATCTTCATGGGCGCTTCTCCGTGAGCTTTAACGTAAAGGTGACCGGCACGTTGCGGCAAGGCGCCGCGAGGTGCAGGATAAACACCGGCGCCTCGCGGCGCCTTGCCGCAACGTGTCCGAGTCGACCGTTCTGTTAGACCGTGCGCCCGGTCTTGTCTTGCTAACCACGCCACCACCTCCGTTCTGGCGCAATGCGCTCGCGTACCTCAGGATCAGCCGGTCCTTTCCTTCGGATTTCCCACGCCTCTTCAACAGTCAGCTTCCGTACGCCACAATGGCGAAGGCTGCACGACCGAGGGTGTGTTCCGTCGATCAGCGAAATGCCCGATATGTCATCCTGCTCGTAGTCCACCGAGACGCAGAGCACTGGGTGATACGCGCAGTCCTCGTAGATATCACCGACGGAGAGGCCCAGCTGCTCGCGGGCACGGCGCATCTCGGCTTCGAACTTGGCCTGGAAAGGAAAATCGTCGTCTTCCATCGGTCTAACGCAATGTAGACCTCACACCGTGACGTGTTATCCCGCATCCGCCGGATAACACTTCCCTCTCAGGCGCCTCAAGTCCTTGTCGTGCCGACAAGTTCCTCGCCGGACGCTTAATAACTACGCTTGCCACACGTCCGACGTCATCCAGCACGCACGCGGTACTGCCTCGTGGCGGATAACACGTCCGGATAACACCCTCTCGAACGTCTGATCGATTCACCCTCTGCTCCCCTAAGCCCTTGATTTCACAGACCTTGGGGGCGATGGTAAGCGTGGGAAACGGATATCTACAAGCGGCCATTTGGCGTGCTGGCGCATGGCGTTGCCGGCGCGCTGCCCGCGGCGCTGGGGCTCCTAGCGTCACCGCCAGCCGACGAGACTTCCGGGCCGCCGCGCGCGTATACCTGCTTCTGCCGAGAATGCGGTGCGCAATTCAGGAACCAACGTAGTACTTCCACCGCCCCCCTCGCCTTTGCAGCACCCCCGCCGCCGCCGCCTTCAGCAACCTCTGAAACGTCGGACATTCCGCATGGCTCTTCGCCGGACACTCCGCCGCATGCCGCAATCCCTCCCTCATCGCCTGCAACCGCCGAATCGTCGCGTCGATCGCATCAGCCTTCTCCCGCAGCATCTGCCGGTCGATGTCCGGCTTTCCCGCAGGCGAGAACAGCCCGCGGATCTCGTCGAGCGAGAAGCCGGAGGCCTGCCCCAGGGCGATCAGCGCCAGCTGGTCCAGCACGTCCGGGGCGAAGCGGCGGCGCAGGCCCTCCCGGCCGACCGAGGCGATCAGGCCCTTCTCCTCGTAGAAGCGCAGCGTGGACGCTGCCACCCCGGAACGCCTGGCGACTTCCGCGATGTCCATGGCCGCTCATCCCTTGACTTCAAGTCGACTTGAAGTCCTATCCTGCCATGGCCTCGCTTGACCTCGAAGCAAGAAGGCTTTATCCATCGTCCTGCTGGAGCCCCACTGCATGCACATCACCCTCGACTTCCTCGCCGGCGAATCCCGCCGGATCCTCGCCTCCGACAACACGCCCGCCGGCCGCGAGAAGGTGGCTGCCCTGCTCGCGCAGGCGCTGCGCGACCCCGCGTTCGTGCGCGAGCAGTTCGCCGGCCAGGTGCCGGAGCGCAAGGTCATCTACCAGGACCCGGAGCTCGGCTTCTGCCTGCTCGCCCACGAGTACCACGACGCGCGCGACGGCGGTCCGCACGACCACGGGCCGTCGTGGGCGATCTACGGCCAAGCCGAAGGCGAGACGGTGATGACCGAATTCGACGTGGTGGAACCGCCCGCCCCCGGCGTGCGCGGCAAGGTGCGCAAGTCGCACACCTACGCCATGCGGCCCGGCGACGTCCACGTGTACAACGAAGGCGAGGTGCACGCGCCCAGCCGCTCCGGCCCCACGCGGCTGGTGCGTGTCGAAGGCGTGAACCTGGAGGGGGTGCGCCGCGGAACGTACGAAGTGTTGAAGCAGTGAAGGGCACACACGCCATGGCACAGCCTCCCCTCGTCGACGTCGCCGCACTCGTCGACCCTGCGGCTCCGCAGGCGCGGAAGCTGGCGGCGGCCCGCGGCATCGACGCGGCCGCGCGCGAGTGGGGCTTCTTCTATGCCGCCGGCCACGGCGTGGACCCTGCCCTCGTCGAGCGCCTGGTCGCGCTGGCGCGCGCCTTCTTCGCGCAGGACGAAGCGCACAAGATGCGCATCCCGATGTCGGCCGGAGGGCTGGCCTGGCGCGGCTACTTCCCGGCGGGCGGCGAACTCACTTCCGGCCGGCCCGACTGGAAGGAAGGCCTGTACCTGGGCAGCGAACTGGGCGCGGACCATCCGCGCGTGCGCGCCGGCACGATCCTGCACGGGCCCAATCTCTGGCCCGATTTGCCCCGGGGAAACGGTGGGCAAGCGAGCTTGCCCACCCTACCGGGCTTCCGCGAGACCGTGCTGGCCTACATGGATGCGCTGTCCGCGCTCGGGCAGGCCTTGATGCGCGGCTGCGCGCTGGGCCTCGGGCTGCCGGAGCACTACTTCGCCGAGCACGGCACGGCCGATCCGCTGCTGCTGCTGCGCCTGTTCAACTACCCGACGCGGCCCGCACCGCAGGACGTGGCGGCGCAATGGGGCGTCGGCGAGCACACCGACTACGGCCTGCTCACCATGCTGTGGCAGGACGACGTCGGCGGCCTGCAGGTGAAGACCGATGCCGGCTGGGTCGATGCGCCGCCCGTGCCGGGCACCTTCGTCTGCAACATCGGCGACATGCTCGATCGCATGACCGGCGGCCGCTACCGCTCGGTGCCGCACCGCGTGGCGATCAACACCAGCGGCCGCGACCGGCTCTCGATCCCCTTGTTCTTCGATCCCGATTTCGACACCGTGATCCAGCCCGTGCCGGGCGCGGGCCCCGGGCAGGACGACAGCGGGCGGCGCTGGGACGGTGCCAACCTGCAGTCCTTCCAGGGGACTTACGGCGATTACGTGACGGCGAAGGTCGGCAAGGTGTTCCCGCAGCTCAGGGATGCGTTGAGCCCGCGCGAGTAGGCGCGCAGCCGCAGCCGCCGGGTGCGGTGCCGACACTGCACGAAGGCCCGGACGCAGCAGTCCCGCAAGCGGCAGCGCGGCGGCGTCGGGCGCGGAGTCCGATGGCCAGGAGTCCCGCGGCCGCGAGGCCCGAGCCCGCCGCGAGCATCGCGCCGGAAACACCGAACTGATCCCACGCGATGGACGAAAGCCCCGCGACGGACAGCCCTCCGAGCAATGGCATGGCCAGGGGAAATGCGCAGCAGGCGGCGCAGGCGCCCGCCACACCCAGGGTGGCCAGTACCGGTTTTTTCATGTCGACGATCTCCAGTGAAGTGCGGGTCCATTCCCGTACACTGACTCTAGAACCTCAAGTGGCTTGAGATGCAAGAGGCCCCTGATTGAAAAACGTCGAACCTTCCGGCCAGTGGACGATCGGCGCGCTGGCGCAGCGCACCGGCCTGAACGTCTCCGCGATCCGTTACTACGAGGAGGTGGGACTGCTGCCGCCCGCCCTGCGCCGGCCCAGCGGTCACCGCGTGTACCCGCCCGACGCGCAGGACCTGCTCACGCTGATCCGGCGCTGCCGGGATTTCGGATTTTCCATCGAGGACACGCGCGCGCTGGTGTCGCTGTCCTCGCGCCACGACAAGGATTGCGTGGAGGCGCGCGACATCGCGCAGGTGCAGCTCGATGCCGTGCGGGCGAAGCTGGCCGAACTGCGCGAGCTGGAACGCAGCCTCGCCGCTTTCGTCAGCGCCTGCAACGACGAGTGCGTCGGCGGGCCGGCGGCGAAGTGCACGATCCTGAAGGACCTGGGCCAGGACGCGCCGCGGCCGGTGCGATCTGGCGGCTGCTGCGGCTAGAGCGTCGAACTCACTGTTGCTTGTCGAACAGCTCCGGCGCGCTGCCGATCGCGCCGAAGGCCGCCGGTCCTTCGTAGCCTCGTAGGGTGGACAAGCTTCGCTTGCCCACCGTTCCATCGCACGCCGCATGGTGGGCAAGCGAAGCTTGCCCACCCTACTTGACGCGGCACAAAGCGGCCTCGCACGCGGTGCCAGATGTCGCCGAAGAGCGTCTGCTCCGTCAGCTTGGGCGCGAATCCGGCGAGACCTTCGCTCGCCTTGCGGGCTTGTGCCATGGTCGCTCCTTTCGGGTGTGCGTGTGAAGCGCGGCGGCGTCAAAGCGTCGAGCGCTCCACGAATTCGAATCCGATGTCCAGCACCTTGTGCGGCGGCGCCTCGCCACGCAGTCGCGCGAGGAGCATCTCGCCGGCGCGGCGGCCCATGTCGCCCCCGCGCACCTTCACCGTCGTGAGCGCGGGCCAGGTCGCCTCGGCGATCGGCAGGTCGGAGAAGCCGACGACGGCGAGCCGGCCGGGGATGTCCCAGCCCTGCGCCCGCGCCCACATCATCGCGCCGATGGCGATGAAGTCGTTGCCGCAGAAGACGGCATCGACGTCGGGATGCTTTGCGGCGAGCCGGGCCATCAGCTCGCGGCCGAGCGCGATCGACGACGGCGGCGCCACGTATTCCGCGGCGGCCAGTGACGATCCCGCCGCCTGCAGTTCGCGTTCGAGTCCTTCCCGGCGCATCTGCGAGCGCTGTTCGTCGGCGCCGAGGAAGGCGATCCTGCGCTTGCCGGCCTGCAGCAGCCGCCGCGCGACCTCCGCACCCACCTGCTCGTTGGAAAAGCCGACCGCCATGTCCACGGGCTTGGCCGGCAGGTCCCAGGTCTCGACGACCGGCAGCCCCATGCGCTTGAGCCGCGCGCGCGCGGCCGCGTCGCGCAGCGAGCCGGTGAGCACCAGCGCGTCGACGCGGCGTCCGAGGAAGGCGTCGATCAGGCCGGCTTCGGCCCGCGGCACGTAGCTGGATTGCGCCAGCATCAGCTGGTAGCCGGCGCGCCCGAGTTCGGCGGCCAGTCCTTCCATGGTCTCGGCGAACCACACGTTGGCGAGCGTCGGCACGATCGCCCCGACCATCCGCGAGCGCGAGGACGCCAGGGCGCTGGCCGTGCGATCGGGCACGTAACCCAGCTTGCGCACCGCTGCCTCGACCTGCGCCCGCGTCTCCGGCGCCACCTTGTCCGGTTCGTTGAGCGCGCGCGAGACGGTGGCCAGCGCCACGCCGGCGGCCTCGGCGACATCGGACATGCGGACGGTAGCTCTCGATTTCATGATTTCCCTATTGTCGCGCAGGTGTATTGTTTTGTGAAAGCGCTTTCACGCTATCATGAAAGCGCTTTCATCCAGGAGACAACCCGTGCAGAAACGCCAATTGATTGCCGCCCTCGCCCTGGGCCTGCTCGCCGGCCCCATGGCCGCCGTCGCGCAGTCGGACTACCCGAACCGCCCCGTGAAGATCATCGTGCCCTTCCCCGCGGGCGGCACCAGCGACATCATGGGCCGCGCCATCGCGGAGGAGCTGTCGAAGCAGCTCAAGCAGCCCTTCGTGGTGGAGAACAAGGCCGGCGCCGGCGGCGCCATCGGCACCGAGCTGGCGGCCAAGTCCACGCCCGACGGCTACACGCTGCTCTTGTCGGGGATCGGGAGCAACGCCGTGATCCACGGCTTCTCCTCGCCCAAGCCGAACTACGACTCGATGCGCGACTTCGTGCACATCTCGCAGTTGGCCGCCGGCCCGAACGTGCTGGTGGTGAATCCCGCCTTCCCGGCCAGGAACTTCAAGGAGTTCGTCGCCTACGCCAAGTCGCATCCCGGCAAGGTCGACTACGGCCAGGTCACGGCCTCCTCGGGCCACCTCACCACCGAATACCTGAAGCAGGTGGCCGGGCTGCACATGGTCGGCATCGCCTACAAGGGCGGCGCCCCGGCGCTCACCGACGTGCTGGCCGGGCAGATCCCCCTGATGTTCACCAACCAGGACGCCGTGCTGCCGCACGTGAAGGCGGGCAAGCTGCGCGCGCTGGCCGTCACCAGCGCCAAGCGCAACCCGCTCTACCCCGACGTGCCGACGATCGCCGAATCCGGCTACCCCGACTTCTCCGCCGTGTCCTGGACCGGCCTGTCCGCCCCCAAGGGCACGCCCAGGGAGATCGTCGACAAGCTCGAGGCCGCGATGGTCAAGGGCTTCAACGAACCCGCCGCGCGCCAGAAGCTCGAGGCCAACGGCTTCGTGGTGGTGGCATCCCGCTCCGCCGACTTCACGAAGTTCGTGCAGGAAGAAATCAACCGCTGGACCAAGGTCATCCAGACCTCCGGCCTCAAACCCGAATAAACAAGGAGCGCCTGAAATGGCCGTCGAATCCAACATCGTTTCCTACGCCAAGGTCGCGTCCGATACGCGCACCGCGGCCGACAGCGCCGACCGCATCGAGTGGGTGCAGCTGTCGCTGGTCTACCTGCCGCTCGCCACCCCGGTGAGCGACGCCAAGGTGCTCACCGGCGTGCAGAAGCCGCTGACCGAGATCGCCTTCATCTTCGCGGAGATCCGCACCCGCGACGGCCATGAAGGCATCGGCTTCGGCTACTCCAAGCGCGCCGGCGGTCCCGGCATGTACGCGCACGCCAAGGAACTCGCGCCCAACCTCATCGGCGAGGATCCCAACGACATCCAGAAGATCTTCACCAAGCTGACCTGGGCCGGCGCGTCCATGGGCCGCGCGGGTCTCACCACGCAGGCGATCGCGCCCTTCGACATCGCGCTGTGGGACCTGAAGGCCAAGCGCGCGAAGCTGCCGCTGGCCAAGCTGCTCGGCGCGCAGCGCGACTCGGTGCAGTGCTACAACACCTCCGGCGGCTACCTGCACACCGAGCTGCCGCAGGTGCTGAAGAACGTGGCGACCTCACGCGAGAGCGGCATCGGCGGCATCAAGATCAAGGTGGGCCAGCCCGACCTGGCGATCGACGTCAAGCGCGTGGGCGAGGTGCGCAAGCTGCTCGGCGAAGGCTTCCCGCTGATGGTGGACGCCAACCAGCAGTGGGACCGCCAGAAGGCCACGCGCGCCTGCCGCCAGTTCGAGGACTTCGACCTCACCTGGATCGAGGAGCCGCTGGACGCGCACGACTTCGAGGGCCACGGCCTGCTGGCCGAGCGCTTCGACACCGCCATCGCCACCGGCGAGATGCTCACCAGCTTCGACGAGCACGCGCAGCTGATCATGGCCGGCACCGACTTCATCCAGCCCGACGCGCCGCGCGTGGGCGGCATCACGCCCTTCCTGAAGATCATGGCGCTGGGCGAGTTCAAGCACCGCAAGCTGGCACCGCACTTCGCGATGGAGATCCACCTGCACCTGGCCGCGGCCTACGGCATCGAGCCGTGGCTGGAGCACTTCGAGTGGCTGGGCCCGATGTTCAACGAGCAGCTGCAGCTGAAGAACGGCCGCATGCACGTGCCGGACCGCCCGGGCCTGGGCTTCTCGCTGTCGGAGCAGGCGATCGCCTGGCGCGCCGAGAAGGCCGAGTTCGGCAAGCGTCCGTGAAGGAGCCGCGCATGACGCAATTCTTCAACGAGCCGGCGCCGCTGCCGGCCAGCGACATCCCGAAGCGGCCGGCGCAGCCGCACGTGTCCGACGAAGTGCTGGCGCGCCTGGCGCGCTGCACCGCGGGCTCGCTCACGACGCAGCTGTACATCAAGGGCATCCGCCAGCCGGTGCTGCATGGGATCACGCCGCTGAACAGGAAGGTGAAGCCCTTCGCCGGCCGCGCCTACACCATGCGCTTCATCCCGGCGCGCGAGGACATCGACACCTACGGCAACCTCGTCACGAAGCCGCACCACGACCACCTGCAATGGGTGGGCGTGGAGCAGCTGCAGCCCGGCGACGTGCTGGTGATCGACAGCAACCGCGACGGCCGCGCCGCCTCGATGGGCAACATGCTGATCACGCGAATGATGATGCGCGGCGCCCGCGGCGTGGTCACCGACGGCAGCTTCCGCGACGGAGTCGAGCTCGCCAGCATGGACTTTCCGGTCTGGTGCACCGGCGTCACCAACACCACGCGCCTGTCCTACCACCACGTGGCGGACCTGAACGTGCCGATCGGCTGCGCGGGCATCGCGGTCTATCCGGGCGACGTGGTGCACGGCGACGGCGACAACATCACCATCATCCCGGCGCAGTGGGCCGAAGAAATGGCGGACCTGTGCGAGAAGCGCGACGGCATCGAGGCCTACCTGGCGATGCGCGTGCAGGCCGGCGAAGCGCTGTGGGGTGTCTATCCGCCAAGCGAGCAGACGCGCGCCGAGTACCAGGCGTGGCTGGCAGCGGGAAGTCCCGCGATCGCGCCGAAAGGCCCCGCCACCACCATGCACGGGAGCTGAGATGGCGAAGTTCACTCCCGCCGACCACGCGGCGCTGATCCGCCGCTATTTCCAGGCCTGCAACGACGCCGACTACCAGGCGCTCATCGACTGCTTCACGCCCGACGCGGTGCACTACTTCCCGTCCGGCCTGCCGGAGATCCCGTGGCGCGGCGCGGACACGATCGCGAAGAAGTGGATCTGGTGCGTCGAGGAGCTCGGCTCGCAGTGGACCATCGAGAAGATCCTGGTGAGCCACGACAGCCCCGAAGCCGTGATCGAATGGACCCACTGGAAGAACAAGAGCGGCACGGCGCTCCGTGGGGACGAGTGGTACCGCTTCGACCCCGAGACGGGAAAGATCGCGGAGATCCGCGCCTACTACGCGGCGCCTGCCGACAGGACGGTGAAGATCAACGAACTGGTCGCGTTCGATTACGGGGGGCGCGGGTATCACCTGAAAAGCGAGTGACGCCCCTCGCCCCGCGAGCGCGCTTCAGAGCGAATAGCCCAGAAGCATCGCCACACCCGACTCCTTGTTCGGGCGGGTGAAGCTGTCCCGCGTGAGGCGGTTCATCTGGATGTTCATGCGGTCGGTGGTGAACCACTTGCGGTACATCGCGTCGATGTCGCGGCTGGCGTAGAGCCGCGACAGCGCGCGGTCCACCGCGGCGCCCAGGGCGGTGTCGCCCTTGCGCATCATGATGGCGTACGGTTCCACCGACAGCTGCGCGCTGCTCAGGTCCAGCCGGTCCAGCGCGTTGTCGTGCGAAGCCATGCCCAGGAGCAGCGAATCGTCCTGCGGGAAGGCGCGCACCTTGCCTTCCTTCAGGGCCTTGTAGGCCTCGCCGTTGCTCGCGAAAGTCGTCAGCTGCATCTTCACCTCGCTGGCATTGAGCTGCGTGAAGAGCTTCTCGGACGTGGTGCCCTTGCTCAGGGCCACCGGCAGGCCGCCCAGGTCCTTCACGGTGTCGACCTTCGTGCCCTTGGGCACGAGCACGCGGATGCCGGCCACGAAGATCGTGTAGCTGAAGGCCACCTTCTCCTGGCGGGCCTTGGTGTTGGTGGTCGATCCGCACTCGAGGTCGATCTCGCCGCTTTCGAGCTTGGGGATGCGCTCGGGACCGGCGACCACCTTGTAGCTCACCTTCACCTCGGGCAGCTTGAGCGTGCGCTTGATCTCGTCGACCGCGGCGAGGCACAGGTCGACCGAGTAGCCCACCGGCTGCTTCTGCTCGTTCACGTACGAGAACGGCCGCGCGGCCTCCCGCACCCCCAGCGTGATCGCACCGGTTTCCTTGATGCGCGCCAGCGTGTCGGCCGGGGCCTGGGCGAAGGCGGAAGAAGCGAAGACGAGCGAGGCGCACGCGGCGAGCGGCAGCGTCCGGAAGCAGGAGCGGGACATGGGTACAGCTAGGGAGTGGAGGGAGGATCCCCGGGGGTGCCCCCAGGGGAGGCGAAGTCTAGGGTAAACCCTAGGACTCTCCAATGCCGCCGTCAGGTTCGGGGCCGTGTCGATCGAACGCAGGAAACCAAGGCGCTCTTTAGGCGGGCTGACGGGGCCTTTTCACTGACACTGCCTTCTCGCTACGATCATCGAATCCAAGGAGGGGGCGATGTTCACGATCAGCACCGAACCTGGACCCGGTTACCTGCGCTTCCTGGTGGCCGGCCCCGCTGGAGTCCACGAGACTTGCGCAGGCGCGGCGTTCTGCGCCGAACTGCTGCGACGGACTTCCTCGCGCCGTGTCCTCCTCGACATGATGACCTTCGCTCCGGTCTTCGCCCGGGCCGACGGCCTCGACGTCCTGTCGACCCTGTACGGCGAAATGCCCGCGCTGGAGCGGCTCGCCGTGCTCATTCCCGCCGGCAAGTCCCACGGCATCGTGCTCGAGGTGGCCAGGCATCGCAACGTGCCCGCCCGCGAGTTCGACGATCCCGAAGAAGCCGCGGCCTGGCTGACGGAAACCGTGCCTCTCGAGCGCTGAGGCCGCGCGCCAGCTCAAGCGCCTTCTTCGAGCGGCTGCAGCTCCTGCAGGAGCGTCGGGATCAACTCCGCCACCGTCGGGTGGATGTGCATCGTCCTGGCCAGCGCGGTCGCCGTGGTGCCGTGGACGATCGCGTCGAGCAGCACGTGCACCACTTCATCGCCGGCCAGGCCCAGGAGCGAGGCGCCGAGGATGCGCCGCGTCTGCGCGTCCACCAGCACCTTCATGAAACCCTGCGTCTCGCCCGATTCCTTGGCCCTTCCCACGCGCCGCATGGCCCGCTTGCCCACGAGTGCCGGGCGGCCCGTGGCCCGCACTTGCTCTTCGTTCATGCCGGCGCGGCCGAGGGGCGGGTCGATGAAGAGGGCGTAGCAGGGAACCCGGTCGCGCAGGCTGCGCGTCTCGCCACGCAGCACGTTGGCGGCGACGATCTCGTGGTCGTCCCACGCCGTGTGCGTGAAGGCGCCGCGGCCATTGCATTCGCCGACGGCCCACACGCCCTCGGCGCTGGTGCGGCACTGGTCGTCGACTTCGATGAAGCCGCGCGCGTCGGCGCGGATGCCGGCCGCTTCGAGCCCGAGGTCGCCGGTGTTGGGCGTGCGGCCCATCGCGAGCAGCACGTGGCTGCCTTCCAGCCACACGTCCTGCGGCCCGCAATGCGCGCGCACGCGGACCGCGGCTTCTCCCGGCGCGAACGCGATGCATTCGGCGCCGAGGTGGAAGCGCACGCCTTCGCGCTCCAGGATCGCCTGCACTTCGGCGGCGACATCGGTGTCCTCGCGCGGCAGCAGTCGCGGCGATCGTTCGACGACGCTCACTTCGGCACCGAAGCGTCGCATCAACTGCGCGAACTCCAGGCCGATGTAGCTGCCGCCCACGATGACGAGGTGCCGCGGCACCTCCTGCAGTTGCAGCACCGACGCGTTGTCCAGCGTGGACACGTTGTCGATTCCATTCAGCGGCGGCCGTGCCGCGCGCGCGCCCACGTTGATGAAGATCCTGTCCGCCTTCAGCTCGCGCTCGCCGACGCGCACCGTGCGCGGGGCCGTGAAGCAGGCGTGGCCGGTGATCCACTCCACGCCCTTCATGCCCCGCACCCAGTCTTCCAGGCCGGAGCGGGCGGCCGCGACGACGCCGTCCATGCGCGCCTTCACGCGCCGCATGTCCACGCGCACGGGGCCGGTTTCGAAGCCGAACTCCTCGCCGCGCCGCGCGAGGTGCACCGCGCGGGCGCTGGCCACCAGGGTCTTGGTGGGAAAGCAGCCGGTGTTGACGCACGTGCCGCCCAGGAGGTGCCGCTCGATGAACGCCACTCGCAGGCCGGCCTCGCCGCAACGGGCCGCGAGCGACGGGCCGGCCTGGCCCGCGCCGATCACGATCGCGTCGAAGTTCTCCTGGACCATGTCGAAGCCACCTGTCTGTCGATCGGCGCCACCGGCGCCTGGCTCGGGAGCTTATACCCATGAAGCCACCGGCTCTTTATCCCATCCACTCCGCGCGACCTATATTTGCGGATCGAAAACGGCCAGGAGTCCCTGGCGAAGACGCGTTGAGAGGATCCGAAATGATCACCAGACGTCAGGTGCTCATCGGGGTCGCCGGCAGTGCCGTGCTGCTGGTTGCGCCGACGATCGTGCTGGGCCAATCCGGGCCGGTTACGCTGGACGAGTTCATGGAGTTGTCGGACATCCTGACCGACAACGCGTTCTCGCTGCGCGACCAGGTGGGCGCGCAGTACCAGGCCGCGCTGGACGCGGCGGCCCTGCTGAAACTCGTGAACGCCACCGTGCGGCAGCCGAACAGGCCGCGCACCTTCAACGACGTGCTCCGCTCCGGTGCGCTGAACGATCCGCAGAACGCACTGACGACGCAACAGATCCTGACGTTCTGGTACTCCGGGCTGGTCAACGGCAGGACGGCCGACTACATCGAAGCGCTGGCATGGCTCACCCTGGAACCCAACAGGACGAAGCCTCCGACCGTGAAGATCGGCTTCGGGGAATGGAGCCGCAGACCATGATCCGCACCGATATCGTCATCGTCGGCTCCGGCGTGGCCGGAGCGCTCGTGGGAGCGAAGCTCGCGCGCGCCGGCGTGCGCGTGGTCATTCTCGAAGCCGGGCCGTCCATCGACCGCGAAGCGGCCGTGGGGGTGTTCCGCGCCGCACCGGCGAAGGTGCCCGAGTCGCCCTACCCGAACGCCGCGCACGCGCCGCGTCCCTCCGTGCTGGAGATCGGCGTTCCCGGCACCGGCTACTTCATCCAGGAAGGGCCGGAGCCGTTCGGCTCGACCTACGAGCGCATCGTGGGGGGCACGACGTGGCATTGGCTCGGCTCGTGTCCGCGCCTGCTGCCGTCCGACTTCCAGATGCGCACGCTGTTCGGCGTCGGCGCCGACTGGCCGATCAGCTACACCGACCTGGAGCCGTGGTACGTGCGCGCCGAGCGTGAAATGGGCGTGGCGGGCGACGGCGGCAACGATCAAGGCTCGCCGCGCTCGGCGGGCTTCCCGATGCCCCCGGTGCCGACCTCCTTCCTCGATTCGGTCGTGGCCGCCGCCGCACGCCGTGCCGGCTTCGCCGTGCTCTCGACGCCGCAGGCGCGCAATACCGAGACGTTCAACGACCGGCCCCGGTGCGTCGGCAACTCCAACTGCATCCCGATCTGCCCGATCGGCGCGAAGTACGACGCGCTCGTGCACCTGAAGCAGGCGACGGACGCACGCGCCACGGTCATCCCGAACGCGGTCGTCTTCGACGTCCTGCTCAATGCGAACGGCACGGCGGCCGGTGTCGTGTTCCGCCGGCCGGATCGCACGGAGGACACCGTGCTCGCGCGCGCGGTGGTGCTGGCCGCGAACGCGATCGAGACGCCGAAGATCCTGCTGATGGCGGGCGGCGGGCGGGGCATCGCGAATTCGTCGCGCCTGGTCGGCCGCAACCTGATGGACCATCCGATCCAGTTGTCGTGGGCGCTCTCGCGCGAACCGGTGTTTCCGCAGCGCGGTCCGCTGTCGACGTCGGGCATCGAATCCACCCGGCAGGCCGCCACGCGCAACGCGAGGTCGGCGTTCCGCGTCGAAGTGGGAAATGACGGCTGGCGCTTCCCCATCGGCGATCCCACCTTCGAGTTCACGCAGGGCCCGTTCGTCCAGCTTCTGGAGGGCGGCGATGCGCTCGCGCAGCGGTGGCGCGATCACGTGTCCAAGGAAATCCGGTTCGCGTCGCTGACGGAGCAGTTGCCGAACCCGGACAACCGGATCGTGCCCGACTTCGACCACAGGGATGCGATCGGGATTCCGCGCCCGCGCATCTCGTTCTCGGTCGGGCCGTACGCGCGCGCCGGCATGGCCGATGCGAAGGTGGTGCACGAAAGGCTCTTCGAACAGTTGCA
Organism: Ramlibacter sp.; assembly: GCF_036383835.1. Taxonomy (GTDB): domain Bacteria; phylum Pseudomonadota; class Gammaproteobacteria; order Burkholderiales; family Burkholderiaceae_C; genus Ramlibacter. Next base: position 33,271 of record NZ_DASVNN010000094.1, read on the forward strand.
GGCGACGTCGCGCAACCACTCCGACATCGCGTTCGGCGCCGGGCACGTCATGGGCACCACCAAGATGGGCCGCGACGGGGCGACGTCGGTCGTGGACGGCGATGGCCGCGCCCATGACGTCTCGAACCTGTTCATCGTCGGCAGTTCGGTGTTCCCGACGGTCGGCACGGCGAACCCGACGTTGACGCTGGCGGCGCTGGCGCTCCGCACCGAAGCCGTCGTGCAGCGGGACCTGGCGAAGTTCCCTGCGGTGGTGTGACGGAGGCTGGCATCGCCGCGATCGCCGACTCAGGCGAGCGCGATGATGTCGGTCACCCCCACGTCGACGCCGGCTTGCGACAGGAGCGTGGTGACTTGCCCGCGATGGTGCGTCTGGTGGTTGAAGAGGTGCGTCATCGCCTGCCACGCGGGATGCTCGCGCTGCACCCCCTTCGTGTTCGCGTATCTCATCGTGTGGAGCAGGAATCCGGGTGGCATTTCGACGACCCACTTCTCGACGGCCAGGTCGAGTGCGGTGCGTGCTGCCCGCAGTTGCAGCCAGTCTTCGTGGATCACGGTCTCGTGGACCGCGCCGTCAGGCAGTTGCAGCAGCTCGCCCGCCAGCGCAGGAAACTCCCAGCCTTGCGATGCGAAGCGCCGCAACCACAGGCGATCGGCCCAGAGAATGTGGTTCAACGAGCCATGGATCGACCGGAAGAAGGCGCCGCGATCGCGACGGCGCTCGGTCTCCGGAAGCTGCCCGCACGCTTCGTACACGCGCTCGTTGAACCAGCGGTTGTAGCGGGCCAGGAACCGGTAGTTGGCGAGAAGCGGATCGGCAGTGTTGTCCATGGTTCATTCTGCCTCGGTGCGCCAGGAGCCTGGACTGACGGCTGCATTCGACCCGGGGCAGCCCTCTGGCCGGTGTGCAACGCATCCCTCAGCCGCGACGGGCCAGCACGCGATCCACCATCACGCCGGCCTGCCCGAGGTTCTTGCCGGGGTCGCAGAAGGTCTCGAGCTGCGCGCGCGTGACATGCCTGGCGATCTCCGGGTGTACGGCCAGGATGTCGATGAGCGGACGGTCCTCCCGGATGGACTCCCGGCAGAGGTCGTACACCAGGTCGTGCGCGTACTCGCGCCCGAGGTAGGGACCCAGGCCCATCATGACGGCCTCCGACATGACGAGGCCGTTCGTCATTTCGATGTTCCTGCGCATGCGACTCGCGTCCACTTCCAGCCCCCGGAGGACGAACTTGGCCTGCTTCAGCGCGCCCGACAGGAGGCAGAAGATCTCCGGCAGCACCACCCATTCGATCTCCCACGGGCCCGTCGACCGCTCGTGGTCCGCCACCATCGCGTCCATCAAGGCCGCGGCATGCTGGCGCGCGACCGATACGTTGGCGTGGATGTACAGGCAGGAGATCGGGTTGCGCTTCTGCGGCATCGTGGAGGACGAGCCGCGTCCGGGCGCGTAGGGCTCGAACACTTCCGCCACTTCGGTCTGCATCATCAGCTTCACATCCATGGCGATCTTGCCCAGCGAGCCGCCCACGAGTCCCAGGAAGGCACCGACTTCGGCGATGGTGTCGCGCACCGTATGCCATGAAATCAGGGGTTGCGCGAGCCCCAGCTCCTTCATCAGGGCCGCCTGCGTCTCCATCGCGCCCTTTTCGAGCGACGAGAGCGTTCCCGATGCCCCGCCGAATTCGCCCATGAGCACCCGCGGCTTCAGCTGTTGCAGCCGCTCGCGGTGGCGGTCGACGCCGGCCAGGATCGCGGCCATCTTGTAGCCGAACGTGATCGGGGTGGCCTGCTGCAGGTTGGACCGTCCGATCACGGGGGTGTCGCGGTATTTGCGCGCCAGCGCCGCCAGCGCGTCGCCGATCTCGTCGAGATCCTGCTCGACGAGCGCGAGGCCTTCGCGCATCTGCAGGACGGTCGCGGTGTCGGTGATGTCCTGCGTGGTGGCGCCCCAGTGGCAGAACTCGCCGAGGCCATCGCGGCAGTTGGCGTTGATCTGGTTCACCACGGCGATGATCGGATAGCCGATCTGCTCGGTCTTGGCCTTGAGCTTGCCCCAGTCGATCTGCGACAGCTCGCAGTTCTTCACGATCTCCTCGGCGGCCTCCTTCGGGATGATGCCGAGCGTGCCCTGCACCTTGGCCAGTGCGCGCTCGATGTCGAGGTACTTGGCGGTGCGGTTCTCGTCGGACCAGACGTCGCGCATGCGCGCATCGCTGAACATGTCGCCGAAGATGCGCGAATCGATGATGGTGGAGGCCATGGGGTTGTCTCTCTGTGGCGTTGGGATGGGATCGATCCTTCAGACGGCCTGCGCGGCATGGAGCGCCGCGATCTCGGCGGCGCCATACCCCAGTTCGGAGAGGATGGCATCGGTGTGTTCGCCCAGTGCGGGGACCGGGTCCATGCGCGGTCCCACGTCCCAGCTTCCGGGCGGCAGCATGGCCGGCAGGCTGCCCTTCGGCGAACCCACCTGCGTCCACCGGCCGCGCGCCTGCAGCTGGGGATGCGACCAGACGTCCCGCATCGTGTTGACCTGCGCGTTCGCGATCTGCGCGTCTTCCAGGCGCTCGAGCACCTGTGCAACGGTCAGGGAGGCAAACGCCTCGATGATGATGTCGCGCAGCGCCTCGCGTTCGGCCACGCGCTTGTAGTTGGCGGTGAATCGCGCATCGGTGGCCATGGCCGGTTGCCGCAGGACCTTGTCGCAGAACGCGACCCATTCGCGCTCGTTCTGCAGGCCCAGCATCACCACGCCGCCGTCGCCGGCGGGGAACGGACCGTAAGGGTAGATCGTCGCGTGGCTGGCGCCGGTGCGCGGCGGCGGCTCGGCGCCGTCGAACGCGTAGTAGAGCGGATAGCTGGTCCACTCGGCGAGGGACTCCAGCATGGAGATGTCGATCCGCTGGCCCTTGCCCGTCTGCGCGCGCTGCAACAGGGCCGCGAGGATGTTGCTGTAGGCGTACATGCCTGCGGCGATGTCCGCGATGGAAGGTCCCGCCTTGCAGGGTTCTTCGGGCGTGCCGGTGACCGACACGAAGCCGGCCTCGCTCTGGATCAGCAGGTCGTAGGCTTTCTTGTCCCGGTACGGACCGGGATTCGCAGGATCGTCGCCGTAGCCCGAGATGTCGCACACGATGAGGCCGGGCTTGCGCCTCGAGAGCTGCTCGTAACCCAATCCGAGGCGCGCCGCGGCGCCGGGGGCCAGGTTCTGCACGACGACATCGGCTTTCTCCATGACCAGGCGCTCCAGGACCCTGGCGGCTTCGGGGTGCTTGACGTCGAGCGTGAAGCTTTCCTTGGAGCGGTTGGTCCAGACGAAGTGGGACGCCAGTCCCCGCACCCGCTGGTCGTAGCCGCGGGCGAAGTCGCCCGAGCCCGGGCGTTCGACCTTGATGACGCGCGCGCCGAGGTCCGCGAGCTGGCGGGTGGCGAAGGGCGCGGCGATGGCATGTTCGAGGGTGACGACGGTCAGGCCCTTCAGCGGTTGCATGTCAGCTTCCCCCCAATGTGGCGACCGCATCCATCGTGAGCCAGCCCTCGTGGTCCGAGGCCCACAGGCGAACGCTCTTGCCGTCGGCGGCGGGCTGGCCTTGCACGTGGAACGGATGCAGGTCGAAGGTCGGTCGCACCGCCTTGAAGCGGAAGCTGGCGACCTCCGCCTCCGGAGCCTGCCGCCGCAGCAGGTCCAGCAGCAGTGTGGCGATCAGCGGTCCGTGCACGACCAGTCCCGGGTAGCCCTCGACCCCGGTGACGTACTTGCGGTCGTAGTGGATGCGGTGCCCGTTGAAGGTGAGCGCCGAGTAGCGGAACAGCAGGACGTCATCGGGAACGACCTCGCGCCGCCAGCCGGCCGCGGTTTCCGCACGCTGGGGAGGCGGCTCGACGTCGCCGGAGCGCCTGGCCTCGCGGTAGACGATGTCGTGGAATTCCACGATCGCCGGCTCCGCGGCGCCGTTGCAGCGCAGGTCGTGCCGCACCTTCACGAAGACGAGCGGGCCGCTGCGGCCTTCCTTCAGCGACACGTCGGCGATCGTCGACGTGCGCTCCACCGCGTCCCCCACACGCAGGGGCGCGCGGAATTCGAACTGGCTGCCGGCCCACATGCGCCGCGGCAGCGGCACCGGCGGCAGGAATCCCCCGCGCTTCGCATGTCCGTCCGCCCCGATTTCGCTTTGGCGATGCAGCGGCAGGAAGTAGAGCCAATGCCACAGAGGCGGAAGCACGGTTCCCTGCCCGACTTCGCGGGCCGGATGGTCCAGGGTTGCATCGAGGGCCTTGACGGGCGTTGCGCCGACGACGTCGCCCACCGTCTCCGTGCGCCCGATCCAGGCCTGCAGCTGCTCCAGCGAGATTGCCATTGCCGTGCTCCGTTGCGCTCAGTCGACGGTGAGCTTGGCGCGCTGCACCACGCTCTTCCACTTCGCGAGTTCGTTCTTCACGAGCGTGCCGAACTGCTCCGGCGTGCTCGTCTCCACGTCGGCGCCGTGCTCGGCGAGGCGCTTCATCACCTCCTTGTCGGTGAGCACCTGGTTCAGCGCCTTGTTGATCTGCTCCACGATGGGCTTGGGGGTCTTGGCGGGCGCAAAGAAGCCGTACCACTGCCGCACGTCGACGCCGTCCACGCCGGACTCCTTCAGCGTCGGCACGTCGGGCAACAGCGGCGAGCGCTGGGGCCCCGCAACCGCCAGGGCGCGCAGCTTGCCGGCCTTCACGTGCGGCAAGGCGGTGTACAGGCTCGGGAACATGAACTGCGTCTGGCCGCCGATCGTGTCGGTGACGGCCGGCGCGGATCCCTTGTACGGCGCGCCCAGCATCACCACCCCTGCGTTCAGCTTGAACAGCTCCGCCGCGAAATGGGGCGCCGTGCCGTTGCCGGCCGACGCATACGTGTACTTGTCGGGCTTGGCCTTCAGCTGCGCGACCAGGTCCTTGACGTCCTTCACCTGCACGTTGGCGTTGGCCACCAGGAGCGTGGGCGAGTAGCCCACCAGCCCCACGGGCGCGAAGTCGGCCACCGGGTCGTAGCGAAGCTTCTGCAGCGCCGGGTTCATCGCGTGCGTGGCGATGTAGCCGAACATGAGCGTGTGGCCGTCCGGCGCGGCGCGGGCGGCGAACTCGCTCGCGATCGCGCCGTTCGCCCCGGCCCGGTTGTCGACGATCACGGTCTGCCCCAGCAGCGGGCCGAGCTTCTGGCCGATGATGCGTGCCATGGCGTCGTTGCCGCCGCCGGGCGCCGTGGGGACCACGATCGTGATCGGCTTGTCCGGGAAAGCCAGGGCGAGCGGAGCTGCCGTGGCGGCAAGCACGGCGGCAACGGCGGGTGCGATCAGGCGCTTCATGGGTTTGTCTCCTTCAGGAACTTTCGAGAATACGTAGGGCGGGAGGTGCAGGTCGCCCTGCAGGATCTTTCGGGCGGTGCGCACGAGCGAGGCGCGCTGCACCCGCGCGTCCTCGCCGGCGCCCTCGACGGCCACTTCGACCTCGATGCGCCCTTGCGGATGCAGGACGGCGATGGAACGGGTGCCGGTCTGGCGCGCTCCGCTGCTGATCACCGTGCCGGGGAGCGCATAGGCCGTGGCGACGCCGATCGCGCCGGTGACCGCATGCGACGCGTGGCAGCGCCGGGGCGTGAAATAGCGCGAGGTGATGCTGTCCGCGGCGTCGCCGTCGCTGGCGATCACCGGCTTCGGCACGACGCTGGCCGATACGTCGCCGAGACCCATGGCCTCGCCCGCTGCGCGGCGGATCGCCTCGATGCGCGCCAACAGCGCCGCGTCGGCGTCGAGCTCCAGGGGCGACTCGCGGCCGGTCAGCCCGAGGTCGCGGGCGCGCATGATCACGAGCGGCATCGCCGCATCGATGCAGCTCACCTCGATGCCGTGGACGGTGTCGATCCGGTTGCCGGTGGGGAAGAGCGATCCCGTCACCGCCCCCCAGGCGTCCAGAAAATTCAGCCGGATGGGGGATGCCGTGCCGGCGACCCCGTCGATGCCGGTGTCCCCCTCGTAGCGCACCTGCCCGCCTGGCGTCTGCACGGTGACATCGATGCGCGAGCGGGTGTTCACGTTGAACACGCGAACGGTCGTTTCGCCTTCCCGCGGCGCGACGAGGCCCTGCTCGATCGCGAAGGGAGCGACACCCGACAACATGTTGCCGCAGTTCGGCCGCGTGTCCACGGACTTCTGGCCCACCCCGACCTGGGCGAACAGGTAGTCGACGTCGCAACCTGGCTCGGACGAGCGGGAGACGATGGCCACCTTGCTGGTCAGCGTGCTGCCGCCGCCTACCCCGTCGACCTGCAGGAGGTCCGAGGCGCCGATCGCGCCGATGAGCGCCTCGTCGCGCGCCGTTTCATCGGCCGGCAGCCACTCGCGCAGGAAGAACGGCCCGCGCGACGTGCCGGCACGCATCAGGACACAGGGAATGACTCGTTGCATGGGACGAATGATCGGATCCGGCATTGCCAAAGTGAATTGCATCTTTAAGATCAACTGATGTTCCATGCGCATCACCGAGGGAGGGCACTGCCATGCCGATGAACTTCGACCTGAACGACCTGGTCGCCTTCCGGACCGTTGCGGAGCTCTGCAATTTCCGCAAGGCTGCCGAGACCGTGCATCTGTCGCAGCCGGCGTTCAGCCGCCGGATCGACAAGCTGGAGCAGGCGCTCGGCGTGCGGCTGCTGGAACGCAACACGCGGCGCGTGACGCTCACCGCCGTGGGCCGCGATTTCGAGCGCAAGGTGCGTGAGCTGCTGGACGACCTCGATGCCACGCTGGTGGGCATCCGCGGCGGGACGGCGACGCGGATGGGCGAGGTCACGGTGGCGTGCGTCCCATCTACCGTGTACTACTACCTGTCGCACGTGATTCGCCTGTACCACCAGCAGTCGCCCCGCGTGCGCGTGAAGGTGCTCGACGCCGGCGCCAACGAAGTGCTGGCCGCCGTGGCGCGCGGCGAGGCCGACTTCGGGCTGAATTTCATCGGCTCGCAGGAAGGTGAGCTCGAGTTCAAGCCGCTGGTGGAGGAGCGGTTCGTGGCGGCCTGCCGCCGCGACCATCCCCTGGCGAAGCTGCGCCGCGTGAGCTGGGCCCAGCTGAGCGACTTCGATTACGTGTCGGTGGGCCGGTCCTCGGGCAACCGCGTGGTGCTGGACCAGGCACTCGCGGGAGTGGCGAAACGGCCGCAGGCGATCTACGAAGCGCAACACGTCACCACGGCGCTGGGTCTCGTGGAAGCGGGACTTGGCGTGGCCGCCGTGCCGGCGATGGCGATGCCCGGCAAGGACCACCCGATCCTGGTCAGCGTGCCGCTGGTCGATCCCATCGTCCACCGGAAGGTCGGCTTGATCCGGCGCAGGGGCCGCACCCTTTCACCGGCGGCGCAACAGCTCTACGACCTCTTCGCCGAGGTCAAGGCAGGGAAGCGCGCGCACCGGTAGTGCATGGCGACCGCGCCGTTGCCGAGCGGCTTCGCTGAGACCAGTTCAAGCCGTCGCGTGTGGGGCAGCCCGCTCTGGTACAGGGTCGGGCCGTGGCCGGCGATCCTGGGGTGAACGAGGAACTTGTACTCGTCGATCAGATCCAGCCGGTCCAGTTCGGTCGCGAGCCTGCCGCTCCCGAGAAGCACGCCGGCCGGGGTCGCGTCCTTGAGCTTTTGCACGGCCGAACGCAAGTCGCCGGCGATGTGGTGGCTGTTGGTCCACGGGAATTCCGTTCGCGTCGACGACACGACGTACTTCGGCTTGGTCTCCAGCTTGACCGCCCATTCGCGCACCGCCGGCGGCGCCTCCACGTCTCCCCGGGCGACCGCCGGCCAGTAGCCCTCCATCATCTCGTAGGTGGTGCGGCCCCACAGCATCGCCCCGCCCTCGTCCATGAGGCGGGTGAAGAAGGCGTGCGTCTCGTCGTCGGCGATTCCCTCCTGGTGGTCGACGCAGCCGTCCAGGGTGACGTTGAGGCTGAAGGTCAGAAGTCCCATGCGAGTCTCCTCCGGGTTGGGCGGTTCGCTGGAGGCCATGATGCCCGAGACCCGATCGCGAATGGCATCACCGATCGGGCCTGGACCTTCCGTCACTCGGGGCGCGGGGCCAGGTAAGCGCCTTCGATCAGGATGTACGGCCGCCTTTCGGCTTGGTTCGGACAGGCGGTTCCCAAAACGGATGAAATGTCGGTCCCGTCTGACATCTCCCGGCCGCGGCGGCCACGAAACTCTGCCGTCACCGAAAGGAGTGGTCATGCCAAGTCTCGTTGTCTCGCTGGCAGGCGAGCCGCAGTCGACCCATTCCATCGCGCGCCCCTGCACGCGCATCGGCCGTGCACCGGGCAACGACATCGTTCTGGCGGGCTCCACGGTCAGCAGCACGCATGCGGTGATCATGCTGTCCGGGACGAAGCTGGCGATCGAAGACCTGGAAAGCAGCAACGGCACCTTCCTGGGCCCCACGCGGATCACCCGCGCCGACCTGGAGGACGGGAGCATTGTCTCCATCGGGAACTACACCTTGAAGCTCGTGGCCGACCGCAGGGCCATGGCCTACGAGCCGACGATGCTGGTGCGCTCCAGCGCCGTGGCCAGGAAGGCCTGCCTGCAGCGGCTGGACGGGCCGCTGCGTGGCGAGTGCGTCGAATTGAGCAAGGTGGTCAGCACCATCGGGAAGATGGGCCAGTGCATGGTCACGTTCATCCGCCGCGGCGATGATTTCGCCGTGCGGTTCGCGGATGGGCCCCGGGCACCCCGGTTGAACGGCGAAGTCCTGGGCGACACGCCGGTGCGGCTGAATGCGGGGGATGTGCTGGAAATGGACAGCGGGCACCTGCAGTTCCTGCTGGAGGATCCGAATGTGCCGTTGGCAGGCCCCGCCGGTCCACTGCAGCCTTTGGAAAGGGCCGTCCCCGCTTCACGATCCCTGTCGTGGCTGCGGCGCGCGTTGTCCCGGACGCAATGACGGGAGCACGGCTCGGGGTCCTCGCTGAAGGAGCGACGGCATCCGCGAAGCCGGATTACTCAGGCAACCCAGCCTTCGCCAGTCCGGCGTAGTACCGTACGCGCTGGCTGCGGCACAGGTCGTTGGCACACAGCCGCTCATCGCGGAACGACGAAATCGTGTAGGCGGGCAACCGCCCCCTGAACTCGGCCAGCGCCGCCCGGGCGGTTTCCGTATCGCCCAGGTTCGCGGCCGCCGCGGCGACCCAGGAATGCGCCACGGCGTGTTGCGGCCGCTCGAGCACCGAGCGCTGCGCCCATTCGAGCGCCTCCCGGTCGCGGCCCAGGTACAGATGGGCCGCGGCGGTGACGACGAACATGCCATTGAGATTCGGGTCGCGCGGGCTGAGCCGCCGCGCCTGCGCCAGGGCGGCGATCGCTTCCTCCTGCCGGCCGAGCGTGCAGCGCGCATAACCGAGCCAGAACCAGGCACTTGCATCGTTGCGATTGAGCGCGATCTGGCGCTCGAGCAACTCCACCGCCTGCTCGGAGCGGCCGGCCAGTGCGAGCGTCGTACCGCGGACGCCGACGACACGCGCATCGGCGGGATCCAGTTGGAACGCGCGCTCCGAGAGCCTGTCGGCCTGCTGCAGCCACTGCTCGCGCGTCGCGCCGCGCTGGCCCAGCCAGCGCTGTGACACGTCGTAGTTGTAGGTCTGTGCCATGAGCGCGAAAGCGAGCGCCGATGCCGGGTCGCGCTCGCCGACGCGCTCGAGCAGCCGACGCGCCTGTTGCACGGAGTCCGGCGTCGTCCGGTTGAACTGCAGCAGCCACCGGGCCTGCAGCAGCTGGTCCTGCACATCGGCACCGGGGCGCGCTCGCGCGAGTGCAGTCTCCACTTCCTGCAAGGTCAGGTCCAGCGACCTCGCCACCGTTCCGGTGACCCGGCGGTAGAGCGCAGGGAGGTCGCCGAGCTCGCCATCGATGCGGTCTGCCCACAGGGCGCGCCCGGTCTCGCTGTCGACGAGTTGCAGCGTCAGCCGCACTGCGTCGCCCAGACGCACCAGGCCACCATTGAGTACGTAACGTACACCGAGCTCGCCGCCCACCTGACGTACGTCGCCACCGCGGCCGCGATAGTTGTTCGCGGTGGCGCTGGCGATCACGAAGGTCCCGGGAATGCGCGACAGGTCGATCGTGATCTCGTCGGTGAGCGCGGCGGCCAGGCGGTCCTGCGCAGGATCGCCGCCCTCGCTCGCCAGCGGCAGCACCACGATCGAGAGCGCTGGTCGGGCCGCTGCGACCTGGGCACGCTGCCGGGCCGACCAGGGAGTCCAGAGCGAACCGACGATCAGGGCAGCAACGACCGCCCCGATCACCACCCCGCTCGCCATCCACATTTGCAGGCGTGGCCGACCCGGGTCCTTTTTTGCCGCCGGGGCAACCGGCGGTTCGGAGAGCTCGGCGTGGGGGACTCCCGGCCCTTCCATGGTGGCCGGGACGGCCAGCGTGTAGCCGCGCCGCGGCACCGTCTTGATGATCTTCTGGTCGACATCGCGGAGCGCGCGCCGGATGTCGCTGATGCAGCGCGCGATCGAGTCATCCGTCACCACGAGCCCCGGCCAGACGGCGGCGATCAATTCGTCCTTGCTCACCACGTGGCCCGCGTGGCGCACCAGGAAGGCGAGTGCATCGAAGGCCAACGGTCGCAGATCGACGTCGGCGCCCGAGCGCCGCAGCGTGCGCCGCTGCCCATCGAGTTCGAAGGCGTCGAAACGGTACGTCGCGGCAGTGGAATTCTCGGTCCGGCCCATCGGTGGGATTCGCTCCGCGGAGATTCTGCGCCCGGGCCCGCATCGGAGTACAGCCTTACTCAGGCTTATTCAGACCGCGCCCAGCGAATTTCAGGACTCGCCGGCGGCGCCGGGCCAGATTGGCATCTCCACCGAACTGCCGGAGTCGATCATGTTCAACAGCTTGCGCCAAGGGTTCGCCGCGGTCATCAGCGTATCGGCAATGGCCGGCCTGCGGCTTCTCGTGCTGCCCGCCCTCGCCCTGGCCGGATGCGCCGCCGCACCATCGGCGCCGGACCTGCCGGCCCTGGCGGTCGACGAGTTCCACGTTCCGTCGAAAACGGCGGGGATCGAGCTCTTCGTGCGCAACAAGCGGGTGAAGGGGGCGGAGACGTTCCCTTCCCACCGCATCGTGCTCTTCGTGCATGGCGTCACCTTCCCGTCCGAATCGACGTTCGATCTGTCCCTGGACGGCCAGTCCTGGATGGACTACATCGCACGGGCCGGCTACGACGTCTACCTGGTCGACGTGCGCGGCTACGGCGGGTCGACCCGTCCTCCGGCGATGTCCGAGCCTCCGGATCGCAATCCTCCCGTTGCCACGCTGGCCGAGGCGGTCGACGACGTCGACAGCGCCGTCGACTTCATCCTGCGGCGGCGCAATGTCGAGCGGATCCACCTGATCGGATGGTCCTGGGGCACGGTCATCATGGGACGCTACGCCGCCACCCATGGCGAAAAGGTCGACCGCCTCGTGCTGTACGCGCCGGTGTGGCAGCGAACGACGGAGTCGCAGGCAGCCCGCGAGACCGACAGGAAGACGGCCTACCGGCTGGTCAATGTCGCAGCCGCCAGGTCGCGCTGGCTGGCCGGCGTGGCGCCAGAGAAGCATGAGCAGCTCCTTCCCCGCAGCTGGTTCGAGACCTGGGTGGCAGCCAACCTTGCGACCGACCCCTGGGGATCGCAGCGGTCGCCGGCGGTCATGCGTGCTCCGAACGGCGGCTTGCCCGTGCCTCACGCATCGGGCGTCTGGGTGCCGCCCTACGATCCGGCGGCCATCCAGGCGCCGACACTGCTGGTCAAGGGAGAGTGGGATGCCGATGCGCCCTCGTCCATGGCGCAGGCGCTGTTCCCGTTGCTGGTCAACGCCCCGGTAAAGCAGCACGTCGAAATCGGCGAGGGGACGCACTCGATCATGCTGGAGCGAAACCGAATGCAGCTGTTTCGCGTTGTCCAGGGCTTTCTTGACGGGCCGAGGAATTGAAGCGATCGGGTGTCGTCGAAGAGGCGGTCTGCTCCTGGGCCGGAAGCAGTCAATGCCTTCGAGACAGCGCTGCGGACCGTGCCCGCTTGACTCCGCTCGCTCCCTCAGCGACGACCCCGAGCCGTGCTCCCGTCATTGCGATCTGTCTGCTTTGGGTTGGGAGCAGCCGTCACGCTGCTACTGCGCCGGTAGAACCTTTCAGGGCCGATGCACCGTCTGTGAATGACCGCTTCAGACTGGTTGCAGGTGTTCGGCGACGTGTAGCTGGACGACCGCACTTTGGCCGGAAGCGGACCAGCACGGATCTATCGATGTGCGACCGCCCGAGCGGGACGAGCCGGGCGCGCTGCACCAGGACCATGGTTGGACGCCCGAAGGGCTGAGGGGGAAGTTGGAGAAGAGGCGTTGACTTCGACGAGGAAGTCGCCAAGCTCCACCGGCTTGCGCGCAGCTGCGCGAGAAGCATCTAGACCCCGCCGGCGGCGCGCGGACGGCGCTCTTTCGCGCCGAGCCCGAGTCGACTTGAACGTCCTCCGCTTCGATGATCATCGCCTGCGCTCCTGTATTGTCTTAGGAGCAGTTGCTCGGCGGTCGGCGACCCCGAAGCTATCCCTTTTGAAGGATGTGACCCTTCAGCAGAGGGCAAGCGGGCCAATTGGGGTTCAAGATGATCAGGCCGTCGCGAGCTCGGGTGGCGGCGACGCGGACAAGCCTGCGGCTCTTCGGGTAGGGCGGCTGGTCGCCCCGCCAGATGAAGCTCGATTCGAGCCCCCCGTCGCCGAATCGGCCCTCCCGCAGCAGGATCACGGCGTCGAACTGCTTGCCTTTGGCCTTGTGCCAGTTCATCACCTGAACTCCACGCGGCGGCTCGGCTCCGTCGAGGATTTGCTCCTGCGCGAGCGCGCTGTCCAGAGCGGCCCGCGCGCGCGTGTAGGCGCCGTCGCGGAGCCACTCCGCGGAAAGCGCCGCGGAGATTCGGTGTCCGCGCTGAAAGGCCACCATGAAGTCGAGCTGTCGTGCCGCGCGCTGCAGCGCGGCTTCGCCGGACTCGCGCAGCGCGCGCTTGGCAGTGAGCCAGTCCGCCGGCGGGTCTCCGGTGAATGGCGAGCTCCGAAGCGCCGCGAGCGCCGCGCGGAAGGCTTTGACGATGTTCACCTTTGGAGGCTTCCCCGCCCTGATCTGCTGCGCCCGCAGCAGATAGTTGGCGATCTCTGCCTTGCCGGTGCCGGTGGCGCGCCTCGCGTTGGCGAGCAGCTCAATGCACGTGGCCACGTCGTCGTCTTCCCGCGCTGGGTCCTTGGGCTCGAGCAGAAACGCCGCAAGCCTGGCGGTGAGCAGAGCCTCGGCCTCGTCGAAATGCAGCTTGTGCGGGACGCGCTTTCCGTCCGGCGCGTCGACGGCGTTGAGGGCGTTGGAGGCTTTCAAGGCGTTGCGAGTGGTGTCGGCGAGAACCGCGATCGTGTTGGGCCGCGCGCCGCTGGAAGACTCGGCCGCCTTGATCGCCGCGCCGATGGCCCGGCGCAGCAGCGCGTTCCAGTTGACGGTCTTCGGCTCGTATCCGATCTGCGCCACTCCCTTGTAAGGCTTCCCTCGCGGGCGCGCGGTGAGGATGTCGTTGGCGAAGGCCAAGATCTCGGTGTCGGGGCTGCGGCCGTTGTCGCTCCCGAGATCGACTTCGAACGGATCGAGCGCGGCGCGGATCTCGACCACGCGCTCGGGGCCGACGCCCGGCAGGAAGTCGGCGTAGATCTGCTGCTCGAGGTCCGCCAGGCACAGGATCTGCGCGTTGGGAGCGAGCAGTTCGACGCAGCGCCAGGCGTCGCTCCCCGTGTCCTGCGCTTCGTCGACGATGATGAGCGGATGGGCGGCGCCGATCAGGCCGGGAAGGTGCCGGCAGCGCGCCAGAAGCTCCGCGGCGTTGGGCGCGAAGAGGTCGAACGCCACGCGGCCCTCCTCGCGGAACATCCGCTCCCTCTCGGCCACCCACTCGTTCCAGCCCTCGTCGCCGCGCTTGATGCCGCCGCACATCGCCTTCTCGTCCTGCGGCAACAGGAGGTCCAGCCGCTTGGGCGCGCCCAGCAGGTATCCGTGGGTTTTGAGCACGCTCCAGAAGAACGCATGGAAGGTCTGCACCGAGAGCAGGGACAGATGCTTCTTGGGCACTTCCAGCCGCGCGGCGTCGAGCACGCGCGTCACCGCCGCCCGCGAGAAGCTCAGGAACAGCACCTTCTGCCCCGGCCGCATGCCGATTTGGATCCGCGCCAGGGCCTTGCGCAAGGCGACGGTCGTCTTGCCGCTGCCCGGCCCTCCAAGCACGAGGGCGTGACCAGGGCACGCGACGACGCTCGCGCGCTTGGGGCAGTTCGGATCGATGGCCATCGCCGCCCCTAGGCCGGGTCGCTCGCGTCCGCCGCGGTCGCTGCTTCGTCGCCGGGATCCGGCGTTTCCTTGATCTTGGGCATGGCGGAGAACACTTGGGACAGGAACTTCATGACCGACGGCGGCAAGTCCGCGTAGTCGCATTCCTCGAAGAGCCGCGCCGCCCAACCGGCGCCTTTCCCGCTGCGCAGGGCCACGGCCGCGAGCTTGCGCACGGCCGCGTCGTCGGCCGGCTTCGCCGCCGGGATGCCAAGCTCCACGCCCTCGCCGCCCTCACGCAGCTGCTCGAGAAAACTCCACAGCGAGCCGGCGGGCATCTCCTGGGCGACCAGGTTCTCGAAGCCCTTGTGTTCGGTCTCGAAGTCGACGTCGTAGCTCGCGGCGAGCGCGGCCTTCGTCTTCTCCGAGCGCTTCTTGTCCAGATCGTAGAAGCCGAACGTCTTGAGCCCCAGCGTCTTGAAGAACTTGCCGAACTTGGGCATGTTCGACTCGCCGCCCGCGTGGAAGAACGTGGCTCCGAGGATGTCGAGAGGCTGGCCGCCGGTGGCGGCGGGGTCTTCGGCCTCCATGCGCGCGGCGGCCACCGGCAGCGCGTGGAACTCGGTGAGCCCTTCCACGACAATGGCGCCCTTGCCGAGCATGCATTCGCATAGGCCCCAGCGCGCGAACTGCTTGAACTCCTTGTCGGTGAGCCCGGAGGCGTCTGACACCTTCTGCGACGACACGACGCCCGCTTGTCGCGACAGCAGCAGCGTGTGCGAGGGCTCGAAGCGTTCGATCACGAAGGGCGAATGCGAGGTGACGAAGGCTTGGCTCGTTTTGGTGAGCAGGTAGTGCGCGATGCGCCGCTGGGTGGGCGGGGGCACGGCGATCTCCGGCTCCTCCATCGCGAAGATCACGCTGTCGGGTTTGAGCTCCGCGATGACCGACAGCAGCGCGAGGACGAGCGTGTTCAGGGTGCCCGTTCCGGCGTGCGCGAACGGGACGTGGTCCTGGTCGGCCGACAGCGCCAAGAAGAACGACATCGTCTTGCGCAGGTGGTCGCGCGTGAGCTCGGAGACGTGCAGCTTCGTGGCGTTCCCCGGCGCTTCGAGGGGGATGTAGCGCGCTAGGCGCTGCTCGATGTCGCGCAGCACCGGCGCGATCTCGGTGGCGTCGGACTCGACGTCGAGCTCGCGCAGGCGCCGGATGGACTTCTCCCAGAGCGTCGTCCGGATGCCTTTGGTGCGCAGGATAATGTCGAGAAGCGTCCCGCGCTCGAGGCTAAGCGCGCGCGAGCCGGTGCGCAGCGCGCGAAGGTAGAGAAACCCGAACTCCCGCTTGATCTTGCGCGAGACCGGCGTGAGCTCGCACTCGTCGGCGTCGGGGCTGCGCGAGAAATACGTCTTCGCCTCAAACTCGTCCTCCTCCGGGTTGTAGGCGCCGATCGTCTCCAGGCGCAGGCAAGGGATCGACGTCGGCGGGTTGGCGAGGTCGGCCTCGGCCTCCCCGAGTACCCGCCGCTCCTCCACGTGCCAGAACTCCAGATGCCCGCCGCACAGGTTCAGCACCGCCTCGCTGGGCTCGACCAACACGACCTCGATCCGGAGCGGGATGGGTTTGGGCTCCTCTCCCTCCGCCGCCGGCTCGAGGTATTGGGCGTTGTAGAAGTCGAACTCGTCGATCGCCGGAGTGCGGTTCAGCCTGTCCGGGCCAAGCGCCAAGTCGAGCGCTTCGCAGATGGTGCTCTTGCCGACGTTGTTGGATCCGACGAACAGCGTGTGCCCCTCGAACAGGAGCTCGGCGGATTTGACGCCGCGGAAGTTGGTGATCGAAAGCTTGACGACCTTCATGGGCCCTCCCTTGGGCTACGGGCGCTCGCCGCGTTGTTTTGCGGTCCCAGCGGACATTCTGCCCGCCGTTGCGGGCTGGTATTGGCCGGGAGCGGACATCACTGCAGCAGACCTAGGCAGCGGGGCGCGGTCAACCGGCGACCCTAACGGGACGCCGGTCAAGGCAACCGATGGCTAGTCCGCGGCGAGGTTCTGCGCGGAGATCTCGCCTTCCGCCGTCCGGTGGCACCGCCACACCAGGGGAGAAAAGCCGAAGCTGTCGAACATCTCCTCAGGCTCGAACACCTGCAGTTGCGGATCGGTGAGTGCAGACGTGACCATTGCCAAGCGCCAGGTGGGCAAGGCATGCGCGGTCTTGCACTCGTTACGCGTGAGAAAGAAGCTCTGAATGTCCATCGAAGTGCCCTTGACCTCGACGTGCAGCACCGGCTGGCCGGTTTGGTCGAAGATCTCGAGGTCGTAGCCCAGATTCCGCGAGCTGACATCGCGCACCGTGAAGTTCAGGTCTTCGTAGTGCATCGTCACCCACGCCATCGACTCAGCCTCGACGCGGTCGCGGTGTGCCTGATCTGGGAAGACAATCTCAATCTGATCCGCCGGATCCGGGTGTTCCGGTTCCGCAGGTGTGGCGACGGCGACGGCGACGGCGGCCGCCTCCTGTGTGGAGCGCGTGAGCGCTCCATCAACCTCATCCGGCGAAGGGGCCCACCCTCGCGAGCCGCGTACTAGAACGACACGCCCACGCGCTTCGTCCCAAGTTGCCACGTGCCAGTGCTCGTCGTCCTTCACGCGCCGGGAGATCTTCGCGTTCTCGTTTGCTTCGAGCTCTTCGATGGACCGGGTATTGCTCTGCAACAGTCCGATCAGGTCTCGACCAGGAGCACGCGCCTGTCGAAGAATTGAGAGGCGGTTGATGGCACGTCGCCGCTGTTTGGGCCCTCTCTCTCCTCCGCCACGCCGGTGCTGCGTGTCCAGGGGGTCAACGTAGAACCACCTGCCGGACGGATGCACCTTCACGTCTTCGGCCCAGATGGTGACCACGTAACCGCTTTTCGGGAGCTTCCACGCGTATTCGATGTGGACGTCACCCCTGAGCGGCACGTACACGCCGAGCTGCTCAATGACCTGCGTGATGCCAGGGGCCCCTGCTGCCTCGTACCGGTCCTGCAGGACCTGCAGCACCTGGGGCGCAACTTCGCTTTCCATCGACTCTCCTTCAATCTCGCGGCCGCGACATGGCTGCCGACAGTGAGTGTTCTCGGGGCGGCGAGTCGCAGCAGGTCGTCTTAAGGCGCGCAAGAAGGCACATAGCGCCGTAAAGCCTCTACATCACCACCTTGTAGGAACATGAAAGGGGCGGCAATCGCAACCGCCACCAGCCTTGCGTGGCGCGACTCCGCATCTTGGAGTTCCGCGATCTCACGTTCGGAGGGCGCTGTACCGTCTCTCTGCTGAATCCTGGCCGCAATCGCACTAGGTTCATCCAAGAGACAAACGACGCGATCAATGCCGAGTGACCTGAACACATCAACGGACACTGACTGTATCTCGCCGAGCCCATCGCGCATCGCAAAGTGGCCGTCCAGCAGGATCGGCACGCTCCCTGTCTGGAGGCGCACGGTGTGGAACCCGCGAATGAGCAACTTCTGATTGCCATCGACATCGGAAACGAGCTTTCCTGCCGAGGCAATTGCCTGTGAGCGCTCGCGGCGGATGATCTCGCTGGCTGTCACATGCAGACAGCCAGTGAGCTGCGCGACCTGAGCACAGCAGGTGCTCTTGCCGACCCCGTGCACCCCACCAACAAATACGACCGTCACCGCGCAACCCCCAATAAGGCACGCACCTTGGCCTTCTCAATATTCGACAAGTAGCGAAACGACTGTGGCGGCCGAAAAGACGCACCTAACACCTTCGTCGGGAGCACGCCTGCGCCCAGGTTAACCCGCTTACCCAGGCGGATCGCGACGCCAAGTTTCTTCCCCTCGAGATAGTCGGACAGCGCCTGCCGTGTGATACCACCGCCCTCGACCGTTGCCACCTGCCAGAGCGCGGTCTTGGAGGCGCGTACCACGCCGGCGACCTGTACTACGGCGGCGAGCCGCTGCTCGGGATGCGTGGAGTACACCACGAGAGTCTCAATCGCACGCGTGGGCCAGACCCGTCTAAATTCCAGGTTCTTTTCGCCCGACATGATCTTTTTGACGTGAACGGGATGCACCGAGATCAGCGCGACATCACCCTCAAAGGCGAAGGATGTCTTCGAACTTGTCATGAGAAATCTTTGTAATGCTCTGGGGGTGGCCGCCCAGGATTCGGCGTGCCAGCAATTCTTTAAGAGGAAAGGCGTGAGACAGATGTCGCACGAAGCGGAACAGGATCACCCTTGTAGGCTGGCCTGCCATCTTCTGGATCTCGGGGAGCGAGTAAACCGTGCGCCGCTTTACGCGGGCCACGATCGCCTCGGCATCGGCTAGCGTCTCGTACGTTTCGACGACCCCTATGCTGGTCAATGCATGCTCGTCCACCGACCGATAAAAAAGGAGAACGTCGCCCGGGTTCATCGCCTTCGTCTGAGCTTTGGACAAGTAGGCCATTTTGATGGCGTTCCCCGCAAAGTTCTCCTGCTGGAAAAGGTGTCTTTGTCGGGTCGATACCCCGTCGAAATCCGGGAAGAGGATGTCGTGGTATTGAGGCCGGATTGGCACGACGTACGCTGAAACGGATGGATCGTGCCGGAAGTGCGGGAAGTACGAGCGGAGGTATTCGAAGGGGGGAACCGTGGCCGGAGGTGGGTTAGCGGGGTGATGCTTCAGGTAAACCACATCACGGCGTCCACCAGCGGGATGGTGGACGACCTTTTTGAAGCCGAAGTCGGCGAGCAGTTCAAACAAGAAGTAGTGCCGCTCTTCGTCGCCGTGGATGAAGATGTCCTGGAGGCGGTTCGCGCTCGCGTACTTGAACGCCGCTTTCAGGAAAAGTTCTCCAACCTTTCGGCCGCGGCAGGACTCCCCCACTTTGAAAGTCGAGAGTTTGAGCGCCGCTCCTTCGAGCGTGATGCCCTCGGCGATCCGCTCGTGATCCTGGCGCTGAAAGATGCAGATCCCACCCAGCCGATCCTGCGCCTCCCAGTGCACCCAGGCCCGACAGCCTTCTTCCGACTTTCGCCGGAACCACCGGTCAAACTCGTAGCTCTCGCGCAAGCTGTCAAAGAACGATGACGTTAGCAGGGGCGTTAGCTGGTACAGCGGGACCTCCTCGATGTTCGGAAGCCTGACGCCGACAGTTTCGTGAAGGCGAAGCAGCAGGTCTTCCGCTGTCTGGATAGTGAAGACGCGATCGAGAAGCCGTCTTGCCTTCGCCTTCTCGTGGATCTGCCGATCCTCGGTGACGAGGGCTGAGGCCGCATGCAATGAGAGTGCGTATAGGATTTCGTTGTCAGCGGCGTCATTGCGCTTCGTGCCCGGTGTGTTCCACGGACACGGCGGCCGGTGTTCCAGCTTCGTGTACTGACGCAGCCGCTGCAGCGTGTGCGAGCGGCGGGCCTCGTCCTTGTCTTCCTCGATGTCGTCTATGGACGCTGGGTGGTAGACAAGCACATGCTTGTTCGCCGTGGCCAACCTGACGAAGTTGGCCAGGCTGTCGCGCAGCGGAATGGCCGAATCCTCAAGTGGGATCAGGACATTGGTATCAAGGAGGAAACGCATTCGCCGGTGTGAAGGTACTGATCACGCGCGACGCCGCTTCCTCGGGGCCGCACGCCGACAGACGCCAAGAATCAGTTCCTTGTCGCCCGCGTGGCAGCCACTGTTTAGGCTTTCCACTGGCGCCGCAAAGGAACGAGCAAATCCTCCGCCAGTCGCCTGGCGTCGAACTTCAAGGCGCCGCGCGGGCAATCGGCACAGACGGGTTTCTCCGGCGCTGGGCTCATGCGCATCGTTCCCGAATTCGGGTTCGCATCCTGCTCCGCCTGCGTGCGCCAGGCCATGAAATCGGAGGACTCGATCCGAGCGGCAAGCGCGACGTGCGTGACACGCTGTGTTGGATCAATCTTGTCAAGAACCCAATCGGCGAACGCGATCGCGTTCGTGAGCTCCCTCAGGACGGACTCCTCGACGATGCCAAGCATGACGCCACTGAAGCCCCTGGAGCGCGAAGCCTCCCGCTCTAAAGGCAGCGCGATCGCCACGCCACCTTGCTCGTCTAGCTGTAGGCTTGCGCCGTTCTCCTGCTTGATCACCAAGGTGTCGCTATTCATGCGGACCTCCACGCCGCTTGATCTGTCAAACAGTTTGGTGGCCCCGAACATAGCGTACTGGTGAACGGCATCGACAAGCGACTCGGCTTCGAGCTCGGCGGGCCGCAAGACCTGCTGCTTGGGTCCGGCAGCGAGCGAAAACCTCACCCGGGACCGTCCTTGAGAATCGTCACGCACCCGCTCGGTGAGCATCGCGCTCGCCGTTTGGCGCAGCTCGGACGCGTTCAGCGGAGCTGCAGCGTGCGCGAGCTCGAACTTGTGTATGGCGCGTGTAACTGCGTCGCGTAGTTCCTCCGGCGAGCGAAATCCCGCCCGGAAAAGGCCGCCCCGCCAGCCTTGGGCCTCGCGTAGAAGTGCCGCTTGCGCCGGCTCGGGCGTCACACCCTCCTGCACGAACAGCAAAATCTCCTTGGCGCCCCGCGCCTCGAGGTATTCCTCGTGGGTTGGGGACACCTGGGATCCCGGCGGAAGGGCGCCGTAGCGTTCTCCCAATATTAGAACGACGAGGTCGGCCGAGCGCAGGCCCTGTAGACACGCGACTTGGGGCGAGATGGACTTGGCGCCAAAATCTTCGGCCATCACTGGCTCGTGCCCGAGCGCCAGGATGGCGGAGCGAGCCGCCGCCCGCAGCGCCTCAAACCCCGAAATCAGAGAGCTCACGAAGATCTTCATATGGTCACTGTACCCGTGTCGACGCCGTGCCAAGCACGCTGGGTCATGCCTCTGAGCAGGCGATCGCCAGCTCGTAGCCGAGCCTGAGCACGTTCCTTGCAGCCCAGTCGTCCTCGTTATGGTCCCACTCAAACTCAGTGGCGGGCCCCGGAGGGTCAAAGTAGGCCATGTAGTCGTCGCGCAGTTCAACTGCGTACACCGCGCGTGCTTCGGAGAGCAAGCCGCCCGCCGGCCGATAGAAGACGATGCGAGCTATCAGGCGATCCTCTCGCCTGCCGAACTCCTCCGCCAAGGACAACCGCCCCAGAGGCGTGTCAACGGCGATGACCCGGCCCCCTTCGACCAACGGCGCTATTTGGGGCTCGCGCACTTTAACCGCTGCTGCAGGGAGCCATCGATGGAACGCCGCCAACCGCTCGCGCAACTTCGGTGCGGCCACCGTCAGTCGACGGCCAAGGGCGTTTCGTTCTCCCGGATTCAGGGGCATGGTGGCGTCCGTGCGATGCAGCAAATTACGTGAGCTCGAAGCTGTCGAGGCGTCACGTGATTCCGTTTCTCCTCGCTTGCTGAAGGAACGAGATGATTTCGCCAGGGCTGTACCCGGCGCCATTCAGCCCGCGCTTTGCCCACTCCTCAAACAGGAGTTTCTCCTGTGCAGTGGGAGGGCGTCCACCACCACCGCCACCGCCACACTCCGGAGTTGACAGAAGGATGTCGATCGACGACGTCTTCAACGACACCTGAATGCAGGTGTTGCCACCGGCTGACCTTCTTCGTCGCAACTGCTCGCTTAGCCAGCGCTCGTCGACATCTGCGATATTGCGCTGCTCGTCTCCAATTCTGATGTAGCTCATTGAGCGGTCCGAGTCGAGGTGGATGGATCAATTTAAGTGCACCGCGGGTGCGTTGCTTCCATCAATCGGCGTAGAACAATCGTCTTATTAACTGCCCTCAGAAGGGGATCAAATCCCGCATGGACGTAGCGGCCAGCGTCCATCCTCAGGGTGATGACCGCTTTCGACCCTATGCGCTCATCCCCGCTTCCCGCCAGTGGGCTCAATGACCGCATTAAAGCCAAGACCGCGAATTCGGCGTCCGCCGCCGACCGGCTGCAATCGCTGCAAAGCAGTCGCTCTTGGCGGACGTTAGGAGCGGCAGCCAGAGGCCGTTGCTGCCCCAGTTGCAACCGAGCGGAAGTCAGCTCCCGGCAAGAAGCGGTCATGCGCGTTCGCAGGGATGGCGCTCATGGCGCTCCAACACCGCTCTCACGACGTCGCGATGTCCTGCGCAGCCAGGACCGGCCGCGCCGGCGCGACAGGCTTCTCCACACGCTTCCGCGTGGACGCACAGCGCACTTTCGACTTGCGGGTGGATGCGCGCAGCGCGGCGCAGCGCTCGGCTTCCAGCCGCTCGCGCTCGCTGGCCTTCCAGGTCTTGTAGCCCCAGGCCACGCCGACCACCACGCAGGCCGGCAGGAAGGATCCGCCCGAGAGGACGGACACCGCGGCGCAGGCGTTGCCGGCCGCGCTGCCTTGCCAGCCGGCCGCGGCCATCGCATAGGCACGCGGGCGCTCGGCCTCCGGCAGGCTCTCCGCATGCTTGAAGGTCACCGCCTTCATCCCCAGGCCGAGGATGGGCAGCAGCGGATTCACCGGAACGCCGGCGGCGATGCCGACGGCCGACGACACGCCGTCCGCGACGGCCCCGGCCCGGGCCTGCGACTGTGCCTCTTGCGCCTGGGCCGCACCCAGCGCGGCGGACAGCGCCGCGGCCAGGATCCATCGACGGTCATCAGCGAATAAAGCCATGCTGCTCCCCTTGCCGAGGAGTAGAGCAGTTCGCCCGCGGCGCAGCGCGGGCGCCCGTCAGCGCGGAAAGACCGGCCGTCGCGCCCGGTTGTATTCGAATGTCAAGGGTGAGCGCACGCTCCTGGCGACCGGGTCCGCGCCCTTCACCCCACTGCGCGCCGCACGCCCTCGATCGGGGTGAGCTTCAACCGCGGCCCCGACTTCATGTACTGCCCGGGCAGGTCGCGCTCCATCAGCTGCTGCACGTCGCGCGCCACGGCGGCCAGTGCGTCCAGGTCGATGCCGGTGTCCCAGCCGCATTCGTGCAGCAGGTACACGAGGTCCTCGGTGCAGATGTTTCCCGTGGCGCCCGGCGCGAAGGGGCAGCCGCCCAGGCCGGCGAAGGAGGATTCGTACTCGCGCACGCCCAGCGCCAGCCCGTTCATCACGTTGGCCAGGCCGATGCCGCGCGTGTTGTGGAAATGCAGCGCGACGATCGTCTCCGGAAAGCGCGCGCGGATCGCCTCCACGGTGCGCGTCACCACCGGCGGCGTGGCCATGCCGGTGGTGTCGCCCAGCGTGATGTGGCGCGCGCCGTGGCGCACGTAGGTCTCGACGATCTTCAGAACGTTCTCGAGCTTCACGTCGCCCTCGAAGGGGCAGCCGAAGGCGCATGCCACCGCGCCGCGCAGCGCGATGCCGTAGCGCTGCGCGATCGGCGCGAACTCCACGAAGTCGGCGAGCGCGGCGTCGATCGACTTGTTCAGGTTGGCCTGGCAGTGCGTCTCCGAAGCGGACACGAACGACGCCATCATGTCCACCTTGGCCGCGGCCGCGCGCTCGGCGCCGCGCGCATTGGGCACCAGGGCCGTCAGGCGCACGCCGGGCCGGCGCTCGATGCGCGCCATGACTTCGGCGGCGTCGGCCATCTGCGGCACCGCGCGCGGCGACACAAAGGAGGTCGCCTCGACACTGCGCACGCCGGCCGCGATCAGGCGGTTGATCAGGTCGGCCTTGGTCTCGGTGGGGATGAAGCGCGACTCCGACTGGAAGCCATCGCGAGTGCCGACCTCGGTGACCCGCACGAAGCGGTCCTCGCCGGCAGCGGGGGAGTAGTTCATGGTCATTTCCTTCCTGTGCGGCGCGGCGTCACACCACGCCCTTGACGCGCAGCGCCTCGATGGCCGCAGTATCGCGCCCCAGCTCCCGCAGCAGGGCGTCGGTGTCCGCCCCCAGCACCGGCGGCGGACGGTGGACGCGACACGGATCGTCGGAGAACTTGATGGGGAAGCCGAGCACGTCGAGCGGGCCGTGCCGCGGATGCTCGATCGTGATGCGCATCTGCTGGTGCCGCGTCTGCGGGTCCTCGAACACTTCGGCGAGGTTCAGCACGCGGCCGCAGGGCACGCCGCCGGCATTGAGCTTTTCGATCCAGTGCGCCACGGTGTGCGCGCGGGTGCGGGCGTTGATCTCCGCGTTGATGCCCGCGCGACGCTCGAAGCGTGCCGCGTTGGTGCGGTACTCAGGGCGCTCGCGCAGGTCGTCGAGGCCGAGCGCGTCGATCAGGCGGGCATAGAAGGCATCGTTGGATGGCGCGACGGCGATCTGCCCGTCGGCCGCCTCGAACAAGCCGTAGGGCGCGACCAGCGCGTGGTCGTTGCCGGTGCGCAGCGGCAGCTTGCCGGTGGCGAAGAAGTTGGTCGCCAGGAAGGCCAGCATGCTGGTCATGCTGTCGGTGAGCGCGGTGGCGACTTCCTCGCCCTCGCCGGTGCGGCTGCGGCGCACGAGCGCGGCGCAGATGCCCATGGCGGCATAGGAGCCGGCCACGAGGTCCGACACCGGCGGCGCGGCGCGCATCGGCGGGCCGTCCTCGGTGCCGTTGACGCTCATGAAGCCGCTCATGGCTTGCGCGATGAAGTCGAAGGAAGGCCGGTCGCGGTAGGGGCCGTCGAGTCCGAAGCCGGTGACGTGGCAGCTGACGATGTCCGGCTTGAGCGCGCGCAGCGCCTCGCGGCCGAAGCCCATCTTGTCCATGATGCCGGGGCGGTAGTTGTTGATCACGACGTCCGCGCCGCGCAGCAGGTCGCGCAGGATCTCCTTGCCCTCGGCGCTGCGCAGGTCCAGCGTGATGGAGCGCTTGTTGCGGTTGAAGCTGGCGAAGTAGAGCGAGAAGCCGTCGCGCGTCTCGCCCTGCTGCCGGATGGGGTCGCCGCCGTCGGGGTCCTCCACCTTGATCACCTCCGCGCCCATGTCCGCGAGGAACATGGAGCAGAAGGGGCCGGAGAGGATGCGGGTGAGGTCGACGACCCGGATGCCCTGCAGCTGCATGGATCTCCTCAGGGACTGAGCTTGACGCCGGAGGCCTTCACGACCTGGCCCCACTTGGGATAGTCGACGGCGAGGAACTTCGCGAACGCCTCGGACGAACCGCCCGCGGGGATGGAACCGGCCGCCAGCAGCTTGTCGCGCACTTCGGGCATCTGCAGCACCTTGTCGAGGGCGGCGTTGAGCCGGGACACCACGGCGGGCGGCGTGCCGGCCGGTGCGAACAGCCCCAGCCAGGTGCCGGTGTCCGCGCCCTTGATGCCCTGCTCGGCGACCGTGGGCGTCTCGGGCAGCGCCGGCGAGCGCTTGGAGGTCGTCACCGCCACCGGCGTGAGCTTGCCGCCCTTGACCAGCGGCAGCACGGACACCACGGAGAGGATGGCGACGTCGACCTGTCCGCCGATCACGTCGGTCATGGCGGGCGCGGCGCCCTTGTAGTGCACCGGCAGCAGGTGGATGCCCGCGAGCGACTTGAACTGCTCGCCGTACAGGTGGCCCAGGCTGCCGTTGCCGGCCGTGGCCCAGGTCAGGCCGTCCTGCGTCTTGCCCTTGGCGATCATGTCGGCGACGTTCGGGATCTTCGCGTGGCCGCCGCTCGCCGGGGTGCTGCTCACGATGGCCAGCGGCGTTTCCGACACCTGGATGATCGGCACGAAGCTCTTGAGCGTGTCGTAGCCGGCATTCGGATAGAGGTGCGGCCCGAGCCCCATGTTGTCCGTCTGGCCCATGACGATCGTGTAGCCGTCCGGCGCGGCCTGGGCCGCTTGCGCCACCGCGAGGTTGCCGGAGGCGCCGGGACGGTTCTCGGGCACCACCTGCCACTTCATCTGCTCGCTCAACGCGGTGGCGACCACGCGCGAAACGGTGTCGGTGCCGCCGCCGGGCGGGAACGGGATCAGCAGGCGGATCGGCTTGCTCGGAAACTCCTGCGCGCTCGCAAGCAGGGGAAGCAGCGCGGCGGCGGCGAGCGCCGCACGGGCGAGCAGGCGAAGCGATTTCATCCGTTGTCTCCTGTCGTGATGATTCGAGCGTAGCGTGACGCGGCCGGCGCCGTGCCTGTGGAAAGCCCTGAGCACTTCTGGCGTCATGCTTCGTCGCAATCAAGCTCCGCCCAGGGCCAGGCTGGAGGCCGCCGACGGCTGGCCCTGCGCGATCGCCAGCGCGTCGGCGCCCGCGGGATGGCGCAGCCTGCGCGTGCCGTCGTGCGCTGCGCGCCAGACCGCATCGGCCACGTCGGACGCCCGGGTCACGGCCGGCGATTCGGCCAGGCCGGCGAACGCCGATTGCGCAAAGGACGCATAAGCCTCGGGGATCAATCCCTCCATGCGGGCCGTGCCGTTCTGGGTGAATCGCGTGTCGGGCCCATAGCCCGGCTCGACGAGCTTCACGCGGATGTCGAAGGAAGCGAGCTCCAGCGCGAGCGAGGCCGTGAAGCCTTCGACGGCCGTCTTGCTCGCCGTGTAGGCGGCGACGAGGGGCATGGCCGCGAGGGCCACCGTCGATGTCACGTTGACGATGGTGCCCGATCGCCGCGCACGGAACTGCGGCAGCAGGGCCTGCGTCATCGCCATCGTGCCGAAGGTATTGGTGTCGAACACCTCGCGCACGGTCGCCATCGGCGTGGCCTCCCACGCGCCGAAGAGGCCGATGCCGGCGTTGTTCACGAGGACGTCGATGGGTCCTGACGCCTCGACGGCCGCGGCGATGCTTTCGGGCCGCGTGACGTCGAGCGCCAGGACGCGGATCCGGTCGGACAGCGGCAGGACGTCGGGCCGCGGCGTGCGCATCGTGGCGACCACGTTCCAGCCGCCGGCGTGGAAGCGGCGCGCGGTTTCGAGGCCGTAGCCGGACGAGCAGCCGGTGATGAGGACGGTTTTCATGGGGCATTCCTTTCGGTGTGGTGGAAGCCATGACGATAGGTCCGCTCGTCCGGACTGACTACAATGAATCGTCCACATTTCATTTGCGGGAGTCCGGAATGCCCGATCCCCTGGCGGACGTCATCGCCCTGCTGCAGCCCCGCGCCGTGTTCTCGAAGACGATCAGCGGAGCAGGCTCCTGGGCCGTGCGCTACTCCGCCTTCGGCGAACCCAGCTTCTGCACGATGCTCACGGGCCGGTGTGTCCTGGCCGTGGAAGGCGAGAAGCCGATCGCGCTGGAGGCCGGCGATTTCGTCCTGATGCCGGCGACGCCGGGATTCACCTTGTCGGGTGGAGAGCCGGTCGAGCCGGTGCCGGTCGATGCACGGCAGGCCGCGGTGGCGCCGCGCGGCGAGCTTCGCCATGGCCGGCGCGGCGGAACGCCCGATGCACGCATGCTGGGTGGCTACTTCCGCTTCGAATCGCCGGACGCCGGCCTGCTCGTCTCGCTGCTGCCGGCGCTGGTGCACCTGCGCGGCATCGAGCGCCTGTCCACGCTGGTCCAGCTGGTGGGCGAGGAAACGGCGGGGAACCGCGCAGGACGCGAGCTGGTGCTCGCGCGGCTGGTGGAGATCCTGCTGATCGAGGCGTTGCGTTCGACGGGGAGCGAGGCGCCGCCGGGCCTGCTGCGGGGACTGGCCGACGCGCGGGTCGCCGCTGCGTTGCGGCTCATGCACCGCGATCCGTCAAGGTCCTGGACGGTGGAGGAACTCGCGGGCAAGGCCGCCCTGTCCCGGTCGGCCTTCTTCGATCGCTTCTCGCGCGCCGTCGGCATGCCGCCCATGGAATACCTGCTGGCGTGGCGCATGGCCCTCGCGAAGGACCTCCTGCGCCGCGACGTCGCGCTGGCCGACGTGGCCGAGCGCGTGGGCTACGGTTCCGCCAGCACGTTCAGCACGGCGTTCAGCCGTCACGTGGGACGGCCTCCGGGCCGTTACGCACGGGAGGCGGGCCTGGAGTGATGAGCCCTCAGGCCAGCGGGATGTGCAGCTTGGTCGAGTTCTTCACTTCTTCCATGACGGCATACGTCCTCGTCTCGCGCACGCCCGGCAACTGCCAGAGCACCGTGCCCGCGAAGCTGCGATAGGCGTCCATGTCCGCGACGCGCGTCTTCACCAGGTAGTCGAAACCGCCGGCCACCATGTGGCACTCCAGGATCTCGGGATGCGCCTGCACGGCGGCACGGAACTGCTCGAAGACGTTCGGCGTCGTGCGATCGAGCAGCACTTCCACGAAGACCAGCATGCCGGCCCCCAGCAAGCGCGGGTTCAGCCGGGCCTCGTAGCCCTCGATGAAGCCCTCGCGGGTGAGGCGCTGCACCCGGGCGAGCACCGCCGTCGGGGACAAGGCCACGGCCTCCGCCAGCTTGAGGTTGGAGATGCGGCCGTCGTCCTGGAGCTGCGCCAGGATGCGGCGATCGGTGCGGTCGAGATCGAAAGGATCAGCCATGGGAATAGAGAATGATTCGGCTGATGCGCCGAACTTCGAAGCAATATTCTGCCGGGAATCGGGACCATCGAGGATGTCACGTCCACACCCGCTTCCATGCCAACGACCTCCCAGGGCACCTTCGAACGCTTTTTCGTCCCCTCCCAGCTGGCCGCCACCCCGCTGCGCCAAGCCATCACTGCGGCGTGCCGTGTACCGGAGCAGGACGCCGTCAGGCTGGTGCTGGAAGGCGCACGCGTGCCGACGGCCGCCGCGCAGAAGATCCAGGCGCTGGCCCACCGCCTGGCGAGCACCCTGCGCGCCCGCAAGGCCGGCGGCGGCCGTGCAGGGCTCGTGCAGAACCTGCTGCAGCAGTACGCGCTGTCCTCGCAGGAAGGCGTCGCGCTGATGTGCCTGGCGGAGGCGCTGCTGCGCATCCCCGATGCGGCCACGCGCGACACGCTCATCCGCGACAAGATCGCCCAGGGCCAGTGGCAGACGCACCTCGGCAAGAGCCCCTCGCTGTTCGTGAATGCCGCGACGTGGGGACTGCTGATCACCGGCAAGCTCGTCGCCACGCACAGCGAGTCGGGGCTGTCGTCCGCGATCGGGCGGCTCGTCTCCGTCGGCGGCGAGCCGCTGATCCGCAAGGGCGTGGACATGGCCATGCGCATGATGGGCGAGCAGTTCGTCACCGGCGAGAACATCGCCGAGGCGCTGCAGAACGCGCGGCCGCGCGAGCAGGAAGGCTTCAGCTATTCCTTCGACATGCTCGGCGAAGCGGCACTCACCGCGCACGACGCCGCCCGCTACCTGCGCGACTACGAGGACGCGATCCACGCCATCGGCAAGGCCTCGGCCGGCCGCGGCGTCTACGAAGGTCCCGGCATCTCGATCAAGCTGTCGGCCCTGCATCCGCGCTACAGCCGCTCGCAGTACGACCGCGTCATGGGCGAGCTGTACCCGGTGCTGGTGCGCCTGTGCGCGCTGGCCAAGCGCTACGACATCGGCCTGAACATCGACGCCGAGGAGGCCGACCGGCTCGAGATCTCGCTGGACCTGCTGGAGCGGCTCGCCTTCGAGCCGCAGCTGCAAGGCTGGAACGGCCTCGGCTTCGTGGTGCAGGCGTACCAGAAGCGCTGCCCCTTCGTGCTCGACTACGTGATCGACCTGGGGCGCAGGAGCAGGCGGCGGCTGATGATCCGGCTGGTCAAGGGCGCTTACTGGGATTCGGAGATCAAGCGCGCGCAACTCGATGGCCAGGACGGCTACCCCGTGTACACCCGCAAGCCCTACACCGATGCCTCCTACATCGCCTGTGCCCGCAAGCTGCTGGCCGCGCCGCAGGAGGTGTATCCGCAGTTCGCGACGCACAACGCCCACACGATGGCGACGATCTACGAACTCGCGGACCCGGCGAGCTACACGCGCCACCAGTACGAGTTCCAGTGCCTGCACGGCATGGGCGAGCCCCTGTACGAGCAGGTGGTGGGCGACCCCGCGCAGGGCAAGCTGGGGCGCCCCTGCCGCGTCTACGCGCCGGTGGGGACGCACGAAACCCTGCTCGCCTATCTCGTGCGCCGCCTGCTCGAAAACGGGGCCAACACCTCCTTCGTCAACCAGGTGGCCGACCAGACGATCGCCGTCGAACAGTTGGTGCGCGACCCGGTCGCCGCGATCGAGGACTACGCGCGCAAGGAAGACGCGCTCGGACTGCCGCACCCGGCCATTCCGCTGCCGCAGGACCTGTACGGCACGGTTCGAAGGAATTCGCGCGGCCTCGACCTGAGCAACGAGGCCCAGCTGCACGCCCTCGCCGAGACCTTCGCTGCCACCGAAAGCCTGAAGGCGCGGCCCCTGCTCGCCGAGGACACGCCGGCGCTCGGAATGGAACCCGTCACCAACCCGGCCGACCGGTCCGATGAAGTCGGCTGCGTCCGCGCAGCGACCGCCGGCGAGATCGAGCTCGCCCTGCAGCGTGCCGTGGGGGGCGCGCCGCGCTGGGCCGCCACCGCACCGAACGAGCGGGCGCGCCTGCTCGAAGCCGCGGCGGACCGGCTGGAAAGCGACATGCCGCGCCTGATGGGCGTGCTGGTCCGCGAGGCGGGCAAGACCGCATCGAATGCCGTCGCCGAGGTGCGCGAGGCCGTCGACTTCCTGCGCTACTACGCCCGCGAGGTGCGGGACCATTTCGACAACGCCAGCCATGTGCCGCTCGGCCCGGTGGTGTGCATCAGCCCCTGGAACTTCCCGCTGGCGATCTTCGTGGGACAGATCTCCGCGGCGCTCGCCGCCGGCAACGTGGTGCTGGCCAAGCCGGCGGAGCAGACGCCACTCATCGCATCCGAAGCCGTGCGTGCCCTCTGGGCCGCGGGCATCCCGCGCGATGCGATCCAGCTGCTGCCCGGTCCCGGTGCCGTCGTGGGCGCCAAGCTGGTGGGCGACGCGCGCGTGCAGGGCGTTCTCTTCACCGGCTCCACCGAAGTGGCGCGCCTGCTGCAGGCCAACGTGGCCGGCCGCGTGACGGCCAGCGGGCGCGCGGTCCCGCTGATCGCGGAGACCGGCGGGCAGAATGCGATGGTGGTGGACTCCTCCGCCCTCGCGGAACAGGTGGTGGGCGACGTCCTCGTGTCCGCCTTCGACAGCGCGGGCCAGCGCTGCTCCGCGCTGCGGGTCCTCTGCGTGCAGGAAGAAGCGGCAGACCGCGTGCTGGCGATGCTGCTGGGCGCGATGGCCGAACTGCGGGTGGGCAATCCGGCACGCTTGGCGACGGACGTGGGCCCCGTGATCGACCAGGATGCCAAGTCCAACATCGATCGCCACGTGGAGGAGATGCGCGCCGCGGGCTGCCGGGTCCACCAGGTGTCGGGCCACAGCGAACAGCCGCTGCACGTGGGCACCTACGTGCTGCCCACCCTCATCGAGATCGACAGCATCTCGGCGCTGAAGCGCGAGGTATTCGGCCCGGTGCTGCACTTCGTCCGCTTCCGACGCGAGGAACTCGACGGGCTGGTCGGCCAGATCAATGGCACCGGTTACGGCCTCACGATGGGCCTGCACACCCGCATCGACGAGACGATCGCCCGCGTGATCGATGCGGCACATGCGGGCAACGTCTACGTGAACCGCAACATGGTGGGCGCCGTCGTCGGCGTGCAGCCCTTCGGCGGCGAAGGCCTGTCCGGCACCGGCCCCAAGGCGGGCGGGCCGCTGTATCTCTATCGACTGCTGTCGCGGCGTCCGGACGACGTGCTCGTGCGCGCGCTCGATGCGGACGCGGGATCGGAGGCCGGCACCGCGCCCGCTGTCCAGGGCGCGCTAGCCAGCCTGCTGCAATGGGCCCAGGCGCAGCAGCCCACGCTCGCCGCGGCCTGCGCGCGCATGGCCACCCTTGCGCGTCCGGGTGCTTCGGTGGTGCTACCGGGACCGACCGGCGAGCGCAACGTCTATGCGCTCGCGCCTCGCTCCAGCGTCCTGTGCCTCGCGGAAAGCGACGCGGACCGCCTCGTGCAGCTCGCAGCCGTCCTGGCCGTCGGCAGCCGTGCCATCTGGCCCGCCGGGGCGCAGGGACTGCTGCAACGCCTGCCGGCCGAAGTGCAAGCCCACGTCGCGCTGGCGCGCGACTGGACCGCACCCGAGGTCGCATACGAGTCCGTGCTGCTGCATGGTTCCACCACCGAACTGGCCGACGTGCAGCGGCAGATGGCCCGCCGCGACGGACCGGTCGTCAGCGTCGAACGCATGGAACCGGGCGAAACGGCGCTGCCGCTCGAGCGCCTGGTGATCGAGCGGGCCTTGAGCATCAATACCGCGGCCGCGGGTGGCAATGCATCGCTGATGACGATCGGCTGATATCGATCGGAGGACGTCGACTCACCCTTGTGCGGCCGGCGTGTCTCCCGACCCGAGATCCCAATACAGCCCCGTCATCACCTCCAGGCCCTCGCGCAACAACTCCGGCGGCAGGTGCTCGTTCGGCGCATGCTGCGAGCAACCCGCATAGGAGTGCGGCACCCAGATCGTGCGAAGGCCGAGCACGTCGGTGAAGATGTCGTTCGGCAGCGAGCCGCCCAGGTTCGGCAGGATCGCCGGCTTCTTGCCCGTGGTACGCGCGAGCGAAGCCACCGCCCATTGCACCCACGCATCGTCCGGATCGATGCGCGTCGCGTTGAACAGGGTCTCGCGCGTCGTGGCGATCTGCACCCTGTCGAAGCCGTGACGGTCCAGGTGGCGGCGCAGCGCCGGCAGGATGCGCTCGGGATCCACGCCCACGACGAAGCGCAGCTGGCAGCGTGCCCAGGCGCGCGGCGGAATCGCGTTCACCGGCGTCTCGGGATTGCCGGTCTTGTACGCCAGCACCTCGAAGCTGCACCAGCCGAACACGCGCTCGGCGGGCGTCAGGCCCGGCTCGCCCCACCAGGGCTCGACCTCCGGGCCGTCGGCGCCGCCATCCACTTCGCAGTCGGCCAGCACGCGCCGCACGGAGGCGGGGAGTTCCGAGGGCACCCATTCCGGGATGCGGATCTGCCCGTTGGGCCCGGCGATGCTGGCGATGGCATGCGCCAGTTGCAGGCCCGGGTTCGAGATCAGGCCGCCCCAGTTGCCGGAGTGATGGCCGCCGGCGCGCGCCTCGATCGTCAGGTCGAAGTTGATGCTGCCGCGCGAGCCGAGGAACACGGTCGGACGCTCGGCGCGCAGGCGCGGGCCGTCGGAGGCGACCAGCAGGTCGGCCTTCAGGGCGTCGCGGTGTTCGGTGCAGAACTCGCGCAGGCCCGGCGAGCCGGTCTCCTCGCCCATCTCCACCAGGAACTTCGCGTTGAATCCCAGCTTGCCGCGCGTGGCGATCACGTGCCGCATCGCTTCCATGTTGATGCTGTGCTGGCCCTTGTTGTCGGCGATGCCGCGGCCGTACCAGCGGCCCTCGCGCTCCGTCAGCGTCCACGGCGACAGGCCCTCCTGCCATTCGCGATCGAGGCCGCGGATCACGTCGCCATGTCCGTAGCCGAGCACGGTGGTCGCGCCGGGCGCTTCGATCCTCTCGGCCAGCAGGAAGGGCGCCTTGGCCCTGGCGTGTTCGATCACGCGGCAGGAAAAGCCCATGGCCTCGAACGCGGGGCCGACCTCCCGTTCCAGGTACTGGCGCAACGCCGGGCCGCGCTCCGGGTTCTGGCTTTCGGTCGGCACCGCGACGCGGCGCGCAAGCGTCTCGCGGAATTCGCCGGCGTCGAAGCTGCTGCGGGCACGGGCGATGGCGGCGTCGCGGGTCTTCATGGGGTTTCTTCCTGGTCTACGAACAGATGGCAGGCGACCTGCGCCGCGCCGGCAGGCAACAGCCGCGGCATGGAGCGGTCGCAGCCTTCGAAGCGGCGCGGGCAGCGCGGATGGAAGGCGCAGCCCGCAGGCGGATCCAGAGGATCGGGAAAGGCGAGGCCCAGGCCGGTGTCGGGGAGGCCCAGCGTGGTGTCGGGCGTGAGCACCGAGGCCAGCAGGGCCTGCGTGTACGGGTGCCGCGGCCGTGCGAACAGCGTGCGCGTGTCGGCGAATTCCACCACCCGGCCCAGGTACATCACGGCCACGTGCGTCGCGATGTGGTCCACCACCGCGAGGTTGTGGCTGATGAACACGTAGGTGAGGTTGAACTCCTGCCGCAGGTCCAGCAGCAGGTTGAGGATCTGCGCCTGCACGGACACGTCGAGGGCCGAGGTCGGCTCGTCGCACACGACGATCTCCGGCTTCATCACCAGCGCCCGCGCGATCGCCACCCGCTGGCGCTGGCCGCCGGAGAGCTGGCCGGGCGTGAGATCGGCGTAGCGCGCGGGCAGGCCGACGCGTTCCAGCATCTCGATCGCCTGCGCGCGCCGCTGCGCCTTCGTGCCGATGCCGTGCACTTCCAGCGGAAAAGCGACGATGGACGCCACCGTGCGGCGCGGATTGAGCGAGGAGTAAGGATCCTGGAACACCGGCTGGATGCGCCGCGCCAGCGCGCGCCGGTCCATGGACGCGACGTCCTGCCCGTCGAGAAAGATGCTGCCCGCCGTCGGGCGCGTGAGGCCGAGGAGCATGCGCGCGAGCGTCGACTTGCCGCAACCCGATTCGCCGACGATGCCCAGCACGCCGCCGCGTTCCACGCCGATGTCGACGCCGTTCACCGCATGCAGCAGCCGCCGCGGGCGGAACATGCCGGCGTTCACCGTGAAGGTCCGCTGCAGGCCCTCGGCCCGGAGGAGTGCGCTCATGCCGGCACCGCCTCCGGTTCGATCACGCAGCGCCAGCGGCGGCCGGCACCGGAGTCGCGCAGTTCGATCGCTTGCGCGCACTCGGCGTGCGCATGGGGGCAGCGCTCGCGGAACGCGCAGCCGCGCAGTTCGCCTGCGAGCGACGGCACCACGCCCGGGATGCTGCCGAGCCGGCTGCCCGGCGCCGTGCGGCCCGGCACCGGAATGCATTCGAGGAGCCCGCGCGTGTACGGATGCCGCGGCCGCTCGAAGATCTCGGCGGCCGTGCCCTCCTCCACCACCTGCCCCGCGTACATCACGGCCACGCGGTCCGCGATGCGCGCGACGACCCCCAGGTCGTGCGTGATCAGCACCATCGCGATGCCGAGATCCTTCTGCAAGTCGGCCAGCAGCCGCAGGATCTGGGCCTGGATGGTGACGTCGAGCGCCGTGCTCGGTTCGTCGGCGATCAGCAGGTCCGGGGCGCACATCAGCGCCATCGCGATCATCACGCGCTGGCGCAGGCCGCCGGACAGCTGGTGCGGATACTGCCCCAGCCGCTCGCCGGCGGAGGCGATGCCCACCTTCTGCAGCAGTTCGACGGCGCG
The DNA here is from genome assembly GCF_036383835.1 of Ramlibacter sp. GTDB lineage: Bacteria > Pseudomonadota > Gammaproteobacteria > Burkholderiales > Burkholderiaceae_C > Ramlibacter. The sequence goes on from NZ_DASVNN010000094.1 coordinate 68,682, forward strand.
CTCGCGCGCTTCCGCGGCGCCGGCGCCGCGGTGGTGCCGGTAGTGCTCCGTCAGCTGCTCGCCGATCGTGTAGGCCGGGTTCAGCGCCGTCATCGGCTCCTGGAACACCATCGCCATGCGCTCGCCGCGCAACGCGTTGATGCGCCGGGTGCCGGCGCGGGCGAGATCCTCGCCCATGAAATCCAGCGTCCGCGCACGCCGCACGGCAGCGCGCGGCAGCAGGTCCATGATGGCCAGCGAGGTCATCGACTTGCCGCAGCCGGACTCGCCGACGATGCAGAGGGTTTCGCCGCGGCGCACCTGGAAGGACACGTCGCGCACCGGGTGCACCACGCCGGCGGCATTGCGGATGTCCACGTGCAGGCCCTGCACGTCGAGGACGATGGGCGGATCAGCTGCGCTCATTCGGCATGAACACCTGGTGCAGGCCGTCGCCGGCGAGATTGATCGCGAAGATCAGCAGCGCCAGCGCGCTGCCCGGGATCGCGATCAGCCAGAAGGAGAAGAACATGTAGCTCTTGGCCTCGGAGATCATCAGGCCCCACGAGGGCAGCGGCGGCTGCACGCCGAGGCCGAGGAAGGACAGCGAGGCCTCGAGCAGGATCGCGCTGGCGGCTTCCAGCGAAGCGACCACGATCAGGTGCGGCAGCACGTTGGGCAGCACCTCGCCGCAGATGATCCGCGCCGTCGATGCGCCGGCGGCCTGCGCCGCGGCCACGTACTCCAGCGAGCGCACCTGCTGCGTGGCACTTCGCATCACCACCGCGAAGCGGTCCCATTTCAACAGGCCGAGCACCAGGATCACCACCCACAGCGAGCCGCCGACCAGGGCGACGGTGGCCAGCGCCACCAGGATCACGGGCATGGCCAGCCGCGTCGTGACGACGAAGGACACCAGCATGTCGGTGCGGCCGCCGAAGTAGCCGGCCAGCAGGCCCATGGTGGTGCCGATCGCTCCGGAAATCAGCGCCACGCTCACGCCGATCAGCAGCGAGATGCGGCCCCCGTAGATCAGCCGCGAAAGGTAATCGCGTCCGAGCGAGTCGGTCCCCAGCGGATGCGCCCAGGTGCTCTGCGCGTACCAGACCGGCGGCACGGTGCGGTTGGCGAGGTCCTGCGCGTAAGGGTCGGCCGGCGCGAACAGCGGCGCGAAGATCGCCAGCACCACGATCGCGAGCAGGATGGCGCCGCCGATGGCGAGCGCGCGGTTCGCGAGGAAACGGCGCAGCGCCGACGGCGCGGCCGGGACGATCTGCACCTCGGGCAGCGCGGCTTCGGCGGGGAGTCGGGCCGACATCACGCCACCCGGATGCGCGGATCGAGCCATGCGTTCGCCACGTCGGCGGCGAGCGTCAAGACCACGTAGATCACCGACAGCAGCAGCACGATCACCTGCATCACCGGGAAGTCCTTGTTGCTGATGCTCTGGTAGGCCAGGTAGCCGAGGCCGTCGAGCGCGAAGATCGTCTCGATGACCACGGAGCCTCCCAGCAGGAAGCCGAGCTGCACGGCGGCGAGCGCCACCACGGGCACGATGGCGTTGCGCAGCGCATGCTTGAAGACAACCGTGCCGGCCGGCAGGCCCTTGGCGCGCGCGGTGCGGATGTAGTCGGCATCCAGCACCTCGATCATGCCGGCGCGGATCAGCCGCATGAAGGCGGGCGCCGCGTAGTAGCCGAGCGCCAGCGCCGGCATCACGAAGTGCTGCCAGGTGCCGCTGCCCGACACCGGCAGCACGCGCCACGCGATCGAAAACAGCATCATCAGCAGCAGCGCGAAGAAGAAATTGGGGAGGGCCTGGCCCAGCACCGCCACGCCGAGGCACAGGCGGTCGACCCAGCTGTGGCGCCACAGCGCCGCCAGCACGCCGAGCGGCACCGAGATCAGCAGCGCCACGGCGAGCGCCGCCGCACCGAGCACCAGGGTGGTCGCGAGCTTGGAAGCAACGAGCGGCGCCACCTCGGTCTTGAAGTACACCGAGGTGCCGAAGTCGCCGCGCAGCAGCTTCTGCAGCCAGTCGGCGTACTGCACGGCGACCGGCCGGTCGAAGCCGTACTGGTGCCGGATCATCTCCACGTCGGCGGCCCGCGCGCCCTCGCCGGCCAGCGCCAGGGCGGGATCGCCCGACACGAAGACCAGCAGGTAGGCGATGAACGAGACCGTCAGCGCCACCAGCACGGCAAGGCCGAGGCGCTTGCCGATGTACGCAAGCATCAGTCTTCCCCCCGCGTCACTTCCAGCTCATCTCCCAGAAGCGCGGCACCTCGTCGGAGTAGGCCCTGAAGTTCAGCTCCTTGCTGGCCACGTAGTACACCGGCAGCGACCACAGGGGCACCGCGTAGGCGTTCTCGGCGATGAGGCCCAGCGCCTGGCGGTAGTACTCCTTGCGTGCCTTTTCGTCCACGGTGTGGTCGCCCTTGTCCAGGAGCTCCTTCACCTTCGGGTCGTGCGTGGAGTCGTCGGCGCCGCCGCCGAAATACACGGGCGTGGACGCGGACGTGTCGTTGACCAGGTTGGAGCCCCAGGTCCAGTGGATCAGGGCCGCCTTGTTGGCGCGCCCCTGGTCGCGCATCGCGGCGTACTGCATGAAATTCAGCTTCGCCTTGATGCCGACGGCCTGCAGGTAATTGATGATCGCCTCGGTCTGGTCGCGCTCGCGGTAGGCGTGGATGGGAAGCTCGAAGCCGTTCGGGTAGCCGGCCTCGGCCAGCAGCTTCTTCGCCTGTGCGGGGTCGTACTTGTAGACGGGCGCGCCCTCGTGCGTGCAGCCCACCTGCGACGGCGTGCAGATGGTGTACAGGGGCTCCGCGCCGGCGCCCACGATGTTCTTGATGATGGCGTTGCGGTCGATCGCGTACGCGATCGCCTTGCGCACGCGGGGATCCTTCAGCTGCGGTGCCGGGGTGGCGTCGCGCGTGTTCATCTGCAGGAACACGATGCGCATGGTATTGCCGCTGAGCACCTGCAGGTGGGGGACGGTCTGCAGCTTCTCGGCCTGGTCCTTCGGCACGTGCATGATGAAGTCCTCGCCGCCGGAGAGCACTTCGGCCATCTGGGTCTGGCGATCCGGGATGAAGCGGATGCGGACCTTGCCGATCTTCGCCTGCGGGCGCGGCGACTCCTTGAAGTAGCCGTCGAACTTCTCCAGCGTGATCGACTTGCCCGGCACGTTCTCCACGACCTTGTACGGGCCCGAGCCGACCGGCCTGGCGTTCATGCCCTTGGGGCCGGCTTCCTTGTAGTACCTGGCCGGGTAGATGGGCAGCGTGGTGGCCAGGTAGTCCTTGGCGGCCGGGAACGGCTCCTTGCTGACCACGCGCACCTTGTACCTGTCGATTTTCTCGACGCGCTGGATCCATTGGACGTTCTGCTGCGTCACCGCCTTGTTGGCCGGGTCGGCGACGAAGGTGAGCGTGTTCACCACCGAGTCGGCGTCGAAGTCCTCGCCATTGTGGAATTTGACGCCCTGGCGCAGCTCGAATTCGAGCGTGCGGTCGTCGACCTGCTTCCAGCTTCTGGCCAGCTGGCCCTTGTATTCGTGGCTGACGGGGTCGCGATAGAGCAGCGTGTCCCACACGGTCTGGCCCAGGATCACGCCGATGCGGACGTTGTTGTAGTAGACGTCGACGTTTTCCGGCGCCTGGTCGTACGCCATTTCCAGCGTGTCGGTCTTCTTGCCGGCCCACGCGGACGGGACGGCGGCGACGGCGGCGGCCAGCGCTGCGGCGGCGAGTTTCGAAATACCACTCATGGACGGTTCCTGCTCCAGTCTGGACTGAGGCAAAACGATATCCAAAAGGGCCGCCGAATCGTTTGCATGCTTACCCTAGGTCGTGCGAAAGGCCTCATCCGGGCGTCGTGTACCCTCCCCCGCATGGAACTTCGCCAGCTGCGCTACTTCGTGCGCGTCGTCGAATCGGGCAGCATGAGCCGCGCCGCGGTGGACCTGGAGGTCGTGCAATCGGCGCTGAGCCAGCAGATCGCGCGGCTGGAAGGCGAACTGTCCACCCGCCTGCTGCAACGCAGTTCCAAGGGCGTGACGCCCACCGAGGCCGGCCTCGCCTTCTTCCGCCAGGCGCAGCTCGCGCTGCGGCACGCCGATGAAGCCGCCCGCGCCGCGCAGCAATCGCGCCTTTCCGGCAGCGTGAGCATCGGCCTGGCGCCGACCACGGCGTCGATCCTCGGCCTGCCCCTGATGCTCGCCGTGCACGAGCGCTATCCCGAGGTGCGGCTGCACCTGGTCGAAAGCCTTTCGGGCCATCTCTCCGGCATGCTCAATGCGCGCCAGCTCGATCTGGCGGTGCTGTTCGACACCGATCCCGGCCGCCGCTGGAGCGTGACGCCGCTGGTGGAGGAGAAGCTGTTCCTGATCCAGGCGCGCGGCCATGCGCGCAAGCCGCTGCCCGCCAAGGTGAAGCTGGCCGACATCAAGGACCTGCCGCTGATCCTGCCCAGCGGCACGCACGGCCTGCGCAGCACGCTGGACACGGCGATCTCCAGCGGGCGGCTCAAGCGCCTGCTGCCGATGGAGATCGACTCGCTGGCCATGCTGATGGACGCCGTGCGCGCCGGCCTCGGCTGCACCATCCAGCCGCGGGCGGCGCTGGCGCGCTTCGCCGATGCGAAGGAGGTGTTCGACGTGGCGGAGCTGGGCGATGCGCGCTTGCGCCGGCTCAATTCGCTGTGCAGCGTGTCGGACGAGGAGCTCTCGCCGGCCGCCCGCGCGGTGCGCGTGACCCTGGTCGACTGCGTCCGCGAGCTGGTGCGCAGCGGCGCCTGGGCCGGCGCCCGCTATCACGAAAACTGATAGCGGTCTCAGGCTTCCCTGCTGGTTCGAGAAGGCAAGGCGGTCTACAGTCCGCTCCGATGCATGATGTCCTGGTGATCGGCGGCGGCAACGCCGCCCTCTGCGCCGCACTGATGGCCCGCGAAGGCGGTGCCCGCGTGCTGCTGCTCGAAGCCTCGCCGCGCGAATGGCGCGGCGGCAACTCCCAACACACCCGCAACCTGCGCTGCATGCACGACGCGCCGCAGGACGTGCTGTCGGACGCCTACCCGGAAGAGGAGTTCTGGCAGGACCTGCTGAAGGTCACCGGCGGCAATACCGACGAACAGCTGGCGCGCCTCGTGATCCGGGCTTCGTCCACCTGCCGCCCGTGGATGCGCAAGCACGGCGTGCGCTTCCAGCCCTCGCTGGCCGGCACGCTGCACCTGTCGCGCACCAACGCCTTCTTCATGGGCGGCGGCAAGGCGCTGGTCAACGCCTACTACCGCAGCGCCGAGAACCTGGGCGTGGACATCCGCTACGACGCGCCGGTGGACCGCCTCGAACTGCGCGGCGGCCGCTTCGTCGCCGCCTGGGTCAACGGCGAGCGCATCGAGGCGAAGTCCTGCGTGCTCGCCTCCGGCGGCTTCGAATCGAACCGCGAGTGGCTGCGCGAGGCCTGGGGGCAGAACGAGCGCGGCGAATGGCCGGCCGACAATTTCCTGATCCGCGGCACGCGCTTCAACCAGGGCGTGCTGATCAGGCACATGACGGACCAGGGCGCCGACATCATCGGCGACCCGACGCAGGCGCATTGCGTGGCGATCGACGCCCGCGCGCCGCTGTACGACGGCGGCATCGTCACGCGGGTCGACGCCGTCTCGCTGGGCGTGATGGTCAACCGCGACGCGGTGCGCTTCTACGACGAGGGCGAGGACTTCTGGCCCAAGCGCTATGCCATCTGGGGCCGGCTCGTGGCGCTGCAGGCCGGCCAGATCGGCTACTGCATCATCGACAGCAAGGCGATCGGCCGCTTCATGCCGCCCGTCTTTCCCGGCGTGAAAGCCGACACCCTCCCCGGCCTGGCGCGCGCGCTGGGCCTCGACGAACACCGCTTCATGCAGACCCTGCAGGACTACAACGCCGCCTGCCGCGTGGGCACCTTCGACCACACCGTGCTGGACGACTGCCACACCGAAGGCCTCACCCCGCCCAAGACCCACTGGGCGCGGCCGATCGACACCGCGCCCTACTACGGCTATGCGCTGCGTCCCGGCATCACCTTCACCTACCTGGGCCTCAAGACCGACGCGCAGGCGCGCGTGTACTTCGGCGGCGCGCCCAGCGACAACCTGTTCGTGGCCGGCGAGATGATGGCGGGCAACGTGCTGGGCAAGGGCTACACGGCCGGCGTCGGCATGAGCATCGGCACGGCCTTCGGCCGCATCGCCGGCACCGAGGCGGCGCGCGCCGCGCTGAAGGAGGCCGCGCATGCAGTCGCTTGACGCCCTCACCCGCGAGGCGGCCGCGCTCGCCAACGGCGAAACGGCCGTGGCCGAAGTCGCGCGGCAGATGCAGATCTGCAATGCCTGCCGCTACTGCGAGACCTTCTGCGCGGTGTTCCCGGCGATGACGCGCCGACTGGAATTCGGCGCGGGCGACGTGCACTACCTCGCCAATCTCTGCCACAACTGCGGCGCCTGCCTGCATGCCTGCCAGTACGCGCCGCCGCACGAGTTCGCGGTCAACGTGCCGCGCGCGATGGCGCAGGTGCGGCAGGAAACCTATGCGGACTACGCCTGGCCGCGGGCTTTCGGAGCGGCGTATCGCAACAACGGGCTGGTGGTGGCGCTCGCCACGGCCGGAGGGCTCGCGCTGTTCCTCGTGCTGGTGCTGGCGCTGCGCGGCTCGCTGATGCACGAACCGCTCGCGGGCAACTTCTACGCGGTGTTCCCGCACAACCTGCTGGTGGCGATGTTCGGCGCGGCCTTCCTGTTCGCGATGCTGGCGCTGGGAATCGGGGCAGCGCGCTTCTGGCGCGGACAGTCGCCGGGCGCCGTCGGTGCACCGGCTGCCGCCGCCGCCGCGAAGAACGTGCTGGCCCTCACCTACCTCGATGGCGGGCACGGCGACGGCTGCAACGACGCGAACGACCGCTTCACCTTGTGGCGCCGCCGCTTCCACCACTTCACCTTCTACGGCTTCCTGCTTTGCTTCGCCTCGACCTGCGTGGCGACGCTGTATCACTACGTGCTGGGGCAGCCCGCGCCGTATCCGGTGACCAGCCTGCCGGTGCTGCTCGGCACCGTCGGCGGGCTGGGACTGCTCGCGGGACCGGCCGGCCTGCTGTGGCTCAACCTGCGCCGCCATCCGCTGCACGGCGATCCGCGCCAACGCCCGATGGACCGCGCCTTCATCGTGCTGCTGTTCGCCACCGGCCTCACCGGCCTGGCGCTGCTCGCCTGGCGCGACACCGGCGCGATGGCGCTGCTGCTGGCGATCCACCTCGGCGCGGTGCTGGCGCTGTTCCTGACCTTGCCCTACGGCAAGTTCGCGCATGCGGTGTACCGTACCGCGGCGCTGCTGAAATACCAGGTGGAACGCCGCCAGCCGAACCGGCTGCAACTCGGCGCGGATTGATTCGAGGAGACTTGCGATGAGCGAAGCACTGAAGATCCCGTCGATGAAGGAGCGCTGCTCGCCCGAGGAATGGCAGGCGCGCATCGACTGCGCCGCCTGCTACCGGCTGGTGGACCTCTACGGCATGTCCGACATGATGGCCAACCACATCTCGGTGCGCGTGCCCGGCGAGGAGTCCTTCCTGATCAACCCGTACGGGATGATGTACGAGGAGATCACCGCCTCCAGCCTGATCAAGGTGGACCTCGCGGGCAACATCCTGTCCAAGCCCGATTTCGGCTCGCTGGACTACGGCATCAACAAGGCCGGCTACGTGATCCACAGCGCGGTGCACGAGGCGCGGCCCGAAGTCGGCTGCGTGATCCACACGCACAGCTGGGCGTCGATGGCGGTGTCGGCGCTCGACTGCGGGTTGCTGCCGATCACGCAGACGGCGATGCGCTTCCTCAAGATCGGCTACCACGAGTACGAAGGCGTGGTGCTGAACGACTCGGAGAAGGCATCGCTGGTGCGCGACCTGGGCCAGGGCGAGGCGGTGATCCTGCGCAACCACGGCGCGCTGGTGGTGGGCCGCACGCCGGGCGAGTGCTTCAACTGGACGCACCGGCTGGAGCTGTCCTGCCGCTCGCAGATCGCGGCGATGTCGTGCAACACGAAGCTGCGCCCCGTGCCGCAGGAGGTGCTGGAAGAGACCTGGAACAACTACCAGCCGGGAACGCGGCGGCCCTACGGACTGATGGAGTGGGCGGGGCTGCTGCGGAAGCTGGACCGGATGGATCCGGGGTACAAGAGCTGAGCGTCGAAGGCATGGATTGCGGGTCGAGCCCGCAATGACAAATTCAAAAGACAAGGAGACAAAGATGGATGATCTGTTCACCCGCCGCACGGTGCTCGCCGGCGCGGCCGCCTTCGCCGCACCCGCGCTGTGGGCGCAATCGGCCGCCTGGCCCGAGCGCAGCGTGCGCGTGATCGTCGCCTTCACGGCCGGCGGCACCACCGACATCCTGGCGCGCGCGGAGAGCCAGAAGCTCGCGGAGAAGCTCAGGCAGCCCTTCGTGATCGACAACAAGCCGGGCGCGGGCGGCAACATCGGCACCGAGATGGCGGCGCGCTCGGCGCCCGACGGCTACACGCTGATCGTCAACTCGGTCGGCCCGATCGCGGTCAATCCGACGCTCTACACCAGGCTGAACGTCAACCCGCTGACGGACCTGGTGCCGATCGTGCAGATCGCCGACGTGCCCAACGTGCTGATCGTGCATCCCTCCGTGCCCGCGAAGACGATGGAGGAGTTCATCGCCTGGGCCAAGGCCAACCCCTCGCAGGCGAACTACGGTTCCACCGGCGTCGGCACCTCGTCGCACCTCTCGGGCTACATGCTCGCCAAGCGCGCCGGCTTCACGGCGACGCACGTGCCCTACAAGGGCGCCGACGCGCTGAAGGACCTGCTGGCCGGCCGCGTGCAGATGATGTTCGCGACGATCCCTTCCGTGATCCAGCACATCCAGTCCGGCGGCCTGCGCGCCATCGCGGTGAGCAGCGCGAAGCGTTCGCGTTCCATGCCCGACGTGCCGACCGTGGCCGAGCGCGGCTTCCCCGGCTTCGAGGCAGGTTCCTGGTTCGGCTTCTTCGCGCCCAAGGGCACGCCGGACAACGTGGTCGCCACGCTGAACAAGGCGGTGAACGAGGTGCTGCCCTCGCTGGGCGACCAGATGATCAAGGAAGGCGCGGACCCCGTCGGCGGCACGCCGGAGCAGTTCCGCCAGTTCGTGATGAAGGAATACGAGAAGTGGCGCGTCGTCGTGCGTGAGTCCGGCGCCACCGCCACTTGAACGCCGCGCAGGAGCCGGTCCGCCTGCTGATGTCGGGCGCGGCGGCCGGCAAGCTCTCGGGCGAGATCGCGCGGCTGTTCGGCGCGCGACCGCATCGCATCGTCACGCCGGACGACGCCGATGCGGCGCAGGCCGACATCGCCTTCGTCTCGCGCGACGTCACGGGCCTTTCCACCAAGCACCAGATCCTGCCGGCGACGCAGCGCATGTACGACGTGCTGCGCGCGGCCACCCGGCTGCAGTGGGTGCACATCCACTCCGCGGGCACCGACCGGCCGGTGTACCTGGAGCTGCGCGGACGCGGCGTGGCGATCTCCACCTCGTCGGCCGCCAATGCGCCGGTGGTGGCGCAGACGGCCTTGCTCGGGTTGCTGGCGCTCGCGCGGCACTGGCCCGGGCTGATCGCGGCGCAACGCGAGCATCGCTGGGCGCCGCTGATCGCGAGCGGCCTGCCGCGCGACCTGCAGGGGCAGACGGCGGTGATCGTCGGCTGGGGTCCCGTGGCACGCGAGCTGGGACGGCTGCTGCGCGCGATCGGATTGCAGCTGGTGGTGGTGCGCCGCAGCGCCGGCGCCATCGGCGAAGGCATCGCCGCCGTGCCGCACACGCGCCTGCGCGAAGTGCTGCCCTCGGCGGATTTCCTGGTGCTGGCCTGCCCGCTGAACGACGAGACCCGCGGCCTGGTCGGCCGCGAGGAACTTGCGCTGCTACCGGCGCATGCGGGCCTGGTCAACGTCTCGCGCGGCGAGGTGATCGACGAACCCGCGCTGATCGAAGCCTTGCAGGCGCGGCGCATCGCCGGCGCCTACCTCGACGTGTTCGCGCAGGAGCCGCTGCCGGAAAATTCGCCGCTGTGGGCGTTGCCGAACGTGATCGCCACGCCACACAGCGCCGGGTTCTCGGATGGGAACGAGGAGCGGGTGGCGCGGATGTTCCTGGGGAACCTGGAGCGGTGGTTGCGGGGAGACTAGGTCATGCCGGGCTTGACCCGGCACCCACGCCTCCGGCAGGAATCCGCATTCTTCGCTAAGCTGCGGTCCCCAACCCCCGACGGAGCCGTCATGCCCCCTCGCCTCACCGCCCAGGATTTCGACCAGGAACTGCTGATCCTCTTCGACGCATACGTGCACGGCGACGTGGACCGGCGCGGATTCCTCGACCGGGCGCAGCGCTTCGCCAAGGCCGGCGTGACGGCCGCGGGACTGCTCGCGGCCCTGAGTCCCAACTTCGCCGCGGGCCAGCAGGTGAAGCCGGACGACAGCCGCCTGAAGACCGAATGGATCACGGTGCCCTCTCCCAACGGCAATGGCACCATCCGCGGCTATCTCGCGCGTCCGGCGGGCGCGGGAACGAACCGCCTGCCGGCGGTGCTCGTGATCCACGAGAACCGCGGCCTCAATCCGCACATCGAGGACATCACGCGCCGCCTCGCGCTCGACGGCTTCATGGCCTTCGCGCCCGATGCGCTGACGCCGCTGGGCGGCTATCCCGGCGACGAGGACAAGGCGCGCGCCGCCTTCGCCACGCTGGACCAGGCCAGGACGCGGCAGGACTTCCTCGCCTCGGTGGCGTGGCTGCGCGCGCGCAACGACGGCAACGGCAAGATGGGCGCGGTGGGCTTCTGCTACGGCGGCGGCGTCGTGCACTGGCTGGCCACGCAGCTGCCGGACCTCAATGCGGGCGTGCCCTTCTACGGCAACACGCCGGCGCCGGAAGAGGCGGCCAAGGTGAAGGCGCCGCTGCTGGTGCAGCTGGCGGGCGTCGACGAGCGCATCAACGCCGCGTGGCCGGCTTACGAAGCGGCGCTGAAGGCCGCGGGCGTGCGCCACACGATGTACCAGTACGCCGGCACGCAGCACGGCTTCAACAACGACACGACCCCGCGTTACGACGCCGCCGCCGCGAAGCAGGCGTGGGACCGCACGATCGCGTTCTTCAAGTCGAACCTGGCCTGAGAAGGGCGATGGTGGGCAAGCAAGCTTGCCCACCCTACCAGAGGCCACGACGTTCCCGTAGGGTGGGCAAGCTCCGCTTGCCCACCATCGAGAATTCCTACGCGCCCAGCCTGACCAACTCGAACACCTCCGCATACGGCTGCGCGCAATCCATCGCCCGCGCGGCCTTGCGGTTCACCTCCAGCACCCGCGCATCGAAGCCGCTGCCGCGCGTGCGCAGGTTGCGTTCCTGCTGCGAGCGATGCAAGCGCAGCAGCCCGCCCTTCCATCGCGCTTCCTCTTCTCCGAAGGCATGGACCAGGTCGACGCGCATGTCCACCGTCTTGGCATCCTGGTTGAGGCAGGCCCAGGCCTGCAGGCGCTGCTGCTGCGCGATCCGGCGCACGGTCTCGAAGGTGCGGCGATGCGTGCGGTTGCCGTCGTTGCCGTGCGGCAGGAACAGCAGGTCGGCGGGACGCGACGCGATCCATGCCTCGAGCGGCGCGTCGTCGCTTTCCGCGCCCTCGCCCCACAGGCGCAGGAAATGCAGCCGCTCGGGCGGCAGCCCGAAGAAGGCGCAGCTCGCGGCCTGCTCGCCTTCGCGCAACGCCGCCTTGCCCGCCGCATCGACCGCACCCTGGAAGCCATCCTCCACGCCGTTCGACCCGGTCGTGAGCACGGCGACGTGCAGCACGTGTCCTCGAAGATGAAGATGGCGCAGCGTGGACCCGATCGCGTCGAAGTCGTCCGGGTGCGGCGCCAGCACCAGCACCTGCAAGGGCCGCGGCCACGCGAGCGCGCGCAGCTGCAGCGGTCGCGGACCCGGGGGAAACAAGGACTCGGGCAGCGCCATCATGGGGGCAAGCCGGCTACTCCAGCGGATCGCCGAACAGGTCGCCCAGGTCCTTCGGCTTGCCCGTGGACGCTCCCGTGGATCTGGGCAAGCCCTTGGGATATTCCTCCGCGATGCGGTCTTCCCAGTAGGTGGTGGGGTTCGGCGCGCTGCACAGGCGCCGGTACACCTCTTCGGGCACATGCTTGTACGCGAGCACCTTGCCGTCGTCCCAGTGCAGGTCGAGCTGGTGCGAGGCCGCGTCGTAATCCGCCTTGCGGATGCGGCCGCTGTTGAATTGCTTGCTGGGCATGGCGGACTCCTGGCGGCGCGGCGCGCACGCCCGGGTGAGTTTACGCCGCGCTGCTACGCTTCGAAGTAGCCGATGACGAAAGCGACCACGAACACGGCCAGCAGGTACGCGATGCACGCGAGCACCGCGACGCCCAGCGGCTTGCCCCAGCCCTTGCGCATGTAGCCGGTGCCGTAGCGCTCCTTCACGGCCTTCTGCTGCGCTTGGCCGCTGGCGAAGTACCAGGCGGCCACCAGCGCCGTGCCGACCAGGTTCGTGACCCGGTCGAGCTCGCGCGAGTCGGGCAGCAGCACGCTGCCCAGGCCGACGAGGACCATCGCGGCGAGCGAGGCCACCATCCACACGAACGACGCCCTGGCTTTCGCAGGCTCGCCCATCACCTTCCAGTTGCGCATGTGCAGGGCCGCGCCGAACACCGGCGTGAACAGCAGGCTCCAGCCGGCCGCCGCGCCGGGATTCCACAGCCTGGGCACGGCCACCGTGTCGGAGAAGTCCGGGATGTCCTTCACCTCGGCGCGCGGGGGAGCGTAGCGGTGGGTCGTGGTGTCCATGGCGTCCTTCCTGTACGGCTTACCTCTTGAGCGGCCGGGTCGACCCCACGTTGCGGCAACCCTCCTGCGATCCGAGCTTGCAGGCCTTGGCGAAACGCAGTTCGGCATCGCGCGCCTCCCGGGCCGCGGTGTCTTCGTCGCCCGCGCCGCCGTACTGCACCGCGTGGAACACGCCCGCGCGATTGCACGATTCCGCGTTGTCGCCGGCGCAGGCCTTGTCGTGGAATTTGTAGGCGGCCCGGTCGATGCGGCGAATGGCCGTGACGCGGGTCTCCGCCGGACGCACGCACAGTTCCTCGCCCGATTCGAGGCAGCGCGCGAGGTTCTTCGTGCCGTTGTGGTGCCAGAGGAAGTCGCCGGCGCGCGCGCAGGCTTCGGCGCTGCCCGCCGCGTCGCAGGCCTGTGCATCGGCCGCGTAGGGCTCGGCGGCCTGCGCCGGCACCATGGCCGGCAGCAGGACCGCGAGCACCATCCCCCAGAGCGCACCTTGGCGAGCGCTACCCATCTCCACCCCTTCGTCTTTTTTGCAGGGTATACGCAGGTTCCCGAACGCGCACGGGCTTGTGGCGGGCTTCCGACAGGGGTTTGTGCAGTTGTTCGCGGTTGTGTGCATCGGGGCTCGGCCATGGCCGCCCTTCGCTCTTGCTTCGCTCTTGCTTCGCTCTTGTGTAGGGTGGGCAAGCTCGCTTGCCCACCATGTGCCTACGGCGCCAACGGCATCACGGCGCGGAACTTCGGTTTCACCTGAGTCAAAGCACAGGTATCCTCTGCTTTTTCCCTAGGGCATCCGCGGCTATCGTCGCGGCTCGCATTCATCCCACAGGAGACCCTGATGAAGAAAGCCGTAGCCTTGATGGCCATCGTCCTCACCCTCGGTTCGACGCTCGCGCTCGATGCCGAAGCCAAACGCCTCGGCGGCGGCAAGTCCAGCGGCATGCAGCGCCAGAACGTGACGGCGCCCGCTTCGCCCACCGCCACGCCCGGCTCGCCGGCGACCACCGCCCCCGCCGCGGGCAGCACCGCCGCCGCGGCAGCCCCGGGCGCCGCCGCCGCCGCGCCCAAGCGCAGCTGGATGGGCCCGGTGGCCGGCATCGCCGCCGGCCTCGGCATCGCGGCGCTGGCGTCGCACTTCGGCTTCGGCGAGGCGCTCGCCAACATGCTCACGATCGCCCTCGTCGCGTTCGCGGTGCTGGCCGTGATCGGCTTCTTCCTGCGCAAGCGCGCGCAGTCGCAAGGACAAGGCCCGGCGCTCGCCGGTGCCGGCGCAGGAGCGGGTGCCCCCGCGGCCTTCCGCACGAACGAGGTGCCGCAACCGCAGCAAGGCGGATCGCTGATCGGCTCGCGTCTGGGCGGCGGCACGGCTCCCGTCGCGTCCACGGGCACCATCCCCGCCGGTTTCGACGTCGCGGCTTTCGAGCGCAACGCGCGCGACCAGTTCATGGGCCTGCAATCCGCCAACGACGCCGCCGACCTGCAGCGCCTGCGCGACTACGTCACGCCCGAGCTGTTCGAACTCGCGCGCGAGGAAGTGCAGGAGCGCGGCGGCGCCACGCAGCAGACCGAAGTGTTCGGCCTGAACGCACAAGTGCTCGACGTCGCCGAGGAAGCCGATCGCTACGTGGTCAGCGTGCGCTTCACCGGCAGCGTGCGCGACCAGCACGGCGCCGTGCCCGAGGACCTCGACGAAACCTGGCACCTGGTGAAGCCGCGCACCGGCTTCGGCGGCTGGCTCGTCGCCGGCATCCAGCAGAACGGCGCGTAAATTAACTCTGAAAAATCACAAGTGATTTTTCAGAGTTGTTCAGCATGTGTGAGAAGGCCCGGCAAAGCCGGATCCTTCTCACAAAT
>NZ_DASVNN010000095.1:0-47297 GCF_036383835.1 Ramlibacter sp.
CTTCTGCTGCGCCTCCAGGCGCTTGCGCATCTCGAAGTCGTACAGGCGCGAGCGCAGGCGGCGCCAGGCGACGTCGCGGTTGGAGTGCTGCGAGCGGCTGTCCTGGCACTGCACCACGATGCCGGTGGGCATGTGCGTCAGCCGCACCGCCGAATCGGTCTTGTTGATGTGCTGGCCGCCGGCGCCCGAGGCGCGGTAGGTGTCCGTGCGCACGTCCGCCGGGTTGATGTCGATCTCGATCGAGTCGTCGACCTCGGGATAGACGAACACGCTGGCGAAGCTGGTGTGCCGGCCTCCGGAGGAGTCGAACGGCGACTTGCGCACCAGCCGGTGCACGCCGGTCTCGGTGCGCAGCAGGCCGAAGGCGTAGTCGCCCTCGATCTTGATCGTGGCGCTCTTGATGCCGGCGGTGTCGCCGGGCGTCTCGTCTTCGACCGTGGTCTTGAAGCCCTTGCGCTCGGCGTACTTGAGGTACTGCCGCAGCAGCATGCTGGCCCAGTCGCAGGCCTCGGTGCCGCCGGCGCCGGCCTGCAGGTCGAGGAAGCAGTTGCTCGGGTCGGCCGGCTGGTTGAACATGCGGCGGAACTCGAGGTCCTTGACGATGTCCTCGAGCTTGGCGGTTTCCGCCTCGATCGTCGCCAGGCCCGCTTCGTCGCCTTCCTCCTTGCTCATGTCATAGAGCTCGAGGTTGTCCGACAGCTCGCGTTCCAGGTCCTGGATGGTCACGACGACGCCGTCCAGAGCCTTCTTCTCCTTGCCCAGTTCCTGGGCCTTCCTGGGATCGTTCCAGACCCCGGGATCTTCCAGCGAGGCGTTGACGGTCCTCAGGCGCTCCGACTTGGCATCGAAGTCAAAGATACCTCCGTAGATCGGCCGTCCGGGCCTGCAGGTCCTGCAGGGTGGTACCGATGAGGTTGATGCGTTCTGCGTCCATTTTGTTCAAGCCCTTCCAAGGAATCGCATATTTTCCCTCATGCGGCCGAACCGGGCAGCGGCAGGGACAGGATGAACTCGGCGCCCTGGCCGGGCGCGCTGCGGACTTCGAGCCGCCCCTGGTGCGCCTGGGCGATCTGGCGGGCGATGTACAGGCCCAGGCCGAGGCCGGCCACCTGGGCCGCGCCTTCGGTGCGCTCGAACTGCTCGAAGATGCGCTCCTGGTCGGCCGGCGCGATGCCCATGCCCTGGTCGCGCACCGTCACGAAAGCTTCGTGCTCGTCCTCCCGCGTGCCGACGGCCACCGCCACCGGCTGGCCCTCGCCGTAGCGCAGCGCGTTGGTCAGCAGGTTGGTGATCACCTGCTCGATGCGGAACTCGTCGCCTTCCACGGCCAGCGTGGCCGGGGCGGCCAGGGTGAACTGCACGCCCGCGCCCCTGGCCTGTTCCTGGATCGCCTCCACCACCACCTGCGCCGAAGCGACCAGGTCGAAGGGCGCCGGCACGATCGCCAGCATGCCGGTGCGGGCGCGCGAGACGTCCAGCATGTCGTCCAGCAGGCGCACCATGCTGCGGATCTGGCGCTCGTCGCGTTCCACCATCTTCAGCATGGCCTGCGGGTCCTGCGCCTTGCTGCCGGAGAACATCTTGCGGCGCAGCTGCGCCTGCAGGTACACCGAGTTCAGCGGATTGCGCAGCTCGTGGGCGATCATGGACATGAAGTCGTCTCGCATGCTCACCGCGCGCTGCAGCTGCGCCTTGGCCTCCTGCAGCTCCTGGCGCTGGCGGAACAGTTCCACGAACACGCTGACCTTGCTGCGCACCGCGTGCGGATCCAGCGGCTTGTAGAGGAAATCGACCGCGCCCGACTCGTAGCCGCGGAAGGCATAGTTCAGTTCGCGGCCGCCGGCGCTGACGAACACGATCGGGATGGCGCGCGTGCGCTCCGTGCCGCGCATCAGCTCGGCGAGTTCGAAGCCGCTCATGTTGGGCATCTGCACGTCCAGGATCGCCAGCGCGAACGCGTGCTCGAGCATCAGCGACAGCGCCTGTTCGCCGGAGCGGGCAGTGAAGATGCGGCGGCCCGGCTGGCGGATCAGCGCTTCCAGCGCGACGAGGTTCTCCTGCAGGTCGTCGACCAGCAGGACGTTGACGTCGTTGGATTCGGGGGTCATCAGCGGATCGCGGTTTGGAGCAGGCTGGCCAGGCCTTGGAGGGGCAGGACGAAGTCCGGGTCGGCCAGCCGGATGGCGGCTTCCGGCATCGCGGGGTGGAGGGCTTCGAGCGGATCCTGCACCGCCGTCAGCCCGCCGGCGGCCTTCACGGCGGCGAGGCCGCGCGCGCCGTCGTCGTTGGCGCCGGTGAGCACCATGGCCAGCAGCTGCGCGCCATAGGTGTCGGCGCAGGATTCGAAGAAGACGTCGATGGAGGGGCGCGAGAAGTGCACCGGCGGATCGCAGCTGAGGGAAAAGCTGCGGTCCCTTTCCACCAGCAGGTGGTAGCCGGGCGGCGCGAAGAACAGGGTGCCGCCCGCCACCGGCGCGTGCGGCTGCGCTTCCTCCACCGGCAGGCGGGTGCGGTGCCCGAACACCTGCACCAGCCGGCTTTCGTGCTGTTCCGGCAGGTGCAGCACCACGACGATGGGGGCGC
Organism: Ramlibacter sp.; assembly: GCF_036383835.1. Lineage (GTDB taxonomy): Bacteria > Pseudomonadota > Gammaproteobacteria > Burkholderiales > Burkholderiaceae_C > Ramlibacter. Next base: position 2,584 of record NZ_DASVNN010000095.1, read on the forward strand.
GCACCGGATCGCGTAGCGGCTCCAGCAGCTCGAACAGGGCGTCGATGCCGCCCGCGGACGCGCCGATCGCGACGACCTGCGCGGCGAAAGCGAAATCGGAGGGAAGTTGGCGTTTCATCCGGCCTCCGGTTTCTTGCGGTAGAGGCGGTCCGGCTTGCTCACGGGCTCGAAGCGCCCGGCATGGGACGAGAACTCCAGCGTTTCCTTCGATCCCAGCCCGAGGAAGCCGCGGTGCGCCAGCGACTCGTGGAAGAGCCCGAGCGCGCGGTCCTGCAGCGGGCGGTTGAAGTAGATCAGCACGTTGCGGCAGGACACCAGGTGGGTTTCGGAGAACACCGCGTCGGTGGCCAGGCTGTGGTCGGCGAAGGTGATGCTGTCGCGCAGCGAGCGGTCGAACAGCGCGCCGCCGTAGGCCGCCGTGTAGTAGTCGCTGAAGCTGCGCAGGCCGCCGGCGCGCTGGTAGTTGCGCGTGAAGCCCTGCATCGCGTCCAGCGCGAACGCGCCGCGCCTGGCCTTCTCGAGCGAGGCGTGGTTGATGTCCGTGGCGTAGAGGATGCTGCGCTCCAGCAATCCTTCTTCCTTCAGCAGGATCGCGAGCGAGTAGGGCTCTTCGCCGGTGCTGCAGCCGGCCACCCACACCTTGAGCGAGGGGTAGGTGCGCAGCACCGGCACCACGTGCCGCCGCAGCGCCACGAAGTAGGGCGGGTCGCGGAACATCTCGCTGACCGGCACCGTGAGGTACTGCAGCAGCTGCGCGAAGCCCTCGGCATCGTGCAGCACCCGCTCCTGCAGCGCGGTGATCGAAGCCGCGCCCATGCGGTGCTGCGCCTGCAGCACGCGGCGCTTGAGCGAGGCCTGCGCGTAGTCGCGGAAGTCCTGCCCGTAGCGCAGGTAGATCGCCTCCACGAGCAGGCGGATCTCGATGTCCGCGAGTTGATGCGACATTCAGATGCGCTCCAGCTTGGGCATCCAGACCCGCATCAGCGAGAACAGCCGCTCCAGCTCGATCGGCTTGGACAGGTAGTCGTTGGCGCCCGCGGCCAGGCACTTCTCCTGGTCCTCCTTCATCGCCTTGGCGGTCACCGCGATGATCGGCAGCTTCTCCCAGCGCGGGTTCTTGCGGATCTCGCGGGTGGCGGTGAAGCCGTCCATCTCCGGCATCATGATGTCCATCAGGACCAGATCGACCTCGTCGGGCGCTTGTTCCAGCTTCTGCAGCGCCTCGACGCCGTTGCGTGCCACGTCGACCTGCGCGCCCTTGTGCTCCAGGGCGCTGGTGAGGGCGAAGATGTTGCGCATGTCGTCGTCCACCACCAGGATGCGCCGGCCCTCGAAGGCCTTGTCGCGGCTGCGCGCGGCGCGCAGCATCTTCTGCCGCTCGCTCGACAGCTGGTTCTCCACCTTGTGCAGGAACAGCGTCACCTCGTCGAGCAGCCGCTCGGGCGAGCGGGCCCCCTTGATGATGATGGAGTGCGAGTAGCGCATCAGCTCCGCCTCCTCGTCGCGCGTGAGGTTGCGCCCGGTATAGACGATCACCGGCGGGAAGGAGCGGCTCTCGCCCGCGGCCATGCGCTGCAGCAGTTCCTGGCCGCCCATGTCCGGCAGCTTCAGGTCGATGATCATGACGTCGAACACGGATTCCGCCAGGGCTTGCAGCGCGGCGCCGCCTTCGGCCACCGCGACGATCTCGACGTCGCCGTCGCCGATCAGCGCCTTCACGCTTTCCTGCTGGCGCTGGTCGTCCTCCACCAGCAGCACCCGCTTCACTTTCTGGCTCAGCTTGGCTTCCAGGCGCGAGAACACCTGCTGCAGTTCCTCGCGCGTGGTGGGTTTGAGCGCGTAGCCGATCGCTCCCAGCTGCAGCGCGTGTTCGGAGCGGTCCTCGGCCGAGAGCGCGTGCACCGGCACGTGCCGCGTGCGCGGATCGCCCTTCAGCTTCTGCAGCACGGCCAGGCCCGAGTCGTCGGGCAGCAGGATGTCCAGCAGCACCGCATCGGGCAGGTGCTGGAAGGCGAGGCGGCAGCCTTCGTCGGCATCGTGCGCGACGATGCAACGGTAGCCCAGTTCGTGCGCGAGGTCGAACAGGATCTGCGCGAAGCGCGTGTCGTCCTCCACCACCAGCACCGTGCGGCGGCCGTCCGCGGGCTCGTCGCGGTCGTCGGGGAACGCGGGCAGGACGGGGGCGGCGGCCGGTGCGGGCGTCGCCGCCGGGGCGGGCCGGGGATGGGGCGCCGGCGTGGCCAGCGGCGGTGCCATCGCCATCGGCTCCTGCGCCAGCGCTTCGCGGTATTCCAGCGGCAGGACCACGGTGAAGGTGCTGCCCCGGCCGGGCGTGCTCTGCACCGAGATGTCGCCGCCCAGCAGGCGCGCGAGGTCGCGCGAGATCGACAGGCCCAGGCCGGTGCCGCCGTACTTGCGGCTGCTGGTGCCGTCGGCCTGGCGGAAGGCCTCGAAGATCAGGTGCTGCTGCGAGGTGTCGATGCCGATGCCGCTGTCGCGCACTTCGAAGCGGACGCGGTCGGTGCCTTCGCGCGCCACGCGCAGCACGACGCTGCCTTGCTCGGTGAACTTCACCGCGTTGGACACCAGGTTGCGCAGCACCTGCTCCAGCCGGTGGCGGTCGGTGAAGATGGAGGCAGGCAGGTCCTCGGCGAGTTCCACCCGCAGCTGCAGGTTCTTCTTCGCCGCGACCGGCTCGAACATGTTGCGCAAGGCTTCCACCAGCGACTGCATGGGCGTCACTTCCGGCCGCACTTCCAGCTTGCCGGCCTCGACCTTGGCGATGTCGAGGATGTCGTTGATCAGGTTCAGCAGGTCGTTTCCGGCCGTATGGATCGACTCGGCGAACTTCACCTGTTCGTCCGTGAGGTTGTCCTGCGCGTTGTCCGCCAGCAGGCGCGCCAGGATCAGCGAGCTGTTCAGCGGCGTGCGCAGTTCATGCGACATGTTGGCGAGGAACTCGGACTTGTAGCGGCTCGCGCGCTGCAATTCGCCGGCCCGCTCCTCCAGTTGCACCTGCGCGTCGCGCAGCTGGTCGCGCTGCTGCTCCAGCCGCTCGGTCTGGTCGGCCAGCTGCGTGTTGGTCTGCTCCAGCTCCGCCTGCTGGCTTTCCAGGTGCGTCTGCGATTCCTTCAGCGCCCGCGACTGTTCCTCGAGTTCCTCGTTGGCGGTGCGCAGTTCCTCCTGCTGCACCTGCAGTTCCTCGTTGAGCTGCTGGCTGCGGTCCAGCGCTTCCTGCAGCCGCTCGCGGTAGCGCGCCGATTCGATCGAGGACCCCAGGAGGCTGCCGACGCCGGCGAGCAACTCGCCGTCGCGCGGCTGGATGGCGCGCAGCCATCCCACCTCCAGCACGCCGACGAGCCGCCCTTCGTATTCCACCGGCGAAACCATCACCGAACGCACGTTCGCGTCGCCCAGCGCGCTGTTCACGTGCAGGTAGCCGGGCGGCACGTCGGCGAGCGTGATCTGCCGCCGCTGCTTCGCGCATTCGGCCACCAGCGTGCGGCCGGCGGGGATGCGCTCCCCGGTCTCGCCGCCTCCGGGCGACCAGCCCCACACCGCGGCGCGCACGAAGCCGCCGCCCACCTCCGGCGTGTACAGCGCACCGACCACGATGTCGAGGTATTCGGACAAGGCCTCCAGCGCACCGTGGCCCACGCCCGCGAGCTCCTGCTCGTTGGCCAGCCGCTGGCCCAGGCGCGACTGGCCTTCGCGCAACCAGGCGAAGGCCTGCACGGCCTCGGACTGGCGAACCTGCTCCTGCAGCGCGGTCTCGTAGGTCTCCGACAGCCCCATCAGGTCACGCCGACCGCGCCAGGCGAGGCCCGCGCCCACCGCCAGCATCAGCAGCACGAAGGCCGTGGCCCCGAGCGTCGTGTTGCGGTTGGCTGCCTGCGTGCGTTCGACGCGGGCCCGGCGCTCGACGCGGAAGAACTCGTCGAACTCCTCGCGCACGCCGTCCTTCAGTTCGAGCCCGATGCTGCCTTCCACGAACGATGCGGGGGCCTCCCGCTTGGCGCGGATGCGGTCCTGCGCATTGGCCTGCCACTTCGTCTGCAAGGCTTCGATGCGGTCCAGGCGCTCCACCTGCTCCCGGTTCTCCTGCACCTGCTGGCGCAGCCTCTGCATCTCGGGGCCGATAGTCTCGATGGCCTTCTGGTACGGCTGCAGGAAACGTTCGTCCGCTCCACCGGCCAGATAACCGCGCACGCCGGACTCCATGTCGAGATCCAGCTTCTGCACGTTGGATGCGCGCTGCAGCACCTGGTCGGAACGCTCCACTTCGCGCAGTGCGTCCACCAGGTACGACAGCAGCGCAAGGAACACCAGGGCGCTGGCGATGCCGAGGCCCAGCGGCAGCAGGAGGTTGCGGGTGAGGATGCGGCGGAAGGCCGTGGGTGCGTTGGGACTCGAAAAAGGCATGACGGGCTGCTACAGGGCAGCCGGCCAGTTTGCCCGAAAGGGCTCAGCCGTGGGGCTCTGCGTCCCCAAACGAAACGGGGCCCGCGGGCCCCGTTGGAACGAAAGGATGAAGGAGCGTCAGCGCGCGGTCGCCGCGCCCAGGCGGGCCTGCGCGGTGCGGCTGCCGAGGTTGGCGGCGCGCTGCAGCCAGCGCACGGCCTGCGTGGGATCCTGCGCGACGGTGACGCCTTCCATGTAGGCGATGCCGAGGAAGTAGCTCATCTCCATGCGGCCGAAGCGGATGCCCTCGGCCGTCGACTTGCCCGAGCGCTTGACGATCATCGGCACGTCGCCGTTGCCGTCGGCGAAGGACTGCATCTGGTCGATGGTGCGGGCGTAGAAGCGGTCGCGCGCGCTGGCGGCCTTGGTGATGTCGACCTGCCCGGTGACGAGCTCGTCGGCCATCACGGCGAACACCTCGAAGGGCGTCATGCCGCCGCGCATGCGCGGTGAATACCAGGCGCGGAGCATCGTGCGGTCCAGCGGCAGCAGGCCGTCGACCTTGGTCGGGAAGTAGCTGAGCACGGTCTTGCCGGCCGGATGGCCGCGCACGCCCATGATGTGCATCGCCTCGTGGTAGGCGCAGCGCCAGGCGTCGCGGTTGCGCATCTGCATGGCGGCCGAGTCGATCTTCGTTTCGGTCTGGAAATTCAGGTAGGTCACGCAGGGCTGGTTGTCTTCCAGCATGCCGTCGGGCGTGATCTCGATGCTGACGTTGGCGACCTGGGCGGCGTCGGGCCGGTCGCTCACGTCGACGAGGCGGATGCCGGCCTCGGCGGTGACGTCCGCCAGCGCCTGCAGGGTGTGCTGCTTGTGGTTGGCGAGGTTGACGCCGAAGACCCGCACCCGGATCTCCTGCTCCCAACGGACCAGCCGCGTGGGCGTGCCGCTCTGGTGCCAGAGGACTTCCCACATGGTCCCCAGGCCCTGCTCGAACTCATCCGCTTGGGCGTGCACCGGACTGATCACCGCGGCCGCCAGAAAGGCGGTCACCACCGACTTCCACATGAGTTACCCCCGTCGAATGTGTCCGACTATGGGGTAGGACGACTCCTACGACAAGCGGTGTTACGAACAAACCGTTGCACGCTCGTCACTGGCGAAAAAAATTCACGCTTTCGAGGGGGATGCGCCTTTTTCCACCACTAAGGGTTCTCACCGAGAGGAAGAAATGCCTCGATCAGTTTCGCGAGTGCCTCAGGCTGGTCGTGGTGCAGCATGTGGCCGGCGTCGTCGATGCGGCCGATCCGGAGGTCGGCAATGGCCTTCAGGCGCTCGTGGTACTCGGCCAGCGTATAGCGGCCCTGCCACCACTGGCCGAGGCTGTCGTCGCTCGCCTCGACCGCCAGCACCGGCGCGCGGATCGCGCGGTAGAGCTCCAGCACCTCGTCGACGCGGAAGAGGTTGGCATTGACGATCTTGTGCGCGGCGTCGCCGAGGATGCGCCACTGGCCGTCCGCCTCGCGCCGTGCCCAGTGCTGAGCCAGCCAGCCCGCCTTGTCCTGCGTCAGCCGCTTGTTGGTCTTCATCAGCCGGCGCGCCACGCCTTCGACGCCGTCGTAGGACTTCAAGGCCAGCTCGCCGCGATGGAAGGCTTTCAGCTCGTTCATCCATTTCGCGTAGCGTCCCGGCGCCTGCGCGGGCCGCGTGGCCGCCATGCCGAAGCCCTCGAGATTGACGAGCGAGCGGATGCGCTCCGGGCGCGAGCCCGCGTAGAGCATCGCGACGTTGCCGCCCATGCTGTGGCCCACCAGGTCCACCGGCGCATCGGCCGCGTAGTGATCGAGCAGGAAGTCGAGGTCGGCGAGGTAGTCGGGAAACCAGTAGTTGTCGGCAGGCGGCAAGGACATGGCCCCCAAACTCCCCACTTCGTGTGGTCGCTGCCCCCCGAGGGGGCGCTCGGCCTCTTGGGGCGGCCCGGCGAGGCCGGTGAGGCCGTAGCCGCGCCAGTCGGGCGCGATGACGTAGTGCTCGCGCGCGAACGCGTCCACCACGAACTGGTACGACGCGGCCACGTCCATCCAGCCGTGCACCATCACCAGCGGCACCTTCCCGGGTGCCGGCTCGCCCCAGGTCCGCACGTGATAGCGCAGGTTGCGGATGGGGACAAACTCGCTGCGGCTCGCGCGCTTCGGTTGGTACATTCGGCGGATCATAGGAGAGCGGACGATGGCGGGCAGTCAAGGCAGGGACAACTGGTCGGCGATGCATCGCGCCTTCGGCTGGCAGGTGCCGGAACGGTTCAACATCGCGCAGGCCTGCTGCGAGCGCTGGGCGAACGGACCCGATGGCGGGCAGCGCGTCGCGATCCGCGCGCATGCGGCCGCCGGCGCGTCCACCCTCAGCTTCGCCGGACTGCAGCGCGAGGCGAACGCGATGAGCAACCTGCTGGTGGGCCTGGGCGTGCGCCGCGGCGACCGCGTCGCGATCGTGATGCCGCAGCGCTTCGAGACCGCGATCGCCTACATGGCGGTGTTCCAGCTCGGGGCGGTGGCGATGCCGCTGTCGATGCTGTTCGGCCCCGAGGCCCTCGAATACCGGCTGCAGGACAGCGAGGCGGTGGTGGCGATCTGCGACGAGAGCTCGATCGCGAACGTCACGCAGGTGCGCGCGCAATGCCCTTTGCTGCACACGGTGGTCGGCGTGGGCGCCGCCGCGGCGCAGGCGGACATCGGCTGGGAGTCGCAGCGGGCGTCGCTCGGCACGGAGTTCGCGCCGGCCAGCACGCATGCGGATGACGGCGCCGTGCTGATCTACACCAGCGGGACCACGGGTCCGCCGAAGGGCGCGCTGATCCCGCACCGGGCCTTGATCGGGAATTTGCCGGGGTTCGTGTGCAGCCAGAACTGGTTCGGGTTCCCGCCCGACGCGGCGTGGATCCCGGGTCAAGCCCGGGATGACAGTGCCGCGATCTTCTGGTCGCCCGCGGACTGGGCCTGGACCGGCGGCTTGATGGATGCGCTGCTTCCCTCCCTCTACTTCGGCCGTCCCATCGTCGCCTGCAACGGCCGCTTCAGCCCCGAACTCGCCTTCACGCTGCTGCAGGAACATGGCGTCACGCACACCTTCCTGTTCCCCACCGCGCTGAAGGCGATGATGAAGGCCTTCCCGCGGCCTCGCGCGCACTTCGCACTGAAGTTGCAGGCGATCATGAGCGCGGGCGAGGCGGTCGGCGATGCCGTCTTCGCCTACTGCCGCGACGAACTGGGCGTCGTCGTCAACGAGATGTTCGGCCAGACCGAGATCAACTACGTCGTGGGCAACTGCGCCATGAACGGCCGCACGCAGGACGGCATCGGCTGGCCGGCGCGCCCGGGCAGCATGGGACGGCCTTACCCGGGCCATCGCGTGGCGGTGATCGACGACGAAGGCAACGAATGCGCGCCCGGCGTGCCGGGCGACGTCGCCGTGAACCGCTGCGACGTGCACGGCGATCCCGACCCGATCTTCTTCCTCGGCTACTGGAAGAACCCGGAGGCGACGCGACGCAAGTTCACCGGCGACTGGTGCCGCACCGGCGACCTCGCCACGCGCGACGAGGACGGCTTCCTCTGGTACCAGGGCCGCGCCGACGACGTGTTCAAGGCCGCGGGCTACCGCATCGGCCCGAGCGAGATCGAGAACTGCCTCGTGAAGCACCCGGCGGTGGTCAATGCCGCCGTCGTGCCCAAGCCCGACCCGGAGCGCGGCGCGCTGGTGAAGGCCTACGTGGTGCTGGCGCCGCACGTCGTCGAGGCGCGCGCGATCACCACCCGCGACGTCGCGAATTTCGACGCCGACCTGGTGGCGCAGTTGCAGCTGCACGTGAAGGGCAAGCTCGCGCCCTACGAATATCCCAAGGAGATCGAGTTCGTCGACGCGCTGCCCATGACCACCACCGGCAAGGTGCAGCGCCGCGTGCTGCGACTGCGCGAGGAGGAACGGGCGCGCCTGCGGCCGGCGTAGGACCGGTCCGTCGCGCTCCGTCACCGGCGTCCCGCCTGCCGGGCCACGGCCGGGCACTACGCTGCGCGGCATGGCGTTCAACTGGGCTCGTGGCGGATTGTTCGTGGGCGGCATCCTCGTGGGTGTCGTGCTGGCTGGCGCGCTCTTCACGCAAGGCCGCGAGGAACGGGGCCGCACCGCCGCCGCACCGCCGGCCGCAGCGCTGCAGCCGACGGCCGCCGGCCAGAGCCGTCGCATCGACTGCTCCTTCGCGCCCATCGTCACCCCGGCCGGCAAGGAAGACGGCCTGCTGCCGCTCGACAAGGACCTGCAGGGCAATTCGCCCGGCGCCGTCGCCACGCTGATCCTCTCCGGCAAGGAAGCGGCTGCCGCCGGCAAGCCGCGCGACGCGGAGACCGCGTTCCTGATGGCGTGCCGCTCCGGCGAGGACGTGAAGAACGACCCGATCCCGCTGGCCGACGCGCAATACCAGCTCGGCCGCCATTACGCGCAGGTGGCCGCGCCGCCCGACGCGCCGAAGCGCGACGAACTGCTCAAGCGCGCCGAGGCGCTCTACGCGAGCAGCCTGCAGGTGTACCTGAAGCAACGCGGCGCCGCGCACGAGAAGACGCGCTTCGCGCAGGAAGGCCTGGACGCGCTGCAGCGCCTGACCGCTCCGGCACCGTTGGTGGCGGCGCCCAATGCGGAAGAGCGACGCATGGGCGAAGCGACGCGGGTGGTGGGCAATGCGCCGCAGCCGGCGGCCGCGGCGTCCGCACCTGCGGCTGCGCCGCCGGTGGCCGCCGCGCGCCCCGTGGTCAAGCCGCCCCCGGCCGCCAAGGCGCCCGAGCCGCCCAAGCCCGCCCCGCAAGCGCAATCGCGCTCCGTCGAGCGCGAGAAGCCGGCGCCGGAACCCGCGCCCGTGACCCGCTCGGAGCCGGAGCCCTTCTCCCCGCCGCCGGTGGAATCGATGGGCGGCCCGCCGGCCTCGGCGAGCGGCAGCACCAACGTCCCCACCGAGTAGGTGTCCGCAGGCCGGGGTGCAACCCCGGCTTCCTCTACTCGTACAACACCTGGCAGTTCCCGCACCAGAAGCTGCGCCGGTTCGTCCTTCCCAAGTGCCCCTTGTCCAGGGGAATGAGGCACCGCGGACAGGTCCTCTTCGTGTGGACGAGCCAGTGCTTCTTCAGCACGAACTGCTTCTTCCACCCGTAGAAGTCGAAGCTGTACTGCCGCGCCTGTTCCACCAGCTCGCGCAGCCTGGGCGCAGGCAGCGCGCCCACCTTCGACAGCGGATGCACGCGGATGCGGAACAGCACTTCGTTCTTGATGATGTTGCCGACGCCGGCGAACAGGTCCTGGTCCAGCAAGGCGTCGCACACCAGCGTGTCCGGCCGCGCGCGCAGGCGCTTGCGCGCGAGCAGCGGGTCCCAGTGCGGCGACATCACGTCGGCCCACCAGTCGTACACCAGGTCCAGCGGCTCCTCGATGAAGCGCACCGAGCAGGCGTAGAAGTTCAGCTCGCCGTTGTCGAATCCGAGCGAGAGCCGCGGCACCGCCCAGCTTTTCTGCTCGTTGATGCGGTAGCTGCCGAACAGCATGAAGTGCACGCGCAGGCTGAAGTCCGGCATCTCCACCAGGAAGTGCTTGCCCCAGCTGCGGAAGGCCTCCACCTCCTGCAGCAGCAGGCGCTCCTTCTCGATCGTGGTGTTGCCGGAGACCCGCTCGATGGTGCGGCCGGCGAAGGCGGTGACCTGTTCCTGGAGGATGACGATCGAGGGACCTTCCGGCATGGACGTAATATGCTCGACCGGTTCATTCCCACGTCTCCTCTGTAACGCCATGCAAACCATCCAGCTCGGCCAGAGCGACCTGCGCGTCACGCCCGTCTGCCTGGGCACCATGACCTTCGGCGAGCAGGTGAACGAAGCCGATTCGCACGCGATCCTCGATCGCGCCGTCGAACGCGGCATCAACTTCCTCGACACCGCGGAGATGTACTCCGTGCCCGCCCGCAAGGACACCTTCGGCGCGACCGAAACCATCATCGGCCGGTGGCTGGCCGCGCGTCCCGGCATGCGCGAGAAGATCGTGCTGGCCACCAAGGTGGCCGGCCCCTCGCGCGGCATGCCGTGGGTGCGCGAGGGCACCGGCATGACGCAGCAGGACATCGTCGCTTCCTGCGAGGCTTCGCTGCGGCGCCTGCAGGCCGAGGCGATCGACCTGTACCAGATCCACTGGCCGGAGCGCAACGCCCCCGCCTTCGGGCAGATCTACTACGACCCGGCCCAGGAACGCAGCAAGACCTCGATCTACGAGCAGCTGGAGGCGCTGCACCGGCTGGTGCGGCAGGGCAAGGTGCGCTTCATCGGCCTGTCGAACGAGACGCCGTACGGGGTGCACGAGTTCGTGCGGCTCGCGGAGCAGTACGACCTGCCGCGCGTGGCCACCGTGCAGAACCCGTACTGCCTGGTGAGCCGCGGCGTCGACAACGGCCTGGACGAGACCATGCACCGCCTGGGCGTGTCGCTGCTCGCGTATTCGCCGCTGGGGTTCGGCCTGCTCACGGGCAAGTACGACGAGAGCGGCATCGACGGCCCGCAGGCCCCGCGCACCGCGCGCATCGCGAAGTACGAGAGCGTGCGCGCGCAGCGCTGGGGCCGCCCCGACGCGCTGGCGGCCGCGCGGCGCTACAACGCGCTGGCCCGCGCGCACGGTCTTGCGCCCACGCGCATGGCGCTCGCCTGGTGCTACGCGAACTGGCGCGTGGCCAGCACCATCATCGGGGTCACGTCGGTGGCGCAGCTCGAGGAGGACCTCGATGCCTGGGGCACGAAGCTGCCGCCGGAGCTGCTGGCGGAGATCGACAGGATCCGCTGGGAGCAGCGGGATCCGGCAGCGTAACGAAAGACCATGGCCAGGAAGGACCACGTCAGCGAAACCCCCGCCACCGCCTGGCTCAAGGCGAACGGCGTCGCGTTCACCGAGCATCCGTACGAATACCTGGAACACGGTGGCGCGCAGCACAGCGCGCAGGTGCTCGGCTTCGATCCGTTCACGGTGGTCAAGACGCTGGTCATGGAAGACGACAAGGCGCGGCCGTTGGTGGTGCTGATGCACGGCAACCGCACGGTGTCCACCAAGAACCTCGCGCGGCAGATCGGCGCCAGGTCCGTGCAGCCCTGCAAGCCGGAAGTGGCCAACCGGCACAGCGGCTACCTGGTGGGCGGCACCTCGCCCTTCGGCACGCGCAAGGCGATGCCGGTGTACATCGAGGAGACGATCCTGTCGCTGCCGCGCATCGTCATCAACGGGGGCCGCCGAGGTTACCTGGTGGGGATCGATCCGCAGGTGTGCGCCAGGCTGCTCGCTGCGAAGCCCGTGCACTGCGCGCTGGCAGAATAAGAGCGGGTACTAAAAAAGAGGAGGGAACCCGCATGGACACGCTGTATTCCGTGGCCGCCATCGTCGCCGCCTACCTGGTGGGTTCGCTCGCCTTCGCGGTGATCGTGAGCAAGACCATGGGCCTGTCGGACCCGCGCACCTTCGGCAGCAAGAACCCGGGCGCCACCAACGTGCTGCGTTCCGGCAGCAAGGCGGCCGCCGTCGTGACGCTGCTGCTCGATGCGATGAAGGGTTTCGTGCCGGTGATGCTGGTCAAGCACTTCGGCAAGCCTTACGGCCTGGAGGACGGCACGATCGGGCTGGTGGCGCTCGCCGCTTTCCTGGGGCATCTCTATCCGGTGTTCTTCCGCTTCCAGGGCGGCAAGGGCGTGGCGACCTTCATCGGCGTGGTGTTCGGCATCCACTGGCTGCTGGGCGTGGCGACCGGCCTCACCTGGCTGATCATCGCCTTCTTCTTCCGCTACTCCTCGCTCGCCTCGCTGGTGTCGGCGGTGTTCGCGCCGCTGTACTACCTGCTGGGCGACCGCCTGCAGTGGTACGCGGAACGGCCGATCGCGATGGCGCTGTTCGCGATGGCGCTGCTGCTGGCGTGGCGGCACCGCGCGAACATCGAGCGGCTGTTCAAGGGGACGGAGAGCAAGCTGGGGTCGAAGAAGAAAGCCGCTTAGGAATCGTCATTCCCGCGCAGGCGGGAATCCAGGGCATTCAAGAAGCGCCGCGATGCGGCGCGCCTGGGTCCCCGCCTGCGCGGGGATGACCGATCTCCTACTCCTGCTCGATCAGGTAACGCGTCACCCGCGGCGGCTCCTCGCCGACGTGGAACGACAGCCGCTTGTCGCGCAGCTGCACGTCGGCCTCGCTGATGCGGTCGAAGCGGCGCAGGTGCTCCGTCCAGGACGCGTCCACGATCTGTTCGACGTAGCGGCCCGGCTCGAAGAGGTCGTGCAGCAGCTGCCAGTCGAGCGCGCCCTGGCGCAGGCGGCTGCGGCGGCTTTCCTGCATCAGCGCCTGGAAGTCCCCGGACCGCTTCGGGTCGATCAGGTATTCCACCCGCACCAGGATGCGCCCGGCGGTCGGCGGCTCCTGCATCTCCGGGACCTTGAGCACGCGCGAGGGGGTCAGCTCCTCCTCGGTGCCGCGGTCGATCTTGATGCGCTGGGCCAGCAGCATGGCGGTGATGCTGGTCGCCGACGAGATCGCGATCGCGGTGTGGATGCTGCTCCAGGTGGCCACCTGCCCCCACAGCGCGGCGCCGATGGCGGTGGATCCCATCAGGGCCATCTGGTAGATCGACATGCCGCGGGCGCGCACCCAGTCGGGCAGGGACATCTGCGCGGCCACCGTCAGCGAGTTCGCCACCGTGATCCAGGCAGCGCCGGCGAAGATCATTCCCGGCACGGCCAGGTAGATGTTGGGCGCATAGGCGACGACCACCGCTGCCGCGGCCTGGACCGCGGTGCCGGCGACCGTCCGCGGCTGCAGCGGCAGCCAGGCCCGGATGCGTGGCATCAGCAGCGCCGCGATGATCGCGCCCACGCCCATGGACGCCAGCAGCACCGTGAAGGTGCCGGCCTGGCCGCCGGGCATGGCGCGCGCCACCAGCGGCAGCAGCGCGAGCAGGGCGGTGGAGTGCAGGAAGAACAGCGCGATGCGCAGCAGCACCGCCTTCATGCGCCCGGACTGCCGGACGAACTGCAGGCCGACCCGCATCGCGTTGGGCAGCGGCTCGCGCCCCAGCGGGCTTTCCTGGTGCACGCGCCGCCAGCGCATGATGGTGATGCCGGCCAGGATCGACAGCGCCGCGTTCAGCACGAACACGTAGGCGCTGCCCACGCTGGCGATCAGCGCGCCGGCCACCAGGGGGCCGATGATGCGCGAGGCGTTCATGGCGATGCCGTTGAGCGCCAGCGCCTGCGCGAGCTGCGCCCGCGGCACGATCTCCGGGACGATGGCCGAGAACACCGGCCAGCGCATCGCCAGCCCGATGCCATTGGCGAAGGTGAGCGCCAGCAGCAGCGGCGCGGTGAGGCGGTCCAGCAGGATCACGCCGCACAGGATGGTCGCCACCGCCGCCACCCAGAACTGCGTGGCCATGAAGTAACGGCGGCGATCGACCGTGTCGGCCAGCGCCCCGCTGGGCAGGCCGAGGATGAACACCGGCAGCGTCGACGCGGTCTGCACCAGCGCCACCCAGAGCGGCGAGGGCCCGATCGACGTCATCAGCCAGGCCGATGCGACGTCGTTCATCCACATCGAGGTGTTGGCGGCGAGCCAGGTGAACCACAGCATGCGGAACACGGGGCCCTTCAGCGGGCCGAGCGCGCTTTCGGGCGGGCGCGGCGAAGTTCCGGGGAGCGTGGAGTCGGGCAAAAGGAGAGGGTAGGAGGCTAGAAGCGGCGCTCCAGCACGAGCTGGTCGTTGTGGCGCGTCATCTGGAAGCGGGTGAGGAAACTGTTGCCCAGGAGGATCTGCGGCATGTTGGCGGGCAGCACGGCGGCCTCGACGTCGAACACCTCGACGTCGCCGATGCGCACCGACGAGAGGTTCACGAGGTACATGGTCACCATGCCGTTGGCGGTGGATCCGCTCCCCATGCGGCCCTTCTTGTAGTCGATGCCCAGGCGTTCGGCTTCGGCCGTGCCCATGGCCACCGAAGTGGCGCCGGTGTCCACCATGAACTGGGTCGACCGGCCGTTGATCGCGCCCTGGGTCACGAAGTGGCCGCCGGAACCGGCGGTCAGCACGATCTTGTTGCCGCGGGGGCTGCCGGTATTGCCGACGCTGGCCGGCGCGTCGCCCACGCGCAGCGTGTGGCGCTTGCCGCCGATCTCCACCAGGGCCTGGTCGCCCAGGGTGGAGACGACCTTGACGCCCTTGTGCGTCTCGCCCGGCGCCACGCTCTTGGGAGCGGCGCCGTCGACGATCAGCAGCGCCTTGTTCCCCAGCATGCCCTGCAACGCGACGGATTGCGCGGCGGCGGCCCCTGCCAGCAATGCCAGGGAAACCGCGAGGAGGCGCTTCATGGAATCAGTCCCGGAAGTTGTTGAACGACAAGGGTAGCTCAGCCATTTCCTTGCGCACAAGGGCCATGGTGGCCTGCAGGTCGTCCCGCTTGGCGCCGGTGACGCGCACGGCGTCGCCCTGGATGGAGGCCTGCACCTTCATCTTGCTGTCCTTGATCAGCTTCTGCAGCTTCCTGGCCTGTTCGGACTCGATCCCGCTGCGGACCTTGACCACCTGCTTGACCTTGTCGCCGCCCATCTTCTGGATGTCGCCCTTGTCCAGAAAGCGCACGTCCACGTTGCGCTTGGCCAACTTGGCGACCAGGATGTCCAGCACCTGCTGCAACTGGAAGTCGGCATCCCCGGTCAGGGTGATCTCCTTTTCCTTGAGCTCGATGGCGGCCGCGGTGCCCTTGAAGTCGAATCGGGTGCCGATTTCCTTGGCGGCGTTCTCCACCGCATTCTTGACCTCGACCATGTTCGGCTCGCACACCGTGTCGAACGACGGCATATTGGATGTCCTCCTGCACCGCCGAGCCGGCGGCTTCGGCACAATTCTCCCATGATCGTCGAGTCCAACGCCGCCCTGCAGCCGTTCAACACCTTCGGAATCGTCGCCAAGGCGCGGACGCTGGTGCGGGTGCGGGGGGTCGAGGACGTGCACGCCGTCCTGGCCCACCCCGAGCTGGCGCAGGAGCCGAAGTTCGTCCTGGGCGGCGGCAGCAACATCGTGCTGACCGGCGACGTCAAGGCGGTGGTGCTGAAGGTGGAGGTGGCCGGCCGCAAGGTGCTGGAAGACGGCCCCAAGGGCACCGTGATCGAGTTCGGCGCCGGCGAGAACTGGCACGACGTCGTCACCTGGTCCATCGAGCAGGGCCATGGCGGCCTGGAAAACCTGGCCCTGATCCCCGGGACGGTCGGCGCCTCGCCGGTGCAGAACATCGGTGCCTACGGCATCGAGCTGCAGGACCGCTTCGAGAGCCTGGACGCGATCGACCTGATGACCGGGCGCGAGTTCACGCTGGACGCCTCGCAGTGCGCCTTCGGCTACCGGGATTCGGTGTTCAAGCATTCGCCGGCCCGCGACAGCGACTTCGGGCTGGCCGGCCGGGCCCTGATCCTGCGGGTGCGGGTGCGCCTGCCCAGGCCCTGGAAGCCGGTGCTGGGCTACCTGGACCTGCAGCGCAAGGTGACGGAAAGCGGCGTCGCGCAGCCGACCGCGCGCCAGATCTACGACTGGGTGTGCGCGATCCGCAGCGCCAAGCTGCCCGACCCGCGCGTGATCGGCAACGCCGGCAGCTTCTTCAAGAACCCGACGGTGACGCCCGAGCAGTGCCAGGACATCATCGCCCGCGACCCGGGCATCGTGCACTACCCCATGCCCGACGGCAGCATCAAGCTGGCCGCGGGGTGGCTGATCGACGCCTGCGGCTGGAAGGGCAAGTCCGTGGGCCAGGCCGGCGTGTACGAAAAACAGGCGCTGGTCCTGGTGAACCGCGGCGGGGCGACCGGCGGGGAGGTGGTGACGCTGGCCCGGGCGATCCAGACCAGCGTGTACGAGCGCTTCGGGATCCGGCTGGAGCCGGAGCCCGTGGTGGTCTAGGCGGGATCAGCCGGTCAGGCGGTGCAGCCAGCCGCCGTACTCGTCGTCGGTGCCCAGCACCCAGAGCGCCAGGATCACCACGGCCAGGCCGACCAGCAGCGCGTTCTGCAGCGCCATCGCCGAGCCGGCGAAACCGAGCAGCCAGGGCGAGGCGACCAGCCAGGTGCCGAGGGCGACTTCCACCCACTCTTCCCAGGCCTTGGGCACGACCATCGCTCCGACGGCCGCTGCCACCAGCAGCGCGCCCACGACCAGGAAGTTGGCCGCCGCCACGGTCTCGTTGGCGAAACCGACGACCCACGGTGACAGGATCAGCCAGGCACCCAGCACCGCGTTCACCGGGTCCTGCCAGTGCTTCATCTGCTTCATGTCGAACCTCCTTCTGCCGCACCGCTGCGGCATCGCTTCGCGAGGTTCGCGGGGCTGGTTCGGAGCTCGCGCCGGCCGGGGCCAGCCACGCGACCCCGGGAACCCTCAGCCGGCCGGGCGCTGCCAGCCCGAAGCGAACTCGTCGTCGGTCGCCAGCACCCACAGCGCCAGCACGACGACGACCGCCCCGGTGATCAGCGCATTGGTCAGCGCCGCATCGATCCCATCGAATCCGAGCAGCGTCGGCGCGATCATCAGCGCCGCGCCCAGGACCGCGTCGAGCCATTCCTCCCAGGCGGCCGGCACGGACATGGCGCCGGCGCTGGAAGCGATGAGGAGCACCCCGACCGCCATGGTGACGACCATGGCGACGGTGACGTCCTGGAAGCCCAGGATCCAGGGAGAGATGATCAGCCAGGCGCCCAGCGCGGCGTTGGCCACGTCCTGCCAGTGTTTCACTCGCTTCATGCCGGACTCCTTGTGCCCCGGGCGGGGGCTGGCGGTATGGGTAGGCTGGCGGTGACCGGAGGGAACCCCAGCGCCACTGCACTCATGTTAGTCCTGCACCGCGTCCGGCGCCACCCTCGCCGAACGCTCCAGCAGCGCCTTCAGCCGGGCGAGGTCCTTGCGGTTCGCCGAGCGGATCGCCGACGCCATGAAGGGTGCCACCAGCCGCGAGAATCCGCTGGGCTCGCCGCGGTTGCGCAGCGTCATGCGCGTCTTGCCCTCGCCGCTGGATTCCCAGGTGTAGCTCGTCTCCATGGGGAAAGGCCCCTCGGCCGTGCGCATCACCATCCGTTCGCCCGGCACGAACTCGGTGATCTCGTAGGTGTAGGCCAGCCGGCGCCCGAGGAAGCGGGCCACGAAGGCGATGCGCGAGCCGACGCGCGCCGGCCGCGCGGTCTTCCATTCGACCGAGCGGATGTTCTCGTACCAGGCGGGCACGTTGTCCGGGTCGGCCGCGAAAGCCGCCACCTGCGCGCGCGGCCGCGCGATCAAGGTTTCTGTCAGAACGTCGACGGTCATGGTTCGTAGGCTGGGGTGGAACCCCAGCTTGCACAACTAGCGACGGTAGTAGTCCTGCACCGTCGCCCAAGCCACCGTCTGCAGGTGCCGCGCAATCGCCGGATCGAGCCCGGCCGTGTAGCTCGAACCGACGGGCGAACGCTTGAACAGCGAGGCGTATACGGTGGCCGCCGCGAGATAGGTGCCGGCCAGGCTCGGATGGCGCTTGTCGGGGACGTACAGGTTCAGCTCCGGCTTCTGCGCGACCGAGCGGGCGAAGGCCAGGCCCGCCGGGATCACGAAGGCGTCGTTGGCGTTGCCCTCGCGCGTGTACGCCTCGGCCAGCTGCGCCGTCATCTCCGGCGCGTCCTGGTAGGCCCAGGACATGAAGTAGACCGGGCGCGCGCCGTGCCTGCGCACGGTTTCGGCATTGCGCTTCGCGTAGTCCTTGAACACGGTGGCGAGCTGCGGGTGCAGCGGGCACTGGCTGCAGTCCATCATGATCGCCACGTCGAACAGGCGATCGAGCTTGTTGAAGGAGACGACGTTGTTCGCGCCGAAGGAATAGGCGCCGATCGCGTTGGGGCGGAAGTAGGAGTCGACGTCGTGCCAGTCGAAGCCCGAGCCGCTGATCGTGACCGAGGTGGCGCGGTGGCGGAAACCCGGCATGCCCGCCGCGATGAACTGGCCGACGTGGCCGTGCATGCTGTTGTTGTAGTAGAAGAAGCTGTTGCCGATCCAGATCGCCGATGCGGGATCGGCCATGCCGACGTCGGTGAGCTTGGGGCGCAGGGGCGCCTGTGCGCAGGCCGTCGCGGCGGCCGCCAGCAGCAGGGTGCAGAAGGCGCGCGCGAGGCGCTGGACGATCGTCATGCGGGCTTCTCCTCGTTGTGGGTCGCGGCAGCATACGCCCGCCTGCACGGGCGAGGAGGGTGGGAATGCCCGGGGATGCGCGACGAAGGCGTCAGGACTGCGCCCGCAGCCATTTCTCCAGCCGGATGCCGTCGACGCCGTCGCGGTACATGGCGCTGGCGATCTGTCGCTCGTGGTAGCCGTGCTCGTTGTAGAAGTGCCGCGCCGCCGTGTTGTCGCGGCGCGCCTCGACGCGGATGCGCTTCGAGCCCGCGGCTTGCGCAACCTCCTCCAGCCATCGCAGCACCGCGCTGCCTATGCCGGTCCGGCGATGGTCGTGGTGCACGGCGAACAGCAGCAGGTGCGCGTCGGTCTCGAGATAGGACATGATCCCGAAGGCCACCAGCGCGTCGGCGCGGCCGGCCACCGCGACATTGGTGTTGGGGTCGCGGATTGCGCGGGCGATGCGCTGCGACTGCCAGCTCCAGGGCAGGCCCTGCTCGATGTAGTCGCGCGACATCGCCGCGATGGCGGGCGCGTCGGCGGGCACGGCAAGCCGGATGGCGAGGTCGGTGATCATGGCTGCACCTGGGAGTCTGCGCGGCAGACTCCTGCAGCTTAGCGCTTCAGGCCGGTTGGCGCAGGCGGCGGACCAGGTAGAGGCCGTAGGCTGCGAGCAGGACGCCATACGCGGCCAGCCAGCCAGGGGCGGACTGGAACGTCCAGCCTCGCAAGGACGCGAGCAGCAGCACCGCCGCAACGCCGAAAGCGATCTTCGCGGCCGGCCGCTGCGTGAGCACCAGCATCGTGCCGCCGTAGAGGGCGAGGTCGCCGATCACGGTGCCGCTGAAGGTGAGGGCGCTCACCGACCCCGTGCGCACCAGTTCCAGCAGCCACGGCGCAAAGAGCAGCGTGCCCGCGAACTGCAAGGCCACGCAGGTGGCGAACAGGTAGCGCTGGAGACGGCGGCGCGCCTCGGTGCCTTCAGGCGGAGCGATATCGGCGACCGGCGCAACCGGCGGCGCGTAGGGATCGTTGCTGCTCATCAGGACGAGAGCGTAGCGGAAAAGAACAAGGCAGCCAACGGCTGCCTTGTTCGATGCTCTGGGTCCCTCCCCTCCGCGGGGGTGACGATCAGTCCTTGCCCAGCGAGGGCAGCGGCGCATCGCCGCCCGACTCCAGCAGCCCCGTCTTCGCGTAGATCCCCAGCTTCGCGCGCGTGTCCGTGATGTCCAGGTTGCGCATGGTCAACTGGCCGATGCGGTCCTTCGGCGAGAAGGGCGCGTTCTCCACCTTCTCCATCGACAGGCGCTCGGGCGCGTACGTGAGGTTGGGCGACTCGGTGCTGAGGATGGAGTAGTCGTTGCCGCGGCGCAGTTCCACGGTCACTTCGCCGGTGATCGCGCGCGCCACCCAGCGCTGCGCCGTCTCGCGCAGCATGATGGCCTGCGGGTCGAACCAGCGGCCCTGGTACAGCAGGCGGCCGAGGCGGCGGCCGTTGTCGCGGTACTGCTCGATCGTGTCCTCGTTGTGGATGCCGGTGACCAGCCGCTCGTAGGCGATGAACAGCAGCGCGAGGCCCGGGGCTTCGTAGATGCCGCGGCTCTTCGCCTCGATGATGCGGTTCTCGATCTGGTCGCTCATGCCCAGGCCGTGGCGGCCGCCGATGCGGTTGGCTTCCAGGAACAGTTCGACCGGGTCGGCGAAGGTCTTGCCGTTCAGGGCGACCGGCTGGCCTTCCTCGAAGCGCACGCGCACTTCCTCGGCCTTCACCGGCACTTCGTCCTTCCAGAAAGCCACGCCCATGATCGGGTTGACGATCCTGATGCCGGAGTTCAGGTGCTCCAGGTCCTTGGCCTCGTGCGTCGCACCGAGCATGTTGCTGTCGGTGGAGTAGGCCTTCTCGGCCGACATCTTGTAGCCGAAGCCGGCGGCCGTCATGAACGCGGACATCTCGGCGCGGCCGCCGAGTTCGTCGATGAAGGCCTGGTCCAGCCAGGGCTTGTAGATGCGCAGCGCCGGATTGGTGAGCAGGCCGTAGCGGTAGAAGCGCTCGATGTCGTTGCCCTTGAAGGTGCTGCCGTCGCCCCAGATGTGGACGTCGTCTTCCTTCATCGCGGCCACCAGCATCGTGCCGGTGACGGCGCGGCCCAGGGGCGTGGTGTTGAAGTAGGTGATGCCCGCCGTGGAGATGTGGAACGCGCCGGACTGCAGCGCGGCGATGCCTTCGTGCGCCAGTTGCTTGCGGCAGTCGACCAGGCGCGCCTTCTCGGCGCCGTACTCCATCGCCTTGCGCGGGATCGCGTCGTAGTCAGGCTCGTCGGGCTGCCCGAGGTTGGCGGTGTAGGCGTAGGGGACGGCGCCCTTCTTGCGCATCCAGTGCAGGGCCGCGCTGGTGTCGAGGCCGCCGGAGAACGCGATGCCGACCTTCTGGCCGAGCGGCAGGTTTTCGAGGATGGTGCTCATACCGGGATCAGCCGAAGTGGCAGACGTAGTGATAGGGCTCGGTCGCGCGGATCTCGAAGCTGCTGTTCGCCGGGACGGCGAACTTCTCGCCCGCCTTCGAGGGCTTCCACTCGCCGGTGCCCGCGAGCTTGTACTCGCAGGAGCCGGCCACGCATTCCATGATCTCCGGCGCGCCGGTCTTGAAGGTGAGGCTGGCCGGCAGGATCACGCCGACCGACTTCTTCGTGCCGTCGGCCAGGGTGATGCCGTGGCTCACGCACTTGCCGTCGAAGTACACGTTGGCTTTGGTCGCGACGGACACGGCGTCGAATTTCTCGGTGGTCATGGGAAAGGGGAAATGCGTGGGGAATCCGCGATTTTAGCGAGCGGTCGCGCGCGCCCCTTCGGCGGTCGGCGTCGTGCGCTTTCGCACGCGGGTCTGCAATTTTCCCGATTCTTCGAGAAGACTGACAACTTTGGTTTCCATTCCTCGCTACATTCAATTACAAACAACGGAGCGCGGACATGGAAGCGATTCAGCAGGCGCCTGCCGGGCGCGCGGCAGCGGTGGGCGGGGGCCCAGGCGAGTTCCTGACCTTCCGCCTCGGCGCGGAGAGCTACGGCATCGAGATCCTGAAGGTGCAGGAGATCCGGCAGTACGAGCCGCCGACCACCATCGCGAACGCGCCGCCGTTCGTCAAGGGCATCGTCAACCTGCGTGGTGTGATCGTCCCGATCCTCGACCTGCGCATCAAGTTCAACCTCGGCGAACCCCGCTACGACGAGTTCACCGTCAACGTGATCCTCAACATCGGCGGCCGCGTCGTCGGCGTGGTGGTGGATTCCGTCTCCGACGTCACCACGCTCGCGGCCCAGGACATCCGGCCGACGCCGGAATTCGCCTCGCGCACCTTCGACACGCAGTACATCACCGGGCTGGGCACTTGCGGCGAGCAGATGCTGATCCTGCTGGACATCGAGAAGCTCATGACGGGCGCCGAGATGGCGCTGGTCGACCGCTCGGTGCACTGAACTCCCCCAAACATTCGAGGAAGAACCATGTCGGGAACCATGAAGGTCTCCACCCGTCTCGCGCTCGCGTTCGGGCTGGTGATCGTGCTGATGTTCGGCCTGGGCGCGGTCAGCGTCTCCAGCCTGATGACCCTGAACCGCCAGGTCGACACCCTGGCGAACAGCAGCACGCCCCAGATCCTGGCGGCCGGCCGCTGGGAAGTGGCGGTGCTGCAGACGGCGCGCCACATGCGCAACGTGTTCATCCTGCCGGATGCGGCGGCGGTCAAGGAGGAGCTCAAGGCGATCCACGCCGGCAAGGCGGAGCGCAAGGAGATCATGGAGCAGCTCGGGAAGACGGTCGCCAACGACCGCCAGAAGCAGCTGCTCGAAAACATCGTCGAGGCGCGCCGCAAGTACATCCCGTACGAGGACCAGTTCCTGAAGCTGGCCGAGGCCGGCATGCAGGACGAGGCGAAGAAGGTGATGCTGGAGCACGCCCGCCCGCTGCAGCTGGCCTACATCGACCAGATCGACAAGTTCGTCGACCAGCTCGAGGCCGAGGCCAGGGACGCGGCCAAGGAGGCGGCGCACACCTACCGTAGCAGCCTCGGAGTGATCGTCGGCGTCGCGGTGCTGGCCTTGCTCGTGGCGATCGTGCTCGGCGCCGTGATCACGCGTTCGCTGCGCCGCCAGCTGGGCGGCGAACCGGGCGACGCGGCGGCCATCGCCAACCGCATCGCTGGCGGCGACCTCACGGTGCAGGTCGAAGTCGGACGCAACGACCGCGGCAGCCTGATGTACGCCATGGGCCGCATGGTGCAGAACCTGCGCGAACTGGTGGCCCAGGTGTCCGAGGGCGCGCGCGTGGTGTCGGACACCAGCGGCCAGATCGCGCAGGGCAACGTCGACCTGTCGCAGCGCACCGAGGAACAGGCCAGCACGCTGGAGGAGACCGCCAGCCAGATGGAGGAACTCACGTCCACCGTCACGCAGAACGCCGACAACGCCCGCCAGGCGAGCCAGCTCGCGGTGGGCGCCTCGGAAGTGGCGCGCAAGGGCGGCGAGGTGGTGGGCGAGGTCGTGAGCACCATGACCGGCATCTCCGAGGCGTCGCGCAAGATCGCCGACATCATCGGCGTCATCGACGGCATCGCCTTCCAGACCAACATCCTCGCGCTGAATGCGGCCGTGGAAGCCGCCCGCGCGGGCGAGCAGGGCCGCGGTTTTGCCGTGGTGGCCACCGAGGTTCGCAACCTGGCCCAGCGCAGCGCGGCCGCGGCCAAGGAGATCAAGACCCTGATCGGCGACTCGGCGGGCAAGGTCGAGGCCGGCACCCGGCTGGTGGACGCCGCGGGCCGCACGATGGAGGAGATCGTCACCTCGGTGAAGCGCGTGAGCGACCTGGTCTCGGAGATCGCCGCGGCCAGCCAGGAGCAGAGCGCCGGCATCGAGCAGGTCAACACCGCCGTCACCCAGATGGACCAGGTGGTGCAGCAGAACGCCTCGCTGGTGGAGGAGGCGACCGCCGCGACCGAATCGATGAAGGCGCAGGCGGCGTCGCTGCTGCAGTCGCTGTCCCGCTTCGACCTGGGCGCCGCGGCGGCGGCTTACGTCCCGGTGCAGGCGGCCCGCTCGCACGAGCATGCCGCGACGCCCGCGCCGATCCGCTTCAGGCCCGTCGCGGTGAAGGGGCCGTCGCCGGAGATCGCGCTGCCGCGTCCCGCCAACGGGCACGCACCGAACGGCAACGGGGCCTGGCGCGAGTTCTAGGCGTCCTGCCGCGCTTTTTCCCGGCCCGGGCTGAATCCAGTTCCGGGCCTTTTGCGTATCAGGCAGAGAATCTCTTCCTGCGCCCATGGACTCCGCCGACCTTCCCCTGATCGCGCTGCTCGAGCGCGTCGCCGCGCGCCTGGCGGATGCCGCGCGCCAGCGCGACAGCGAGCGGGCGCTGCGCGAGCTGTACGACCAGACGTCCTCCAGGCTCTACGGGCTGGCGGTGAAGGTGGTGTCGAACCGCGACGGCGCCGAGGACGTGCTGCAGGAAGCCTTCGTGCAGATCTGGCGCTCGGCCGGCGATTACCGCGCGACGCTCAGCCCGCCCATGGCCTGGATGGGGATGATCGTGCGCAGCCGCGCGCTGGACTTCCTGCGCCGGCGCGCCGCGGAGCGGCTGGACCGGACCCAGGAACTGGACGAGGCGATCGCGGACACCGTGGCCGGGGACGCGCCCGACCCGGTCGACACCGCGCAGGCGAGCGAGCAGGCCTGGGCCCTGCACGAGTGCCTGGGCAAGCTGGAGGCGCGCCAGCGCGAGGTGCTGAGCCTCGCCTACCTGCGCGACCTGAGCCACAACGAACTCGCCGAGCAGCTGAAGCTGCCGCTCGGCACGGTCAAGACCTGGATCCGGCGCGGGCTGGAGCAGTTGCGCGGCTGCATGGGCCGGTACGCCTGAAGGGACGCACGATGGACATCGCCCGACGCCCCGAACTGGTGGACCGCCTGGCTGCCGGCTATGCGCTGGGCACCCTGCGCGGCGGAGCGCGCCGCCGCTTCGAAACGCTGGCCCGCGGCCATCCGGCGCTGCGCGTGACGGCGCAGGTCTGGCAGGAGCGCTTCATGTCCATGACCGAACTCGCACCGCCCGTCGCGCCGGATCCGAACGTGTGGAAGCGCATCGAGAACATCGTGGCCAGCGAGTCGCGTGTGGACGTGCCCGCACGAGGCGAAGAGGCGGGGCCGTTGCGCCGTGCCCGCAACTGGTGGCGCGCCGGCGCGCTGGCGGCGGTTGCCGCGAGCGTGGCCGCCGTCGTCGTGTCCCTGAATCTCCAGGGCGAGCTGGAGGGCAGCCGCACGCAGGTCGCACAGTTGCAGGCGCAGGGGCTGCAGCTCGCGCGCGGCAACCAGGAGCTGCTGGCGCAGCTGCAGGCGCAACCCGAGATCCGCTACGTCTCCGTGCTGCACGACGACAAGGCGGCGCCGGCGCTGCTGGCGATGTTCGACCCGAAGCACGGCACGCTCATGTTGAAGCGCATGAGCGGCTTCGAGGAAGGGCCGCAGAAGTCGCTGCAGCTGTGGGCGATCCCGCCTGCGGGCGCGCCGCGTTCGCTGGGCGTGCTGGCGGAGCAGCCGGTGCTGCGGATGGTGGCGGCGGAACAGCTGATGGGCGAGTCGCCGGTGCTGGCGATCAGCCTGGAGCCCAAGGGCGGCGTGCCCGGCGAGGGCGGGCCGACGGGGCCGGTGCTGTGGAAGGGGGCGGTGTTGCGGACGCCGCTGTGACTCGGCGGAATGGTGGGCAAGCGGAGCTTGCCCACCCTACGGGGACACGGACGGAGGGGTAGGGTGGGCAAGCTTGCTTGCCCACCATCCCACCCTGTCGATCAATGACGATGCCGGTGGTACGTGTACCCCAGCGAGATCCCGATCGGGAAATACGGCCGGTAGTACGGCGCGTACGCCGGATACGCGGGGTAGGCCGGATAGGACTGGTACACGATCGGTTGCGGCTGCTGCACCACCACCACCTGCGGCTGGGTGGCCACGCCCGGGGCGGTCTGGTAGATCGGCGCGGCGGCCACCGGGGGAGCCGTCACGACGGCGCCGGCGGTGGTCGCGGGGATCGTGGACTGCGCGCCGGTCACGGGCGTGACCTGCAGCTGGATCGTCGGGCCCGGATCGTAGGGCAGCTGCGTCGAGAACTGGCGGCCGGCGTACTCGTAGGTCACGTTGTAGCCGATGGTGCGGTTCTCGTAGCTGGTCTCGGTCGCGCAGGTCTGCGTGGCCTGGCCGCGCTGGCCGCCCGCCTCGATGTTGTTGCCGAGGATGGCTCCGCCGATGGTGCCGAGCAGGACGGCCGCGGCCGTGCCGCTGCCGTGGCCGATCTGGCTGCCGATCGCGCCGCCGGCGACAGCGCCCATCAGCCCGCCCGCGCCGGAGGTCTGCGGCGGCGGGGTGTATTGGGGCTGGTTGCAGTAGGTGCGGGGGACCGCGACCTGCTGGATCACGGGCGTGCTGGAAACGACGCGGCCGATTTCCTGCGCACCCGCACCCGCGGCCACGAGGCCGAGGGCGGTGAAGATGAGGGTCTGTTTCATGGCAAGAACTCGTTGAACTACTTGGTGCTGAAAAGTTTAGACACCGGCCGGGGCGGCCCGCTGAGCTTTACCGTAAACCGGAGGTAAACGTGGTCACCCCCGCCGGGAAACATACCGGCTCAGGTGCGCGCGCGCAACGACCAGTCGGCGGGATCGAAGCCGACCGTGACCGTTCCATCGCCCCAGTCGACCACCGGTCGCTTGATCACGCTCGGCTGGTCCAGCATCAGCGCCCTGGCGCCGGCCGTGTCGCCGGCCCGGGCCTGCGCGGCCGCATCCAGCTTGCGCCAGGTGGTGCCTTGCCGGTTCAGCAGCCGCTCGGGCCCGACGGCCTTCAGCCACGCGTCGAGTTGCGCCGGCGGCACGCCGGACTTCTTGAAATCGTGGAAGGCGTGGGCCACGGATTCGCCCGCCAGCCAGGCGCGCGCCTTCTTCACCGTGTCGCAGTTCGGGATGCCGTAGAGGGTGATCGCCATGCGGCCATCATAGGAGGCTGGACAATGCGGGCATGAACACCTTGAGCGAATGGCTCGCGCACTGCGAGCGCCTGCATCCCAAGACCATCGACATGGGCCTGGAGCGGGTGCGCGCGGTGGCGCAGCGAATGGGCCTGCGTTTCGAATGCCCGGTCGTCACCGTCGCCGGAACCAACGGCAAGGGCTCCACCTGCGCGATGCTGGAAGCGATCGCGCTGCAGGCCGGCTACCGCACCGGCGTCTACACCTCGCCGCACCTGGTGCACTTCGAGGAGCGTTGCCGCATCGGCGGCGAGATCGTGCGCGGCGACGACCTGGTGCCGCACTTCGCGCAGGTCGAGTCCGCGCGCGAGGGCGTGACGCTCACCTATTTCGAATTCACGACGCTGGCGATCCTGAGCCTCATGGCCGCGAGCGGGCTGGACGTCGCGATCCTGGAAGTGGGCCTCGGCGGCCGCCTCGATGCGGTGAACGTGCTCGACACCGATTGCGCCATCATCACCAGCATCGACCTGGACCACATGGAGTACCTCGGGCCCGACCGCGAGAGCATCGGCCGCGAGAAGGCCGGCATCCTGCGCGAAGGCAAGCCGGCGATCGTGAGCGACCCGGTGCCGCCGCACAGCGTGATCCAGTTCGCCAATGCGCTCGGCGCCGACCTGTGGCTGATCGGGCGCGACTTCAACTTCTCCGGCGACAAGCAGCAGTGGGCCTGGGCCGGCCGCGGCCGCCGCTATCCCGGGCTGGCCTATCCCGCGTTGCGCGGTGCCAACCAGTTGCTCAATGCCTCGGGCGTGCTGGCCGCGTTCGAGGCGCTGCGCCAGCGGCTGCCGGTGACGGCGCAGGCGATCCGCAACGGCCTGGCGATGGTCGAACTGCCCGGCCGCTTCCAGATCGTGCCGGGCCAGCCGACGCTGGTGCTGGACGTCGCGCACAACCCGCACTCGGTGGCGGCGCTCACCGCCAACCTGGACGCGATGGGCTACTTTCCCACCACGCACGCCGTGTTCGGCGCGATGGCGGACAAGGACCTCGCGCCGATGTTCGCGAAAGTCGCGCCGCTGGTGGACCGCTGGTACTTCACCGACCTGCCCACCGCGCGCGCCGCGAGCGCGCAGGACCTGCAGCGACGCTGGCAGGCGCTGCCCGGGCGTCGCGAGGTGCCCACGAGCACCCATGCCAACCCCGAGGACGCCCTGCGCGCCGCGGTGGGTGCTGCTGAGCCCGCTGATAGAATCCTCGTGTTCGGATCGTTTTACACGGTGGGCGGCGTCCTCACGCACGGCGTGCCCCGCCTGTCCGCCAAACACCTCGGCTGACCCCTCACCATGGCCTTGTTCAAGTCGCGCAAGAAAAAGGTCGACGAGCCGGTGGCCGCGGCCTCTCCCGCCGAAAGCATCGAAGTGATGCGCCGGCGCGCCCGCCACCGCCTGATCGGCGCCGTGGTGCTGGTGCTGGCAGGGGTCATCGGCTTCCCCATCCTGTTCGACACGCAGCCGCGTCCGGTCGCGGTCGACATCCCCATTGAAATCCCGGATCGCAACAAGGTGCCGCCGCTGCAGCTGCCGACGCAGCCGCCGGTCGCGTCGGGCAAGGTCACGCCCGCGCCGGCGCCCGCCGCGGCCGCACCGGTGATCACCGAAACCAGGCCGGAGCCCGCACCCGTCGCCAAGGTCGAGGCCCAGCCCGCGCCCGCGGAAAAGGTCGCGAAGCCGGAGCCGGCGGCCGAGAAGAAGCCGGAACCCAGGGCCGAAACGGCGCCCGAAACGGCCAAGGCCAAGGCGCTGCTCGAAGGCAGGTCGGTCGACGCGTCCGGCCTGCGCTATGTGGTGCAGGTCGGGGCCTTCGCCGAGCGCGACAAGGCGATGCAGGCCCAGCGCAAGCTGGAGCGGGCCGGCCTGAAGAACTACACCAACGTCGCCGAGACCCGCGACGGCAAGCGCATCCGCGTGCGGGCGGGCCCGTTCGCGACCCGCGCCGAGGCCGACAAGGCCGCGGCCAGGATCAAGGGGCTGGATTTGCCCGCGGCCGTCCTCACGTTGTAGCTTTGGCTGCGCTGGACTGGGTGATCGTCGCCGTGCTGGCGGCGTCGGTGCTGCTGGGGCTGTGGCGCGGGCTGGTGTACGAGGTGCTGTCGGTCCTGAACTGGATCGCCGCTTTCGTGCTCGCACAATGGCTGGCGCCGAAGGCGGCGTCGCTGCTGCCGCTGAGCCGGGCCGGCGAGGCGGTCCAGTACGCCGCGGGCTTCGTGGTGGTCTTCATCGCGGCGCTGTTCGCGGGGGGCCTGCTGACCTGGCTGACGAAGAAGCTGGTCGAAGCCGTCGGCTTGCGCCCGGTGGACCGGGCGCTCGGCGGCATGTTCGGCCTGGTGCGGGGCGTGGTGTTCGTGCTCGCCCTGGCCGTGGTGGTCCACCTGAGCGGCCTGAAGAATGGCGTATGGTGGACGGAATCGATGACGGCCGGCGTCGCGACGGCGGCCTTGCGTGGATTGAAGCCGGTGGTGCCCGAGCGGTTCGGTGCCTATCTGCCGGCGTGAAGGAAACAGATTTATGTGCGGAATCGTTGGAGTCGTCAGCCCGGGTCCGGTCAACCAGCTGATCTACGACGCGCTGCTGCTGCTGCAGCACCGCGGCCAGGACGCGGCCGGCATCGTGACCCTGCAGGGCCACAAGGTCTACATGCACAAGGCCAAGGGCATGGTGCGCGACGTGTTCCGCACCCGCAACATGCGCGCGCTGCCCGGCAACGCGGGCCTGGGCCAGGTGCGCTATCCGACGGCGGGCAACGCCTATAGCGAGGAAGAGGCGCAGCCCTTCTACGTCAACGCGCCCTTCGGCATCACGCTGGCGCACAACGGCAACCTGACCAACGCGCAGGCGCTGAAGGCCGAACTGTTCACGGCCGACCACCGCCACATCAACACCGAGAGCGATACCGAGGTGCTGGTGAACGTGTTCGCGCACGAGCTCGAGCGCACCACGCGCGGACTGCCGCTGACGCCGCAGGACGTGTTCTCGGCGGTGGGCAACGTGCACCGCCGCATCAAGGGCTCGTATGCCGTGGTGACGCTGATCGCCGGCCACGGCCTGCTGGCCTTCCGCGATCCGTACGGCATCCGCCCGCTGTGCCTCGGCCGCGGCGCCGACGGCACGGTGATGATCGCCAGCGAGTCCGTCACGCTGGAAGGCACCGGCCACAAGTTCGAGCGCGACATCGCGCCGGGCGAGGCCGTGTTCGTCGACATGAAGGGCAACGTGCACTCGCGGCAGTGCGCCGAGCATCCGAAGCTGTCGCCCTGCATCTTCGAATTCGTGTACCTCGCGCGTCCCGATTCCGAACTGGACGGCATCTCCGTCTACCAGGCGCGCCTGAACCTCGGCGAGTCCCTCGCCAAGCGCGTGGTCTCCACGGTGCCGCCCAGCGAGATCGACGTGGTGATCCCGATCCCCGAATCCAGCCGTCCCAGCGCGACGCAGCTGGCGCACCTGCTCGGCATCCCCTACCGCGAAGGCTTCGTCAAGAACCGCTACGTGGGCCGGACCTTCATCATGCCGGGCCAGTCGGTGCGCAAGAAGAGCGTGCGGCAGAAGCTCAACGTGATCGCCAGCGAGTTCAAGGGCCGCAACGTGCTGCTGGTGGACGACTCCATCGTGCGCGGCACGACCAGCCGCGAGATCGTGCAGATGGCGCGCGACGCCGGCGCCCGCAAGGTGTACCTCGCCAGCGCCGCGCCGCCGGTGCGCTTCCCCAACGTGTACGGCATCGACATGCCCACCGCCACCGAACTGGTGGCGCACGACCGCACGGTCGACGAAGTCCGCGAGATCATCGGCTGCGACGCACTGATCTACCAGGACGTGGAAGGCATGAAGAACGCCATCGGCAGGCTCAATGCGAAGCTCGACGGCTTCGATGCGTCCTGCTTCGACGGCGTGTACGTCACCGGCGACATCAACGCCGAAGACATCGAGAAGATCAACGAGGCGCGCATCGGCCAGGAGGATCCGCTGGAGGAAAACACCGGCCGGCTCGCCATCCCCAATCCCCAGGAAGCCTGAGTGACCGAGAAGAAGAAACTGCCCGAAGGACTGCATCGCGACACGCTCGCGGTGCGCACCGCGCTGCCTCCGAGCCAGTGGGGCGAGAACTCCGAGGCGCTGTTCCTCACCAGCGGCTTCGTGCAGCCCGACTCCGAGACGATGGCGCACCGCTTCGCCCATCCGCAGGAGGGCTACACCTACGGCCGCACCTCCAATCCCACCGTCACCAGCTTCGAGCAGCGGCTCGCGGCGATGGAGGGCACGGAAGCCGCGATCGGCACGGCCACCGGGATGGCGGCGATCCTGCTGCTCGGCATGGGCGTGCTGCGCGCGGGCGACCACGTGATCTGCTCGCGCTCGGTGTTCGGCTCCACGCTGAACCTGTTCGCCAAGGAATTCGGCAAGTTCGGCGTGGAATCCACCTTCGTCTCCCAGACGGACCTGCAGGAGTGGAAGGCCGCGGTGCGGCCCAACACCAGGCTGCTGTTCGCCGAGACGCCGACCAATCCGCTGACCGAAGTGTGCGACATCCGCGCGCTGGCGGACCTCGCGCACGGCGCCGGCGCGATCCTCGCGGTCGACAACTGCTTCTGCACGCCGGCGCTGCAGCGTCCCACCGATCTCGGCGCGGACCTCATCATCCATTCCGGCACCAAGTACCTCGATGGCCAGGGCCGGGTGATGGCCGGCGCGATCTGCGGTCCTTCGAAGTGGATCGTGGACGTGTTCGCGCCCATCGTGCGCACGGCGGGCATGACGCTGTCGCCGTTCAACGCCTGGGTGGTGCTCAAGGGCCTCGAGACGCTGGGCATCCGCATGCAGGCGCAGGCCGCCAACGCGCTCGCGCTCGCGCGCTTCCTGGAACAGCATCCGGCCGTGTCGCGCGTGTACTTCCCGGGCCTGGAGTCGCACCCGCAGCACGCGCTGGCGATGCAGCAGCAGTCCGGCGTGGGTGGCGCGGTGCTGTCGTTCGACGTCAAGGGCGGCGATCCGGCCGCGCTGCGCCGCAACGCCTTCACGGTGATCGACAGCTCGGAAGTCATGAGCATCGCCACCAACCTGGGCGACACCAAGTCCATCATCACGCACCCGGCCACCACCTCGCACGGCCGCCTCACCGAGGAACAGCGCCAGGCGGCCGGCATCGGCCAGGGGCTGATCCGCCTCGCGGTGGGCCTGGAGCACGTGGAAGACATCAAGACCGACCTGCTGCGCGGCCTGGACAAGCTCTCGTGAAAGTTCGCACCCGATTCGCCCCGTCGCCGACGGGCTTCATCCATCTCGGCAACATCCGCTCCGCCTTGTATCCGTGGGCGTTCGCGCGCTCGCAGGGCGGCACCTTCATCCTGCGCATCGAGGACACCGACCTCGAGCGCTCGACGCAGGCTTCGGTCGACGTGATCCTCGAAGGCATGCGCTGGCTGGGGCTCGATCCCGACGAGGGGCCGTTCTACCAGATGCAGCGCATGGACCGCTACCGCGCGGTGATCGCGGAGATGCGCGAGAAGGGCCTGGTCTATCCCTGCTACATGAGCGTGCAGGAACTCGACGCGCTGCGCGAGCGGCAGATGGCCGCCAAGGAGAAGCCGCGCTACGACGGCACCTGGCGTCCCGAACCCGGCAAGGCCCTGCCGCCGGTGCCCGAAGGCGTGCAGCCCGTGTGGCGCTTCCGCAATCCCCTCGGCGGCGCCGTCGTGTGGGACGACAAGGTCAAGGGCCGCATCGAGATCAGCAACGACGAGCTCGACGACCTCGTGATCGCGCGTCCCGACGGCACCCCCACGTACAACTTCTGCGTGGTGGTCGACGACATCGACATGGAGATCACGCACGTGATCCGCGGCGACGACCACGTGAACAACACGCCGCGCCAGATCAACATCTTCCGCGCGCTCGGCTACGAGCCGCCGGTGTTCGCGCACCTGCCCACCGTGCTGAACGAGCAGGGCGAGAAGATGTCCAAGCGGCACGGCGCCAAGGCGGTGACCTGGTACCGCGACGAGGGCTTCCTGCCCGAGGGCGTGGTGAACTACCTGGCGCGCCTGGGCTGGTCCCACGGCGACGACGAGATCTTCAGCCGCGAGCAGTTCGTGCAGTGGTTCGGCCTGGACCACCTGGGCAAGAGCGCGGCGCAGTACGACGAGACCAAGCTGCGCTGGGTGAACGCCCAGCACATGAAGCTCACGCCGGACGACCGCCTCGGCCAGATCGTGGAAAACCTGCTGAAGCAGCGCGGCATCGCCGTCGACGCGCGGCTGCCCGCCATCTGCGGCCTGTTCAAGGACCGCTGCGACACCACCCACGTGCTGGCCGACTGGGCGCAGCGCTTCTACATCGACGTCGAGCCCAACGCCGACGAGGTGAAGAAGCACATCCACGACGGCGTGCGCCCGGCGATCTCGATGCTCGCGAAGATGCTCGAGGCCTGCCCGTGGACGAAGGAGGACATCGCCGAAGCGGTGAAGGAAACGCTGCGCGCCACCGGCATCAAGATGCCGCAGCTGGCGATGCCGGTGCGCGTGCTCGTGATGGGAACGGCGCAGACGCCGTCGCTCGATGCTGTCCTCGCGCTGTCATTGCGCGAACGCGTGCTCGAGCGTCTGCGGGGCGCCTGAGTTTTCGGTGTAGAATCCGAGGCTCGACACCTGCATGGGGGTATAGCTCAGCTGGGAGAGCGCTTGCATGGCATGCAAGAGGTCAGCGGTTCGATCCCGCTTACCTCCACCAACAAGTGTCGATGGAAATCGGAGAAACTCGCCGGAGTTTCCGGTTCAAGGTTTTGACCCTATCGTCTAGAGGCCTAGGACATTACCCTTTCACGGTAAGTACCGGGGTTCGAATCCCCGTAGGGTCGCCAAGTTTTGCCGGCACTTGTCTCGCAAGAGCGAAGCCGGCACCGACGCGGAGTGGTAGTTCAGTTGGTTAGAATACCGGCCTGTCACGCCGGGGGTCGCGGGTTCGAGTCCCGTCCACTCCGCCAAGTGATTCCCAAGCACGGGCCCCCAGGCCCGTGTTTTGTTTAGTGAGAGACAGCACTGGGGGTATAGCTCAGCTGGGAGAGCGCTTGCATGGCATGCAAGAGGTCAGCGGTTCGATCCCGCTTACCTCCACCAGTTGTCTTTCGTTGGTTTTCAGTCCAGGTTACGACCCTATCGTCTAGAGGCCTAGGACATCACCCTTTCACGGTGAGTACCGGGGTTCGAATCCCCGTAGGGTCGCCAAGTTTCGTGGCACTCGCCCCGGATCCAGTCCGGGGGGAAGCCACGCCAGCGGGGAGTGGTAGTTCAGTTGGTTAGAATACCGGCCTGTCACGCCGGGGGTCGCGGGTTCGAGTCCCGTCCACTCCGCCAGGAATCGAAAGCCGCTGCAGGAAACTGCAGCGGCTTTTTGTTTGCGACCGGGAGACTGCGCCGTCGTGCGACGGTGTAGTACGGAGGAAGTGGTCGGCGCGATTGCACTAACATCGTGCAATGGACCTCTCCCGCTTCCCCCGCCGTCGCTACACCCCGTTCGCGACGCCCATCGAATTCCTCCCCCACTTCACCAAGGCGCTGGCCGCCACCTGCCCCGGTGGGCAGGGGCCGCGCATCTGGATCAAGCGCGACGACATGCTGGGACTGTTCCCCGGCGGCAACAAGACGCGCAAGCTGGAATTCCTCGTGGCCGACGCGCTGGCGCAGGGTGCCGACACGCTGGTGACCTGCGGCGCGCCGCAGTCCAACCACTGCCGCATCACGTTGTCCGCCGCCGTGAAGGAAGGCCTGAAGTGCCGCTTCGTGATCGAAGAGCGCGTGCCTGACAGCTACGACGTCCATGCGAGCGGCAACAACTTCATGTTCCGCCTCATGGGCGTCGAGGCGATCACCGTCGTGAAGGGCGGCAGCAACATGGCCGCCGAGATGCAGAAGGTGGCGGACGACGTCGCGCGCGCCGGCGGCAAGGCGTACATCATTCCCGGCGGCGGATCGAACGCGATCGGCGGCCTCGGCTACGTCGCCTGCGCGCAGGAACTGCAGCAGCAGCTGTTCGAGCAGGACATCGCCATCGACCGCATCGTGGTCGGTTCGGGCAGCTCCGGCACGCACGGCGGCTTGGTGGCCGGCTTCCTGGGCAACAACATCGGCATCCCCATCACCGGCATCGGCGTGAGCCGCGACCTGCCCGACCAGCAGCCGCTGGTGCTGAAGGAAGCGCAGGCGGTGCTGGACCTGCTGGGCCTGGACATCAAGGTCAAGCCCGAGGACGTGAACTGCGTCGGCGGCTTCTGGCAGCCGAAGTACTCCGTGCCCAACGCGCGCATGGTGGAAGCCGTGCAGATGCTGGCGCGCACCGAAGGCATCCCGCTGGATCCGGTCTACACCGGCAAGATCATGGCGGGCCTGATCGGCCTCGCGCGCGAAGGCATGCTGAAGGCGAACGAGAACGTGCTGTTCCTGCACACCGGCGGGCTGCCGTCGCTGCATGCGTACGAGCGCGAGGTGCTCGGCGAGGTCAAGAACCTGCCGGCCTGACAGGCCTCACTCCGCCGTGATGTTGTTCGCCTTGATCAGCGCGCCGTACTTCGCGAGCTGGGCGCGCGTCGCCGTGCCCAGTTCGTCCGGCGTGCTGCCGCGCGGCGTGAGGCCCTGCGCGTTGAGCTTCTCGCGGACCTCGGCGTCGCCGAGCGCCTTCTGCACTTCGGCGGACAGCTTGCCCACGATGTCCTTCGGCGTGCCCGCCGGGGCCATGATCGTGAACCAGGAGTTGAACTCGAAGCCGGCCAGGCCCGATTCGGACACCGTGGGCACGTCGGGGAACTGCGGCATGCGGCGCGGCGTCGTCACGCCGATCAGGCGCACCTTGCCGGCCTTGATCAGCGAAGTGACGGTGGCGATGCCCTGGAACGCCGCGTCGACTTCCTTGCCGCCCACGCCCATCGCCGCCTGCGTCGCGCCCTTGTAGGGCACGTGCTTCATCTGCACGCCGGCCTGCGAGGCGAACAGTGCCATCGCGATGTGCTGCGGGCTGCCGTTGCCGCCGGAGCTGTAGTTCAACTGGCCCGGCTTCTGCTTCGCCAGCGCGATCAGGTCGGCTGCGCTCTTCTCGGATGCATCGGTGGGCACGACGAGGCCCCATTCCACGGTCGCCACCAGCGACACCGGCTCGAAGTCCCTGAGGATGTCCCAGGGCATCTTCGGGTTCAGGTTCGGCACCATGGTCATGATGCTGTCGTTGAAGCCGCCGATGGTGTAGCCGTCGGGCGCGGCCTTCGCCACCTCGCCCGCGCCGATCAGGCCCGCCGCGCCGGGCTTGTTCTCGATGACGATCGCCTGCCCCATGTTCTGGGACATCTTCTGCGCGACGATGCGCGCGGCGGCGTCGACCGCGCTGCCGGCCGCGAGCGGCACGACCATGCGGATCGGCTTGGCCGTCGGCCAGGCCTGTGCGTGCGCGAGGCCCGTGGCGGCCAGGC
This sequence comes from Ramlibacter sp., assembly GCF_036383835.1. GTDB lineage: Bacteria > Pseudomonadota > Gammaproteobacteria > Burkholderiales > Burkholderiaceae_C > Ramlibacter. Next base: position 38,723 of record NZ_DASVNN010000095.1, read on the forward strand.
CGCACAGGAACGAGAGGACGAGGCGGCGGGTGCGGATCATCGGTGTCTCCTGGTTCAGGTGTCCGAAAGCTGCGGGATGCCCATCTCCCGCGCGAAGTCGTCGAGCTGCCGGCGCAGCGCAGGGGGCAGGGCGAGGCCTTCGCGCTCGTTCGCGAGGCGCTTTTCGTGGCTCTGCTCGCCCGGCATCCAGATGCGGTCCACGCCCGGCATGCGCTCGCTGGCGCGCAGTTCGCGCACCAGCTTGTCGACGCGCGCCTTGAATCCAGCCACTTCGCCGAAGGCGTCGGGATCGATCACCAGGATCGCCTGCCCCGTGTTGGTGACCGTGACGGGGTCCTGGTTGAAGTCGATCGTCTCGCTGCCCATCGCCGCGCCGTTCAGGCTGCCGGCGAGCAGGCCGACGATCATCGCGAGGCCGTAGCCCTTGTAGCCGCCGATCGGCATCAGGAAGCCCTCGTCGGCGCGCTTCGGGTCGGTCAGCGGCTCGCCCTGGCGGTCGATCATCCAGCCCACCGGCATCTGCTCGCCGCGCTGCGCCTTGGCCTTCACCTTGCCGTAGGCCGCCACAGTGGTCGCCATGTCCAGCACCACCGGCGGCTCCTCGCCCGCGGGCACCGCCACCGCGATCGGATTGGTGGACAGCAGCATGTCGAGCCCGCCCCAGGGCGGCAGGTGATTGGCGTTGCCCACCGCGAAGTACAGGCCGATCATGTCGTGCGGCAGCGCCATGCGCGCATACAGCGAGGCCGGCCCGGCATGGTTCGACAGCCGCGCGCCGACCCAGGCCACGCCGCAATGGCGCGCCTTCCCGATCGCGATCTCCGCGGCCTTCTTCATCACGAGGTGGCCCATGCCGTTGTCGCCGTCGAGGAGCGCCATGCCGGCCTTCTCCTTCACGACCCGGATGTCCGGATGCAGGTTCATGCCGCCGGCGCGGATGCGGCGCGCGTAGGGCACGAGGCGGATCACGCCGTGGCCGTCCGAGCCCTGCACTTCGGCCTCCGTCATGAGTTCGGCGACGGTGCGCGCGTCGTCCGCCGGCAGCCCGAGTCGTTCGAGCGCGGTGGCGAGGAAGCGGCACACCTGCGGCGCCGGGATGCGGGAATCAGGCATGCGACATTCTTTCCATCAGCGCCTGCACGGCGCAATCGGGGCTGCTCAGGACGGGGCAGGGCAGTTCGGCCTGCACGAGGGGCAGGGCGGCGGCCATGGAGAACTGCGCCAGCATCACCGCGTCGCCATCGGCCAGCGCGCGGGCGGCCTGCGCGATCTTGCGGTGGTGGTCGGCCGGCCGGCCCTGGGCGAGGTCGTCCATCGCCTCGGGCACGAAGACGGTGCGCAATTCGATGGCGATGCCCCGCTCCCTGGCCAGCGCCTGCAGTTCCTCGGCCATCGAAGGCAGCGAGGCCTGGAAGGTGGCGACCAGGCCGAGGCGCAGCGGCTTCGTGTCCTGCGCGAGCGCCAGCGCCTGCTCGAACATCGCTTCGTTGGGCTTGAGCGTCGGCAGGCCGGTGGCGCGGGCCGCGGCCTCGATCGCCGGGCCGAAGGCGGAACAGGTGAAGAGGATGCCGCCGCAGCCGGTGCGCTGCGCGTACCGAGCGAGGTCGACGAAGCGCTGAACCATCTCCGGGGTGAGGCAGCCGGCCTGCGCGCGGTCGGAGGAGAGGCTGTCGTCCAGCAGGTTCATGGGCCGCACCTGCGGCCAGTGCCGCCGGAAGGCCGCCTGGATCGGTTCCACCGCGAGCGGGGTGGCGTGGATCAGGGCGATGCGGGGCGGGGGAGGCATGTTGGCATGCTAAAGGGCAGGGCGGTGGGCAAGCAAGCTTGCCCACCCTACCCATTTGTCCAGGGCTCGCTTCTTGCTACAAACACGACATGGACCTCCCCGCCCACCAACTCACGATGACCCTCCTGATGACCCCCGACACGGCGAACTTCGCCGGCAACGTGCACGGGGGCCACCTGCTCAAATGGCTGGACCAGGTGGCCTATGCCTGCGCGAGCCGCTATGCCGCGCGTTACGTCGTCACGGTGTCGGTGGACCAGGTCACCTTCCGCGAGCCGATCTTCGTCGGCGAACTCGTCACCTTCCTCGCGAGCGTCAACCACACCGGCACCAGTTCCATGGAAGTGGGCATCAAGGTGCTGGCGCAGGACATCCGCAGCCAGGCCATGCGCCACGTCAACAGCTGCTTCTTCACCATGGTCGCGGTGGACGACGAGCGCAAGCCGGTGACCGTGCCGTCGCTGCGGCCCTTCACGCCCGAGGAGAAGCGGCGCTTCGAAGCGGCCAGGCTGCGCAAGGAGCTGCGGCGCGAGATGAACGAGCGCTTCCAGGCGCTGCAGGCCCAGCAGTAGCGGGGGCCGGCGGGCATTCCGTCACGCGCCCCGCTGGCACCTGCACGAGGCTGGCATGCAGTCCTACAGCCATTCCGTGCGCTAGTTCCTAGATTCAGCGCATGAGTACGAGGAACGGCCCGCACGCGCGGGCCAACGCCGCCGAGGACGACTCCCCCACCGCGCGTGCGGTGAGCAAGACCATGCGATACAGCCGTGCCGAATACGCGAAGGTCCTGGCCTTGCAGGACGAGGTGGCGCGCGCGGATGCGGATTACCAGCGCCTGCGCAATGCCTACATGGACATGGCCCAGAAGGAGCCCGACCACGAGGTGGGGCTGGCCATGATCGGCGCCGACATGGACCGTGCCCATGCCCGCCTGCAGGCCCTGATCGGGCTGCCGCGCCTGCCTTTCACGCACGAGCCGAGCGCCGTGATGCGGCGCGAGGTCCAGCGGCTGACGGACGAAAAGCACTGACTGCTTCGGCCCCCGACTACAGCAGATGCGTCCCGCTTCCGAGGGCGCGGGGTGCCGCCGCGACGCACCATGCGTGGATGGAGGCGCCCCATGAAGCCTGCTGACATCGACCCGAGCCTGCGAGCGGCCGAGCGACCGCTGGGCGCCAAAGAGTCCCTTCTCACATGAACATCAAGCAGCCACCGACCCATCCCGTCGAGCCCGAGCCGATGCAGCCGGGCGCCGACAAGCCCGACCCGAATCCCACGCAGCTGCCCATCGAGCCCGAGTTCGGGCAGGCGCTGCCGCCGGCCGAGCCGGAGGACCCGGGCGTGCAGAAGCCGGTGATCTGAACGAATTTCCAGGAGTCCACCATGCCTTACATCCGCACGCCCCAGGGCATCACCCCGCCGGCCCCCGGCCTCGAGCGCGAGGAGCCGACCTTCGTGCCCGAGCGGGACATCCCCGACAGCGATGCGCGCGCCAACGCGCGCAAGGAGCGGAACGGCTCGCGCGAGGAGCGCGCGCCGCGCACCCCCGAGCGCGAATGACCTCGAACGCCCCGCCCCCTTCGCCGGCCCCGGCCGATGCGCCGAAGCCGGCCAATCCGGAGCCGACCGCCCCGCCGGTCGACCCCGAGAAGGGGCATGTCAAGGATCCGGAACAGGGGCATTCGGAGCACCCCAAACAGTAGGCTGGCCGTTTCGTAGGTCGGTGGTGAGCCCGAAGGCGAACCCCGACGCTGGGCGCTCAATTCGCGTCCAGCATCCCCTGCACGTCGTCATCCGCATTCGCGATCGGCGTCGCCTTCGCCAATGCCATCCACACCCCGAACGGCAATCCCGCCCGCGCCGGCCTCTGCGCCGGCCGCGCGACGGCGATCCGCTCGCCCTGCACGACCATCACCCCGCATTCGCCCGGCACCTCCTCCGGCTCCGCGATCGCCCGACCGCGCGCATCGCTGCCCAGCACGTACCAGCACTCGCCGAGATCGCGATAGGCCGCGCGCTTGGCTTCCTGCTTCAGGTCCGCCAGCAGGTCGGCGCGCCGCACCTTGATCTCGTGGACGATCGGCTCGACGTACGTCTCCACCGAGGTGTGGCGGATGGAGAAGACGTCCGGCCGCGCGATGCACCAGCGCAGCGGCTTCGCCTCGTCGCCGGTCGCCACCTGCGCCCGCAGGCTCAGGCCGGCCCAGGCGAGGCGGCCCGCGCGCGCCATCTCCTGCGCCACCCGCTGCACCAGCCGCTCGTGCGTCGAGAGCGCGGCGCGGTTGCGCGCCAGCACGGTCGAGAGCCACTGCATGCCCGCATCGGTCACGCGCAGCGTCTCGTGTCCCAGGGGCGAGCGCACGCGTTCGAGCAGGCCGGCCGCGAGCAGGTCGATCTCCAGCGGATCCTGGCTTGGCCAGCCGGCGGAGCGGTAGACATCGCGCAGGCGCCGCCCGTGGGCCCGCGTGAGCGCGGACGGCGAAAGGGTGGATGGGGCCGCGGCTGTCATGGGGAAGGCGTCAGTGTAAGGCGCGCTGGTAGGCACTCTCCCACGCGCCTACGCGCACTCCGCTTATCGTCGCGCCTGAGTGGGTGCCCACAATGAGCGGCATGGTTGAGAAATCGATGCAGTCCTCGTGCCCGGCCGCCGCGCACCTCGCCGCGCTGGCCCACGCGCCCGTCCCCTCCGTCCTGTACGGCATCACCGCCGTGCGCCTGGAAGGCAGCCAGGTCACGGAGGTGATGATGGGGATGATCGATCCCAGCCTGCAGCACTGGGACCTGCGTCCCGCCCCCACGCGGCTGGTCGAAGTGGTGGACCGCCTGGTCGAGGGCGACACCATCGTCACGCTGTTCCCCACCGAGCGCGGCACCCTGCAGATGGGCCCGCAGGTGACGGTGGACGTGCTGCCCGAGGGCACCGAGACGCTGGCGGCGGCGGAAGAGCAGCCGGGGCGGCGGTTGATGGACCTGCCGCGCTTTTGAGCGGCCTCGTCACTTCTGGTGGCTGGGTAGGGTGGGCAAGCTCGCTTGCCCACCATGCGGGTTACCGGCCGATGCTCAGGTCTGCGGCCGCAGCGCCGGGATCTTCAGCAGCCCCGTCGACAGTGCCGTGCCCAGCAGCACCACCGCGCCCCACACCAGCATCCACGGCGTGACCCGTTCGCCGAGGAACAGCGCGCCGTAGAGGATCGCGAACACCGGGATCGCGAAGGTCACGGCCAGCGCGCGCGCGGGGCCGGCCTGTTCGATCAGGCGGAAATACAGGATGTAGGCGACGCCTGTGCACAGCACGCCGAGCACGGCCAGCGCCAGCCACGCCTGCGCGCCGGGCATCTGCTCCGGCCGCAGCCACAGGGCCGGCAAGGCCAGCAGCAGGGTGGCGCCCAGCTGGCTGCCGGTGGCCGTCACCAGCGGCGGCAGGCCGGTGAGGTAGCGCTTGGTCGCGCTCGCGGCGAACGCGTAGCAGACCGTCGCCAGCAGGCAGGCGAGCACGGCCCACGCCGGCGCGATGCCCGACACCGCATCCGGCTTGAAGCTCGCCTTGTCCCAGGCCAGCGCGGCGACGCCGCCGAAGCCGATGACGAGGCCCAGCACGCGCGAGCCGGTGGGCCGGTCCTTCAGCCACCACCACGCGACCAGCGCGCCGAACAGCGGCACCGTCGCATTCAGGATCGCCGACAGGCCCGTCGTGATCGACAGCAGCGCGAACGCGAACAGCATGAAGGGCAGGGCCGAATTGAGCACGCCCACCAGGCACACCTTCCACCACGCGCGGCGGAAGACGGCGCCGTGCCCCTTGGCCAGCATCAGCGGCGCCAGGAAGACCGTGGCGATCGCGACGCGCATGGCGGCCGTGCCGACCACGCCGAACTCGACGACGGCCAGCCGCATGAACAGGAAGGACGCACCCCAGATCGCCGCGAGGACGACGAAGTCGATGATCGAAGCAAATGACATGAGGGGCGCTAGTGTGCCAGTGCGCCTTCGAGACGCAGGAGTGCGGTCTTTCGTTCCAGCCCGCCTGCATAGCCGGTGAGCGCGCCGCCGGTGCCGAGCACGCGGTGGCAGGGCACGACGATGCTCACCGGGTTGCGGCCCACCGCTGCACCCACCGCACGCGCCGCTTCCGGCTTGCCGAGGCGCCGGCCCAGTTCCGCATAGCTCGTGGTGCCGCCGGGCGGGATCGCGAGCAGCGCCTGCCACACGCTTTGCTGGAAGGCCGTGCCGTGTTGCAGGTCCAGCGGCAAGTCGAACTGCGTGCGCTCGCCCGCGAAGTAGGCGCGCAGCTGCGCGATGGCTTCGACCAGTACCGGATGGTGCGGGTTTTCGCGCCAGCCGCTCGCATCGGGACCATGGCGCTGGCCGACGAACCACACGCCGCACACGCCGCGGTCGGTGGCCGCCAGCAGCATCTCGCCCAGCGGGCTCTCGTAGTGCGCGCACACGCGCGGGTCCTGTGTCTTCATCTCATGCTCCTTGCGACAGTGCACTCCAGGCGCGCACTACTGCGTAACTGCGCCAGGGTTTCCAGGCCTGCGAAGCGGCCTCGGCCTCGCGCGCCGGCTGCTTCATCTGCTGCACGCCCAGGGCCTTGTGCAGGGCCACGTCGCCGGCCGGGAAGGCGTCGGGCCAGCGCAGCGCCCGCATCGCGATGTATTGCGCCGTCCAGTCGCCGATGCCCGGCAACTCCTTGAGCGCGGCGATCGTCGAAGGCACGTCGGCGCCCGGATGCAGCGTGACGCGTCCTTCGGCGACGGCCCGCGCGATCGCCACGATCGCCGCCTGCCGCTGCCGCACAATCCCGAGCTGGCCCAGCGCATCGCCTTCCGCCGCCGCCAGCACCTCCGGCGCCGGGAACAGGTGGTGCAGCGCCGGATCCGGCGTCTCGATGGGCGCGCCGAAGCGATGCACCAGCCGCTGCGCCAGCGTGCGCGCCGCCGCCACCGTGATCTGCTGGCCCAGCACGGCCCGCACCGCCAGTTCGTAGCCGCTCAGCGATCCCGGCACCCGCAGGCCGTCCCCCAGCGGGAAGCTTCCGTGCAGGCGCGCGTTGATCGCATGGGGATCGGCATCGAGGTCGAACGCCGCCCGCACGCGGCGGATCACCAGCGGCAGCACGCCATGCAGCGATTCGCTCACGCGCAGCACCAATTGGCACTGCGCCTCGTCGAAGCCGGCCGTGATCCAGCCCTGCCAGCGCTGGCCGCCGGCGTCGAGTGCCAGCGTTCGTGCGAGCTGCCGATCCGTCACCGATTCCAGTCCTTCGATGGCCCGCGTGCGGAAGAAACCGAGCATCGCGTCCACGTCGTAAGGCGGCCGCCAGCCGAGGCGCACCTCGCAGGTGGCCTGCGGCGCGCCGCCTTCGCGGCGCAGCGCGCTCGGGCTCAGTCCGTAGTGCCCGGTGAAGGCCGCGTTGAAGCGGCGCACGCTGCCGAAGCCGCTGATCAACGCGATCCCGGTGATGGGCAGCCGCGTGTCCGCCAGCAGCTGTTTCGCGCTGAGCAGCCGCCGCGTCTGCAGGTACTGCAGCGGCGTCACGCCCAGGTGCGTTTCGAAGATGCGCCGCAGGTGGCGGTCGCTCACGCCCAGGCGCTGCGCGAGCCGCTCCACCGTCGGCATCTCGCCGCCCCAGGCTTCCGGCTCGTCGAGCAGCCGGGCCGCCTGCTGGGCCAGGACCGCCGTCGCGTCCTGCACCGACCAGCGCAGCGCGTGCGGCGCCAGCTCGGGACGGCAGCGCAGGCAGGGCCGGAAGCCGGCGCTTTCGGCCTGCGCCGCCAGCGCGAAGAAGCGGCAGTTCTCGCGCCGCGGCGTGCGCACCTTGCACACGGGGCGGCAGTAGATGCCGGTGCTGGTGACGCCGGTGAAGAAAGCGCCGTCGAAACGGGCGTCGCGCGTCTTCAGCGCGAGGTAGCACGCATCGGGGTGCAGGGGCGGATCGGCAGGGCTCATGACAGCCATGATACGCACCGGACCCGACCGGACTAGCCGTTTTCGGACATGTTCCTCGCCACCCCCCACCTAGAATGGACCGGACCCCGCCATCGACAACAACATCCGCACCATGCAGCTCAGCCCCAGCATCTTCAAGGCTTACGACGTCCGCGGCATCGTCCCGTCCACGCTCACCGAAGAGGTCGCCGAAGCGCTCGGCCGCGCCTTCGGCACCATGGCCCGCAAGGAAGGCGAGAAGGCGGTCGCCGTCGGCCGCGACGGCCGGCTCAGCGGTCCTGCGCTCAGCGCCGCGCTCATCCGCGGCCTCGTGTCGACCGGCGTCGACGTCGTCGACGTCGGCATGGTGACGACGCCCATGCTCTATTTCGCCGCCGCCACGCTCGCCAACAGCGGCATCCAGGTCACCGGCAGCCACAACCCGAAGGACTACAACGGCTTCAAGATGGTGCTGGCCGGCCGCGCGATCCACGGCGACGAGATCCAGAACCTGCGCAGGATCATCGAGAGCTCCGCCTGGGAGAAGGCCGACAGGAGCGGCAACGTCCGCAACGTCAACGTCTTCGCGCCCTACCGCGACCGCATCGCGAAAGACATCAAGCTGGCCCGCCCGCTGAAGATCGTGGTGGACAGCGGCAACGGCGTGGCCGGCGCCTCGGCCCCCGAGGTCTTCCGCGCGATCGGCTGCGAGGTGATCGAGATCTACAGCGAGGTGGACGGCAACTTCCCCAACCACCACCCCGATCCGAGCAAGCCGGAGAACCTGCGCGACCTGATCGCAAAATTGAAGGAGACCGGCGCCGACCTGGGCCTCGCCTTCGACGGCGACGGCGACCG
>NZ_DASVNN010000096.1:0-17379 GCF_036383835.1 Ramlibacter sp.
GATCTCGTAGCGCAGCTGGCCCGCGGCCTCCTGGGCCGAGTCGAGCGCGACTTCGTCGGTGATGCGCATGCCGTGCGAGTAGCGCGCGGCGTGGCCCTTGGCCTTGAGCTGCTCGTTCACCTGCGGCCGGAAGCCGTGCACCAGCACCACCTTGACGCCCATGCTCTGGATCAGTGCGAGGTCCTGCGCGATGTGCTGCAGCTTGCCGGCGGCGACCGCCTCGCCCGCCATGCCCACCACGAAGGTCTTGCCCCGGTGCATGTGGATGTACGGCGCCACCGAGCGGAACCAGGGCACGAAGGTGAAGTTGAAGATCGCGGACATTCGGCGGCGGCAGGGGCGCGGCGAGGCGCCGTGAGGACTCGACGCGACAGTGTAAGGGAACCCCTTGGGCCGGGCCCCGGCCGTTTGCGTTATCGTGCGCGCCATGGATCCGATCGCCGCCGGGTTCTGGGGGGCCTTCTTCGGGACCGCGGCCCTCATGCTGGCCGTCTCCCTCGCCGCTTTCCTCCGTTCCCGCCGCAGCGTCGCGCTGATCGCGGGCCTGTCCGCCGTCGTCCCGGCCACTTTCGTCATCGCCTTCCTGGGCTGGCTGCCGCCGGAGGAGGGCGCCGACGGCGCGCGCCTGCTCGCGCACGTCGCCATGTTCGCGACGGTGGTGCTGTCGCCGATGCTGCTGTCCCTGCTGGGCGTCCTGCGCGGCAAGGAACTGCTGCTGCGCTTCGTCGTGCCCGTGGTGGTGCTGGCCGCGAGCGTGATCGGGATCGGCTGGGTGCTGGAGCCGGTGCAGGCGCTGCTCGTGAGCTGGATCGCAAGCCTGTGCATGGGGGCGTTGATGCTGATCGTCTCCCTGCGGGCGGCGGCCGAGGGCAATCGCGTCGGCAAGTCCACGGTGGCGGGCATGGGCCTGTTGCTGCTGGCGCAGGGGGGCCTCAGCTGGCTCGCCCTCGACCGCAACGCGGCCTGGCCCGTGCACGCCTTCACCGCCCTCGCGGGGATGGGCTTCCTGACCGTGATGGGCGCCGCCACCTGGGCGCGCTATTCCTACCTGCTGGAGCTCGCCGAAGTGATGGCGCAGGGGCCCAGCTACGACCCCGTGACCCGCATGCGCTCGCACAGCGAGACCGGGCAGATGGTGGGCGACATCTTCTTCCACCGCGATGCCGAGGCGCGGCCGGTCGGCGTGCTGGCGGTGTGCATCGCCAACCTCTATGCGCTGGAGAACCTGCACGGCCGCGCCGCCTTCAACCATGCGCTGTTCGTCTGCGCCGGCCGCCTGCGCCGCTGCGTCCCGCAGACGGTCGACATGGGGCGGCTCGGCGACGACGGCTTCCTGCTGCTGACCCGCAGCATGGAGGACCTGCGCGCCCTGGGCCAGCTGGCGCGCCAGATCCACGAACGCCTCTCGCGCCCGGTGTCCCTGAGCACCGGCCGCGAACCCGGCCGCTTCGGCGCGGCGGGCACCACCTGGGCGGCCGACGTGGGGGTGGGCCTGCTGGCGACCAGCACCCGGACGCGTCCCGCCCAGGCCGTGTCGACGGTCCGGGCCATGGCGCGCACCGCCTGGAGCTACCCCTCGCGGGTCGCCTTCTTCGACGCCGAAGCCGGCCAGATCGCCGAACTGCCCCAGGAAGATCCGCCCCTGCTGGTGGCATAAACGCCTGGCCTGCTGGCGGGCAGCCCGGCGGTTTGTTATCGTCGGCGGATGGACGTGGTGGCCGCGGGCTTCTGGGGAGCCTTTTTCTGCACGGCGACGCTGATGCTGGTGATCTCGCTCGCCGCATTCGCGCGCTCGCACCGCCGTGTCGCCCTCATGGCGGGCGTGACCTCCGTGGTGTCCGCCGCTTTCGTCGTCGCCTACCTGGGGTGGCTGCCGCTGCACGACGTCGGCGTGGAGGCGCGCGTGCTGGCGCACGTGGCGATCGCCACCGCCGTGTGCCTCGCCCTGATGCTGATGTCGACGCTCGGCATGCTGCGCCAGCGGGCCGTCGGCGGCCGGGCGATGGCGCTGCTGGTCGCCTCGGGGCTGCTGGTGCTGGCCGCCGGCTGGATGCTGGAGGCGCCGGCGGCCCTGGTGCTCAGCTCCGTCACGGCGTTCGCGATCGGCGCGGGGATGCTGCTGGTGACGATCCGCGGCGCCCTGCGCGGCGATCGCGCAGGGTGGGTCGCCGTCGCCGGCATCGTGTGCATGCTCGTCGCGCTCGCCGGCCTCAGCTGGATCGCCATGAACCGCACCACGGCGTGGCCGGTGCACGCGCTCAGCGCGACGGCGGGCGTGGTCTACCTGTGCGTCATCGCGGTGGTGCTGTGGGCGCGCTATTCCTACCTGCTGGAACTGTCGGAGGTGCTGGCGCACGGTCCCAGCTACGACCCGGTGACGCGCATGCGCTCGCACAGCGAGACCGGGCAGATGGTCGGCGACATCTTCTTCCATCGCGATGCGGAAGCGCGGCCGATCGGCGTGATCGCGATCTGCATCGCCAACCTGTACGCGCTGGAGAACCTGCATGGCCGGGCGGCGTTCAACCACGCGCTGTTCATCTGCGCGAGCCGCCTGCGGCGCACGGTGCCTCAGTACGTGGAAATGGGGCGCCTGTCCGAGGATGGCTTCCTGCTGCTCGTGCCCAACGCGGGCGACCTGCAGCGCGTCGCGCAGCTGGCGCAGCAGATCCGCAACCGCATGGTGCGGCCGGTGTCGCTCAGCGTGAGCCGCGATCCCGCCGGGCTGGAGGCGGCCCGGACGGTCTGGGAAGCGGAGATCGGCATCGGCGTGCTGGTGACCAACACGCAGGTGCGCCCGGCGCAGGCGATCTCGACGGCGCGGGCCATGGCCCGCACCGCCTGGACCTACGGCAGCCGCCTGGCCTTCTTCGACCAGGACGCGGGGCAGATCGCCGAGCTGCAGACGGACTGGGCCGACCTGGCCGCCTGGGCAGCCTGAGCGCGCGGCGTCGGATAATCACGGCCTTTCGAGCCGTGCCGCCTTGCCTTCCCCGTTGAACATCACCTTTCCCGAGAACCTCCCCGTCTCCGCCCGGCGCGAGGAGATCATGGCCGCGATGGCCGCCCACCAGGTGGTGATCGTCTGCGGCGAGACCGGCTCCGGCAAGACCACGCAGCTGCCCAAGATCGCCCTGGCGATGGGGCGCGGCAAGCTCAATGCCCCGGACGGGAAGGGCCGCCTGATTGGCCACACGCAGCCGCGCCGGATCGCCGCGTCCAGCGTGGCCAAGCGCATCGCGCAGGAGCTGCAGACGCCGCTGGGCGAGGTGGTCGGCTTCAAGGTTCGCTTCCAGGACCGGCTCGCGCGCGATGCCTCGGTGAAGCTCATGACCGACGGCATCCTGCTGGCCGAGACCCAGTCGGACCCGCTGCTGAAGGCCTACGACACGATCATCATCGACGAGGCGCACGAGCGCAGCCTCAACATCGACTTCCTGCTCGGATACCTGCGCCAGCTGCTGCCGCGCCGGCCGGACCTGAAGGTGGTGGTGACCTCGGCGACGATCGACGCCGAGCGTTTCGCGCAGCACTTCGCATCCAAGCAGGGGCCGGCGCCGGTGATTTACGTGTCGGGCCGCACCTTTCCGGTGGAGCATCGCTGGCGGCCCTTCGAGGAATCGCGCGACTTCGACCTGAACGACGCGATCGCCGACGGGGTCGACGAGCTGTGGCGGGGCAATGCGCCGGGAGACATCCTGGTGTTCCTGCCGGGCGAGCGCGAGATCCGCGAGGCGGCGGACCACCTGCGCAAGCACCTATCGCACGACCCGCTCACGCGCAACGCCGAAGTGCTGCCGCTGTTCGCGCGCCTGTCGCAGGCGGAGCAGGACCGCGTGTTCGACAGCCACGGCGGACGGCGCATCGTGCTGGCCACCAACGTGGCCGAGACCTCGCTGACCGTGCCCGGCATCCGCTACGTGATCGACACCGGCACCGCGCGCGTGAAGCGCTACAGCTTCCGCAGCAAGGTGGAACAGCTGCTCGTCGAGTCCGTGAGCCAGGCGGCGGCCAACCAGCGCGCGGGCCGCTGCGGCCGCGTGGCCAACGGCATCTGCATCCGCCTCTACGACGAGCAGGATTTCGCCGCGCGCCCGCGCTTCACCGATCCGGAGATCCTGCGGTCCTCGCTGGCCGGCGTGATCCTGCGCATGAAGTCGCTGCACCTCGGGGGGGTGGAGGATTTCCCCTTCATCGACGCGCCGGCGCGGCGCGCGATCGCCGACGGCTACGACTTGCTCAACGAACTGGGCGCGGTGGGCGACGACAACGAGCTCACGCCCATGGGCGGCGAGCTCGCAAGGCTGCCGCTCGACCCGCGCGTGGGCCGCATGATCCTGGAAGCGCGCCAGCGCGGCGCGCTGCAGGAAGTGCTGGTGATCGCCTCGGCGCTCTCGCTGCAGGACGTGCGCGACCGGCCGCTGGAACTGCAGGCGCAGGCCGACCAGAAGCACGCGCAGTTCGACGACGAGAAGAGCGAGTTCTCCGGCTACCTGAAGCTGTGGCAGTGGCTCGACGAATCGCGCGGCGGCCACGGCAAGGAGCACAAGCTCTCGAACCGGCAGTACGAGCAGCTGCTGCGGCAGAACTTCATCAACGTGCGCCGGGTGCGCGAATGGCGCGACGTGCACAGCCAGCTGCTGACGGTGGTCACGGAGCACAAATGGCGCCTGAACGAGCAGCCGGCCAGCTACGAGCAGCTGCACAAGATGATGCTGTCGGGCCTGCTGGGCAACATCGGCTTCAAGCTGGAAGAGGATCCGGCCTACCTCGGGGCGCGCGGCATCAAGTTCCATCCGCATCCCGGCGCCCACCTGAGGAAGCGGCCGGGACGCTGGATCGTCAGCGCGGAACTGGTGGAGACCACCCGCCTGTTCGGCCGCGGCATCGCCAACATCGACCCGCAGTGGGTGGAGGAGGTCGCCGGCCACCTGCTGAAGAAGCAGCTGCTCGATCCGCACTGGGAGAAGAAGGCGGCGGAGGTGGTGGCGCTGGAGCGGGCCACGCTGTACGGCCTCGTGATCTACAGCGGCCGGCGCGTGCCGTTCGCGCGCGCCGACCTGCAGGGCGCGCGCGAGATCTTCCTGCGCGAAGGTCTCGTGGAAGGCGAATGGGAGACGCGGCTGCCGTTCCTGGGCGCCAACCAGAAGCTGGTCAAGCAGGTCGAGGAGCTGGAACACAAGTCGCGCCGGCAGGACGTGCTGGTGGACGAGGAACTGATCTACGCCTTCTACGACCAGCAGGTGCCCAAGGACGTGTACAGCGGCCACACCTTCGAGGGCTGGTACCGCGAGGCGAGCCGGGCGAAACCGGACCTGCTGAAGCTCACGCGCGAGGAGCTGATGCGGCACGAGGCGGCCGGCATCACCAGTAATGCCTTCCCGAAGATCGTCAAGCTGGGGGGCGTGGACTGCGCCGCGGCCTACCTGCACGAGCCGGGGGATCCGCGCGACGGCCTGACGGTCACGGTGCCGCTGTTCGTCCTGAACCAGGTGAACGAGGACCGCGCCGAGTGGCTGGTGCCGGGCATGCTGAAGGACAAGATCCAGGCCTTGCTCAAGAGCCTGCCGCAAAAGCCCCGCTCGCGCTTCGTGCCGCTGCCCGAATCGGCCGCGCGCATCGCCGGCGAGCTGACCACGCCGGAGCGCTTCGCGCACGGCAGCCTCACGGACGTCCTGCTGAAACAGGTGCGCGACGAGACCAGCCTCGACGTGAAGCGCACGGACTTCAAGCTGGACATGGTGCCCGCGCACCTGTTCATGAACCTGCGCGTGGTCGACGAGCATGGCCGCCAGCTGGGGATCGGCCGCAACCTGGGTGCGCTGAAGGCGGAGCTCGGGGCGAAGGCGCGAGGGGCGTTCCAGGCGCTGGCGGGTCTCAAGGTTGCCTCTTCTCCCTCCCCCTCCGGGGGAGGGCAGGGTGGGGGCGCTCCGGCGCCGGCGCAAGATCGCAGCTCGCAGCGCCCCCCTCCCAACCTCACCCCGGAGGGGGGAGGAGACAAGAAACACACCGCGTGGTCTTTCGGCGAGCTCCCCGAACTCATGGAGGTCCGCAAGGGCGGCACCAGCCTGGTCGGCTTCCCGGCGCTGATCGACAAGGGCGACGCGGTCGCGATCGAGGTGTTCGACGAGCCCGAGGTCGCCGCGTCGAAGCACCGCGCCGGCCTGCGGCGCCTGTTCGCGCTGCAGCTGCGCGATGCGCTGAAGTACCTCGAAAAGAACATCCCCGACCTGCAGAAGATGGCGGTGGCGTACATGCCATTGGGTACGCTGGAGGAGCTGCGCGAGCAGGTCATCGAAGTGGCGCTGGACCGTGCCTTCCTGCTCGATCCGCTGCCGGCGAACGCGGCCGGCTTCCAGCGCCGGCTGGACGAGGGCCGTGGCCGCCTCACGCTGATCGCCAACGAGGTCGCGCGGCTGGCGGGCACGATCCTCGTCGAGTACGCGGCTGCCGCCCGCAAGATCAAGGAAACGAAGATCCAGCCCGATGCCAGCGCCGATGCGGCGCAGCAGCTGCAGCGGCTGCTCCCGAAGCGGTTCCTGTCGTCGACGCCGTGGACGCGCCTGCAGCATCTTCCGCGCTACCTCAAGGGCATCGTGCTGCGTCTCGACAAGCTGCGCGCCGATCCGGCACGCGACTCCGCGCGCCTGGCCGAACTCAGGCCGCAGGAGCAGCGCTACTGGCGCCTCGTGTCCGAACGCAAGGGCGCCACCGACGAGCGCATGGAGGATTTCCGCTGGCTGCTGGAGGAGCTGCGCATCAGTTTCTTCGCCCAGGAACTGCGCACGCCGCAGCCGGTCAGTGTGAAGCGGCTCGACAAGGTCTGGGGCCAGCTGCAAAGCTGACGGCTTTGCAAGCCGATACGTTCGACTGCGGTAGAAAGCCGGATGCCGGTCCGGCCTACCCGGGCTAAGGTGACCGGAGCAAGAGGTGTGCAGATGGATCGACGCAGTTTCCTGGGATCCTGCTCGGCGGGTGCCGCAGGCCTGACCGCCGCCGGGGGCTTTCAGGACGCCTGGGCCGCCACTGCCAGGCCGAAGGAATATCCGCGCGCCCTGCTGGTCGACGAGCGCGGGGAGCCGCTGAAAGCGTCCGGGCTGAAGCCGCAGCTGAACTACGTCTTCCACTACCCCTTCGAAGCCACCCCCGTTTTCCTGCTCGATCTCGGCCGGCCGGTCGCCGCGTACTCCGTGAGCACGCAGGATCGCAGCGCCTACAGCTGGCCCGGAGGGGTGGGGCGCAACCGCAGCATCGTCGCCTTCTCGGCGATCTGCGCCCACCAGCTCGTGTATCCGACCAAGGACGTGAGCTTCATCAGCTTCCGCAAGACGCGCGCGCAACGCGGCGTGCAGGACGGACTGATCCACTGCTGCGCGGAACACAGCCAGTACGACCCGGCGCGGGGCGCCGAGGTGCTGTCGGGACCGGCCAAGCAGCCCCTGTGCGCCGTGCTGCTGGAGCACGAGCCGAAGGCCGACACGCTCACCGCCCACGCGACGCTCGGGGGCGAACTGTTCGACCAGTTCTTCCGCAAATACGAGATGAAGCTCAGCCTGGACGTCGGGCCGAACGCGAAGAATGCGGTGGCGGGGCAGAGCGTCGTGCGGGAGCTGACGAGGTTCTGCAAGAACCCCGTTCAGTGTTGATCGCGTCATTCCCGCGAAGGCGGGAATCCGGGGCTCCCGAATGAAAAAGGCCGCCACCTGGCGGCCTTGCTTCCATGCGCTGGGTCCCCGCCTCCGCGGGGATGACGGTTCAGAGCTTCGCCAGGCGCTCCAGCGCCATGCGCAGCGTCTCGTCCTTCTTCGCGAAGCAGAACCGCACCACCCGCTGGTCGAACCCGTTGCCGTAGAACGCCGACAGCGGGATCGCCGCGACGCCGAGCTCGGTGGTGAGCCACTTGCAGAAGTCGTCTTCCTTCAGGTCGCTGACCCTGGAGATCTCGACGCACTGGAAGTAGGTGCCTTCGCTGGGCAGCAGCTTGAAACGCGTGCGCGCCAGGCCTTCGCGGAACAGGTCGCGCTTGCGCTGGTAGAAGGCGGGCAGCTGCAGGTAGGGCTCGGGCGACGCCATGTAGCTCGCCAGGCCGAACTGCATCGGCGTGTTCACGGTGAACACGTTGAACTGGTGCACCTTGCGGAATTCGGCCGTCAGCGGCGCCGGCGCGGCGACGTAGCCGACCTTCCAGCCGGTGACGTGGTAGGTCTTGCCGAAGCTGGAGACGATGACCGAGCGCGCGGCCAGGCCCGGGAAGCGCGCCGCGCTCTGGTGCAGCTGGCCGTCGAACACCATGTGCTCGTAGACCTCGTCGCTGATCACGAAGACGTCGGTCGGCGCCAGCAGGTCCTGCAGCTGCAGCATCTCCTCGCGGGTCCACACCGTGCCGCTCGGGTTGTGCGGAGAGTTGATCATGATCGCGCGCGTGCGCGACGAAAGGGCGGCGGAGATCCTGGCGAAGTCGGGGCGGAAGGTGCCGGGCGTGAGCGGCACGCGCACCACCTTGCCTCCGGCCAGCTCGATGTTGGGCACGTAGCTGTCGTAGCAGGGCTCCAGCACGATCACTTCGTCGCCCGGCTTCACGAGGGCCAGCACCGCGGTGATGATGGCCTGGGTGGCGCCGGCGGTGATGGTGATCTCCGTGGCGGGGTCGTACTTGCGGCCGTAGAGCGCCTCGATCTTGGAAGCGACCGCCTCGCGCAGCACCGGGATGCCCGTCATGGGCGGGTACTGGTTGAGGCCCTTGCGCATGGCCTCGTCCACCGCGTCGACCAGCTTGGGGTCGCATTCGAAATCGGGGAAGCCCTGGCCCAGGTTGACCGCGCCCTTTTCGGTCGCGAGGGCGGACATCACGGTGAAGATGGTCGTCCCCATCGTGGGGAACTTGGTCTGGAGGGGCGGGGTGCGTTCGGACATCGGCATGGTCAGAGATCGTAATCGTGGCCGTGGCCGCTCATGGCCTTGGCGATGAGGTTGCGGTCCAGGCGGTCGGAAAGCAGTTCGGCGAAGCGGTAGACGAAGTTTCGCAGGTAGGCGCCGCGCTTGAACGCCACCCGCGCGACGTTCTGCCCGAACAGCTGTCCCAGCGGCCGCACGGCGAGGTCGTCGTTGTTGCCCGCGTCCTCGCGCACCGCCATCTCGGCGACGATGCCGACGCCCAGGCCCAGGCGCACGTAGGTCTTGATCACGTCGGAGTCGATCGCTTCCAGCGCGATCCGCGGCTGCAGCTTCTTCTGCGCGAAGGCGGCGTCGATGCGGGTGCGGCCGGTGAAGGAAGGGTGGTAGGTCACCAGCGGCTCGGCCGCGATGTCTTCCAGGTTCACCCGCTCCTTCTTGGCCAGGGGGTGCGACACCGGGAGCACCAGCACGTGCTGCCACTCGTAGCAGGGAAGGGTCACGATGTCGGGGTAGTCGGACAGCGACTCGGTCGCAATGCCGATCTCGGCGACCTCGTCGAGGACCATGCGCGCGACCTGGTCGGGCGAGCCCTGGTGCAGGCTGACCGACACCTTGGGATAGAGCTCTCGCAGCTTGGCCACCGGCAGCGGGAGCACGTAGCGGGCCTGCGTGTGGGTGGTGGCGATGGAGAGCGTCCCGCTGTCCTGGGCGCTGAACTGTTCGCCGATGCGCTTGAGGTTGCCGACCTCTCGCATGATGAGTTCGATGCTCTTGAGCACGTGCTGGCCGGGTTCGGTCACCCGCTTCAGCCGCTTGCCATGCCGGGCGAAGATCTCCACGCCCAGCTCGTCCTCCAGCTCGATGATGGCTTTCGACACGCCCGGCTGGGAGGTGTGGAGCGCCTTCGCCGCTTCCGTCAGGTTCAGGTTGCGCCGCACCGCCTCCTGGACGAAGCGAAACTGATGCAGATTCATACCGAATTTCTTCTAAGAGAGAAATTCATTATGCCTTGTGTCTTTATTCCAGGGCAATCTTTGCGATCAGTTCCACGACCCGACCGTCCTCGCCGACGGGCTTCTGCAGGACGAAAGCCACACGGGGATGCTCCGCTTCCAGCGCCCGCACCAACACCGGCAAATCCTCGCGCGCGTGGCGGCCGGTGCCCAGGAACATCGGCACGACGGTCACGTGATCGGCGCCGAGGCCGGCCAGTTCCCGTGCGGCGGTGGGCAGGTCGGGCGCATCGAGTTCGAGATAGGCGCAGCGCACGGGCGTGCCCGGCTGCATGGCGCGCAGGCGGGCGGCGACAGTTTCCATCGGGAGTCGCCACAGCGGATCCCGCGAGCCGTGGCCGAACAGGACGATGGCCTTGCCCATCAGCGGCGCAAGACCAGCCAGCTGAAGGCGGCCAGCGAGATCACCATGTAGATCAGGCCCGGCGAGCCGGCGGCCACCCAGGGCAGCCAGTTCTGCAGGTTGCCGATGTAGCCGAACACGTTGTTCAGCAGGAAGAAGCTGATGCCGATCAGCACGCCGCCGAACACGTAGCTGGTGATCCCGCCGGAGCGGAAATGGAGATAGGCGAAGGGCAGGGCCAGCACCACCATCACCAGGCAGGAGAGCGGGTAGAACACCTTGCGCCAGAACTCGATCTCGTAGCGCTGCGAGGTCTGCGCGTTCGCCTCGAGGTGGCGGATGTACTGGAACAGCGCGATGGTGCTCATGCGGTCCGGCTTGAGCAGGGCCACCGACACCATCTCCTGCGTGATCTCCGTCGGCCAGCGCATGGCGGGCAGCTTCAGGTGTTCCACGCGCGTGGCCTTGCCGTCGCCGCTGTTGAACTCCTGCCGGTCGACGTCCTGCAGCAGCCAGCCGGCATCGCTGAAGGTCCCGCGCGCCGCCTGGGTGATCGACACCATGTAGCCGCGCGAGTCGGCCTCGAAGATCCGCACGCTTTGCATCTGGCCCTCGGAGGTGAGCCGCCTGACGTTGACGTTGAAGGAGGAATAGCGCTGCCGTTCCTTGAGCCACGCGCCGGTGGTGCCCACCGACAGGCCGCCGGACATGCGCGCCTTGAGCAGCTGGCCGGTGCGGTCGCTGAGCGGGGCCAGGTAGTCGCCGGCGGCGAAGGTCAGGATCGTGAAGCCGAGGCCCAGGAGCAGCAGCGTGCGCAGCGCCCGCCAGGGGCCGAGGCCGCTGGTGCGCAGGATCGTGTACTCGGAGCTCTGGGCGAAGCGCGCCATCACGAAGATGGTGCCGATCAGCACGGCGATGGGCAGCAGTTCGTAGAGGTGGTTCGGCAGGCGCAGGGCGACGAAGACCAGTGCCTGCGTCATCCGGTACGGCTCGATGCCGCGCCCGAGGTTCGACAGTTCCTCGACGAAGTCGAAGAAGAAGAACAGGGCCAGGAAGCCGACGCTCACGAAGGCGACGGACTGCACCACCTCCACGTAGATCAGGCGGCGGATCGTCTTCATGCCTTGCGTTCCCGCAGGCGGCGCATCACCGGCGCGACGCTCCAGTTGTTGTGCTGCTTGGACAGCCAGAGCACCGCGAAGAGGAAGGTGCCGCCATGCAGCAGCAGCAGGAAGCCGAAGAAGCCGGCGACCTCGCGCGCGATCCAGCTCTGGCCGAGGTTCAGCAGGTTGAAGTACACGACGAAGGAGAACAGCGCGAACACCAGGTTGCCGCTGCGGCCCACGCGCGGGTTCACGCTGGACACGGTGACGGCCAGCAGCACGAAATTGACGGCGGCCAGGGCGAGGCCGAGGCGCCAGGCCAGTTCCGCCCGGTTGGTGGGCGTCCAGTCGAAGATCAGCGAGAGCGTCGAGCGCGCCTTCGACGGTCCCTCGCTGCCGGGAAGGATGCCTTCGTCCTTCACGCGCGTGCCGTGCTGCTCGAACTCGCTGATGCGCAGGCCCTCGCCCTTGAGCGATTGCTCCAGCCGCTGGCCGTTGGACAGCAGCAGGAACTGGCTGTCGCCGATGGTCTCGATGTGCCCGCTGCGGGCGGACGTCACCGTCTCGCGGTCGCGCTCCATGGTGGAAATGAAGATGTTGCGGCCGGACTTGTTGTCCGGCGTGTCCTTGTCCAGGAAGAACACGCGCCGGCCGCTGGCCGACTCCTGGAACTGGCCGGGCGCGACCCGCTCGAGGTCGCCGCGGCGGCCATAGCGCTCCTTCAGTTCCTGCGTCTGCTGGTTGGCCCAGGGCCAGACCACGAGGGCGAGCAGGGCGATCACCACCAGCACCGGCCAGGCGAACTTGAACAGGGGCTTGACCAGGGCCGACAGGCCGCGGCCGGCGGAGAACCAGATCACCATCTCGCTGTCGCGGTACATGCGCGACAGGGTGCCGACGATCGCGATGAACAGCGACAGCGTGAGCACGGTGGGCAGGTAGCCGAGGACGGTGTAGCCCATGACCATCATCACCTCCTCCGGGTTCACGCTGCCGCGCGAGGCCATGCTGAGCGTGCGGATGAGGGTCATGGTCACGATGATCGTGACCAGCACCACGAGCGAGGCCCCGAAACTCCGGGCCAGCTCCTTGCGAACAGTTGAATGGAATAACATCGGCGGCGCAAAGCGCGGCAAGCGCGCGGACAACAAGGGATTATGGACTTCGAACTCAAGACCCTCGATGCGGCGGGAGCGGCGCAGGAAAAGACCGACGTGCTGCTGGTCCTGGTCACCGACGGTTTCCAGGCGGGGAAGGACCCCGTTTCCCGGCTCGCCGGTGCGGCCGTCGCGGGGGGCGATCTCGAAACCAAGGCGGGCAAGCTGCTGCAGGCCTACCGCAGCGAGGGCATCGCCGCCCCGCGCGTGCTGCTGGCGGGCGCCGGCGACGGCTCCGGCAAGAAGGTGCAGCAGGCCGTGCAGGCCGCCGCCGGCGTGCTGCGCTCCTCCAAGGCCCGCAAGCTGACCATCCTGCTGCCGAAGGGCGCGGGCGCGGACGTCGTGCGTGCCGCCGTCTGCGGCACCGCCGACAGCAGCTACGTCTACGTCGCGACCAAGTCCAAGCCCGAAGGGCGCGAACTGAAGAAGGTCGTGATCGCCGTGGCCGATGCGGGAGCGCAGCGCGAAGCCTTCGCGCGGGCCAAGGCCGCCGCCGTCGGCATCGAGTTCGCGCGTGAGCTGGGCAACCTGCCGCCCAACTACGCCACGCCCTCCCGCCTGGGCGAGGAGGCGACCCGGCTGGCCAAGGCGCACCGGCTGCAGGTGGAGGTGCTCGGGCCCAAGGAGGTCGCGCGCATCGGCATGGGCTCCTTCATGAGCGTGGCCAAGGGGTCCGCCGAGCCGCTGCGCTTCATCACGCTGCGCTACGAGGGCGCGGCCAAGGGCGAGGCGCCGGTCGTGCTGGTGGGCAAGGGCATCACCTTCGACACCGGCGGCATCTCGATCAAGCCTTCGGCCGAGATGGACGAGATGAAGTTCGACATGGGCGGGGCGGCCAGCGTGCTGGGCACCTTCCGCGCGCTGGCCGAACTGAAGCCGCGCATCAACGTCGTGGGCCTGATCCCGGCCTGCGAGAACATGCCCGACGGCGCCTCGTACAAGCCCGGCGACATCCTCACGACGCTCAGCGGCCAGACCGTGGAGGTGCTCAATACGGACGCCGAAGGCCGGCTGATCCTGTGCGACGCGCTGACCTATGCCGAGCGCTTCAAGCCGCGCGCGGTGATCGACATCGCGACGCTCACCGGCGCCTGCGTGATCGCCCTGGGCGGCATCCGCAGCGGCCTGTTCGCCACCGACGACGATCTCGCGCAGCAGCTGCTCGCGGCGGGCGATGCGGCCCTCGATCCGTGCTGGCGCCTGCCGCTGGACGAGGAATATGCCGAAGGCCTGAAGACCAACTTCGCCGACGTCGCGAACGTCGCCGGCCGCGCCGGCGGCGCGGTGGTCGCGGCCAAGTTCCTGCATCGCTTCACGCAGAACTATCCCTGGGCGCACCTGGACATCGCCGGAACGGCCTGGAAGGGGGGCGCCCAGAAGGGTGCCACCGGCCGTCCCGTCGGACTGCTGCTCGAATACCTGCTGGCGCAGGTGGGCACGGCACCGGCCGCGGGCAAGCGCGCCGCGGGCAAGAAGGCCGCGGCGAAATCCAGGGGCCGTGCGGCCGCCTGATGCCGGGACCATGACGGAAGTCGCCTTCCACTTCAACGTGCCGGAGAAGCTGGCGTATGCCTGCCGGCTCCTGCGCAAGGCGGCGGCCACCGGCGCGCGCATCGTGGTCACGGGCGAGCCCGGGCTGTTGCGCTCGCTCGACACCGAGCTCTGGACCTTCTCCACGGTGGAATTCATCCCGCATTGCCACCTGGACTCGGCCGAGCCGCAGGTGCTGGCCGCCTCGCCGGTGGTGCTGGCCGATTCGCCGCGCGGCGCGCCGCACCAGGAGGTGCTGGTCAACCTCGGGACTGCCGTTCCCGAGGGCTTCGAGCGTTTCGAGCGCCTCATCGAGGTGGTGACGCAGGACGACGACGACCGCCTGCGCGCCCGCGCGCGATGGAAGCATTACGCCGATCGCGGCTACCAGATCGTGCGGCACGACCTCGCCTCGAAGGAGGCGCGCTGATGGCCGGCAAGACGCCTCCGCGCTACGTGCCCACCCTCACGGAAGTGGTGCATTCGGGTCCCGTGCCGCTGGCGCCCGCTCCCGGCGTCTCGCAGGAGCAATTGGTGCAGCGGGTCCTGCAGCGCGTCGAACTGGTGCTCGACCGGCGCGTGCGCGAGACCCTCGCCACCGCGATCCTGGAGCAGACCAGCCAGCTGATGCCGCTGGTGCACGAACGCCTCGAAGGCCTCGTGCGCCAGCTGGTCGCCGAAGCCATCGCCGAAGAAATGGGCACGCGCGGGCCGCGCGGCGGGTGACGCGGAAGCGACGCATCCACGCCCGTTCCACGCTTCCCCTCTGGATGAGGCACGCGTTTTGCGTTAATGTGCGTCGCTTCACGAATAATCAACTCTTCTTTTACCTGGAGGTGCTATGCGGAGAGGATTGGTCCTGAGCAGCCTGATGGCTGCCGTGGTGGTGACGATGGCCGGCTGCGGCAAGAAGGAAGAGGCGCCGGCACCTGCGCCCGCTCCCGCGACGGCTCCGGCGCCCGCCGCGTCCGCCCCGACGTCCAGCGCCCCCGCCGGCGCCGAAGTGGTCAAGATCGGCCACGTCGCTCCCCTGTCCGGTGCGCAGGCGCACTACGGCAAGGACAACGAGAACGGCGTGCGGATGGCCATCGAGGAGCTCAACTCCCAGAACATCCAGATCGGCGGCAAGCCGGTGCGCTTCGAGATCCAGGCCGAAGACGACGCGGCCGACCCGAAGCAGGGCACCGCCGCCGCGCAGAAGCTGTGCGACGCCAAGGTCAACGGCGTGGTGGGCCACCTGAACTCCGGCACCACCATCCCGGCCTCCAAGGTCTACAACGACTGCGGCATCCCGCACGTCACCGGCGCCGCCACCAACCCCGCGCTGACCAAGCCCGGCTACAAGACCACCTACCGCATCATCGCGAACGACAACGCGCTGGGTGCCGCGCTGGCCCTGTACGCTTCCGACAAGCTGAAGCTGAAGAAGGTCGCGATCATCGACGACCGCACCGCTTACGGCCAGGGCGTCGCCGAGGTGTTCAAGAACACCGCCAAGTCCAAGGGCATGACGGTGGTGGACGAGCAGTTCACCAACGACAAGGCCACGGACTTCATGTCCATCCTGACGGCCATCAAGGCCAAGGGCCCCGACGCCATCTTCTACGGCGGCATGGACCCGCAGGCCGGCCCGATGCTGCGCCAGATGGACCAGCTGGGCATGACCAACGTCAAGTACTTCGGCGGCGACGGCATCTGCACCTCCGAGATCATCAAGCTCGCCTCGGGCGCCAAGTCCCTGGAGAACGTGATCTGCGCCGAAGGCGGCGCCTCGCTGGGCAAGATGCCCGGCGGCACGGCCTGGAAGCAGAAGTACGACGCCAAGTACCCGAACCAGTTCCAGGTGTACAGCCCGTACACCTACGACGCCACGTTCGTGCTGGTCGACGCGATGAAGCGCGCGAACTCCACCGACCCGAAGGTCTACACCGCGAAGCTGGGCGAGGCCAACTACCAGGGCGTGACGGCGAACATCGCGTTCGAGCCGAACGGCGAACTGAAGAACGCCGCGACCACCCTGTACACCTACAAGGGTGCCAAGAAGGCTCCGCTGGAGTGATCCCGCGCGGCGGGAGCGATTCCGCATGCTCGACGAGGGCCGCCGCGAGGCGGCCCTTTTTTGTGGAGGAGACCATGCATCGTGCCCATCGGGCTTCGATCGTCCTCGTCCTGGCGGGCTTCGGGCTGTGCGGTTGCGCCGTCGATCGCGGGGCCGTCATGATCCGCGCGGACGGCGTCCCGTATCCCGGTGACCACGTCACGGCGCCGGAGCGGCTGGGCGCCGGAAACGTCGACCAGTACGGGTCCGGGGCGTACAACCGCTGGGGCGCCGGCTACGACCAGGGCGTGCACGCGTCCGATCGCAAGCTCGCGCCGCGCGCGCAGCCGTGATCGGCAGGATGCAGGTTGTGCGCTGCAGCCCGGGCGGCTAGGCTCGCGGAACAGCCCATGCGCAACTTCCTGTCCTTCCTCTTCGCGCTGCTCGCCGCGGCGACTGCAGCGGCGCAGGCTTCCGGCAGCGGCTTCTTCGTCTCGGAGCAGGGCCACATCGCCACCAGCTACCACGTGGTGGAGAACGCGCTGGAGATCACGGCGGTCACGATGAAGGGCGAGCGGCTCGCGGCGACGCTGGTGCGCAGCGACAAGGAAAAGGATCTCGCGATCCTGCGCGTCGCGACCCGGCCGGCGGCGGTGCTCGCGATCCGGGCCTCCGCGGGCATCCGCCGGGGCGAGCGCGTCTACGCGCTGGGCTTTCCGCAGACGCTGATCCAGGGCGAGGAAGTGAAGGTCACCGATGGGCTGGTCAGCAGCCTGAGCGGCATGCGCGACAACCCGCTGATGTTCCAGATCACCAACCCGATCCAGCCCGGCAACTCCGGCGGGCCGCTGATCACCGACGAGGGCCAGGTGGTCGGCGTCGTGACCTCGACGCTCAATGCCGCGCGCGTGCTCGCGGTCACGGGCACGCTGCCGCAGAACGTGAACTACGCCATGAAGTCGGCGTACTTGCTGGAGATGCTGCAGGGATTGCCGGAAGCGAAGCTGCGGCCGGCAGCGCCGGATCCGGGCACGCGCAAGTTTGTCGACGTCCTGGCCGACGCCGAGCCGGCGGTCGTGCGCCTGTCGGTGCGCGTGGCCCGCGGCGCGTCGGCGTCGACATCGCCGGTATTGCGCACGGCGCCCACGATGCCCCTGCCGCCGTCGCGGCCGGTGCCCGCCGGCTACCAGGTGGTGCGCATCGGGCATGCCGCGCCGCTCTCCGGCCCCCAGGCGCACTACGGCCGCGACAACGACAACGGCGTGCGCATGGCCGTGGACGAGATCAACGACCACGGCAC
>NZ_DASVNN010000097.1:0-4411 GCF_036383835.1 Ramlibacter sp.
CGCGTACTGTAGGCTGGGGTGGAACCCCAGCGCGCCCGCGGTGCTGGGGTTCCACCCCAGCCTACAGTACGCGCCGCTCGCTTAGAACAGGAAATACCTCTGCGCCATCGGCAGCATGGTCGCGGGATCGCAGGTGAGCAACTGACCGTCCGCGCGCACGGCGTAGGTCTGCGGATCGATCTCCATCTTCGGCAGGTAGTCGTTGTGCACCAGGTGCTGCTTGCGCACGCGGCGGATGTCCTTCACGGCGCTGACGTTCTTCAGCAGGCCGAACTTCTCCTTCACGCCGGCGGCCATGCCCGCCTGCGACACGAAGGTGAAGGACGACCGGTGCAGCGCGCCGCCGAAGCTGCCGAACATCGGCCGGTAGTGCACCGGCTGCGGCGTCGGGATCGAGGCATTGGCGTCGCCCATGGCCGCCATCGCGATGAAGCCGCCCTTGAGGATCAGCGCCGGCTTCACGCCGAAGAAGGCGGGCTTCCAGACCACCAGGTCGGCCCACTTGCCCGGCTCGATGCTGCCCACCTCGTGGCTGATGCCGTGCGCGATCGCCGGATTGATCGTGAGCTTGGCGATGTAGCGCTTCGCGCGGAAGTTGTCGTGCCGAGGCGAGTCCCCCGGCAGCTTGCCGCGCTGCTGCTTCATCTTGTGCGCGGTCTGCCAGCAGCGCAGGATCACCTCGCCCACGCGGCCCATGGCCTGCGAGTCGCTGGAGAACATGCTGATCGCGCCGAGGTCGTGCAGGATGTCTTCCGCCGCGATGGTCTCCTTGCGGATGCGGCTCTCGGCGAAGGCGAGGTCCTCGGGAATCGCCGGGTCGAGGTGGTGGCACACCATCAGCATGTCGACGTGCTCGTCGAGCGTGTTGACGGTGTAGGGCATCGTCGGGTTGGTCGACGAGGGCAGGAAGTTCGGCTCGCCGACCACGCGCAGGATGTCCGGCGCATGCCCGCCGCCCGCGCCTTCGGTGTGGAAGGCGCAGATCCCGCGCCCCTTCGTGGCGGCGATGGTGTTCTCCACGAAGCCCGACTCGTTGAGCGTGTCGGAGTGGATCGCCACCTGGATCTCCATCTCGTCGGCGACGTCCAGGCAGTTGCCGATCGCCGCCGGCGTCGTGCCCCAGTCCTCGTGCAGCTTCAGGCCGATCACGCCGGCCGCGACCTGTTCGCGCAGCGCCTGCGGCAGGCTGGCGTTGCCCTTGCCCATGAAGCCGAGGTTCATCGGGAAGGCGTCGGCCGCCTGCAGCATGCGCTCGATGTTCCAGGGCCCGGGCGTGCAGGTGGTGGCGAAGGTGCCGGTGGCGGGACCGGTGCCGCCGCCGAACATGGTCGTCACGCCGGAAGCGAGCGCCTCCTCGATCTGCTGCGGGCAGATGAAGTGAATGTGCGTGTCGATGCCGCCTGCGGTGACGATCGCGCCTTCGCAGCTGACGATCTCGGTGCCGGCGCCGATCACGATGTCCACGCCCGGCTGCGTGTCGGGGTTGCCGGCCTTGCCGATGGCGGCGATCCGGCCGTCCTTCAGGCCGATGTCGGCCTTGACGATGCCCCAGTGGTCGAGGATCAGGGCGTTGGTCAGCACGGTATCCATCGCGCCCTCGGCACGGGTGCGCTGCGACTGCGCCATGCCGTCGCGGATGGTCTTGCCGCCGCCGAACTTCACTTCCTCGCCGTAGCCGCCGGCGCGCAGGGTGTAGTCCTCCTCGACCTCGATCACCAGGTCGGTGTCGGCGAGGCGCACGCGGTCGCCCGTGGTGGGGCCGAACATTTCCGCGTAGGCGCGGCGCGGGATGGTTGCCATCAGATTTTTCCTTGCACCAAGCCGCGGAAGCCGTAGACCTTGCGGTCGCCGGCGTAGTCCACCAGTTCGACGGTGCGCTGCTGTCCCGGCTCGAAGCGCACCGCGGTGCCGGAGGCGATGTTCAGGCGCATGCCATGCGCCGCCTGGCGGTCGAATTGCAGCGCGCCGTTGGTTTCGGCGAAGTGGTAGTGCGAGCCGACCTGGATCGGCCGGTCCGCCGTGTTCTGCACGACCAGGGTGAGGGTGCGGCGGCCGGGGTTCAGGGCGTGGTCGCCGCCGTCGGTGATCAGTTCGCCGGGCGTCATCATGTGCGGGCGCTCCTCAGACGATGGGCTGGTGGACGGTGACGAGCTTGGTGCCGTCGGGAAAGGTCGCTTCGACCTGGATCTCGGGGATCATCTCGGCGATCCCTTCCATCACGTCCTCGCGCGTCAGCACGGTGCGGCCTTCGCTCATGAGCTGCGCCACGGACTTGCCGTCGCGCGCGCCCTCCATCACCGCGGCGGAAATCAGCGCCATCGCCTCGGGGTAATTGAGCTTCAGCCCCCTGGCCCTGCGCCGCTCCGCCAGCAGGGCGGCGGTGAACAGCAGCAGCTTGTCTTTTTCGCGGGGCGTGAGTTCCATTTGGCGGACTTTATTGCAAGAGCCGGGCCTGAACAAAAAACCAGCTTCCGGACGCAGAGGGCTGTTCCGAAACCCGGCACGGAAGATGCCTCTCGGCTCCGTGAGCCGAACCATCCCCATCCTCCCGGACCTCGATACCGCACCCCAGCGCGTCGTCAAGGTCCGCCGCGACTACAACACCTGGGTCGCGAGCGAGACGATGGAGGACTACGCGCTGCGCTACACGCCGCAGCGCTTCCGCAAGTGGTCGACCTGGCGCGTGGCCAATACCGCTTTCGGCGCCGCCTCCTTCCTGATCCTGGAGGCGGTCGGCGCCACGCTGCTGGTGCAGTACGGCTTCCTCAACGCCTTCTGGGCGATCCTGGCCACCGGGCTGATCATCTTCCTGGCGGGCCTTCCGATCAGCATCTACGCGGCCCGCTACGGCGTGGACATGGACCTGCTCACGCGCGGCGCCGGCTTCGGCTACATCGGCTCGACGCTCACCTCGCTGATCTACGCCTCCTTCACCTTCATCTTCTTCGCGCTGGAAGCGGCGGTGATGGCCTATGCGCTGGAGCTCGCGCTGGGCATCCCTCCGAGCTGGGGTTATCTCGTGTGCGCGCTGGTGGTGATCCCGCTGGTGACGCACGGCGTTTCCGCCATCAGCCGGCTGCAGGTCTGGACGCAGCCGCTCTGGCTGGTGATGCTGGTGGTGCCCTTCGCCTACGTGCTGGCGCGCGATCCTGGTGCTTTCTCGGGCGTGGTGCACTACGCCGGGGAGAAGTCCAAGGGCGCCGGCTTCGATCTGCACCTGTTTGGTGCCGCGCTCACGGTGGGCATCGCCCTGATCACGCAGATGGGCGAACAGGCCGACTACCTGCGCTTCATGCCGGCGCGCACCGCGGCCAACCGGCGCCGCTGGTGGACGGGCGTGCTCGCGGGCGGCCCGGGCTGGGTGGTGCTTGGCGTGCTGAAGATGCTCGGAGGCGCGCTGCTGGCGTATCTCGCGATCCAGCACATGGTGCCCTCGGACCGCGCGGTCGATCCCAACCAGATGTACCTTGCCGCCTACGAGTACGTCTTCCCGCACTACGGGTGGGCGGTCGCGGCGACGGCGCTGTTCGTGGTGGTCTCGCAGCTGAAGATCAACGTCACCAACGCCTATGCGGGCTCGCTCGCCTGGTCCAACTTCTTCTCGCGCGTGACGCACAGCCACCCGGGCCGCGTGGTGTGGGTGGTGTTCAACACGCTCATCGCCTTCATGCTGATGGAGATGAACGTGTTCCAGGCGCTCGGCGACGTGCTCGGGCTGTACTCCAACATCGCGATCGCCTGGATGATGGCGGTGGTCGCCGACCTGGTGGTGAACAAGCCGCTGGGACTGTCGCCGCGCGGCATCGAGTTCAAGCGGGCGTACCTGTACGACATCAACCCGGTCGGGGTGGGCGCGATGGCGCTGGCCTCGACGGTGTCGATCGCGGCGTACCTCGGCGCCTTCGGGGCCGCGGCGCAGGCGTTCTCGGCGTTGATCGCGATGGGCGTGGCGTTCGTGGCGGCGCCGGCGATCGCATGGAGCACCAAGGGCCGGTATTACCTCGCGCGGGAAGATGGGCGTAGGGTGGGCACCGGCCACGGTGCCCACCGCCTCCAACGCTGCGTCATCTGCGACCGCGACTACGAAGGCCCCGACATGGCGCACTGCCCCGCCTACCAGGGCCCGATCTGCTCGCTGTGCTGCACGCTCGACGCGCGCTGCGGCGACCTGTGCAAGCCGCACGCGAGCCTCGCCGCGCAATGGTCGGCCACCCTGCGCACGCTGCTGCCCAGACCCGTGTGGCCTTACCTCGATACCGGCCTGGGCCACTTCCTGCTGCTGATGATGGTGGTGGCGCCCCTGCTCGCCGCGTTGTTCGGCCTGCTGTACCTCCAGGAGATGCAGGCCGTCGACGCGGCCGCGCCCGGATCGCTGCGCGCCACCTTCGTCAAGGCCTACTTCGCGCTGCTG
>NZ_DASVNN010000098.1:0-21012 GCF_036383835.1 Ramlibacter sp.
GCCCAATTTGTGGCTGTTCCAGCAAGCGGTCGACGACCTGATGGTGGAAGGCGACCGGGTGGTGGGTGCTGTCACGCAGGTCGGCATCCGCTTTCGTTCGCGCACCGTGGTGCTGACGGCCGGCACTTTCCTGGACGGCAAGATCCACGTCGGCCTGCAGAACTATGCCGCTGGACGGGCAGGGGATCCGCCGGCCCAGTCGCTGTCGGCCCGGCTCAAGGAGTTGAAGCTGCCGCAAGGCCGGCTCAAGACCGGTACGCCGCCGCGCATCGACGGCCGGACCATCGACTTCTCCAGATGCGAGGAGCAGCCGGGCGACCTGGACCCGGTGCCGGTGTTCAGCTTCATGGGCCATGCCGCGATGCATCCGCGGCAGCTGCCCTGCTGGATCACCCACACCAACGAGCGCACCCACGAGATCATCCGCTCCGGCTTCGACCGCAGCCCGATGTTCACCGGGAAGATCGAGGGCGTCGGCCCGCGCTACTGCCCGAGCGTGGAAGACAAGATCAACCGCTTCAAGGACAAGGACAGCCACCAGGTCTTCCTGGAGCCGGAAGGGCTGACCACCAACGAGTTCTATCCGAACGGGATTTCGACCAGCCTGCCGTTCGACGTGCAGCTGGGCCTGGTGCGGACCTTGCCTGGACTGGAGAACGCGCACATCCTGCGGCCCGGCTACGCGATCGAGTACGACTACTTCGATCCGCGCGGGCTGAAGTCCTCGTTCGAGACCCGCGCGATCGGCGGATTGTTCTTCGCCGGGCAGATCAACGGGACCACCGGTTACGAGGAGGCGGCGGCCCAGGGCCTGTTCGCCGGGATCAATGCCGCGCTGCAGGTGAAGGGGCAGGGCGCCTGGCTGCCGAGCCGGGACCAGGCCTACCTTGGTGTGCTGGTCGACGACCTCATCACTAAGGGCGTGACCGAGCCGTACCGGATGTTCACCAGCCGGGCCGAGTACCGGCTGCAACTGCGCGAGGACAACGCCGACTTGCGACTGACCGAGGCCGGGCGGCAGATGGGGCTGGTCGACGACGCCCGGTGGGATGCCTTCTGCCGCAAGCGGGATGCTGTTTCACGTGAAACCGAGCGGCTGAAGTCGACCTGGGTGAATCCCCGGATCGTCTCGGCGGGGGAGGTCGAGCGGGTTCTCGGCACCACGATCGAGCACGAATACAACCTCGGCGACCTGCTGCGCCGGCCGGATGTGGGCTACGAATCCTTGATGTCGCTGGAAGGCGGGCGCTGGAAAGGAGAGCTTGTTTCACGTGAAACACTGGGCGATCTCTATGCCCCGGTGGTGGAACAGATCGAGATCGGCGCGAAGTACGCCGGCTACATCGAGCGGCAAAAGGACGAGGTCGAGCGCGCCGCGTACTACGAGAACCTGAAGCTGCCGGCCGACCTGGACTATATGCAGGTGCCGGCGCTGAGCATCGAGGTCCGGCAGAAGCTCAACAAGCACCGTCCGGAAACGCTGGGCTTGGCTTCCCGGATCTCGGGGGTGACTCCGGCAGCGATCTCCTTGCTGCTGGTGCACCTGAAGAAGAACAAGTTCAAGGGTTTCGTCGAGGCGGCGAACTCGTCGGGGCAGGCCGCGGCATGACGATGCCTCGTCTTTCTTGCTCCCTCTCCCGCTTGCGGGAGAGGGCGGGGGTGAGGGTGATGGGTCGAGCAGCGGACCCTCACCCCAACCCTCTCCCGCAAGCGGGAGAGGGAGCTTGAGCGCGCGCGAACTCCGGTTGAGTCAGGCGGCCCTACAACTTGGCTTGGACCTCGCGGCCGATCGAGCCAATAAGCTCCTCGCCTACCTCGACCTCATCGCCAAATGGACCAAGGTCTACAACCTGACCGCCGTCCGTGATCCGGACGAGATGCTGGTCCAGCACCTGTTCGACAGCCTGGCGGCGGTCGGCCGCTTGCGCCGGCAGACCGCCGGGCGGCCCATCCGCCTGCTCGACGTCGGCTCCGGCGCCGGACTCCCGGGCGTGGTCATTGCCACCTGCTGCCCGGAAGTGCAGGTCGACTGCGTCGATACGGTCGGCAAGAAGGCCGCCTTCATCCAGCAGTCCGCCGCCCAGCTCCAGTTGGTCAACCTGCGCGGGCTCCATGACCGGGTGGAAAACCTGGAGGGCCCCTACGACGTGATCTGCTCCCGGGCCTTTGCCTCGTTGCCGGACTTCGTATCGTGGTCCGAAGGGGCGCTGGCGGAGCAGGGGATCTGGCTCGCGATGAAGGGCAAGATGCCCGACGCCGAGATCGCCGAGCTGCCGCCGGCCGCTGAAGTGTTCCACGTGGAACAGCTACAGGTGCCGGAACTGTCGGCGGAACGCTGCATTGTCTGGATGCGCCGCCGCAGCGTGGCGGGCGCCGGCACCCCCGGACGTTAAACTCAGCCTTCACCTGGAGGGGCCCCATGCTCGGAGTTGCAGACTACGGCGCGTTCGTCGCCGCGATCGTGATCTTTCTGGCCATTCCCGGCCCCGGCAACCTGGCCCTGATCACCTCCACCAGCAAAGGCGGCATCCGGGGCGGACTCGGCGCCACCTTCGGCGTGATCGCCGGCGACCAGGTGCTGATGTGGGCCGCGGTGGCCGGCGTGGCCACGCTGCTGGCGGCTTATCCCGCCGCGTTCTACGCCGTCCAGTGGGCGGGCGCCGCCTACCTCGCCTGGCTCGGCTTCAAGATGCTGCTCGCCAAACCCGGCGCCCAGCCGATCCTGCACATCGAGCCGCGTCACTACTTCAAGCAGGCGGCGATCATCACGCTGCTGAACCCCAAGGCCATCGTGTTCTACATGGCCTTCTTCCCGCTGTTCGTCGACCCGGCCCACCACCGCGGCATGCTCACCTTCGGCGTGATGGCCGCGACCGTGGCTTTCCTCACCTTCCTCTACGGACTCGGCGCCACGCTGCTCACGCACTTCCTCGCCGAGCGCATGCGCGCCAACCCGCTGATCGGGCGGGTGCTGGAAAAGGTGGCGGGCATCTTCCTCATCGGCTTCGGCGTGAAGCTGGCGGTCTCGAAGTAATCCATGGCAAAGATTTTCTGCATCGCCAACCAGAAGGGCGGGGTTGGCAAGACGACGACGAGCGTGAACCTCGCGGCCGGCCTGGCCAAGGTGGGCCAGCGCGTGCTGATGGTGGACCTCGACCCGCAGGGCAATGCCACCATGGGATCGGGGGTCGACAAGCGCAAGCTGGAACACTCGGTCTACGACGTGCTGCTCGAATCGGCGACCATCGCCGAAGCGCGCACCCGCAGCGACCGCCTGGTCGAAGCCGGCTGCAGCTACGACATCCTGGGCGCCAACCGCGACCTCGCGGGCGCCGAAGTGGAACTGGTGGACGTCGACCGGCGCGAGCGCCGCCTGAAGGAGGCGCTGGCCCAGGTCGAGGCCGACTACGACTTCATCCTGATCGACTGCCCGCCCGCGCTGTCGCTGCTCACGCTCAACGGCCTGTGCGCCGCCCACGGCGTGATCGTGCCGATGCAGTGCGAGTACTTCGCGCTCGAGGGCCTGTCGGACCTGGTGAACACGATCAAGCAGGTGCATGCCAACCTGAACAAGGACCTGGAAATCATCGGCCTGCTGCGCGTGATGTTCGATCCGCGCATCACGCTGCAGCAGCAGGTGAGTGACCAGCTGAAGGCGCACTTCGGCGAGAAGGTGTTCAACACGGTGATCCCGCGCAACGTGCGGCTGGCCGAAGCTCCCAGCTACGGCCTGCCGGGCGTGGCCTTCGATCCGTCGGCGCGCGGCAGCCAGTCCTTCGTGGAGTTCGCCAACGAGATGGTGGAGCGCCTCGGCACGATGCGCCACACGCCCGCCGCGCGCCCCGCCGCGGCCGCCAACGAGGCCGTGAGCCTCGGCAGTTTGCTACATAAAAGAGAGCAGTGAAGCCAGGCAACGTGCTCGTTCTGCCCGGGTGGGAGAACAGCGGCCCCCGGCACTGGCAATCCCTGTGGGAGGAGCGCCACGGCTATCGCCGCGTGGAGCAGCATGACTGGATGCGGCCCCTGCGCGGCGACTGGGCGGCGCGCCTGGAAGACATGGTGCTCACCTGCGACGAACCGGCGGTGCTGGTGGCGCACAGCCTGGGCTGCATCCTCACCGCGGCCTGGGCCGCGCATTCGCAGAACACGCACCGCGTGAAGGCGGCGCTGCTGGTGGCGCCGGGCGACGTCGAACGGCCGGAGGTCCGCGAGCAGCTGCCCTCGTGGTCGCCGATCGAGCTGCAGGCGCTGCCCTTTCCCGCGGTGCTGCTCGCCAGCCGCAACGATCCCTACTGCGACGTCGACCGCGCCCGCCTGTTCGCGTACGCGTGGAACGCGCAGTTCATGGACTACGGCGACTGCGGCCACATCAACGCCGATTCCGGCCTGGCCAGCTGGCCCGAAGGCCACGTCCTCCTGCAGGACCTGATGAAAGACTAAAGAGATGGCGAAGATGAAACCCAAGGGCCTGGGGCGCGGCCTCGAAGCGCTGCTCGGACCCAAGGTCGACGAGACCGCGGCGCAAAGCAGCGAGGGCGGCGGGCCCAGCCCGGGCCAGCCCGCCTCGCTGTTGCTCGCCGACATGGTGCCCGGCATGTACCAGCCGCGCACGCGCATGGACGAGGGCGCGCTGTACGAGCTCGCCGAGTCGATCAAGGCGCAGGGCATCATGCAGCCGATCCTCGTGCGCAAGCTCTCGGAAGGCGAGAACGCCGGCAAGTACGAGATCATCGCGGGCGAGCGCCGCTTCCGCGCCGCGCGCCTGGCGGGCCTGGACAGCGTGCCGGTGCTGGTGCGCGACGTGCCCAACGAAGCGGCGGCGGCGATGGCGCTGATCGAGAACATCCAGCGCGAGGACCTCAATCCGCTGGAAGAAGCGCAGGGCCTGCAGCGCCTGATCAAGGACTTCGGCCTGACGCACGAACAGGCCGCGCAGGCGGTGGGACGTTCACGCAGCGCGGCGTCGAACCTGCTGCGCCTGCTCAATCTCGCCGATCCGGTGCAGACCATGCTGATGGCCGGCGACATCGACATGGGCCACGCGCGCGCGCTGCTGGCGCTCGAGCGCGCGGCGCAGATCACCGCGGCCAACCAGATCGCGCAGAAGAAGCTGTCGGTGCGCGAAGCCGAAAGCCTGGTCAAGAAGATCGGCGCGGAGTTTTCGCTGGTCTCGCCCAAGCCGAAGAAGGAAAAGTCGCGCGACATGCGCCGCATCGAGGAGGAGCTGTCGGACCTGCTCACCGCCGAAGTCGAAGTGCGCGTGAAGAAGCGCGTGAAGCGCCACGGGAGGGTGGAGGAGATGGGCGAGGTGTCGATCCAGTTCGGGTCGCTGGATGAATTGAACGGGTTGATCGACAGGTTGCGGGCTTAGCCTCCCGTCATCCCCGCGAAGGCGGGGAACCAGAGCGTCCAAGAAGAAAGCCGCGCATTGCGCGGCTTTCTTTCTTCAATGCCCTGGGTCCCCGCCTGCGCGGGGATGACGGTTACGGACGCGTCAAGGCAGCAAGCGCGCGCAGGTCCTTCGCTTCGCCCAGCTTCCAGCAAGCCTCGATCAGCTGCTTCGTCTTCGCTGCGCCGATCACCGGCTCGGACAGCTGCGAGAACTTTGCTTCCAGCATCTTGTCGGTCATGGGCTTTTGCAGCGAGCCGATCGCATGTTCCACGAAGACGTGGACCTTGCGGCCGTCGCGCAGGACGGCGGTGACGTCGGCGCTGGCCTCGTCGATGCTGTTGTCCACCGTGGCCACGACCTTGCGGCGCAGTTCCAGCATGTCGGCCCGGTTCACGATGTCGTCGTGGTACTCGTCCTCGCCGGCACGGCCGAAGATCAGGCCCGCGGCGACGCCGTGGTACACGCTGAACTTGCCCTGCAGGCCGTCGGCGGGTTCCTTCTTGCCGGTGAGTTCCAGCACCAGCGAGTGCACGCGCAGCTCGATGCGCTCGACGTCTTCCGCCTTCACGCCCTGCTCGCGCAGCTGCACGGCAGCGTCGATGCTCGGGTGGATCACGATGCCGCAGGCGAAGGGCTTGTAGCTGTTGAAGGAGATCTCGAAGCGCTGGCCGAGTTCGTCGGTCGCCTCGTTCCACGCGGTCTTGGTCGACACCACCTGCGCCCAGCCGCGCGGCGCTTCCAGCGCGCGCGGGCTGGAGGTGAAGCCCTTGGCCGCGAGCAGCGCGGAGGTGAGGCCGGCACGCGCCGCGGCGCCCGGGTGGAAGGGCTTGGTCATCGTGCCGAACTGCTCGCGCAGGCCGATCGGCTGCGAGGCCGCGATGCCCAGCGCCATCTGCGTCTTCCGTGCATCGAGCTTGAGCAGGCGCGCGCAACCGGCGGCCGCACCGAGCATGCCGGTGGTGCCGGTGATGTGCCAGCCGCGGTCGTAGTGTTCGGGGTACACGAGGTTGCCGAGGCGGCAGGCCACGTCGATGCCCAGCACCAGCGCGTCGGTCACTTCGCGGCCGCTCATGCCCTTGTGCTCTGCGAGCGCGAGCAGGGCGGAGGCGACGGGACCCGCGGGGTGGATGATCGTCTTGAGGTGCGTGTCGTCGAAGTCGAAGGTGTGCGAGGTGATGCCGTTGACGAGCGCCGCGCTCGCCATGTCGACCTTCTCGCCGCGGCCGGCCACCGTGGCCTGCGGCGCGGGCTGCAGTTCGGCGACGGCGGCGAGCGCGGCATCCGCCGCTTCGTGCTTCGCCGCGCCGACGGCGCAACCGAGCCAGTTGAGGAAGGTGCGGTGCGCCTCGTGGTCGACCGCATCGCTCCAGCCGCGCGAGGGATGGTTCGCGACGTACTCGGCGAGGATCTTCGTGATCGCCGGCGCGTCGTGGTCGGCGGGGACTTGGGTGTTGCGTGCCATGTTCTTTATGCGTCGATCTGCAGGTTCTGCGCCTTGACCAGGGCGGTCCAGCGGGCGACGTCTGCCTGGATGTATTTGCCGAAGGCGGCGGGGCTCATGGCCTGGGGTTCGATCGCCTCGGCGGAAAGCTTCTCGCGCAGGTCGGCCGCGGAGAGCACCTGGGCCAGCGAGATGTTCAGGCGCGTCACCACGTCCTGGGGCATGCCGGCGGGGCCGACCACGCCATACCACTGCATCGCGTCGAAGTTCTTGAGGCCGAGTTCCTCCAGCGTGGGCACTTCCCTGATCTGCTCGGCACGGCGTTTGCCCGTGAGCGCCAGCGGACGCAGGCGGCCCGAGCGGATGTGCGGCAGGGCCGCGGCGAGGCCGGGGAACATCGCCTGGGTCTGGCCGCCGATCACGTCGGTGATGGCGGGTGCGATGCCGCGGTAGGGGATGTGCACCATCGGCATGCGGAGCTGCTGCTTGAGCAGCTCCATGGTCAGGTGCGTGAGCGAGCCGGGGCCGGCGGACCCGTAGCTGACCTTGCCCTTGTTGGCGTCGAGCCAGGCCACGAATTCCTTGAAGGTCTTCACCGGCAGCTTGGCGTCGACCACCAGCACGTTGGGCGTGGCGCCGATCATGCCGATCGGGGTGAAGTCCTTGACCGGGTCGTAGGGCACCTTGCGGGTGGCCGGGCTGGTGCCGTGCGTGGCCACGTAGCCTTGCAGCAGCGTGTAGCCGTCGGCGGGCGAGCGCATCGTGTTCTGGCAGGCGACCACGCCGCCGCCGCCGCTCTGGTTGTCCACCACGAACGTCGCGTTCAGGGCCTTGGCCCAGCGCTCGGTGAGAGTGCGGCCGACCATGTCGCTGCCGCCACCGGGGGCCACGGGGACGACGTAGCGGATCGGCTTGTCGGGAAAGCCTTCGGCGCGGGCGCCGGTCCAGGGCGCGAGGGCAAGGGCAGGGGCGGCCTGCAGGAGGGCACGTCTTTTCACTTCTTCTGACTCCTAGTTGGATGGGGTGTGGCTGGCCAGCCGCTCGTGCGCCCGGTGGACGTGAGCGGCCAGCAGCTGTTCGGTACGCGCGGCGTCGCCGGAGCGAAGTGCGCCGGCGATCTCGCGGTGGTCGGCGACGGAAGCCAGCATGCCCATGCCGTGGGACAAGTTGGTCAGGCGCGACAGATGCAGCTTCTGGACGATGTTGCGGTAGGTGTCGGTCAGCGCGGCATTGCGGGCGGCTTCCACCATGAGCCAGTGGAATCGCAGGTTTTCGCTGTAGTACGCGCTCACGTTGCTGTCCTGGACGGCGGTCTGCATCCGACCGACGGAGGCGTCCAGCGCATCCGACAGGCGCTCGCGATCGGGGGCGGAGAGCCCCGCCGCGCGGCGTCCGGCGAAGCCGTCGAGCAGGGCGCGCAGCTCGTACAGGCTGCGGACTTCCTCGGCCCCGAGCTTGCGCACGAACACGCCGGAATGCTTGCGGGCTTCGACCAGGCCCGAACTCTCCAGCTCGCGCAAGGCCTCTCGTACAGGGACACGGGACACGCCCAGGCGGGCGGCCACATCGGGCTCGTTGATCCGTTCGCCGGCCTTGATCTCGCCGCGCAGGATCATGCCCAGCACGTCGTCGCGCACCAGCTTGCCGAGCGAGGTCGCACGGACCGTCGCGGCCAGGGTCTGGTCCGGTTCGGACGAAGAAGAGTCCCAAGGCAACATATCCGAAATATTGTATACGATTACTTTTCGACGTTGCTTTGCGGGCGGATCGGCCTCTAGCATGGGCTCCATGTACTCAGCCGGAGCGATCCGATGAAGGTGCAATGGAAAAAAGGGGCGTTGTTGGGAGCCCTGTGGATGTCGGGAGCGCTGGGAGGCGCCTGGGCCGAAACTTTCCGCTGCCACCAGGCGGATGGAACGATCCTATTCCAGGAGGCGCCCTGCCCGCTGGCGCAGATGGAGGCACCGGACGCGCGCAAAGCGGAAGCTGCGGCCAATCCGGCGCCGCCAGCAGTCGCCACGCCCGTAGCCACGCCGGTGGCGACGCCGTCTTCCGTGGTTCCCCAGCCGGGGCCGCCCACGCGGTCCTCGATGCCGGTGACCGCGCGCACGGGGCCCGCCAGCAAAGCCGACGAGGAGGCCAAGCCGAACAAGCGCAAGCGCGACGTGATCGAGCTGAGCGCGCAGTTCGAGCGCTGCCGCGCCGACGCGCCGGGTTTCGCGGAGAAGAGCGCCGTGGTCTACGCCGCCTGGACGCGCCGCCATGCCGCCACGCTCGACGAATTCGACAAGCTCATCGCCGCCAAGGTGCGCGCCGGCCGCCGCGGCGAGAACACGCTGCCGCTGCGCGTGTGCACCGACGACTGGCTGCGCAGCGTCGAACCGCTCGCACGCATGCCCGATCCACGCTACCTCAGCGTGGAGAAGACCTGGCAGGTGTTCATGGGCGCGCTCATGACGGGGGATCGCGCCACGGCCCTGAACTGCATGTCGGGCCGCGCCGAGGCACGCTGGAAGGAGCGCGTGGAGAAGATGAGCGACGAGCAGTTGCGCCAGATCGCCGCGTCGATCCGCGCGCTGAAGGTTCAGTGGGGCGACGACTACGAGAAGGAAGGCCTGGTCGCGGACACCGACAACCGCGCCGTGGGCATCGCCTTCCGCAACGTCAACGAGGAATGGAAGATCACGGACTGGGGCGCCGCCGCCCCGGCCCTGCCGCTCACAGAGAAAAAATCTTCCCCGGGTTCATGATGTTCTTCGGATCGAGCGCCCGCTTGATCGTCCGCATCATGTCGACCGCGCCGGCGCCGGCCTCGTCGACGAGGAAGCCCATCTTGTGCAGGCCCACGCCGTGCTCGCCGGTGCAGGTGCCGCCGAGCGCCAGCGCCCGCGACACCAGCTTGTGGTTCAGGTCCTCGGCGGTGGCGCGCTCCTTCGGGTCGTCCGGATCCAGCAGGTATCCGAAGTGGAAGTTGCCGTCGCCCACGTGGCCGACGAGGAAGTAGGGGATGCCGCTGGCATCCGCTTCCGCCACGGAGTCCAGCAGGCAATCCGCCAGCCGCGAAATCGGCACGCAGGTGTCGGTGGAGATCGCGCGGCAGCCCGGACGCGACTGGATCGCGGCGAAGTAGGCGTTGTGGCGCGCGGTCCAGAGCCGCGTGCGCTCTTCGGGCGTCACGGCCCACTCGAACGCCTTGCCGCCGAATTCGGCGGCGATCTCCTGCACCGTCTCGGCCTGCTCCTTCACGCCCGCCGGCGAGCCGTGGAATTCCATCAGCAGCATCGGCTCTTCGCGCAGGTTCAGCTTGCTGTGCGCATTGACCATGCGCACCGTGTTCACGTCGATCAGCTCCACGCGCGCGATCGGCACGCCCAGCTGGATCACCTGGATGGTCGTGCGCACGGCGGCCTCGATGCTGGGGAAGGAGCAGGTCGCCGCCGAGATCGCTTCGGGGATCGGGTACAGGCGCAGCGTCACTTCGGTGATCACGCCCAGCGTTCCTTCGCTGCCGACGAACAGGCGCGTGAGGTCGTAGCCGGCGGAGGACTTCTTGGCGCGGGTGCCGGTGCGGATCACTTCGCCGCTCGCGGTCACCACTTCGAGCGCCAGCACGTTCTCGCGCATCGTGCCGTAGCGCACGGCGTTGGTTCCGGAAGCGCGCGTCGCGCTCATGCCGCCCAGGGAAGCGTCGGCGCCCGGGTCGATCGGGAAGAACAGGCCGGTGCTCCTGATCTCGTCGTTGACCTGCTTGCGCGTGACGCCCGGTTGCACCGTGACCGTCAGGTCCTCGGCGTTCACCGCCAGCACCTTGTTCATGCGCTGCACGTCCACGCTGATGCCGCCCTGCACGGCCAGCAGGTGGCCTTCCAGGGAGGATCCGACACCGAAGGGGATCACCGGCGTGCCGTGCTGGCTGGCGAGCCGCACCGCATCGGCCACGTCCTGCGTGCTCTCGGCGAACACCACGGCGGCGGGGGGCGGGGCCTGGAAGGAGGATTCGTCGCGCCCATGCTGCTCGCGCACGGCCAGTGCCGTGGAGCAACGGTCGCCGAAGCGCTTCTTCAGCGCCTCGAGGAGGGCGGCGGGCACCTCCCTTTGCTGGACTTCGGGAACCAGGTGGGTGAGGGCGGCGGGTGCGTTCATGCGAGGGACTCCGGGCAGTCCACCAGTGTAGACCGCCGGGGAGGGCGCCGCCCCAAGGGCTTACCGGAGCGAGGCGTCGAACTCGGCGCGCGTGACGAAGCCGTCCGAGTTGCGGTCCATTTCGTCGAAGGTTCGCGTGGTGGGTCCCAGCAGCCGCGCTTCGGCGCGGGTCAGCTGGCAGTCCTGGTCGCCGTCGGCGTAGAGGAAGGCGCGGACCTCGTCCGACGCGCTCGCGCCGCAGGAGATGGCGGAGCCCATCACCGTGGTATCCGGGGCCGCCGCGTAGGCTCCGGCGCGGCGGGCGCGGTAGTCGGTCGCCGCGGGGCTGAACACCGAGGTGCCATCCGGCAGGAGGACGACCGTACCGGGCTGCGGCGGGGCGACGCCCGGCGGCGTGCTGCCGGGAGACACTTCGGCCGGGAACAGCTCGGCGCGCACGCTCGGGCGGGTGGTTGCGGTCGAACCCGTGATGGCAGGACCGGTGGCCGTCCTGCCCGGCGTGACGATGGGAGCCGGCGACTTCCGCCCCAGTTGCTGCGCCTGCACGGCCGTGACGGCGGCAGCGGCGCACAGGCCGGCGGCGAGGAGGCGGGTGACAACAAGCATTCGCGGACTCCTGGGTTACGCCGCCACGCACATGGGCGGACCAGCCCCATGATCGGGGCGCGGGACGCAACGGCAGAGCCGCGCTCGCCGAAAGTCCATGTAGGACCGTTCAGGCGCATCGCGCACAATGGCCGCGAACAGGAGAACGAACATGGGCAAGCGGCTGACCCAGATCGCGACACGCACGGGAGACGACGGCACCACGGGCCTCGGCGACAACACGCGGGTGGCCAAAGACCACCTGCGGGTGCACGCCATGGGCGACGTCGACGAGCTGAACTCGCACATCGGCCTGCTGCTGTGCGAGGAGTTGCCACTCGCAGCGCGCGAGGTGCTGGTGGAAATCCAGCACCAGCTGTTCAACCTCGGCGGCGAGCTGTCGATCCCGGGCTACGAGCTGCTGAAACCGGAGGCGGTGGCGGCACTGGACGAAGCGCTGGCGCACTACAACGGCCAGTTGCCCAAGCTGGAGGAGTTCATCCTGCCGGCCGGCAATCGCGCCGCGTCGCAGGCGCACATTTGCCGCACGGTGGCGCGACGGGCGGAGCGCGCCGTGGTCGCGCTCGGCAAGCAGGATGCGCTGCGCGACACGCCGCGGCACTACCTCAATCGGCTGTCGGACCTGATGTTCGTGCTGGCCCGCGTGTTCAATCGCATGAACGGCGGGGACGACGTGTACTGGAAGAGCGAGCGGCTCCGTCATTCCCGCGAAGGCGGGAACCCGGAGCATTGAAAAGGCCGCCAGCGGCGGCCTGCGGTACGACGCCCTGGATCCCCGCCTTCGCGGGGAGGACGCTCACTTGGGCGCCAGCACCGCCAGCGTGAGCCGCGACACGCACGTCAACTCCCCCGCGTCGTTGCGCATGTCGATGTGCCACACCTGCGTGCTGCGGCCGATGTGCACCGGCGTCGTCCTGCCCGTCACCCACCCGGACGTCGCACCGCGGATATGGTTGGCGTTGATGTCGAGGCCGACCACGCGGTGCCCCGGCGGCGCGCAATAGATCGCGCCGCAGGAGCCGAGGGTCTCGGCCAGCACCACGCTGACGCCGCCGTGCAGCAGGCCGTAAGGCTGCCGCGTGCGCTCGTCCACCGGCACCCGCGCGACGAGGAAGTCGTCGCCGATCTCCAGGAACTCGATGCCCAGGCGCTCGGGCGCGGTGCCCTTGTGCGCCGCGTTCAGCGCTTCGATGGAGAGCGGGCGGGTCCAGATGGCCATGACGGGGATGTTAGCGGCTGCGCGTCTCGACGCTGGGCGCGTCGGCGACCGACACGCCCGGCGGGCTGCTGCGATCGAGCAGCGCGTGGATCAGGATCGCACCGAAGGTCGCGGTGCCGATCCCGCCCAGCGCGAAGCCGCCGAAGTTCAGCGTGTAGTCGCCGGTGCCCAGCACCAGGGTGATCGCCGCGACGATCAGATTCTTGTTCTGCGAGAAGTCGACGCGGTTGTCGACCCAGATCTTCGCGCCGGCGATGGCGATCAGGCCGAACACCACGATGCTCACGCCACCCATCACCGGCAGCGGAATCGCCTGGATCGCCGCGCCGAACTTGGGCGAGAAGCCGAGCACGATCGCGATGGCGGCGGCGAACAGGAAGATGGCCGTCGAGTAGATCTTGGTCGCGGCCATCACGCCGATGTTCTCGGCGTAGGTCGTCACGCCCGTGCCGCCGGCCACGCCGCTCACCACGGTGGCGACGCCGTCGCCGATGAAGGCGCGGCCCATGTACTGGTCGAGATTGCGGCCGGTCATCGCGGTCACCGCCTTGATGTGGCCCAGGTTTTCGGCCACCAGGATGATCGCCACCGGCGCGATCAGCAGCATCGCGGGTGCGCTGAACACCGGCGTGGAGAAGGCCGGCGCGCCGAACCAGGCCGCGCTGGCGATGCCGGAGACGTCGATCGGCTTGCCCCAGCCGAGCCCGT
The DNA here is from genome assembly GCF_036383835.1 of Ramlibacter sp. Lineage (GTDB taxonomy): Bacteria > Pseudomonadota > Gammaproteobacteria > Burkholderiales > Burkholderiaceae_C > Ramlibacter. The sequence goes on from NZ_DASVNN010000098.1 coordinate 13,510, forward strand.
TGGCGAGCACGGCGTAGATGATGCTGGCGACGATCAGGCCCACCAGGATCAGCAGGCGCTGCACCATGCCGCGCGTGAACACCGCCACCACGCCGACGCTGAGGAAGGTGACGGCCTGCATCCACTTGTCGAAGTTGGTGGGCGCCATGTTCTTGATCGGGATGCCGGCGAGGTTCAGGCCGATCACCGCGACCACCGCGCCGGTGACCACCGGCGGCATGAAGCGCTCGATCCAGTGGGTGCCCACCGCGTGCACGATCGCGCCGATGATGGCGTAGATCACGCCGCAGGCGACGATGCCGCCGAGCGCCACGCCGATGTTGCCGTTGGGGCCCTTGCCCGCGTACGCGCTGGCGGCGATCACCACGCCGATGAAGGCGAAGCTGGAGCCGAGGTAGCTGGGTACCTTGCCGCCGGTGATCAGGAAGAAGATGAGCGTGCCGATGCCGCTCATGAGGATCGCGATGTTGGGATCGAACCCCATCAGGATCGGCGCCAGCACCGTGGCGCCGAACATCGCGATCACGTGCTGCACGCCCATGGCCGCGGTCTGCGGCCAGGGCAGGCGCTCGTCGGGCCCGATCACGCCGCCTTGCTGCAGCACCGCGGCCGGCCGCTCCGTCCAGTCGAACATTGCCATCTTTCTCGCCCTCCTTGTTGGATCGGGCGATGCTAGGAGCAATGCAGGTGCCGCGCAAGGCGGCCGGGCTAACGGGCGAACAGGACGACCTTGCCGATCACCCCGGCGTCCTTGAGGAGCTTGCGGTGGCCCAGGCCATCGGTGGCGAGCAGCTGCGCGCCGGTGATCGCATGGGTGAAGGCCTGGCCGTCGGCGAAGCGGTTGATGGCGTCGTCGCGGTCGTGCACCACCAGGGTCGGCACGCGCAGGCGCGGGCCCACCGCGGACGGCTCGAACTGCCGCATCAGCACGCCCTCGCGCGCCTCGATGCGCTGCTGCATCCCGGCGCGCGTCTCCTCGCTCAGGCCGAACACCTTGGCGAAGTAGTTCGTGTACGCGCGCGGCGATGCCGGCGGCGCGAGCAGCACCAGCTTGCCGATCGCGAGGCCGCGGCTGGCCGCATAGGCAGCGGCGTTGGCGCCCAGCGAATGCGCCGCGAGCAGGCCGATGCGGTGGCCTTCCTGCTGCAGGCGGCCCACGGCGTAGTCGATCGCGCGGGCGAACTGCGGCAGGCTGCTCACGGCGCCGCCGCTGCGGCCATGCGCCGGCATCTCCAGGAGCACCGGGCGGAAGCCATGCTGCGCCAGCGATTCGGCCAGCGGCAGCAACTGGCGCGCGTGGCCGCCCCAGCCGTGCACCAGCAGCGCCACCGGCCCGTGCGGCGCCGCGGCCAACGAGTACACGGTGAGGTCCGCCTCCTCGAAGGGCCAGCGCTCGATCTTCCAGTCGGCATTCCAGCGCGCCGCGCGGCGCAACCAGTTGGGCGGCAGCGGCGTCACGAACAGGCGGTGGGCGGCCCGCACCGCGAGCCGCGGCGAGACCTTCTGCGAGGTGCCGAGGGCGAAGCGGAACATGCGCAGGCTCAGGCTCGCCTGGTAATAGCCGGCGGTGGCGTCGATCGGAGTGCTCATGGATGTCGTCCTCTCAGAAGAACACCAGGTCGTCGTTGCTGCGCGGCAGGCCACGCAGGGTTTGCAGCGCGGCGCGGGTGAGGCGCCAGCCACCCCAGAGGGCGGCAAGGGTGATCAGGACCAGCATCTTTCTTTCCTTTCTCCGCACATGCGTGCGAAATATGGGCGGGATGAAAGGACGGTGTTTCCGTCCCCACGTTCTCAGCTCCGGTAGGTTCTCAGCAGGCGTTCCCAGGTGCGCTGGGAACGTTCGGCGGCGCGCGCATCGCGCAGGAAGCGCGTGTCGTGCACCAGGGCCATGGCGATGGCGCTGATCTCGGCCACGAGTTGTTCGGGGTCGGTGTCGGGCTTCAGGTGGCCGGCGTCCATCGCCTGCAGCACGGTGCGGCGCAAGGCGGCGCGCCAGCGGGTGATCTCGTCGTGCAGCAGGTCGCGCAGCGGGCCGTCGCGGTCATCGAGCTCGAAGGCGCCGGCGGTATAGATGCAGCCCTGGCTGGCCTCGACGTCGCGCACCCGCAGGATCCAGCGCCGCACGATCTCGTTCAGCCGCGGCAGCCCTTTGGGAAGCTGCATGGCGGGCACGAAGACGTCGGCGATGAAGCGGCGGCCGAACTCCTCGATCACCGCCTTCTGCAGCGCCTCGCGCGAACCGACGCGCGAGAACACCCCGCTCTTGGACAGCCCGATGCGATCGGCCACCGCCTGCAGGCTCAGCGCCTCCAGTCCGTCGGCCGCCACGAGGTCGAGCGCCGCCCCGACGACCGCCGCCCGGGTGAGCTCTGCCTTCTGCGTCTTCGCATCCATGGCGCGCAGATTAGCACGCGTGTGCGAAACGGCAATTCCAGGCGACGAACGGCGTCTCGCAATCTCGTATGTGTAGGGTGGGCAAGCTTTGCTTGCCCACCATTCGGCGCATGGGGGGCGGTGGGCAAGCTTAGCTTGCCCACCCTACGAGGATCGCGAGCGCCGGATGCTTACCGGGGCGACGCCATCAAAGCGTCGTCGAAGATCGCCACCGCCCGCGTCCATCCCGCCGACGCGCCGCGGATCTTGTGCGGGAAGCAGCTGATGTCAAAGCCGTGCGGCGGCAGCGCCTCCAGGTTGTGCAGCTTCGCGGATGCCACGCTCCAGCAGGTACATGGTCGCTTCGTAGCCCATGCCGGCGCCGGCCGCCACGTAATCGGGATTCCCGTAACGCGAGCCGGCGCGCGTGTTCACCACCACGATCTCCAGCGGCTGCAGCGCATGGCCGATGCGCGCGAGCTCCGCCTCGACGTCCTTCGCCTGCACGACATGGCCATCGGGCAAGTGCCGGAAGTCCAGCTTCACGCCCGGCTGGAAGCACCACTCCAGCGGCACTTCGTCGATCGCGATCGCCCGCTCCTTCTCGCCCAGCTTGCGGTTCATGGTGGAGTGGAAGTGGTAGGGCGCATCGAGGTGCGTGCCGTTGTGCGTGTTCAGCTGCACGAACTCCACCGCCCAGCCCTCGCCATCGGGCAGGTCCTCCTTCTTCAGTCCGGGGAAGAAGCCGGCGATCTGTTCGGCGGTGCTGTCGTGGCGCAGGTACTCGATCCTGGGGCGGAAGCCGGGCGGGTCCGACTGCACGTCGTTTTCCAGGTAGATCGAGAGGTCGACGAACTTGCGTGGCATGGGAGAAACCTCCTAGGGACGCGGCTGGAGCCGATGCTAATCTGCAATGGATGAAGGCCGCACCGTACGTTCCCCAGATCCGCCGCTACCAGGACTGGCTGCACGCCACGCGCGGCCTCGCTTTCGACGACTACCAGTCGCTGTGGGACTGGTCGGTGCGCGACCTGCCGGCGTTCTGGCGCAGCGTCTGGGACTACTTCGGGCTGCAGTCGCCGACGCCGTGCCAGCAGGTGCTCGCCGGGGAGAAGATGCCCGGCGCGCGCTGGTTCGAGGGCGCGCAGGTCAACTACGTGCGCCAGGTGTTCCGCCACGTGCAGCCGGCGCATGCGGCGGGCTTTCCGGCCATCGTCAGCCGCAACGAGAAAGGCGAGCAGCACGAACTGTCCTGGCCCGAGCTGCGGCGGCAGGTGGCTTCGCTGGCGCTGCACCTGAAGGCACAGGGGCTGCAGCCCGGTGACCGCGTCGCGGCCTACCTGCCCAATGTGCCCGAAGCGATGATCGCCTTCCTCGCGGTGGTGAGCATCGGCGGCGTGTGGAGCATCTGCGCGCCGGACATGGGGACCCACGCGGTGCTCGATCGCTTCAGGCAGATCGAGCCCAAGATGCTGATCGCCTGCGACGGCGTGCGTTATGGCGGCCGCGACTTCGATCGCACCGGCGTGGTGGCGGAACTGAAAGCGGCGCTGCCGACGGTGCGGCACCTGCTGATCCATCGCAATCTCGGCGCGGACATGGGGGGATTGCCTGCGTTCACGGAATGGACGGAAACCGTCGCGCGGCACGGACCCGAGGTCGACGCCTTCGAGCCGATGTGGCTGCCTTTCGACCATCCGCTGTGGATCGTCTATTCCAGCGGCACCACCGGCCTGCCGAAGCCGATCGTGCACGGGCATGGTGGCATCGTGCTGGTGATGCTGCTGCACATGAACGTGCACCACGATATCGGCTGCAGCTACGACGCCAACAGCTGGGGCGAGCGCTACCACTGGTACAGCTCCACCGGCTGGGTGATGTGGAACGCGCAGATGGCCGGCCTGTCGCTGGGCACCACTTGCTGCATCTACGACGGCAATCCGGGCGGCAGCAAGGAGCATCCCGACTGGACGGTGCTGTGGCGCTTCGCGGCGGACCTGGGTGTCACCTTCTTCGGCGCCGGCGCGGCCTTCTTCTCCAACTGCATGAAGGCCGGCGTGGACCTCGCGAAGCTGCCGGGATTGAAGACGGTGCGCACGCTGGGCACGACCGGATCGCCGCTGTCGGCCGAAGTGCAGCACTGGGGCACGGCGCAGTTCCAGAAGCTGGGCGTGCCCGACGTCTGGTGGTGCAACATCTCCGGCGGCACCGACTTCGCCGGTGCCTTCATCGGCGGCAACCGCGAGCTGGCGCAGGTGCCGGGCCAGATGCAGTGCCGCATGATGGGCTGCGCGGTCGAAGCGTGGAACGAGCAGGGCCAGCCGGTGATCGGCGAAGTGGGCGAGCTGGTGTGCACGCAGCCCCTTCCCTCCATGCCGCTGTACTTCTGGAACGACGAAGGCAGGAAACGCTATCTCTCCAGCTACTTCGACATGTACCCCGGCGTCTGGCGGCACGGCGACTGGCTGAAGATCATGCCGGACGGCGGCTGCATCATCTACGGCCGCAGCGACGCCACCATCAACCGCCACGGCCTGCGCATGGGGACCAGCGAGCTGTATTCCGCGGTGGAAGGCATCCCCGAGGTGCTCGACTCGATGGTGGTCGACCTCGAATACCTCGGCCGCGACAGCTACATGCCGCTGTTCGTCGTGCTGCGGCCGGGGCTCGCGCTGGACGACGCGATGAAGGCGAAGGTCGCCGGCGCGATCCGTACCGCATTGAGCCCGCGCTTCGTCCCAGACGAGATCCTGCAGGTTCCCGAGATCCCGCGCACGCTCACCGGCAAGAAGCAGGAGCTGCCGATCAAGAAGCTGCTGCTGGGACAGCCGATCGAGAAGGTGGTGAACCGGGATGCGATGGCGAATGCGGGGTGCCTGGAGTGGTACGTCGACTTCGCGAAGCGGCGCTCTTCGTAGGCTGGGGTGCAACCCCGGCGCTTTCGCGCATCGCCGGGGTTCCACCCCAGCCTACAGGTTCCCGCGCGACTCCAGTTCCACGAGATCCAGGAACACCCGCACCTTCGCCGGCACCATCTTCCCCGGCAGCAGCGCGTAGATCTTCAGCGGCGCGCACTGCCATTGCGGCAGCACCGGAACGAGCTTGCCCTCCGCCACCGCCTGCGCGCAGAAGGTCCCGGTGATCCGCGCGACGCCGATGCCCGCGATCGCCGCCTGCAGCCGCACCCCCGCGTTGCCGCTGCGCATGCGCGGATTGCGCACTTCCACCCCCGCGGTCTCGCCCGCGGCGTTGCCGAAGGACCAGGACTGGTCGTCGCTGCCGGCCAGCAGCGGCAGGGTGTTCAGCTCTTCGGGATGCGCGAGCGGCGCATGCCCGGCCAGCAGCGCGGGCGCGGCGAACAGTCCGCGCTCCAGGGAGTACACGCGCCGCATCATCACCGTCGACGGCGCGAAGCTGTGTTCGATCGTCGAAAACACGAGGTCGTAGTGCCGCTCGAACAGCGGCACGCGCGCGTGCTCCACGTCGAGGTGCACCTTCAGTCGCGGATGCTCCCGCATGACCCGGCAAGCCACGGAAGCGAGATGGTGGGCGCCGAACTCGTAGGGCGCGGCCACGCGTAGCGTGCCTTGCACCGTGGTGCCCTGCGCCAGCGCTTCGGTCGCGCGCTCCCGCAGCTGCGCGAAGGGCCGCGAGATGTCGCGGTAGAGCGACTCGCCGGCTTCGGTGAGCCGCAGCTGGCGCGTCGTGCGCTCCAGCAGCCGCGTCCCGAGTTCCGCCTCCAGCCGCGACAGCGAGGCGCTGAGGCTGGACTTGGGCCGGTCCAGGGCCCGTGCGGCGGCGGTGAATCCGCCGTGGTCCACCACCTGGCAGAAAGCGTCGAAGTCGTCCCAGTTCATTGTTCAGGATTCGGAACACAGCGGCCACGCCGGGGCATTGATCCGCGCCAAGGCAATTCCTACGATTGTCCATCCCAACCGGGCGGGACCGTCCCGCTGGAGAACCCCATGTTCCTGAAGAATTGCTGGTATGTCGCCGCCTGGGACCACGAGCTGATCGACGGCAGGATGCTGGCGCGCACGATCCTGGAAGAGGCCGTGCTGCTGTACCAGTCCGAGTCCGGCAAGGTCGTCGCCCTGCAGGACCGCTGCTGCCATCGCGGCGTGCCGCTGCACCTGGGCCGCCGCGAGGGCGACTGCGTGCGCTGCATGTACCACGGCCTCAAGTTCGATCCCACCGGCAAGTGCATCCAGATCCCGGGCCAGGAGGTGGTCCCGCCGAAGCTGGGCGTCAGGAGCTATCCGGTCGTGGCCAAGGACCACCTGGTGTGGATCTGGATGGGCGACCCGGCCCAGGCCGATCCGGCGGAGATCATCGACTTTCCCTACCTGCGCGACCCGCAGTGGAAGGGCATCCCCGACTACATGCACTACGACGCCAACTGGCTGCTGATCGTCGACAACCTGTCCGACTTCGCGCACCTGGCCTTCGTGCACACCAAGACGCTGGGCGGCTCGGAGGAGTACGCGTACAAGACCAAGCCGGTGGCGATCGAACGGCTGCCGCGGGGCTTTCGCGTCGAGCGCTGGCACATGGACGCCGCGCCGCCGCCCTTCCACGACAAGGTGCTGCCGGCCGGCCTGAAGGGCAAGCACGTGGACCGCCGCAACATCGGCCACATGCACGTCCCGGGCATCTTCTTCCTCGAGTCGATGTTCTCGCCGGCGGGCAGCGGCTCGGAGCAGGGCCAGCGCGAAGGCAGCAAGGAATACCGCAACTGCCAGTTCATGACGCCGGAGACGCGCCGCACCACGCACTTCTTCTGGACCTATCTGAACAACTGGGAGGGCGAGGACCACGACATCTCGCGCTCGCTGCACCGGAGCCTGATCGAAGGCTTCCTGGAAGACAAGCACCTGATCGAGGCGCAGCAGGTGGTGATCGACTCGGACCCGAGCTTCGAGTTGCAGGCGATCGCCTCCGACGCCGCGCTGTCGCACTTCCGCATGACGCTCGCGAAGCTGGTGGCGCAGGAGCAGGCCGAAGGCGCCGCGCAGCAGGCCGTGGCGTCGAAGGTGGTGAAGCCGCACCAGGCCGGCATGGTGGGGTGAGTCGGCTGGCGGGGTTCGCCTGCGGGCTCACTCCGCCCTACGAGAAATCGGTGTGCGTAGG
>NZ_DASVNN010000099.1:0-25865 GCF_036383835.1 Ramlibacter sp.
TACAAGAAGTCGGGTATTCGTAGGTCGGGGTGAGCGCGCGCAGCGCCGAACCCCGACGCAAGTTCACAGCAGCGACCGTACACGCTCCGGCGACACGTCGTTCAGGCACCGGAAGTGGCCCAAGGGACATTCCCGCTCGAAACACGGCGCGCAATCCAGCGGCGGCTGGTAATCCGGATCCTGCTTCAACCACACCACCCTCGCGTTCTCGCTCAAAGGCGGCGTGTGCAGCGGACTCGACGACCCATACAGCGCCACCTGCGGCACGCCGAACGCCGCGGCCACGTGCATCAGTCCCGAATCGTTGCTGACCACGTGCCCGGCACCCGCGATCAACGCGAACGCGTCCATCAGCGAGGTCTTGCCCGCGAGATTGAGCACGCGCTCCGGCGCCTGCGCGCGGATCTGCTCGCACAGCTCCGCTTCCTTCGCCGACCCGAGCAGGATCACCGGCCGGTCGAGGATCGCCGCCAGCGCGCCGAAATGCGGCCAGCGTTTCGCCGGGCCGTATTCGGCGCCGGGCGCCATCACCACATACCCGCCGCGCGCAAGTCCCTGCTGCCTCAGAACCTCGTCGACCTGTTGCGGCGGCAAGGCGAGCTGCGGATGGTCGTTCTCGACGCCCTGCTCCCCGCTCAGCGCCGAATAGAAAGCCACCATCGGCGGCTTGTCCTTGGGATTCTTCAGCCGGTGCGTGAGCAGGCCGACGCGCGCTTCGCCGAGGTAGCCGACGCGCCGCGGGATGCTGGCCAGGAAAGGCAGCAGCGCGCTCTTGAGCGAATTGGGCAGCACGTAGGCGTTGTCGAAGCGCCCCTGCAACTGCCTGCCCAGCGCGCGGCGCGCCTGGAACTGCAGGCCGCCGTGCCGGAAGGGGAATTCGATGACTTCGTCCACCTGCGGCATCGCGCGGTAGACCGGTGCCACCCAGGGCAGCGCCCCGACCGTCAGCCGCTCGCCGCGCGAGCGCAGGCGGCGCAGCAGCGGCTCGGTCATCACGGCGTCACCGATCCATTGGGGGGCGATGACGAGGGAGTGGGTCAAGAGCTGGTCGTCCCGGGCTTGACCCGGGACCCATGGATTGCGGGTCGAGCCCGCAATGACATCGTTCAGTGGCCGCCGCCGAAGTGTTCTCCGGCCTTGAGTTTGTACACCGTGCCGCAATACGGGCACTTCGCCCCGCCGGTCTGCGCGATCTCGAGGAACACGCGGGGGTGCGAGTTCCACAGCTGCATGCCGGTCTTGGGGCTGGGGCAGAAGATGCCGCCGTTGGCGTTGAGGTCCTTGGCGGCCAGTTCGACGACGGCTTCGTTCCGGGTGGTCGTGCTCATGCTCAGACGCGGGTCAGCCAGTGGGCGTACTTGGGATTGCGGCCGTTGACGATGTCGAAGAACGCGTTCTGGATCTTCTCGGTGACCGGTCCGCGGCGGCCGATGCCGATCTGCACCCGATCGAGCTCGCGGATCGGCGTGACTTCGGCGGCGGTGCCGGTGAAGAAGGCCTCGTCGGCGATGTAGATCTCGTCGCGCGTGATGCGCTTCTGCACGATCTCGATGCCGAGGTCCTTGGCGATGTGGAACACCGTGTTGCGGGTGATGCCGTTCAGCGCGCCGGCCGACAGGTCGGGCGTGTAGACAACGCCGTCCTTGATCACGAACACGTTCTCGCCCGCGCCTTCGGAGACGAAGCCGGAGCTGTCCAGCAGCAGGGCCTCGTCGTAGCCGTCGTCCACGGCTTCCATGTTGGCCAGGATGGAGTTGCTGTAGTTGCTGACCGCCTTGGCCTGCGTCATCGTGATGTTGACGTGGTGGCGGGTGTAGCTGGAGGTCTTCACGCGGATGCCGCGCTGCAGTCCTTCCTCGCCCAGGTAGGCGCCCCAGGCCCAGGCCGCGACCATCAGGTGGATCTGGTTGCCCTTGGGGCTGACGCCCAGCTTCTGCGAGCCGATCCAGGTGAGCGGACGGATGTAGCAGGACTCCAGCTTGTTGGACTTCACGACCTGCTTCTGCGCCTCGTTGACCTGCTCCTTGGAGAAGGGCAGCTGCATGCGCAGGATCTTGGCGCTGTTGAACAGGCGGTCGGTGTGTTCCTGCAGGCGGAAGATCGCCGTGCCGTCGACCGTGTTGTAAGCGCGGACGCCCTCGAACGCGCCGCAGCCGTAGTGCAGCGTGTGGGTGAGCACGTGGATCTTGGCGTCGCGCCAGTCCACCAGCTCCCCGTCCATCCAGATCTTGCCGTCGCGGTCGGCCATCGAGGGTACTACCGGGCTCATGTGAGTGTCCTTGTCGGGGGGATTCGCGGAACCGGCCATTTTACGGCGCGGGCGGGGCGGCCTCTTCCGCGGGGGCTTGCGGGCGGAACAGCTCCCACTTGACCAGCTTGCCGCGCAGGAAATCGCAGGTCACCGTGGAGCCGCTGCCGTCCGTCCAGCGGTAGACCTCCGGCTGGATCTCCTTGGGACTGAGCTGCTCGCCGATCGCCTTGGTCATGGCCATCACGTGCAGCAGGTTGACGCCGGGGCGCAGCTTGGCATTGAGCATGACCGCGCTGTCGCAGTAGCCGACGGGCCGATTGGAGGCGCCCTGCAGCACCTTCATCATGCGGGTGAAGTGCAGCAGCATCCACATGACGATGCCGCCGCCGGCCAGCGCCACGCCGGGCCAGCCCCAGCCGCGGTAGGCGGCGGCGACCACGATCACGCCGAGGATGGGAAGGATGATCTTCTGGAAGTTCATGGCCGAGATTTTGTCAGGTCATCCCGCGAACCACTTCGAGGGCCTCCTCGATCCGGTCCACCGGATGGATGGCCAGGCCTTCGAATTCGCGGATTCTCCCCTTGGGCGCGTTGGCCCTGGGCACGATCGCGATCGAAAAACCGAGCTTGGCCGCTTCCCGCAGCCGTTCCTGGCCGCGCGGCGCCGGCCGCACCTCGCCGGCCAGGCCCACCTCGCCGAAGGCGATGAAGCCCTTGGGCAGCGCCCGGCCCCGCAGCGAGGAGGCGATCGCCAGCATAACCGCCAGGTCGGCGGCCGGTTCGCTGATGCGCACGCCGCCCACCGCGTTGACGAACACGTCCTGGTCCATGCAGGCCACGCCGGCGTGGCGGTGCAGCACGGCCAGCAGCATCGCCAGGCGGTCGCGATCCAGGCCGACCGACAGGCGGCGCGGGCTGGGCCCGCCGCTGTCCACCAGCGCCTGGATCTCGACCAGCATCGGCCGGGTGCCTTCCAGCGTCACCAGCACGCAGCTGCCCGGCACCGGCTCGCTGTGCTGCGACAGGAAGATCGCGCTCGGGTTGGCGACGCCCTTGAGGCCCTTCTCCGTCATGGCGAACACGCCGATCTCGTTGACGGCGCCGAAGCGGTTCTTGATCGCCCGCACCAGCCGGAAGCTGGAATGGGTGTCGCCCTCGAAATAGAGCACCGTGTCGACCATGTGCTCCAGCACGCGCGGGCCGGCCAGCGCGCCTTCCTTGGTGACGTGGCCCACCAGCACGATGGTGGTGCCGCCCGACTTGGCGGCGCGGGTGAGGTGCGCCGCGCATTCGCGCACCTGCGCCACCGAGCCGGGCGCCGAAGTGAGCTGGTCGGAATAGACGGTCTGGATCGAATCGATCACCGCCACGGCCGGCTGCTGCGCGGCAATCGTCGCCTGGATCTTTTCGAGCTGGATCTCGGCCAGGACCTTCACCTGCGAGTTGTCGAGGCCGAGGCGGCGCGAGCGCAGCGCCACCTGGGCCCCGCTTTCCTCGCCGGTGACGTACAGCGTCGGCACCTCGGCGCGCTGCAGGCCGTCCAGCGCCTGCAGCAGGAGCGTCGACTTTCCGATGCCCGGGTCGCCGCCGATCAGGATCACGCCGCCCTCGACGATGCCGCCGCCGAGCACGCGATCGAGCTCGCCGATGCCGGTGGGCGTGCGGGCGATGTCGGCCGCCTCGATGTCGGCCAGCACCGCCACTTCCGAGGCAGGCGCCAGCGAGGCGAAGCGGTTGCGGGTGCCGGAGGAAGCCGGTTCGGCCACTCCCTCGATCAGGGAATTCCACGCGCCGCAATGGGGGCACTTGCCCTGCCACTTGGGCGTGCTGCCGCCGCACTCCGTGCAGGTATAGACCGTCTTGTCCTTCGCCATGGCCCGAGTGTAGGATGGCCCGCATGGACACCGCCCAGCGATTCGCCGAATTCGAGGCCGCCGAACGCGCGCGCGGCTGCTCCGAGGTGATCTCCCGTTCCTGGGAGCCGAATCTCGTCGTCCAGGAGCACACGCACGACTTCCGGGCGCGGGCGGTGGTCGTCGAGGGCGAGATGTGGCTCACCCGCGGCGGCGAAACGCAGCACCTGAAGGCGGGCGACCGCTTCGACCTGCCGGCCGGCACGCCGCATTCGGAGCGCTACGGCCCCGAAGGCACGACCTACTGGGTCGCGCGCACCAACGCCTCCTGACTCATCCGTAGCCGGAATCCCCTCCGGCCCCTTGACCCGCCGAACATTTAACATGTTAAATATCGGCCATGGGCACCGCCTTCGCGCACCGCAACCTTCCGCGCCTGCTGCTGCAGGCGCGCGAATCGCTCATGGCGCGCACGCGCCCGAGCCTGCGCGAACACGGCCTGTCGGACCAGCAGTGGCGCGTGCTGCGCGTACTGGGCGAGCATGGCACGGTCGAGACCGGCCGGGTGGCGCGCGAGGCCTACATCCTCGGGCCCAGCCTCACCGGCGTGCTGGCGCGCATGGAGCGCGACGGCCTGGTCCGCCGCGAACGCGATCCCGCGGACCAGCGACGGACGGTGGTCGAGGCCACGGTCAAGGGCTCCAAGATGGTCGGCAAGCTCTCGCACTCGGTCGAGGGCCACTACCAGTGGCTGGAAAAGTCGCTGGGCAAGCAGAAGCTGGGGCAGTTGTACGCGCTGCTCGACGAACTCATCGCACTGGAACAAGCATGAACACCCTTCGACGAGGCACCGTCTACGGCACCTTGATGAATTTCCGCGCCGAGCTCGAAGCGCTCGGCGACCAGGTGAACCAGCCGCCCTACAAGGCGCCGCCGTCCGCGCCCGTGCTCTACATCAAGCCCGCCAACACCTGGACCGAGAACGGCGGCGCGATCGCGCTGCCCGCCCACGTGCAGGAGGTGGAAGTCGGCGCCACCATCGCCATGGTGATGAAGTCGGGCCGCGAGATCGCCGGCTTCGTGCTGGTGAACGACCTCTCCATTCCGCACGACAGCTTCTTCCGGCCGCCGGTGAAGTTCAAGTGCCTCGACGGCTTCCTCGGCATCGGCGACCGCGTCCGCGCACGCAACGAAGCGGGCGACCCGGCCGTGTTCAAGCTGGATGTGCGCATCAACGGCGAGCTGAAGCAGACCGTGCGCTTCTCGCAGCTGGTGCGGCCGGCGGACAAGCTGCTGGCCGACGTGAGCGAGTTCATGTCCCTGGCCGAAGGCGACCTGCTGATGCTCGGCTGCGACGCGGGCCGGCCGCGCGCGCAAGCCGGCGACCGCATCGACATCAGCATGCCCGCCCTGGGCACGCTCACCAACACCCTGGTCCGGGAGGCCGCATGAAGCGCGCACGCGTGATGGTCAACGGCGTCGTCTACGGCGCCACGGAACGCGACGGCCAGGTGGTCCTCGACGACGGCCGCCGCCTCTGGCCGGACCAGGTGACCTGGCTGCCGCCATTCGCGCCCACCCACAAGCCGCGCACCATCCTCGCGCTGGGCCTCAACTACGCCGACCATGCCAGGGAGCTCGCGTTCAAGGCGCCGGAGGAGCCGCTGGTGTTCCTCAAGGGCGAGCGCGCACTCAACGGCCACCGGCAGATGACGCGGCGTCCGGCCGGCGTGCAATTGATGCACTACGAATGCGAGCTCACTGTCGTCATCGGCCGCCAGACGAAGAAGGTCAAGCGCGAGGACGCCTACGATTTCATCGCGGGATACACGGTGGCCAACGACTACGCGATCCGCGACTACCTGGAGAACTGGTACCGGCCCAACCTGCGGGTGAAGAACCGCGACGGCGCGACGCCGATCGGCCCGTGGCTGGTGGACGCGGCCGACATCGCCAACCCGATGGCGCTCGCCTTGAAGACCACCGTCAACGGCAAGGTCACGCAGGAAGGCAACACGAAGGACATGATCTTCGACGTGCCCTTCCTCATCGAGTACTTCAGCAGCTTCATGACGCTGAACCCGGGCGACCTGATCCTCACCGGCACGCCCGACGGCGTGGTGGACTGCCAGCCGGGCGACGTCGTCGTCACGGAGATCGAGGGCATCGGCGCCCTCATGAACACCATTTCGACCTGAGATGCGCATCGACCACCTGATCGCGGGCAAGTCCGTTGCCGGCCGCGACTACTTCGCCACCGTCAATCCCGCCACGCAGGAAGTGCTGGCGGAAGTGGCCGCCGGCGGCGAAGCCGAAGTGAACGCCGCGGTCGCCGCGGCGAAGGAAGCCTTTCCGGCCTGGTCCTCATTGGCCGCGACAGAACGCGCCAGGCTCGTTCGCAAGCTCGGCGAGCTGATCGCGAAGCATGTGCCGGAGCTGTCGCAGACCGAGACCGACGACACCGGCCAGGTGATCGCGCAGACCGGCAAGCAGCTGGTGCCGCGAGCGGCCGATAACTTTTCCTACTTCGCCGAGATGTGCGTGCGGGTGGACGGCCACACCTATCCCACGCCCACGCACCTGAACTACACGCTGTTCCACCCGGTGGGCGTCTGCGCGCTGATCTCGCCCTGGAACGTGCCCTTCATGACGGCCACCTGGAAGACGGCGCCCTGCCTGGCGTTCGGCAACACCGCGGTGCTGAAGATGAGCGAGCTGTCGCCGATGACGGCGGCGCGCCTCGGTGAACTCGCGCTGGAAGCGGGCATCCCGGCCGGCGTGCTGAACATCGTGCACGGCTACGGCAAGGACGCGGGCGAGCCGCTGGTGCGGCACCCCGACGTGCGCGCCATCTCCTTCACCGGCTCCACGGCGACGGGCAACCGCATCGTCAAGGAAGCGGGGTTGAAGAAGTTCTCGATGGAGCTGGGCGGCAAGTCGCCCTTCGTCGTCTTCGAAGACGCGGACTTCGAACGCGCGCTCGACGCCGCCGTGTTCATGATCTTCTCCAACAACGGCGAGCGCTGCACCGCCGGCAGCCGCATCCTGGTGCAGAAGTCCATCTACGCGAAGTTCGTGGACCGCTTCGTCGCACGCGCCAGGAAGATCACCGTGGGCGACCCGCTGGACGAGAAGACCATCGTCGGCCCGATGATCTCGCAGGCCCATCTCGCCAAGGTGCGCAGCTACATCGAGCTGGGGCAGAAGGAAGGCGCCAGCCTGCTGTGCGGCGGCCTCGATGTGCCGCTGCTACCCGATCGCGTGAAGAAGGGCAATTACGTGCTGCCCACCGTGTTCGCCGACGTCGACAACCGCATGAAGATCGCGCAGGACGAGATCTTCGGGCCGGTCGCCTGCATCATCCCCTTCGCCGACGAGGCCGAGGCGATCCGCATCGCCAACGACATCCCGTACGGCCTGTCCTCGTACGTCTGGACCGAGAACATCGGCAAGGCACATCGCGTGGCAGCCGCCGTCGAAGCCGGCATGTGCTTCGTCAACAGCCAGAACGTGCGGGATCTCCGGCAGCCGTTCGGCGGCACCAAGGCCTCGGGCACCGGGCGCGAAGGCGGCACCTGGAGCTACGAAGTGTTCCTGGAGCCGAAGAACATCGCGGTGTCGC
This sequence comes from Ramlibacter sp., assembly GCF_036383835.1. Taxonomy (GTDB): domain Bacteria; phylum Pseudomonadota; class Gammaproteobacteria; order Burkholderiales; family Burkholderiaceae_C; genus Ramlibacter. Next base: position 7,727 of record NZ_DASVNN010000099.1, read on the forward strand.
TGGGCGCGCACCACATCCCGCACTGGGGGGTCTGACGATGTTTGTCATTGCGGGCTTGACCCGCAATCCAAGGATCCCGGGTCAAGCCCGGGATGACAAGGAAAGGGAACTCCCGTGGGCAAACTAGCGCTCGCCGCCAAGATCACCCACGTCCCCTCGATGTACCTGAGCGAGCTGCCCGGCGCGCGCCAGGGCACGCGGCAGGACGCGATCGACGGGCACGTCGAGATCGGCCGGCGCTGCCGCGCCCTCGGCGTGGACACCATCGTGGTGTTCGACACGCACTGGCTGGTGAACGCGAATTACCACGTCAACTGCGGCCCGCACTTCCAGGGCCTGTACACCAGCAACGAGCTGCCGCACTTCATCAGCAACATGGAGTACGGGTTCCCGGGCAACCCGGCCCTCGGCAAACTGCTGGCGGAAACCTGCAACGACTGGGGCGTGGAGACGCTGGCGCACGACCGCACGACGCTGGCGCCCGAGTACGGCACGCTGGTGCCCATGCGCTACATGAACGCCGACCGGCACTTCAAGGTGATTTCGGTGTCGGCCCTGTGCCAGGCGCACTACCTGAACGACAGCGCCCGCCTGGGCTGGGCGATGCGCCGCGCCGTGGAAGACCACTACGACGGCACCGTGGCCTTCCTCGCCAGCGGCTCGCTGTCGCACCGCTTCGCGCAGAACGGGCTCGCGCCCGAATACGCATTCAGGATCTGGAGCCCGTTCCTGGAGCAGCTCGATCGCGAGGTGGTGCGGATGTGGGAGCACGGCGAATGGAAGGCCTTCTGCGGCATGCTGCCGGAGTACGCCGCCAAGGGCCACGGCGAAGGCTTCATGCACGACACGGCGATGCTGCTGGGCGCGCTCGGCTGGTCCGCGTACGACGGCCGCGCCGAAGTGATCACGCCCTACTTCGGCGCTTCGGGCACCGGGCAGATCAACGCGGTCTTCCCGGTCACCGCGGTGCCGGGCGACGCGATCCCGAAGGCCCAGGCCTCGTCCGCCGAGGGTTACACCAACGTCCAACAGCGTCTCTGACATGCCCCACTGCGTCATCCTCTACACGCCCAACCTCGACACGCGCACCGACGTCGGCGCGCTGTGCCGCAAGCTCGCCGACACCATGCTGACGATCCACGACGAAGCGGGCAAGCAGGTGTTCCCCACCGGCGGCACGCGGGTGCTGGCCTATCCGGCGGCGCACTACGCGGTGGCCGACGGCAAAGGCGATTACGCCTTCATGTACCTGAACGTCCGTATGGCCGGCGGGCGCAGCGAAGCGGTGAAGAAGAACGCGGGCGACCGGTTGCTGGCGGTGGTGAAGGAACACGTCGCGCCCATCTTCGACCAGCAACCGGTCGGCATCACGCTGCAGATCGACGAAAGTCCGGGGCAGGTGTACGACGGCAAGCACAGCAGCTTGCATCCCTTGTTCAACAAATGAAAAGAGGCCGTCACCCCCGCGAAGGCGGGGGCCCAGGACGGCGCGGGGCGCCCCTTCGGACGCCCTGGATCCCCGCCTCCGCGGGGATGACGGAGGTTTTGCATGCTTGACCAAGCCACCATCCGGCAACTCGCCACCGAACTGCACCGCAGCGAGCAATCGCGCGTGCAGGTCGAACATTTCTCCAAGCGCTTCCCCGGCATGACCATCGAGGACGGCTACGCCGTTTCGCGCGCCTGGGTCGCGATGAAGATCGTCGGGGGCCGGCAGGTGCGCGGCCACAAGATCGGCCTGACGTCTCGCGCGATGCAGCAGTCCAGCCAGATCGACGAGCCCGACTACGGCACGCTGCTGGACGACATGTTCTTCGCGCCGGGCGACCTCCCCACCGAACGCTTCATCGCGCCCCGGGTCGAGGTGGAGCTCGCCTTCGTCCTCAAGCGCGCACTGCGCGGCGCGCAGGTCAGCGTGGAAGACGTGCTGGAAGCCACCGAGTACGTCCAGCCCGCGATCGAGATCATCGACGCTCGCATCGAACAGTTCGACCGCCACACGAAGGCGCCGCGCAAGGTGTTCGACACCATCAGCGACAACGCCGCCAACGCCGGCATCCTTCTCGGCGGCCGCAAGATGCATCCGCGCGAAGTCGACCTCCCGTGGGTCGGCGCCATCCTGCGCCAGAATGGCGTGGTCGAAGAGACCGGCCTGGCCGCCGGCGTGCAGGGCCATCCGGCGGTGGGCATCGCCTGGCTCGCGCAGAAGCTGGCGCCCTGGGGCGAAGGCCTGGAAGCCGGCGAGGTGGTGCTGGCCGGGTCCTTCACGCGCCCGGTCGGCGCCAGGAAGGGCGACGCCTTCGATGCCGACTACGGCCCGCTCGGCCGCTTCACGTTCACATTCCGCTAAAGGGGACCCGCCATGCAGACGCCCGTCAACCCGTTCAAGAAGGCACTCCAGGAAAAGCGCACGCAGGTCGGCCTGTGGTGCAGCCTGCTGGGCCCGCTCAACACCGAGATCTGCGCGGCGGCCGGTTTCGACTGGCTGCTGCTGGATGGCGAGCACACGCCCAACGACCCGATGAACCTGTTCCACCAGGCGCAGGCGATCGCGGGCTATCCCGGGGTGCACGCCGTGGCGCGCGTGCCCATGGGCCACGGCTACGTCGGCCAGGCGCTGATCAAGCAGTACCTCGACGTCGGCATCCAGACCATCCTGGTGCCCATGGTCGACACGCCGGAGCAGGCGCGCGAGCTGGTGCGCTGCATGCGCTATCCGCCCGAGGGCATCCGCGGCATGGCCGCGACGCGCGCCTCCGGCTGGGGCCGCAACGCCAACTACGCGAAAGAGGCCAACCGCGAAGTCTGCCTGCTGGTGCAGGTGGAGACGCGCGAAGGCGTGCGCAACCTCGACGCGATCGCCAACACGGAAGGCATCGACGGCGTGTTCATCGGCCCGTCGGACATCTCCGCGGCTTTCGGCCACGTCGGCGACCCCTGGCATCCCGAGATGCAGAAGCTGCACGAGGACGCCTTCCGCCGCATCCAGGCCGCCGGCAAGGCGGCCGGCATCCTGACGCTGGACGAGACGCTGGCGAAGAAGCACGTCGAGATGGGCGCGACCTTCATCGCGGTGGGCACCGACAGCAACCTGATGGTGAAGTCCACCAGCGCGCTGGTCTCGAAGTTCAAGGGCACGCCGCAGGCCGCGCCCAAGGGCAACTACTGAGGAGCGTGCCATGAGCGCCGTCCTGCAACCCCGCGCGCCGGACATGCATCCGGACGAGTGGAAGGCACGCGTCGAACTCGCGGCCGCCTACCGCATCTTCGACATGCTCGGCTGGACCGAGATGATCTACAACCACATCACCGTGCGCGTGCCGGACAGCGCGGCGCGCGGCGAGAAGCAGTTCCTGATCAATCCCTTCGGCCTGCACTACTCCGAAGTCACGGCCAGCAACCTGCTGAAGATCGACGTGCACGGCAACAAGCTGGATGCGCACAACCCCTGGCCGGTGAATCCCGCGGGCTTCACGATCCATGCGGCGATCCACGAGAACGTTCCGGATGCGCATTGCGTGATGCACACGCACACCACCAACGGGCTGGCGGTCGCCTGCACCGAAGGCGGGCTCGCGCAGAACAACTTCTATTCCGCGCAGCTGCACGACATGGTGGCCTGCCATGACTTCGAAGGCATCACGATCCATGCCGAGGAGGCGCCGCGACTGCTGGCGAGCCTGGGCCGCAAGCCGCTGATGATCCTGCGCAACCACGGCCTGCTGGCGGCGGGGTCCACCCTGCCGCTCACCTTCGTGCGCCTGTGGACCCTGCAGCGCGCCTGCGACGTGCAGGTGACGCAGGCGCCCCTGGGCCGCGCCATCGCCATCCCGGAAGCGGTGGCGAAGAAGACCACCCACGACTCCTTCCAGTTCGACCAGCAGTTCGGCGCCGGGCAGGACGTCTTCGATGCGATGACGCGGCTGATGGAACACCGCTGCGGGGATTCGTACAAGTCATGAAGGTCTGCATCTACGGCGCCGGCGCCATCGGCGGCTGGATCGGCTTGAAGCTCGGACAAGCCGGCTGCGAGGTCAGCGTGGTCGCGCGCGGGGCGACGCTGCAGGCCTTGCAATCGCACGGCCTGCGGCTGCAGCAAGGTAGCGAGACGCTGTCGATTCCGGTGCAGGCCAGTGCCTCGCCGGTCGACCTCGGCGTGCAGGACCTGGTCGTCGTCGCCGTGAAGGCGCCGGCGATGGCCGACGTCGCCAAGGCGATCCGTCCCCTGCTGGGCCCGCACACCATGGTGCTCACCGCCATGAACGGCGTGCCCTGGTGGTTCTTCCAGGGCTTCGGCGGCCCCTGCGCCGGCGCCCGGCTGAAAGCCGTGGATCCCGATGGGTCGATCGCCGAAGCGATTCCCGCGAAGCACATCGTCGGCTGCGTGGTGCACGCGAGCTGCGCGCTGCGCGAGCCCGGCTTCGTGCAGCACCATTTCGGCCAGAAGCTGATCGTCGGCGAGCCCTCGGGCGAGAAGACCCAGCGCGTGCAGCAACTCGTCGCGCTGCTGGAGAAGGCGGGCTTCGAGACCGTGCTGTCCGAGCAGATCCAGAAGGACGCCTGGTACAAGCTGTGGGGCAACATGACGGTCAATCCGATCAGCGCCTTCACCGGCGCCACGACCGACCTGATCCTGGACGACGAGCTCGTGCGCAACTTCATCTCCGCGGTGATGCTGGAAGCGCGCGAGATCGGCGCGCGCATCGGCATCCCGATCGCGCAGCAGCCGGAGGACAGGCACCAGGTCACTCGCAAGCTCGGCGCCTTCAAGACGTCCATGCTGCAGGACGTCGAGGCCGGCAAGCCGGTGGAGATCGACGCGCTGGTGACGGTGGTCCAGGAGATGGGCGAAATGACGGGCGTGGCGACGCCCTTCACCGACGCGCTGCTGGGCCTGGCGCGCCTGCACGCGCGCGTCCACGGCCTGTACTGAATGTCCGCCGTGGTCTCCCCGCCGGCGCGCGCCATCAGCGGCGCCGCCTTCGCCACGCTGCTGCTGATCGCGCTGATGATGGGCGCCAACCACGTGGCCGCGCGCATCGCCTTCAACAACGGCGTGGACGTAGCCACCGCAGTGGTGTTCCGCAGCTCCGTGACGGCGGTCGTGATCGCGATGATCCTCGCCAGCCAACGCGTGCGCATCGCCTTCAGCGCGCGGCACAGGAAGATGCTGCCGGCCATCGGCCTGCTGATCGGCGTCCAGAGCCTGTGCCTCTATTCCTCGGTGGCGCGGCTGCCGGTGGCGCTGGCGCTGCTGGCCTTCAACACCTACCCGATCTGGACGGCCTTCTGGTCCTTCGTCGTCTACCGCAAGCGTCCCGAGAAGGCGATGCTGGTGGCGATGCCCGTGATCCTGGTGGGCCTGGCGCTGGCGCTGGACGTGTTCGGGGCCGCGTCGGGACTGGGCGCTTCCGGCCAATGGGCGCGCATCGGCGCCGGAGTCGCCTTCGCGCTCGCCGCGGCCGGCACCTTCGGGCTGGCGCTGGTGTTGACGCAGCACGAAGCCGGCGACGTCGACGGCCGCGTGCGCACCGGCACCACCATGACCATCGCGGCGCTCGTCGCGCTCGCGACGGTCGCCTCGCAGGGCGGCTTCCACCTGCCCACCGCGCCGGCCGGCTGGGGCGGCCTGGCCGCCCTCACCTTCCTCTACGGAACCGCCTTCACCATCATGTTCACGGTGCTGCCGCGCCTGGGCGTGGTCGGCAACTCCGCGATCATGAACGTGGAGCCGGTGTTCGCGCTGGTGCTGGCCTGGTTGCTGCTGGGGCAGACGATCGCCCCGGTGCAGGTGATGGGCGCGCTGCTGGTCGTGGGCGCGGTGATGGCGCTGGGCCTGCGCAGGAAATAAAAAGCCCTGCTGCACCGCCCGGACTTCGGGCGATGCAGCAGGTGGCGCGCCGCACTACTTCTGCAGCGACATGAGGTACGCCGAGATGGCCTCGACGTCGGCCCCGGAGAGATGCGAGGTCCTGCCGTGCGTGTCCGGGATCACCCGGATGTTGTTGGCCGCGAGCGCCGGGTTGAGGCTGCCGTCCTTCAGCAGCAGCGGCACCACGTTCTTCGTGCCGAGCTGGTCGAGCTCCAGGCGGCCCTCGGGATAGGCCACCTTGTCGTAGGCCGGATCGCTGCCGGACTTCGGGACGGGCCGGTCGATGCTCACGCAGATCGGTCCCTTGGCATCGCCACCGAGGATCCTGCAATCGCCAAGGTCGCTGCTGTCGGCCATGGTGATCGGCACTTCGGTCGGCAGGGTCACCTTCGGGCCGCCGAGGAAGTCGAAGGCCGTCACGCGGCTGTGGTCGGTGCGCACCACCCGGAAGTTGAACCCGCGTTCACCCGTCCGCAGCAGGGACGAGCCCGGCGGCAGCAGGATCTCGCGGATGCTGTGCGCGGCGCCGTGGTGCAGCCAGCGCGGCACGCTGTCCCAGAACGAACGCAGGTGCTTGGTGTTGCGGCTGCTGATGTTCTGGCGGCCGCCCACGTCCTGCGGCGGAGCGAAGGGCTTGAAGAAGTAGTCGTTGAACAGGCGGGTGAACGGTCCTTCGTTGTCCACGGTGGTCTCGGCAATGACGCCCGGCTCGTGGATGTTGTAGTCCTGGAAGCTGTCGTTGATCTCGCCGTTGACCTTCTTGTTGCCGTTGTGGTGGCAGCTTGCGCACCCGGCGCCGCCGGCAGCGACCTCGTTGGTGAACAAGGCCTTGCCCGCGGCCACCTGCGTGGCTTCGGCGGTGGTGGGCGCCTGCCGCAGCGGATTGGGCATCAGGCGCGTCTCGTTCTGCGTCCACAGGATCTGCAGGAACGCCATGTCGTAGTAGTCGACCTTGAAGGCCTTGCCGCTCAGGTCGGGGCGGCCGATCGCCCGCGAGTTCTCCTCGGTCTTGCGCAGGACGAACTCGTTGCGCGCGCGCAGCCGCTCCTCCAGCGTCGCCTGCGGGAACAGCGCGGTGCGGCGCTCCGCGACGACCAGCTCGCCGTTGCACGACGACGCATAGGAATTCATCGGGCCGCTCAGTCCCTCGTACCATTCCGGCCAGTTGTCGGAAGTGTCCTTGTTCTGCGGGCAGACCTTGGGCCCGCCGATCGCGTTGGCGCCGACGTTCCACTGCCCGCCGTCGTGGCGGCTCTGCCAGTGGCAATGGCCGCAGGACTTCTGGCCGTCGTCGGAGTACGACTGCGTGAACAGCCAGCGCAGGCCGATCTCCTCGTGGGTCGCGAACAGGTGGGCGCCCTTGCCGCCGGTGCGCGGATGCGGGGTCGTGTCCGTCACGCCGACGGTGACGAGGCCTTGCCGGGTCAGGACGCCGGCCTCGCTCACCCCGAGGACGGACACGTCTTCGGTCTGCATGTTGGCCACGTAGACCGTGCGGCCGTCCGGCGAGACGGCCAGGCCCTGCGGCGTGATGCCGCCGGTGAACTGGTCGCCGATGCGCGTGAGGATGCCGCCGGGGCTGCCGGGGTTCTGGTTGATGCGGAACACCTCGACCTTGTCGGAGTGCAGCTGCGTGACGAACAGCAGGTTGCCCTTGACGAACATCTGCTCCGGCCCGCTGCCGTGGATGATCTTCTGGTCCGCCGTGTGGTCGCCGAGATCGACGATCTCGCCCGGCACGGCCAGCATGGACAGGTCGCGCTCGAAGTCGACGTAGCGGAAGACGAAGCGGTTGGTGCTGGTGTCGAACACGTTCAGCTCGGTGCCGAGGTCGTCGAAGGTCGTGGCACGGGTGGCGTCGGACATCACGGGCGTGTAGCCGAGCGGCGCCCCGTTGTTGCGGATGGCCACGCCGTTGACGATCTTGGGCATGCCATGCCCCGTCTCGTGCGCGTTGAGCACGTTGTTGGTCGACTGGCCGGAGACGAAGCCCCAGCGTCCGGCGATCTTCACGTCGGTCGACAGGCCGCCGACCGGCATCGTGCGAACCAGGGTGTTGGCGTCGCCGGCGATGTTGATCACGGCGATCGTGTGTCCCAGCGTGTTGGCCACGTAGAGGGTCGTGCCGTCGGTGCTGATCGCGAGGTCGCGCGGGTTGGCGCGGTTCAGGTCGTTCTCGCCGGTCGGGATCTGCGCGATCTGCGTGAACTTCGGGCCCGGGTCGACCTTGAACGCGCGGACCTGGTCCTTGAACCGGTCGGTCAGGTACAGGCGCGTGCCGTTGGCGTTGAAGACGAGGTCCTCGCCATAGAAGCCGGTCTCGAACTGGCCCAGCACGGCATCGGTGCCGGTGTCGATCACCGAAGCGAAGTTCGCATACTGGTTCACGACCACCGCATAGGCATTCACCGGCGACATCGCGATGCCGGCCGGGCGGGTTCCCACGGGCTGCGACGGAACGCTCAGGTCGACCCAGCGCAGCACCCGGCGCGTGGCGGTGTCGACGACGGCGATCCGGTTGTCCGGATAACCTTCGCGGCCCGGCAGGGTGACATACAGCTTCTTGCCGTCGGGCGTGACCGCGAGCGCGTTCGGCCAGCTGCGGAAGGGCTGCGGCACGAAGGGCCAGTGCTGGCTGCCGCTGTTCACCCTGGGTGCGTTCGGGTCGATGCGCGTGCCCGGATCGGGCCGGCCCGTGAAGTAGTCGATCCCGAACAGGATCTTGGTGAAGCGCTCGAGCCCGGCGCGCACGCCGGCGGCCTCGGCCCCGACGAGGTTCTTCGCGGGATCGGCGGTGGGCCCGGTGATGATCCGGCCGCCCGAATCGGTCTTCACCGCGCCGGTGAACAGGCGCAGCGGGAACGGCGCCTCCGGCAGCGACGGCGCCAGCACCTGCGGCACGAAGGCCACCGGAGACAGGCTCTTCACCGGGCCGGCCGCATCGCTGCTGCGGAAAGCCCAAGTCCCGAGGACCACCATGCCGATGGAACCCAGGAGCACCGCCCACCGTAGCGGGCGGCGCGCGCGTTTTGTCGTGTGCATCACGACCTCCCTTCGCGTTTCCGCGGACGTCTTGACCCGGCGCGATCGGAAGCATACGAACTTACGCATGGCCGCTGGTGCGGCCGGGCAGACGCGCCCTTCGCCAGGGATCGGCTGTTTGTGATTTGTGTTCGGGCGTATTGCTCTGGCTGCCGAGCCTCAGCGGCAGCGGCGGCGAGTGGCGCGCTCCGAGCAGCGCGGATCTATCGGCCTGTCACGGGCGTGCCGGCGGGCCGGAGGCGCACGGCTGAACCAGCGGGAGGGCGTGTGACAACTGCGACAGTTTTCGTACCGGGCTCAAGCCCCGTCGACCACCACCGGCACGCGCAGCGCCAGCGCGCACATCAGCTCGTAGCTGAGGGTGCCGGCGCTGGCCGCCACCTCGTCGACCGGCAGCACGGCGCCGTTGGACGCCCGGCCCCACATCGTGACCTCGGCCCCGAAGCCGGCCTGCGGCACCGGCGTGAGGTCCACCGCGATCATGTCCATGCTCACGCGGCCGACCAGGCGGGTGCGCACGCCGTCCACCAGCACCGGCGTGCCCGTGCTGCAGTGCCGCGGATAGCCGTCCGCATAGCCGCAGGCCACCACGCCGATGCGCACCGGCGCATCGGCCGTGTAGCTGGAGCCGTAGCCCACCGTGTCCCCGGGCCGCAGGTCCTGCACGGCGAGGATGCGGGTGGCCAGGGTCATGGTCGGCTGCAGGTCCCAGTGGCGGATGTCGTGCTCGGGGAAGTCCGGGGCGCTGCCGTAGACGGCGATGCCGGGGCGGATCCAGTCGCCGCGCACCCCGGGGTCCGCCGCGTGCCGCAGCGAGGCCGCGCTGTTGGACAGGGAGCGTTCGCCGGGCAGGTCGCGCGTGGCCTCCTCGAAGACCTGCACCTGGTGGGCGATGCCGCGCGGCCCGTCGGCGTCGCTGAAGTGGGTCATGAGCGAGATCTCGTCCACCTGCGGCAGCGCATCGAGCCGCGCCCAGGCCGCCCGGAAGCGCTGCCGGCCGAATCCCAGCCGGTTCATGCCCGAATTGAGCTTCAGGAACACCCGGTGCGGCACCTGCGTCTTGTGCGCGGCCAGCCAGGCGATCTGCTCGTCGCAATGGACGGTGTGCCACAGGTCCAGGCGCGAGCACAGCTCCAGGTCGCGCGGCTCGAACACGCCTTCCAGCAGCAGGATGGGGCCGCGCCAGCCGAGGGCCCGCACCCGCTCCGCTTCCTGGAGGTCCAGCAGGGCGAAGCCGTCGGCGCCGCGCAGGGCGTCGAACACCCGCTCGATGCCGTGGCCGTAGGCGTTGGCCTTCACCACCGCCCAGACGCGGGCGTCGGGAGCGGCGGCGCGCATGCGCGACAGGTTGTGCCGGAGGGCGTCGAGATGAATGGTGGCCTGGATGGGACGCGGCATGACAGGAAGGCTTTCTGCCCCGATTCTGTCATTACCTACCGTGATATAACCCCGTGTCGCCAGGAGACAGCTGAGATTCAAGAGGCATCAGGATTGCTGATGCCGCCCCAAGACACGACGGATGAAGCGCGGTTTCCACACGATCATGGCGGCGCAGTTCTTCTCGTCGCTCGCCGACAACGCGGTTTTCATCGCGGCCGTCGAACTGCTGAAGTCCTCCAAGGCGCCGACCTGGCAGGCCGCGGCATTGGTGCCGATGTTCGCGCTGTTCTACGTGGTGCTGGCTCCTTTCGTGGGCGCCTTCGCCGACTCCCGGCCCAAGGGCCAGGTGATGTTCGTCAGCAACGCGATCAAGGTGATCGGCTGCCTGATGATGCTGTTCGGCACCCATCCGCTGCTGTCGTACGCGATCGTCGGCCTGGGCGCCGCCGCCTATTCGCCCGCCAAGTACGGCATCCTCACCGAACTGCTGCCGCCCTCGCAGCTGGTCAAGGCCAACGGCTGGATCGAGGGCCTCACCATCGCCTCGATCATCCTGGGCATCCTGCTGGGCGGCCAGCTGGTGGGCCACGCGCTGTCCGCCCGCATGCTGGCACTGGACTTCCCGGTCTTCGACACCGGCATCGACACGCCGCCGGAAGCGGCCATCTTCGTGCTGATCTTCGTGTACGCGCTGGCCGCCTGGTTCAACACGCGCATCCCGCACACCGGCGTCGAGATGCGACCGATCCCGAAGAACGCGCTGGAGCTGGTGCCGGACTTCTGGATCTGCAACAGCCGCCTCTGGCACGACAAGCTGGGGCAGATCTCGCTGGCCACCACCACGCTGTTCTGGGGCGTCAGCGGCAACCTGCGCTACATCATCCTGGCCTGGAGCGCCGCGGCCCTGGGCTACAGCACCACCCAGGCTTCGTCGCTGAGCGGAGTGGTCGCCCTGGGCACGGCGGTGGGGGCGATCCTCGCTTCGGTGCGCATGAAGCTGGACCGCGCCACCACCGTGATGCCGCTGGGCATGCTCATGGGCCTGCTGGTGATCGCGATGAATTTCATCGGCAACGTCTGGGTGGCCGCGCCCTTCCTGATCCTGATGGGGGCACTGGGCGGCTACCTGGTGGTGCCGATGAACGCGCTGCTGCAGCACCGCGGCCACAACCTGATGGGCGCCGGCCGTTCGATCGCGGTGCAGAACTTCAACGAGCAGGCCTGCATCCTGGGCCTGGGCGCCTTCTACAGCCTGTCGGCCGGCCTGGGCCTCACGGCCTTCGGCGCGATCACCGCTTTCGGCGTGGTGGTGGCGGGCGCCATGTACGCGATCCAGCGCTGGCACAAGCGCAACACCGTGGTGCACAAGGACGAAGTCGACCACCTGCTGGAAATCGCCCGGCACGACAACGTGCATGGCTGACAGGGGACCGGCGACTGCCGTCCTCGCGCTGGTCCTCAACGCCTTCGTCTGGGGACTGTCGTGGTGGCCCTTCCGCGCGCTGCAGGAGCACGGCGTGCACCCGCTGTGGTCCACGGCGGTCGTCTTCCTCACCTCCTTCGCCGTCTTCTTCGCGCTCAAGCCGCAGGGCCTGCGCGGCTTCGGCCGCCAGCCGCTGCTGTGGCTGCTCGCGGCCGCGGCGGGCCTGACCAACGTCGGCTTCAACTGGGCGGTCACCGTCGGCGACGTCGTGCGGGTGGTGCTGCTGTTCTACCTGATGCCGGCGTGGTCGGTGCTGATCGCCTGGATGCTGCTCGGCGAGCGACCCAGCGGGGCGGCGCTGGCCCGCCTGGGCGTGGCGCTGCTGGGCGTCGCCACCGTGCTCGACACCTCGGGCAGCGGACTGCCGCTGCCGCGCACCTTGCCGGACTGGCTGGCATTGGCGGGCGGCTTCAGCTTCGCGCTGACGAACGCGCTGCTGCGCAAGCTGAACACCGAGACGGCCGCTTCGCGGGTGCTCGCCATGTTCGGCGGCGGCACGCTGATGGCGGGCGGCGTCGCGCTGGCCGGGCTGCTGCAAGGGACGGTCGCCGCCCTCCCCGCGCCGACGTTCGGCTGGATCGCGCTCATCGTGCTGCTGGCGGCCGGATTCCTGGCCTCCAACCTCGCGCTGCAGTACGGCGCGGCGCGGCTGCCCGCCCACACCACCGCGCTCGTCATGCTCTCGGAAGTGGTGTTCGCGAGCCTGTCGTCGGTGGCGCTCGGCGCCGCGGAACTGACCGGCCGCACGCTGGCCGGCGGCGCGCTGATCCTCGCAGCCGCCGCCTGGTCGGCCTGGCCGCGGCGCGGCTAGCGCACGGACGAGCCGCGGCGCACAATCCGCCGCATGGCCAGCATCTACGACTTCGAAGCACAGCAGATGGGCGGCTCCCTGGTGCCGCTGTCGCAATTCCGCGGCAAGCCCCTGCTGATCGTCAACACCGCGAGCGCTTGCGGCTTCACGCCGCAGTTCGCCGGGCTGGAGGAACTGCACAAGGCCTACGGCGAGCGCGGCCTGGTGGTGCTGGGCTTCCCCTGCAACCAGTTCGGTTCGCAGGACCCGGGCAGCAACGAAGAGATCGCGAGCTTCTGCCAGGTGAACTACGGGGTGAGCTTCCCGATGATGCAGAAGATCGACGTGAACGGCACCGAGGCGCACCCGCTGTATCGCTGGCTGACCGCCGAAGCGCCCGGCCTGCTCGGATCCAAGCGGATCAAGTGGAACTTCACCAAGTTCCTGGTGGGCCGCGACGGTCGGGTGCGCAAGCGCTACGCGCCGCAGGACGCGCCGGCCAAGCTGGCCAGGGACATCGAGGCCGCGCTCGCGGCCTGACACATTCGTGAAGTCCGCGTGAAGTGCGCTTCACGCCGCCTTCATCGTGCCCGCGCGGCGCGCCGGCAGCATGGCTCCACGACAACCATCGAGGAGAACCATGAAGTCACTGCTGGCGCAATCGTCGCTCACCAAAGTCATCCTGCTCGTGCTGCTGGTGCTGTTCGCCGCCCTGCCGCTCGCGCGCATCGGCGGGCTGATCGAGGAACGCGGCGCGAGCCGCGCCCACGCCGCCCATGAACTCGCCACCCGCCATGCCGGGCCGCAAGTCGTGGCCGGCCCGGTGCTGGTGATCCCCTACATCGAGCGCTGGGTGGAAGAGGAGACGGACGACAAGGGCAAGACCAAGCGGACGCCTCGCAGCAAGCAGGTCACGCACTACGTCTTCCCGGAGAAGTCGGAGCTGACCGGCCGTCTGGCGGCGCAGGAACGCTACCTCGGGATCTTCACCGTCCTGTTCTACGACCTCACGGGCGGCTTCCGCGGCCGCTTCCCCGCCTTCGACGCCGCCGCCCTGCCGCACAGCGAGAAGAACTCGAGCTTCGAAGTGCAGGCCCCGGTGCTCGCCTTCACCGTGAGCGACCTGCGCGGCCTGCAGGGCGCGCCGACGCTGCGCATCGCCGGTGCGCCGGGGCGCTGGCTGCCGCGCGTGCCGCACGTGCCGCCGCAGTCCTGGCTGGCGCAGGGCATCCATGCCGCGCTGCCGGCCGAAGCACAGGAGGCCTTCACGCAGAAACAGCCGCTGGATTTCCAGCTGGACCTCACCCTGGTCGGCCAGGAGCGGCTGTCCGTCGTGCCGCTGGCCGACGAGAACACGGCGCAACTCAGCTCGGACTGGCCGCATCCCAGCTTCGGCGGCGAGTTCCTGGCGGTGCGCCGCACGGTCGGCGACAAGGGCTTCGAAGCGTCCTGGTCGGTGTCCTCGCTGGTCAGCTCGGCGCGCGCGCAGCTGTTGCACGACCTGCGCGGCGAGGCCAAGGTGCCGCCGGAGGTCGGCATCGCCGCCGGCCGGCAGGTCGCCGACCGCCTCGACAGCTTCGACGTGAGCCTGATCGAGCCGCTGAACGTCTATGCGATGTCGGAGCGCGCCGTGAAGTACGGCCTGCTGTTCGTCGGCCTGGTGCTGATGGCGGCCTTCATGTTCGAGCTGTTCGCGCAACTTCGGCTGCACCCGGTGCAATACGGGCTGGTGGGGCTGTCGATCACGCTGTTCTTCCTGCTGCTGCTCGCGCTGTCGGAGAAGATCGCCTTCGGGCTCGCCTACGCCGTGGCGGCTTGCGCCAGCACGCTGCTGCTCACCGTCTACTTCAGCGCCGTGCTGCGCGGATGGAAGCGCGGCCTGGGACTGGGCGCCTACGTCGCGGTGCTCTATGCCGCGCTCTACGGCCTGCTCTCGTCGGAAGACAACGCCTTGCTGCTCGGTTCGCTGCTGCTGTTCGCGCTGGTCGGCCTGCTGATGCTCGGCACCCGCCGCGTCGACTGGTATGCGCTGTCGTCGCGGCCCGCCGCCCCTGCCGCGTCAACGTGAGCGCAGCAGCGGCAGCGTGAAGGTCGCAAGCGCCCCGCGGTCGTTGTCCAGCGTGACGGAGCCATGATGCAGCGACGCGATCTGCCGCACGAAGCTCAGGCCCAGCCCGGTGCTCTTGCGGCCGGTGCCGGGCCGCGCGAGGGAGAAGAACTTCTCGAACACCTTCTCCCGCGCGTAGTCCGGCACGCCGGGGCCCTCGTCGCGCACGCGCAGCACGGCATCGCGGCCATCGGCCTCCAGGCTCACCTGCACGCTGCCGCCTTGCGGGGAGAAATCCACCGCGTTGTCCACGAGATTGGCGAGGGCACGGCGCAGCAGGAAGCGGTCGCCCTCCACCGTGGCATCGGCCGCACCTTCGCGCACGACGCGCACCTGCCGCTGCGCCGCCGCATCGCGCGCGCCCGTCACCACTTCGTCCAGCAAGGCCCCGAGCGCGACCGGCTCCACGTGCGCGAGCGAGCGCCGCGACTCCAGCCGGGTGAGCTCCATCATGCGGTCGACCACCTCCTGGATGCGGCCGGTCTCGCGGGCGATGTTGTCGAGGAAATGCCGCCGCTGCTCCGGCGGCATCGCCGGGTCGTGCAGCAGCTCGGACGCGCCGCGGATCGCCGACAGCGGGCTCTTCAGTTCATGGGTGAGCGTCTGCACGTAGTCGGCGACGTAGCTGCGGCCCGCCAGCGCATCGCGCATCTCGTCGAAGCCGCTGCGCACGATGCGCACGACCTCGCGCGCCAGCGCCGGCGGATGCAGGCGGCGCTGCGAGCGCACGTAGCGCGCGAAATCGGTGAGCAACCCGAAGGGCCGCGCCACCCAGACCGACACGATCAGCGCCAGCAAGGCCACCCCGACGGCCGACAGCACGCCCACGACCAGCGTCTTGCGGCGCGCCGCCTCCACGAACTGGCCGAAGCTCTGCACCGGCTTGCCGACGGACACCGCGCCGACGATGCGGCCCTGGAAGCGCACCGGCGCGCCGACGTACATGACCGAGGCCTGCGGCTGGTCCGGCACGTCGGCCGTGGTGCGCGCGCCGTACTGCCCGCGCAGCGCGAGCAGGACTTCGTTCCAGCGCGAGAAGTCGGCGCCGGCGGCGCGGCCGAACGAATCGAACAGCACGCGGCCGTCGCGGTCGGTCACCAGCAGGCGCAGCTCCACCTTGTGCTTGGTCACGCTGAAGATGCGCGCCTCGAACTCTCGCGCATAGACCGACTGGAACAGCGGCCCGATCCGCGCGGTGTCGATGCGGCCATCGCGCACGTCCTGCTCCACCAGGCTGGCCATCACCTGCGCCGTTTCCACCAGCGACTCCTCGGCCGACTCGCGGTAGCGCGGGTCGAGGTCGGCCAGCACGCGATAGAGCAGGAAGGCGGTGCCCGCCGCGTAGATCAGCAACAGGGCGACGAAGACGCGGCTGCGCTTGCTCACGATCCGGGGCGCGGCGGCAGGCCGTCCTGCAGGGCGTAGCCGGTGCCGCGCAGCGTGCGGATCGGGTCGACGTCCGGCGCGACGGCCTTGAGCTTGGCGCGCAGCGTCTTGATGTGCGCATCCACCGTGCGGTCGAAGCTGTCGCTGGCGTCGTCCCACACCTGCGCAAGCAGCTCCTCGCGGGTGAAGACGCGCCCCGGCTTCTGCAGCAGCAGGCGCAGGATGCCGTACTCGTAGCGCGAGAGTTCCAGCACGTTGCCGTAGTAACGGATGCGGTGCTTCTCTTCGTCCAGTTCGAAAGGGAGCACTGGCGCACTCGAAGACGGGTTGCGGCCGCTGCGCCGCAGGATCGCGCGCACCCGCGCCAGCAGTTCGCGCGGCGAGAAGGGCTTGCCCACATAGTCGTCGGCGCCCAGTTCCAGTCCGACGACGCGATCGATCTCGTCGCTGCGCGCGGTGAGGAACAGCATCGGCACCTCGCCGCCACCCGGCAGCGCCTGCAGGGACTTGAACAGCTGGAAGCCGTTCAGGTCCGGCAGGCCGACGTCGAGGATGGCGAGATCCGGGCGCTGGCGCCCGAACGCCGCGATCGCCGCTTCCGCCGTCGCGCACCACTCGGGCGCGAAGCCGTCGTTGGCGAGCACGTAGACGATGGTGTCCGCGATCGCCGACTCGTCCTCCACCACCAGGATGCGCGGCTTGTTGAGCATGGGCGGATGGTAGCTTGTGCGTCGGGGTTCGCCTGCGCGCTCACCCCGACCTACGAATGCATCCGGCGGTATCCCGTAGGTCGGGGTGAGCGCGCAGCCGAACCCCGACGCTCACCCGCCCAGCGCCTCGTCCAGCACTTCCACCCAGTGCCGCACCGGCTTGCCGGTGCCGCTTTGCAGGTGGGTGATGCAGCCGATGTTGGCCGACACGATGGCCTGCGGCTCGAGCGCGTTCAGGTGGCTCAGCTTGCGGTCGCGCAGCGTGTGCGCGATCTCGGGTTGCAGCACGGAGTAGGTGCCGGCCGACCCGCAGCACAGGTGCGCCTCGTTCAGCGCCAGGCGCACCTCGAAGCCCAGGGCCGCCATGCCCTGCTCCACGCCGCCGCGCAGCTTCTGTCCGTGCTGCAGGGTGCAGGGCGGGTGATAGGCGAACAGGCCCGGGCGCGGCTTCACCTTGTCCTTCAGCAGCGGCACGAGATCGGGCAGCAGCTCGCTCAGGTCGCGCGTGAGCGCCGAGATGCGTTTCGCCTTGTCCGCGTAGGCCGGATCGTGCTGCAGGTGATGCCCGTACTCGCGCACGGTCACGCCGCAGCCGGAGGCGTTCATCACGATGGTTTCCACTTCGCCGCGCTCCACGTACGGCCACCAGGTGTCGATGTTGTGGCGCATCTGCGCGCGGCCGCCGTCCTGGTCGTTCAGGTGGAACTTGAGCGCGCCGCAGCAGCCTTCGCCTTGCGCGATCACGGACTGGATGCCGGCGGCGTCGAGCACGCGGGCGGTCGCCGTGTTGATGTTGGGCATCATCGCCGGCTGCACGCAGCCGGCCAGCACCAGCACCTTGCGCGCGTGCGTGCGCGTGGGCCAGCGGCCGGCCTCCTGCCTGGCCGGCACCTTCTCGCGCAGGCGCGCGGGCAGCAGGCCGCGCACCGCCTTGCCGACCTTCATCGCCGGGGCGAACAGCGGCGAGGTCAGGCCTTCCTTGAGGGCCCAGCGCAGCGCCTGCGCCGGGGCGCCGCGCGCCACCTTGCGCTCCACGATGCCGCGGCCGATGTCGACCAGGTTCCCGTAGTCGACGCCGCTCGGGCAGGTGCTCTCGCAGTTGCGGCAGGTGAGGCAGCGATCCAGGTGCAGCTGCGTCTTGCGCGTGGGCTCATGCCCTTCCAGCACCTGCTTGATCAGGTAGATGCGGCCGCGCGGGCCATCGAGCTCGTCGCCCAGCACCTGGTAGGTGGGGCAAGTCGCGGTGCAGAAGCCGCAGTGCACGCACTTGCGCAGGATGGCTTCGGCTTCCGCGCCCTCGGCGGTGCCGGCGAATTCGGGGGAGAGGTGGGTCTGCACGTCAGGCCTCGGGGAACAGCCGGCCGCGGTT
>NZ_DASVNN010000100.1:0-3932 GCF_036383835.1 Ramlibacter sp.
CGACTTCGCCGCGGTAGCCGTTCACCTGGGCTGCGCCGGTGAGGCCGGGCCGGGTGCGGAACCGGCCGGCGTAGCCCGGCACGCGGTCGCGCCAGACGAGGTCATGGGCCAGGGCGTGCGGCCGCGGCCCGACGATCGACATCTCACCCTTCAACACGTTCACCAGCTGCGGCAGCTCGTCCAGGCTGAGCTTGCGCAGCAGAGCGCCCAGCGGCGTGATCCGGCTGTCGCCGCGCACCGCCTGGCGGATATCCGCGCCGTCCTCGGTGACCCGCATGGTGCGGAACTTATAGATGCGGAACGGGCGACCGTGCAGGCCGGTGCGCTGCTGGCGGAACAGCACCGGGCCCTCGCTCTCCATCCATATGGCCACGCCGATCAGCAACAGCAGCGGCAGGAATACGAGAAGCGCCAGGCAAGCGGCCACCATGTCGAACGCGCGCTTCCTGCGGCTGAACGCCACGCGCGCCGGATCGTCAGCGGCGATGACGAATGGGGTCGGTTGCGCAATGGGCGCGCTGACGGTCATTCCCAGCCCAGCTCCGTACTCCGTCCCACCAGCCAAACCGTGTAGTGGTTCCCATGGTTCCCCGCTCAGCAAAAGAAATGCTGCGCCGCACAATGACAGCTGGGGCTTCCCCTGTCCTGCCGCGCGCCTAAGGTCGATGGCCACGAAGACGCGCGGAGGGAACCCATGGCCCGGCGGCTGGTCGACCTGTCGATCCCCATCACCAACGACATCATCTCGGACCCGGAGATCATGCGGCCGAAGGTGACCTATTCACGGCACAGGGAGACGGTTGGCCAGATCGCCTCCTTCTTTCCCGGATTGCAGGCCGACGACCTGCCCGACGGCGAGGGTTGGGCCGTCGAGCAGGTGCAGCTTTCCACCCACAACGGCACGCACATGGACGCGCCGTGGCACTTCCATTCCACCACGGACAGCGTGGAGAAGACCCGGCCGGCGCCCACGATCGACCAGGGTCCGCTGGAGTACTTCCTGCAGCCGGGCGTGAAGCTGGACTTCCGCGGTTTCGAGGACGGCTACGTCGCTACGGCCGCCGACGTCGAGGCCGAATTGCGCCGCATCGGCCACGAGTTGCAGCCCCTGGACATCGTGCTGGTGAACACGGCCGCCGGCGCGGCCTACGGCGACCCCGAGTACATCCACAAGGGCTGCGGCATGGGCGAGGAGGCCACCCTCTATCTCACCGAGCGGGGCGTGAAGGTGGTCGGCACCGATGCCTGGTCCTGGGATGCGCCGTTCTCGCACACCGCCCGCAAGTGGGCCGAGACCCGCGACCCGAGGATCATCTGGGAAGGTCACAAGGCGGGCCGCCTGCGCGAGTACTACCAGATCGAGAAGCTGACCAACCTGGCGGCCTTGCCGCCCGACGGCTTCACCCTGTCGTGCTTCCCCGTGAAGATCGCCGACGCGTCGGCGGGCTGGATCCGGGCCGTGGCGATCTTCGATTGAGCGCGGGTCGAGGACCTACGGCTGCTAATGCCCGACGCTAGCTCGCGACCCGATCATCCATCGCCGGTTCGGCGTGATCGGCGTGAACGCCGGCAAGCATCTCGCGGCGCTGGCGCGCCCAGCGTTCCGAAGGCTCGTTCATCACATTGCCGGCCAGCACCGGCTCGCCGCATTCGTCGCAGGTCAGCTGTGGCCGGGTGATCGCCCCGCATTCGGTATGGCGCAGCGGATTGGGCGGCCCCTGGCCGTCATCGAGCCACTTGTCCCCCCAGGTCATCAGGGTGAACAGCACGGGTTGCAACTCGCGGCCCATTTCGGTCAGCCGATATTCGTAGCGCGTCGGGCGCTGCTGGTAGGGGACCTTGCGCATGATGCCGCCTTCGACCAGGCGCGCCAGCCGGGAAGCCACCACCTGGGGCGAGGCGCCGGTCAGGGCCTGCAGTTCGTCGAACCGGCGGGTGCCGAGGAACGCCTCGCGAATGAGCAGCATCGTCCAACGATCGCCAAGGAGCGCCAGCGAGCGCGCCACCGAGCACTTCTGATCCGAAACGTCATCCCATCGCATGTGCGTCGCCTTCCATTGCCGCAGACCGCCGGGTCCGGGCCCGACCAAAAGGCCCCGACCTCGGCATCCTAGCCCAACTTGGCATCATTCGATCACGCTTCTCGCGACCGCGGCCTACGCCGGCTCGGCGAGGGCTCCATGCGTCACACGCCCATAGCGGGGATAGCAATGGATCAGTCGGGTCACCAGCTCAGGGTCGCCCTCCACCTGCAACTGGCCCTGGGCGATGGCCTCCTGCACGGTGAACTTGTGCGAGAGGAGGTCGACCCAGACGGGTCCCGAGACCCGTACTTCGACATCGGGGACGCCCTTCAGTCCGAAGTCCAATTCTATAGCCATCTTGCGGATCGCCACGGTGCCGGAGACCGCACGATCGCCGGTGAAATGCATATGGTAGGAGGCTTCCAGGCCTTTGGACTGCCGCCGCTGGAAGCCGAGGCGCATGCTGAAGAGAACGCTGACGCCGTTCGTATCAAGGTTCATCCAAGACACGGTCTTCACAGTCTTGTTCGGGAATTTCTTGGAGACGATCGCCTGCGCGTCCGAGCCTTCGTGCACGTAGATCGTCTCGCGCTTGTCCTGCAGCGGCTTGACGAAGCGCTCCACGAACGCGGCGCGATCCTCGAGGAACGGGCTGAGCACGTCCTCGCCGGCCGGGCACACGGAGATGCAGAAGGCGGCCTTGTAGCTGGGTTTGAAGCTCAGGCTCTGCCACATCTGGGCGGTTTCGGTCACCGGGACGCGCGAGCGATAGTCGTCTGCCGACTTCGAGTCGGCGATCGTCTCGATCCAGTCGCCGAAGCCGCCCAGGAAGTCGCGGTAGTTGTGCGTGTAGCAGGCTTGCATATTGAAGCTGCCGTCCACGCCGATCGCCTCGACCGGACAGGCGGCGACGCACAGCTTGCATTCCAGGCAGGGGTTGTAGTCCAGCACCCGCTTCTCGAGCACCACCTCGTCCTCGAGCAGGATGGTGCCGAGCAGGACGAAGCTCCCGAACTTCGGGTGGATGACGCAGCGGTGCACGCCCATCTTGCCGAGCCCGGCGGCCACGGCGATCGGCTTGTGCGACACCGCCCAGTTCTTGCCGGGGAAATTCTCCTGCTCCATCGGGAACGCCGCGACGGCGTTGACGGCCCGGTGGCCCAGGTCCTGCATCTCACGTACGAAGTTCCGGGCGGCGTGATTCACGCTGTCGTAGGTCTCGTGGAATTCCTGGTTCGCGATCGAGCGGACCGTGGCGCGAACGGGCTCGCGGTTCATCTGGCAGACGAAGCTGACCACCGTGCGCGCTTCGGGGAAGACGCGATTGATTTCCGAACGTTGCCCGGCGATCGCGGGATCGTCCACCGAGAGTAGCGCGACGTCGTCGGCCCCGCATTCCAGCAACAGTTCGCGGACTTCGGCAGCGGACAACGTGCGCTTGGCCAGTTCGGCAGGGGCCTGGGCCGCGCGGACGCGCTGCACGCTGGGGTGATCGCTAAGGGCCATGCGGCGCTCTCCTGGCTTCCCGGGTCTTGGGCGAGGGCGCATGGTAGCTATGATATTTGAAGTTACAATGCCGATCTTCAGACGCCGCCGCGCGGCATGATGCCTCACGCCTGGGCACCAGCCTCCGCGAGCGTGTCATGACCAGTCATACGCGTGCCGTGGAGCTCGGCGGTTACCCTGCCGGCTGGCGAACCGCCAGGCTCCGGCAGGGCCGCGGCTCAGTAGCCGTTGATGCGGGCGTAGCGGTCGCGGTGGTAGGCCTGGTTGCCGAAGGCGGCTTCGGCGGCGCGGGCGCGCTTCAGGTAGAAGCCGGCGTCGTGGGCGTCGGTCATGCCGATGCCGCCGTGCATCTGGACCATCTCGTTGGACACCAGGTGGAAGGTGTCGCCCATCTTGGCCTTG
>NZ_DASVNN010000101.1:0-40258 GCF_036383835.1 Ramlibacter sp.
CTGGGGTTGCACCCCAGCCTACAAGTCATCCGCTTCGTCGCATCTCGTAGGCTGGGGTGCAACCCCAGCTCGCCCGCCCAGCGCCCGCAACCGCCCGCTCATCCCCACACCCGGTGAGCCGCGCGTTACACCGTCGCGGGCTCTCGTATCTCGTGTAATCCCCCCTCACAAACCCTTGTGAACGCGCGATGGCGCTCGTTACTGTCGAGCCACCATGAACGCACTGCTCCCCACCACCGTCCATTTCGACGTGCAGGGCCTGATCCACGCCTGCGCGCACAACACGACGCGCGACGCCTTCCACCCGACGCTGACGTCCAAGCAGTGGGAAGTGTTCTGCAACTACCTGCAGCCCTTCGCCGTGCGCCAGGGCCAGGTGCTGATCGAACAGAACGCCAGCGACCGCACGGTGTACCTGGTCGAGACCGGCACGCTCACCGTGCATTACGAGGACGACAAGGGCCGCTTGCGGCTCGCATCGGTGGAGGCCGGATCGGCCGTCGGCGAGGGGGCGTTCTTCACCCGGCTGCCGCGCAGCGCGACGGTGCAGGCGGCGAGCGCCTGCAAGCTGTGGTCGCTCAGCCCGATCCGCTTCACCGAACTCACCAACCGGCAGCCCGCGATGGCGGTGGAGGTCGCGATGGCGCTCGGCTCGCTCGTGTCGCGCCGGCTCGCGAACCGTCCCAAGCGCGTTGCGGTCACCTGAACGGCAGCCGCCGTTCGTCCTGCCGCGTGTCACGCCCGTCCGCACGCTCCGGGTGCTTACATCGGGGTTAACAACTGGCCGCCACACTGGCATGCGTTCGATTCCCCAAGCAGTGAAAGACCACCATGTCCTTGTTCGGCTGGTTCTCGTCCCGAAAGAAACACGAACACCACAGCTACATGCCCAGTTCGGGCCTGTCGCGGCTCGAGTCCACCAAACCCGCCAACGCCCACCCCCAGCACGCGTCCAACAACGGGCGCGCCCAGCCGGCCAACCGCAAGCAGGAACGCCTGGAGCGCCGTGAGGTGCTGTACGGCGTCGTGCGCGAGTGCATGACGCGCGCCGGCGTGCTGTCCTCCAGCTACAAGTTCAAGGTGCTGTCGCTCGATTCGCGCGGCCACCAGTTCCTGGTGATGGTGGACCTGGCCTACGGCGGCGGCGCCGACACCAATCGCCTCGCCGAGATCGAGGCGCTGATCGCCCAGTCGGCCAAGCAGCGCTTCGACGTCCTGGTGACGGCGGTGTACTGGCGTGCCAACAACCATGTGGCCGTCGGCGATCCGCTGCATGCGCCGCAGCAGCGCCCGCCGATCTCGCGACCCGCGCCGCTGACGGAAACGCCGGCTCCGCAGGCCGAGATGCGCGTACCGCCGACCCGCAGCGGCCGCGTGGACCCGCTGCAAAAGGAAGAAGTCACCGCCTTCAAGGAGGCGCTGAGCGCCGGCCTGCGCGGCGAAGAGGCGCTGCAGCGCGCCAACCACGGCAAGCCGCAGCCCCACGCGCAGCCGCAAAGCTACACGCTGCTCACCGGCTTCGAGGACACCGAGATGGCCGACGCGTCGTCGGTGGACCTCGGGGGGACGCAGTACGGGGCGCTGCGCTAGGCGTCATTCCCGCGGAGGCGGGAACCCAGGGCATTGAAGCCAGGGCGCAAGCCCTGGATCCCCGCCTCCGTGGGGATGACGAATTCCTAATGCCCCGCGAAATGCACGAAGGTGAACACGTCCAGCCCGCCTTCGCGCAGCCGCTGTGACCCACCGAGCTCCGGCAGGTCGACGATCGCCGCGCCCTCGATCACCGTCGCGCCCAGCTTTTCCAGCAGCTTCTTGCCCGCCATCATGGTGCCGCCGGTGGCGATCAGGTCGTCCACCAGCAGCACGCGCTGGCCGGGCTTGACGGCGTCGGTGTGCAGTTCGACGGTCGCACTGCCGTATTCCAGCTCGTAGGTCTCTTCCACCGTGGTGAAGGGCAGCTTGCCCTTCTTGCGGATCGGCACGAAACCCAGGCCCAGCTCGTAGGCCACCACCGACCCGAGGATGAAGCCGCGCGCGTCCAGGCCGGCCACCACGTCGGGGCGGTTGTTCATGTAGCGGTGCACGAAGGCGTCGATCAGCACGCGGAAGCTGCGCGGGTTCTGCAGCAGCGGCGTGATGTCGCGGAACTGCACGCCCGGCGCCGGCCAGTCGGGCACGGTGCGGATGTTGCGGCGCAGGTAGTCGCTGACGTCGAAGGCGGTGTCGTCCATCTCTCTCATCCCTTGAGCAGGAGCTCCTCGGCCAGCGCCAGCGGTTCGGGCCGGCCGGAAAGGACCAGAGTATCCCCGTCTTCCAGCGCCGGATCGCTGGCCGGGTCGATGATGCGCCCGTTGCTGCGGCGCAGGCTCACGATCCGCACGCCCCGGCCGTCCAGGCGCAGCAGGCTCAATTCGAGCCCCAGCGCGTGCGCGCCCAGCGGCAGCGTGATGGTGGACAGGCGCTCGGCTTCCTGCTCCTTCTCGGTCTCGTCGGTGCCGTGGAAGTAGCCGCGCAGCAGGTTGTAGCGGGCGTCGCGCTGGTCCTGCACGATGCGGATCACGCGCCGCATCGGCACGCCCACCAGCGCCAGCGCGTGGCTGGCCAGCATCAGCGAGCTTTCCAGCGTCTCCGGCACCACCTCGGTGGCGCCGGCCTGCTGCAGCTTCTCCAGGTCGTGGTCGTCCTGCGTGCGCACGATCACCGGCACGTGCGCCGCATGCGAGCGGGCACTGGCCAACACCTTCATCGCGCTGGGCACGTCGAGGTAGGTGATCACCACCGCGCTGGCGCGACCCAGGCCGGCGGCGATCAGCGCCTGCAGGCGCGCGGCGTCGCCGAACACCACGGAGTCGCCGGCGGCGGCGGCCTGCCGCACGCGGTCGGGGTCCAGGTCCAGCGCCATGTAGGGGATGCCTTCCTGTTCCAGCATGCGCGCCAGGTTCTGGCCGCAGCGGCCGTAGCCGCAGATGATCACGTGCTTGCTGGTGTTGATGGCGCGCCGCGCGATGTTGGTCATCTGCAGCGACTGCATCAGCCATTCGCTCGCCACCAGCTTCATCACGATGCGGTTGCTCCACTGGATGATGAAGGGCGTGGCCAGCATCGACAGCACCATGCTGGCGAGGATGGGGTTGATCAGGTGCTGGGGCAGCAGGGTGTGCTCGCGCGCCAGCGTCAGCAGCACGAAGCCGAACTCGCCCGCCTGCGCCAGGTAGAGGCCGGTGCGCAGCGACACGCCGGTGGTGGCGCCGAACAGTTTCGCCAGCGCGGTCACCAGCAGCAGCTTGAACAGCACCGGCGCCGTCACCATCACCAGCACCAGGCCCCAGCGCTCGGCGACCGGCCGCCAGTCCAGCATCATGCCGATGGTGATGAAGAACAGGCCCAGCAGCACGTCGTGGAAGGGGCGGATGTCCGCTTCCACCTGGTGCTTGTATTCGGTCTCGGAGATCAGGATGCCGGCGATGAAGGCGCCCAGCGCCAGCGACAGGCCGGCCAGCTCGGTGAGCCAGGCCAGCCCCAGCGTCACCAGCAGCATGTTCAGCACGAACAGTTCGTCGCTCTTGCGCCGCGCCACCAGCGTGAGCCACCAGCGCATCGCGCGCTGGCCGCCGGCCAGCAGCAGCACGATCAGGCCCGCCGCCTTCACGCTGGCGATGCCGAGCTCGCGCAGCAGCACCTCCGGCGGGCTGCCCAGGGCGGGGATCAGCACCAGCAGCGGCACCACCGCCAGGTCCTGGAACAGCAGCACGCCCATCACGCGCTGGCCGTGCTCGGATTCGAGCTCCAGCCGCTCGGACATCAGCTTCACCACGATCGCGGTGCTGCTCATGGCGAGGGCGCCGGAGAGCGCCAGCGCCGTCTGCCAGCTCATCCTGAGGACGCCGGGCAGCACCACCGCCAGCAGCGCCGCGCCCAGCGTGGCCGGCAGGATCGTCAGCAGCACCTGCGACAGGCCCAGCCCGAACACGTGGGTGCGCATGGCGCGCAGCTTGGGCAGGTTGAATTCCAGCCCGATCACGAACATCAGGAACACCACGCCGAACTCGCCGAGGTGGCGCACGCTGTCGGAGTCGTCGGCCAGGGCCAGCGCGTTGGGCCCGATCACCACGCCGACCACCAGGTAGCCCAGCATGGGGGGCAGCTTCAGGAAGCGGCAAAGCACCACGCCCAGCACCGCGGCCAGCAGGTAGAAAAGCGTCAGCGCAAGTCCCGACATGCCCAGATGCTAGCGTGCAGCCGGGCTGGCCCCGATAAAATCGCCGGATGACCGGCTTCGACCGCACCCGTGCGCTGCGCCTGGCGCAGGAAACCTACGATATCGAGGCCGCCGCGGTGCAAGGCCTGAAGGCCCGTACCGGCCCCGGCTTCGCCGACGCCGTGGAACGCATGCTGACGCTGCGCGGCCGGGTGGTCGTGATGGGCATGGGCAAGAGCGGCCACGTGGGGCGCAAGATCGCCGCCACCCTGGCCTCCACCGGCACGCCGGCCCTGTTCGTGCACCCGGCCGAGGCCAGCCACGGCGACCTGGGCATGATCAAGGCGATCGACCTGGTGCTGGCCATCTCCAACGGCGGCGAAAGCGAAGAGATCACGGTGATCCTGCCGGTGCTCAAGCGCCTGGGCGTGCCGCTGGTCGCCGTGACGGGCAACGCGACGTCCACCCTCGCCCGCCATGCCGACATCGTGCTCGATAGCGGCGTGGAAAAGGAAGCCTGCCCGCTGAACCTGGCGCCGACCGCCAGCACCACGGCGCAGCTCGCGCTGGGCGACGCGCTCGCCGTGGCGCTGCTCGATGCGCGCGGCTTCAAGAGCGAGGATTTCGCCCGCTCGCACCCGGGCGGCGCGCTGGGCCGCAAGCTGCTCACCCACCTGGGCGACGTGATGCGCAAGGACGCCGCCGTGCCGCGCGTCGGCCCGGACACCGCCTTCCCCGACCTGATGCGCGAGATGAGCGCCAAGGGCCTGGGCGCCTCGGCGATCGTCGACGAGACCGGCCGGCCGGTCGGCGTCTTCACCGACGGCGACCTGCGCCGCCTGATCGAGAAGGGCGCCGACCTGCGCGGCATGAAGGCGCGCGACGTGATGCACGCCAATCCCCGCACCATCCGCGACGACGCGCTGGCCGCCGAGGCCGCGCAGCTGATGGAGCAGCACCGGATCACCAGCGTGCTGGTGGTGGACGG
This sequence comes from Ramlibacter sp., assembly GCF_036383835.1. Lineage (GTDB taxonomy): Bacteria > Pseudomonadota > Gammaproteobacteria > Burkholderiales > Burkholderiaceae_C > Ramlibacter. Next base: position 5,187 of record NZ_DASVNN010000101.1, read on the forward strand.
CAACGGCCTCCTGGTGGGCGCGATCAACAGCAACGACCTGATGCGGGCGAAGGTGATCTGATGGTTTGCGCTTTTCCGTCATTCCCGCGCAGGCGGGAACCCAGGGTGTTCAAGGCAGGGTGGAAGCCCTGGATCCCCGCCTCCGCGGGGATGACGACAGGGGTGAAGGCGCGATGACCCCGGCCCTCACCTTCCCGCCCGAGCTCCTGCTCGCCGCCCAGGACATCCGCGTCGCCTTCTTCGACGTCGACGGCGTGATGACCGACGGCGGCATCCTCTTTTCCGACGAGGGCGAGACGCTCAAGCGCTTCCACATCCTCGACGGCCTGGGGCTGAAGCTGCTGCAGCGCGCCGGCATCACGCCGGTGGTGATCACCGGCCGCGATTCGAAGCCGCTGCGCAAGCGCCTGGAGGCGCTGGGCGTCACCAACGTGTACTACGGCACCGAGGACAAGCGCCCGGCCGCCGAGAAGACGCTCGCCGCCTTGGGCCTCGACTGGTCGCAGGCCGCCGCCATGGGCGACGACTGGCCCGACCTGCCGGTGCTGCGCCGCGTCGCTTTCGCCGTCGCGCCGCCCCATGCACACATCGAGGTGCGCCACACCGCCCGCTACGTGACGCAGGCCGCGGCCGGCCACGGCGCGGCGCGCGAGTTCTGCGACCTGCTGCTGGTGGCCGCGGGCCGCTATGCGCAGTTGCTGGAGGCTTACCAGTGAAGAAGTTGCGCGGCTTCGGCCGTGCCTTCGACCGCATCACGATCTATCTGCCCGTCATCCTGATGGGCCTGCTGGCGATGGGCACCTACTGGCTGGCGCGCAACACGCCCAGCTTCAGCGCCCCGGGCGTGACGCGCGTGCCCAGCCACGACGCCGACTACTTCCTGCGCGGCTTCTCGGTGAAGGCCTTCGATCCCACCGGACGGCTCAAGAGCGAGATCCGCGGCGCCGAGGCGCGCCACTATCCGGATACCGACACGATGGAGATCGACCAGCCGCACATGCGCCAGTTCAACGAGCGCGGCGCGCTGACGGTGGCGACGGCCAGGCGGGCGATCAGCAATGCCGACGGCTCCGAGGTGCAGCTGATCGGCGATGCGGTGGTGACGCGCGAAGGCGCCGATGCGCAGGGCCGCGCGCAGCCGAAGCTGGAGATCAGCGGCGACTTCCTGCATGCCTTCATGGACCAGGAGCGGGTGAAGTCGCACAAGCCGGTGACGATCAAGCGCGGGACCGACGTGTTCCAGGCCGAGAGCATGGATTACCACAACCTCGATCGCGTGCTGGAACTGCAGGGACGCGTGCGGGGCACGCTGCAGCCGCGCGCCGCGCCATGAGCGTTCGGCAGCCGCTGGTGTTCATCACCGGCGCATCGAGCGGCATCGGCCAGGCGCTGGCCTGGCGCTATCACCAGGCCGGCTGGCGTCTCGCGCTGGTCGCGCGCCGGCGCGACGACATGGCGCAGTGGGCGCAGGCGCAGGGCATCCCCATCGACCAGTGGTGCGTGTACGGCGCCGACGTGGCGGACGTGGAGAGCATCGTCGCGGCGGCGCGGGACTGCATGGCGCGGCAGGGCGTGCCGGATGTGGTGATCGCCAATGCGGGCATCAGCATCGGCGTCGACACCGCCGAGCGCGAAGACCTGGACGTGATGACGCGCATCTACGCCGTCAACAACGTCGGTCTCGCCGCCACCTTCCATCCCTTCCTCGCCTCGATGCGCGCCCGCGGCGGCGGCATCCTGGTGGGCATCGCCAGCGTCGCCGGCATCCGCGGCCTGCCGGGGCATGCGGGGTATTGCTCCAGCAAGGCGGCGGTCATCAGCTATTGCGAGAGCCTGCGCGGCGAACTGCGCGGCACCGGCGTGCGGGTGGTGACCCTCGTGCCGGGCTACGTCGCGACGCCGCTCACCAGCCGCAACCGCTATCCGATGCCATTCCTGATGCAGCCGCGCGAATTCGCCGACCGCGCCTACCAGGCGATCGGCCGCGGCACCCACTACAAGGTGATCCCGTGGCAGATGGGCGTGGTGGCCAGGCTGCTGCGGCTGCTGCCCAATGCGCTGTTCGACCGGGTGATGGCGAAGCAGCCGCGGAAGCATCGCGGGGCTTGAGCCACTCACCCTTGTCATCCCGGGCTTGACCCGGGATCCATGGATTGCGGGTCAAGCCCGCAATGACAAGACACAGAAAGCAAAAAGGCTCCCGAAGGAGCCTTTGTCGTTGCTGCGTGAAGCGCGATCAGTAGTTGCCGCCGCCGCCACCGCCGTAACCACCACCGCCGCCGCCGCCACCACCGCTGCCGCCACGGCCACCGCCGCGCGGGCCCGCGCCGGAGGGGCTGCGGAAGCCGCCGTCCTGGCCGCCACCACCGCCGCCGTAGCCGCCGCCACCACCGGAGCGGCCACCGCCGCCGCCGCCGCCGCCGCCGCCGCCGCCGAAACCACGGCCGCCACCGCCGCCGCCGTAGCCACCACCACCACCACCGCCGCTGCCGAAGCCGCGGGGACGGTTTTCCATCGGACGCGCCTCGTTCACCACGACGCTGCGGCCGCCCATCGGCTGGCCGTTCATGCCCTGGATGGCAGCCTGCGCTTCGGCGTCGCTGCCCATCTCGACGAAACCGAAGCCCTTGGACCGGCCGGTTTCGCGCTCCATCATCACCTTCGCGCTGGTGACTTGGCCGAATTGGCCGAAGGCCTGTTCGAGATCGCTATCGCGCACTTGGTAGGGGAGGTTGCCTACGTACAGTTTGTTGCCCATCTACCGGGACTCCTGAGAAAGAACATGGAACGAAGCGGAGTCCGGAAACGCATTCACGTAGAACGAAGCGAAAGGCCTGTACACCGCGACTCGCGTGCAGAAAACTGCTGACACGCAAATCCATTATGGAGCAGATCATTGGAGGGCTGGCAAGGGGGCCGCACCGGGTCTGGAGAGAAAAATCGACGCCCGGCTGTGGTGAATCCACCATGAAAAAAGGGCCCGTAGGCCCTTTTGTCTACATGCCCGGAGGCAGGAGATCAGTAACGGTCGCGGCCACCGCCGCCGCCGCCGTAACCGCCGCCACCACCACCGCCGCCGAAGCCACGGCCGCCGCCGCCACCACCGCCGCCGAAGCCGCGGCCACCACCGCCGCCGCCGCCGCCGAAGCCGCCGCCGCCGCCACCGGAGCGGGGCTCCATCGGGCGGGCTTCGTTCACGACGAGCGCGCGGCCGCCGTGCTGCTGGCCGTTCAGGCCGGTGATGGCAGCTTGCGCCTCGGCGGCGCTGCCCATCTCGACGAAGCCGAAGCCCTTGGAGCGGCCGGTGTCACGTTCCATCATGACCTTGGCGCTTTGCACGGCGCCGAACTGGCTGAAAGCCTGCTCGAGGTCGCCGTCACGGAAAGTGTAGGGAAGGTTCCCCACGTAGAGTTTGTTGCCCATTCGGGACTCCTGAGAAAAACGCACAAACGCGATGGAGTCCGCAAGACGCAATCAAAACCACGCGAGACCGACAAACACCGCAATCCACAGTCCCGTGGCGGGACCGCAGCCGGGATGATACTAGTGGTTGGACCTCCGTGGTCTACGGGATAGACCGGAGGCCCTACGGTCGCGTCGGTTGCGGCGCCCGCGCCACGCTCACCAGGTGGCTTCGCGCTCCGGCGTCGAGCCGATGCGGTGGATCGCCAGGTCGGCGCCCTCGTATTCTTCCTCGGCCGACAGGCGGATGCCCATGGTCGCCTTGATCAGGCCGTAGACGGCGAAGCCGCCCAGCAGCGCCCAGCCCACGCCCAGCAGGCTGCCGATCAATTGCGCCCCGAGGTTCACCCCGCCGAGCCCGCCGAGCCCCTTCAGGCCGAAGAGGCCCGCCGCGATGCCGCCCCACAGCCCGCACAGGCCGTGCAGCGGCCACACGCCCAGCACGTCGTCGATGCGCCAGCGGTTCTGGGTGAGCGTGAACATCACGACGAAGATCACGCCGGCGCCGCCGCCCACCACGAAGGCGCCCAGCGGGTGCATCAGGTCGCTGCCGGCGCACACCGCCACCAGCCCGGCCAGCGGGCCGTTGTGCACGAAACCGGGGTCGTTGCGGCCGAGGGCGACCGCCGCCAGCGTGCCGCCCGCCATCGCCATCAGCGAATTGACCGCGACCAGGCCCGAGATCTTGTCGATGCTCTGGGCGCTCATCACGTTGAAGCCGAACCAGCCCACGGTGAGGATCCAGGCGCCGAGGGCGAGGAAGGGGATGTTGGAGGGCGGGTGCGCCGAGATCGCGCCGTCCTTGCGGTAGCGGTTGCTGCGCGCCCCCAGCAGGATCACCGCCGGCAGCGCCAGCCAGCCGCCCACCGCGTGGACCACGATGGAGCCGGCGAAGTCGTGGAATTCGTCGCCGGTCAGCGCCTTGATCCAGGCCTGCACGCCGAAGCGCTGGTTCCAGGCGACGCCTTCGAACAGCGGATAGACCAGGCCGACGATCACGGCGGTGGCGAGCAGCTGAGGGCCGAAGCGGGCGCGCTCCGCGATGCCGCCGGAGATGATGGCCGGGATGGCGCCGGCGAAGGTGAGCAGGAAGAAGAACTTCACCAGCTCGTAGCCGTTCCTGGCCACCAGCTGGTCGGCCCCGACCAGGAAGCTGGTGCCGTAGGCCACGCCGTAGCCGACCAGGAAGTAGGCGACCGTCGAAACCGAGAAATCGACCAGGATCTTCACCAGCGCGTTGACCTGGTTCTTCTTGCGCACGGTGCCCAGTTCGAGGAAGGCGAAGCCGGAGTGCATTGCCAGCACCATGACCGCGCCCAGCAGGACGAACAGGACGTCCGAGCCCTGTTTGAGTGCTTCCATTCGTTTTCCTTTGGTGAAAATGCTTGTTGTTGGTGCATTCGGCCCGGATTGGCGGCCTTCGCACCAAAATAAAGCAATAACTGCGCCAAGGATGTGCACATGGCCGGGCAGGTAGAATCCGCAACAGTCATTGGGGAGTAGCCTCCCTTCACCTCGAAAGGGGCCGGCGTCAACAGACTTGGGATCCGTCCCATGGCGCCCGCGGCGCTTCGGCATTTGGCGAGACCTTTGACTGCACAGCCTCCGTTTCAGGCCGGGGATGCCGTGCAGTCAAACGCGTCCTCGTACCGGCCGGAGTGTTCTCATGGAAGCCTTTCTCGTCTCCACCGGCATCGTCGCGCTCGCTGAAATGGGCGACAAGACACAGCTGCTCTCGCTGGTCCTCGCCGCCCGGTTCCGCAAACCCTGGCCCATCGTCCTGGGCATCTTCGCCGCCACCCTGGCCAACCACGCGCTCGCCGGCGCCGCCGGCAGCTGGGTCACGGGCGTGCTCGGCCCGGACGTGCTGCGCTGGGTGCTGGGCGGCTCCTTCATCGCGATGGCACTCTGGATGCTGATCCCCGACAAGCTGGACGAGGGCGACGCCAGCACGGCTCCGCGCTTCGGCGTGTTCGGCACCACCCTGCTCGCCTTCTTCCTGGCCGAGATGGGCGACAAGACGCAGGTCGCCACCGTGATGCTGGCCGCGCAGTTCAACGCCTGGGCCGCGGTGGTCGCGGGCACGACGCTGGGCATGATGCTGGCCAACGCGCCGGTGGTGTGGTTCGGCGATCGCATCACGCGCAAGGTGCCGATCAAGGCGGTGCACACGATCGGCGCGTTGGTGTTCCTGGTGCTGGGGGTTCTCTCCTTGTTGTCATCCCGGGCTTGACCCGGGATCCATGGATTGCGGGTCAAGCCCGCAATGACAATCCCCTATACTTCTTCCACAGCGCCGATTTGCCTCGCTTGCGGGCGCTCAATAAATGCCGCTAAAGACAGGCCGGACCCGGCCCGCTTCAGCGGTCCGGGTTTTTCTTTTTCATGACGCTGATCGCCACGCCTCGGTCCATGTCCTTCGACGCGCCGCTTGCACTGCAAAGCGGCGCCTCGATCCGTGGCTACTCGCTGGCCTACGAAACCTACGGCACGCTCAACGCCGATCGCAGCAACGCGGTGCTGATCTGCCATGCGCTCAACGCCTCGCACCACGTGGCGGGCGTCTATGCCGGCCAGGAGAACTCCGAAGGCTGGTGGGACACCATGATCGGCCCCGGCAAGCCGGTGGACACCGACCGCTTCTTCGTCATCGGCGTCAACAACCTCGGCTCCTGCTTCGGCTCCACCGGCCCGATGCACGTCAACCCGGACACGGGGCGCGTGTACGGCGCCGACTTCCCGGTCGTGACGGTGGAGGACTGGGTCGACGCGCAGGCCCGGCTGCTCGACGGCCTCGGCATCGCGAGGCTGGCGGCAGTGATGGGCGGCAGCCTGGGCGGCATGCAGGCGCTGTCGTGGACGCTGCAGTATCCGGAGCGCGTCGCGCATGCGGTGGTGGTGGCGAGCGCGCCCAACCTGACGGCGGAGAACATCGCCTTCAACGAGGTCGCGCGCCGGGCGATCGTCACCGATCCCGATTTCCACGGGGGCCACTTCTACCGGCACGGCGTGGTGCCCAAGCGCGGCCTGCGCATCGCGCGCATGGTGGGCCACATCACGTATCTCTCCGACGACGTGATGAACGAGAAATTCGGCCGCCAGCTGCGCAACGGACTGGAGCTGGCCTATACGACGCAGGACATCGAGTTCCAGATCGAGAGCTACCTGCGCTACCAGGGCGACAAGTTCAGCGAGTACTTCGACGCCAACACGTATCTCCTGATCACGCGGGCGCTGGACTACTTCGATCCGGCGCGGCGGCACGACGGCAATCTCGCGAAGGCGTTGTCCATCGCCGCCGCGAAGTTCCTGCTGGTGAGCTTCACCACCGACTGGCGCTTCTCGCCGGCGCGCAGCCGCGAGATCGTCAAGGCGCTCCTGGACAACCGCCGCGACGTGAGCTACGCCGAGATCGACGCGCCGCACGGCCACGACGCCTTCCTGCTGGAGGACGCGCGCTACCTCGGGGTGGTGCGCTCCTACTTCGATCGCATCACGCAGGAACTGGCGGTGGCTGCTCCGGCGCGTGAAGTGCGCGAACTGCCCGCGGGAGCCGTGCTGTGACCGATCGAACCACCCTCCAGACCATCGCGCGCCTGGTGCCCCAAGGTTCGCGCGTGCTCGACCTCGGCTGCGGCGACGGCGCCTTGCTGGACCTGCTGCAGCGCGAGCGCGGCTGCACCGGCTACGGCATCGAGATCGCCGACGACAACGTGCTGGCCTGCGTGAAGCGCGGCGTCAGCGTGATCCAGCTCAACCTCGACCAGGGGCTGTCGATCTTCGAGGACGACTCCTTCGACGTGGTGCTGCAGATCGACACGCTGCAGCACCTGCGCAATGCCGAGACCATGCTGCGCGAGACGGCGCGCATCGGCAAGCTGGGCGTCGTCACCTTCCCGAACTTCGCGCATTGGCCCAATCGCCTCTCGGTCGCGCGTGGGCGCATGCCCGTGACCAAGCGGCTGCCCTACCAGTGGTACGACACGCCCAACATCCGCGTCGGGACCTTCAAGGACTTCGAGGTGCTGGCGACCAAGAACCGGCTGACGATCCTGGAGTCGTTCGGCTTGCAGGATGGCCGCGCGCGGCGCTTTTTGCCGAATCTCACTGCTTCGACCGCGGTCTTCAAGTTCGAGCGGGGCTAGTTCGTCATTCCCGCGGAGGCGGGAATCCAGGGCTTCCGGATCCTGGATGCCCTGGGCCCCCGCCTGCGCGGGGGTGACGGATCCGGATTTTGCTTTCGCCCTTCCCGTGGACTAACATTCCACGCATCGGGAAAACAGCCTCCCGGTCCCTTCGGAAAGACGGTGTCCCGTCCAAGCGCTGGCAAACTCGCATGGAGTTTTCCGTGGACACCGAACTGCATCCCCGTTTTCCCGTTCCGTTCAAGCTGCGCCCCGACCTGGGCGTCACCGGCGATCGCCCCTCGCGCTGGATCACGCGGGCCCGGCCCAAGATCGACCGCATCGCCTGTCCCTGGTTGATCCAGCGCTTCGTCGATCCGCAGGCGCAGTTCCTCTACGTGCCGACTGCACAGGTGTTCAGCGAAGCGAAGAAACTGGAAGCGGTGCCCTACGACATCGAGGGCGCGCCCATCACCCATCAATGGGAACGGTGCAGCTTCGACGCGCTGATCGCCGCCTTCGAACTGCACGATCCGGCGCTCGACATGCTCGCCACCATCGTGCGCGGCGCCGACACTTCGCGCCCCGCGCTCGCGCCGCAGTGTGCCGGCCTGCTCGCCATCTCGCTGGGCATGGCGCGGCTGCATGCCGACGACCACGCGATGCTGCAGGCGACGCTGCCGGTCTACGATGCGCTGTACGCCTGGTGCCGCGAGGCGCAAGGCGAGACCCACACCTGGAAGGCCCACGCGGCATGAGCGCCATCCCCGCCACCCCCCTGGCGTCCTCGTCCCCCGTGACGTTCGGCGAGGCCCTGCGCTTCTGGCTCAAGCTCGGCTTCATCAGCTTCGGCGGGCCCGCCGGGCAGATCGCGATCATGCACCGCGAGCTGGTGGAGCAGAAGCGCTGGATCTCGGAGCGGCGCTTCCTGCATGCGCTGAACTACTGCATGCTGCTGCCCGGCCCCGAGGCGCAGCAGCTCGCCACCTACATCGGCTGGCTGATGCACCGCACCTGGGGCGGCGTGGTGGCGGGCGCGCTGTTCGTGCTGCCCTCGCTGGCGATCCTGGTCGCGCTCAGCTGGATCTACGTCGCCTTCGGCCAGGTGGACTGGGTGGCGGGGCTCTTCTACGGCATCAAGCCCGCGGTGGCGGCGATCGTGCTGCATGCGGTGTGGCGCATCGGCAGCCGCACGCTGCGGCATCCGGCGAAGGTGCCGATCCTGTGGACCATCGCGGTGGCGAGCTTCGTGGGCATCGCCTTCCTCCACGTGCCCTTCCCCGCGATCGTGGTCGCGGCGGCGCTGACCGGGTGGATCGGAGCGCGCTTCGCGCCGGCGCAGTTCACGCCCGCCGGCGGGCATGGCGCGGCCGACAAGACCTGGGGCCCGGCGCTGATCGACGACCACACGCCGACGCCGCAACATGCGCTGTTCCGCAAGTCGCGGCTGGCGCAAGTCGTGGCCGTCGGTGCCTTGCTGTGGGCGGTTCCGATGGCGCTGCTGGTGGCCGCGCAGGGCTGGGAGGGCACCCTGGCGCAGATGGGATGGTTCTTCACCAAGGCGGCGATGCTCACCTTCGGCGGCGCCTATGCGGTGCTGCCCTATGTGTACCAGGGCGCGGTGGAGCACTACCAGTGGCTCACCGGGCCGCAGATGATCGACGGCCTGGCGCTGGGCGAGACCACGCCGGGGCCGCTGATCATGGTGGTGGCCTTCGTCGGCTTCGTCGGCGGCTGGACGCGCCAGGTGCTGGGGCCCGACGCGCTGTTTCTCGGCGCGGCGCTGGCGGCGACCGTCGTCACCTGGTTCACCTTCCTGCCCTCGTTCCTGTTCATCCTCGCCGGCGGGCCGCTGGTGGAATCGACGCACGGGCAGCTGAAGTTCACCGCGCCGCTCACGGCGATCACGGCGGCGGTCGTCGGCGTGATCGCGACGCTGGCGCTGTTCTTCCTCGTGCACATCGCGACGGCGGCGCCCACGCTTGGGCTCCCGGTGGACGCCGTGGCGCTGGCGATCGCGGCCGTTGCGGCGGTCGCCCTGTTCCGCTTCAAGGCCGGCGTGATCCCGGTGATCGCGGGCTGCGCCCTGCTGGGCATGGTGCTGCGCCTCACCGGAGTTTCCGCATGAAGTTCGTAGACACGCCGCGGCTGCGCATCGGCTACGAGGAATGGAACGCCGGCGCGCCGCGCACGGTGGTGTTGCTGCACGGCTGGCCGGACAGCGTGCGCTGCTGGGCGCGGGTCGCGCCGGTGCTGGCGCAGGCGGGCTGGCACGTGCTCGCGCCCGCCCTGCGCGGCTACGCGCCCACCACCTTCCGCGATGCGCGCACGCCGCGCAGCGGCCAGCTCGCCGCCCTGGGACGCGATGTGCTGGAGTTCGTCGATGCCCTGCAATTGCAGCGTCCGGCGCTGGTCGGCCACGACTGGGGTGCCCGCGCCGCGGCGAATGCCTGCGGCCTGCGTCCCGGCGTCTCCAGCCATCTCGCGCTGCTGTCGGTGGGCTACGGCACCAACGTCGCCTCGCAGGTGCTGCCGCTGGAGCAGGCGCGCCTGTACTGGTACCACTGGTACCTGGCCACCGCGCACGGCGAGCGCTCGCTGCGCGCCGACCGCCGCGCCTTCTGCCGCCACATGTGGGACACCTGGGCGCCCGCCGGCTGGTACGACCCGCAGGAGTTCGAGCGCACGGCCGACGCCTTCGACTCCGAGGACTGGGTCGACGTCGTCCTGCACTCCTACCGGCACCGTTGGGGCCATGCCGAAGGCGACCCGCACTACGCTGGCGACGAGGCCGCGCTGCAGCCCGCGCCGGTGCTCGACGTGCCGACCCTCGTGCTGCACGGCGCCGTCGATGGGGTGAATCCCCCGGCGAGCTCGGAAGGGAAAGAGCGATACTTCCGTGCACGCTACGAGCGCCGCCTGCTGCCAGGCGTGGGCCATTTCCCGCAGCGCGAGGCGCCGGCCGAGGTGGCCGCCGCCCTGCTGGCGTTCCTGCAAGCCTGAAGGACCTGAAGCAATGAACATCGTCATCACCGGTGGCGCCGGTTTCCTCGGCGCCCGCCTCGCGCGCGCCCTGCTCGCCCGCGGCACCTTTTCCCTGCGCGGCGCACCCGCGCGGCCGATCCAGCAGATCGTGCTGGCCGACCTCGGCCCGGCGCCCGCCGACCTCGCCGCCGATCCGCGCGTGCGCTCGGTGCAGGGCGACCTGCTGTCGCTGGTGGAGAGCCGCGACGTGCCGGCCGCGGGCACCGACGCCGTGTTCCACCTCGCCGCCGCGGTCAGCGGCGAATGCGAGGCGGACTTCGACCTCGGCATGCGCAGCAACGTGGACACCACGCGCGCGCTGCTGCAAGCCTGCCGCGCGCAGGGCAGCACGCCGGTGTTCGTGTTCGCCAGCTCGGTGGGCGTGTTCGGCCGCCGCCCCGGCGACGGCCCCCTGGGCACGATCGCCGACGACACGCTGCCGACGCCGCAGGGCAGCTACGGCATCCAGAAGTTCATCTGCGAACAGCTGGTGGCCGACTACTCGCGCAAGGGCTTCGTCGCCGGCCGCACGGTGCGGCCGATGACCGTGGCGGTGCGCCCGGGCCGCCCCAACGGCGCGGCCTCCAGCTTCTTCAGCGGCATGATCCGCGAGCCGCTCAAGGGCGAACGCGCCCGGGTGCCGGTGCCCGCCGACACGCCGGCGGCGCTCGCCTCGCCCACCAGCACCATCGAAGGCTTCCTGCGCGCCGCCGAAGCGAGCGACGAGCAGTGGGGCCACCGCACCGCCGTCAACCTGCCTTCGCTGCGCACCACCGTGGGCGAGATGGCACAGGCGCTGGAGAAGGTCGCCGGCAAGGAAGCCACCGCGCTGCTGGACTGGTCGCCCGATCCGGCGATCGAGAAGCTGGTGCGCAGCTGGCCGGGCGACGTCGCCTGGGAGCGCGCCCGCGGGCTGGGCCTGAAGGCCGATCCGGATTTCGAATCCATCGTGCGCGCCTACATCGCCGAGAACGCCGATGCCGTGCGCCTGAAGGTGCGCTGAGGAAGGAAGACCATGCCGCGTTTCGCCGCCAACCTGTCGATGCTCTATCCCGAGCACGACTTCCTCGAGCGCTTCGCCGCCGCCGCGCGCGACGGCTTCCAGGGCGTCGAGTACCTGTTCCCCTACGAGCACGAGCCGCGCGAGCTGGCGGCGCGGCTGCGCGACAACGGCCTGCAGCAGGTGCTGTTCAACGCCCCGCCCGGCGACTGGGCCGGCGGCGAACGCGGCCTGGCCTGCCTGCCCGGGCGCGAGGAGGAGTTCCGCGCCGGGATCGCCAAGGCGCTGCAGTACGCGGAAGCCCTGTCCTGCCCGCGCGTGCACGTGATGGCGGGCCTGGTGCCCGAAGGACGGGAGCGCGCCGAGCTGCGCTCCACCTACGTGAGCAACATCCGTTGGGCCGCGCGCGAGGCGGCCAAGCAGGGCGTGAACGTGCTGCTGGAGCCGATCAACACCCGCGACATCCCTCGCTTCTTCCTCAATCGCCAGGACCACGCGCACGAACTGCTCGCGGAGATCGGCGCGCTCAACGTGCAGGTGCAGTTCGACCTGTACCACTGCCAGATCGTCGAAGGCGACGTGGCGATGAAGATCCGCCAGTACCTGCCGACCGGCCGCGTGGGCCACTTCCAGATCGCGGGCGTGCCGCAGCGGCACGAGCCGGATCTCGGCGAGCTGAACTACGGCTACCTGTTCGGCGTGATCGACGAGGTGTCGGCGGCCTGCGGATGGCAGGGCTGGGTGGGTTGCGAGTACCGGCCCGCGCGCGGCGCCCAGGCCGGCGGCACCAGCGAGGGATTGGGCTGGCTGCGGCGCCTCAACCCCGCTGCCGCTTCATGATGTTGATGTTGCCGTCGGACTCGAGGATGGCCATGCGCATGTCCTCGAGGTCGCAGTCGGCATGGCGCAGCGCCTTTTCCACGTCCGCTTCCGGCACGCGCTCGCGCCGCAGCACGTCCTTGTAGATCACGCCGTCGCGGCCGATCAGCACGGGATTGCCCTCCAGCGCCGCGCCCAGCTTCCGGTTGCGCGAGGTGGCGGCCGCGATGGCGAAGTCCACGAGCACCAGCGTGGCCGCGACGATGAGGCCGCCCGGCAGCGATGCGTCCTGGGCGGTCAGGGAGCCGCTCACCGACTCGGACAGCAGCATCACGACGATCAGGTCGAAAGGCGTGAACTGGCCCACGGTCCGCTTGCCGCTGAGGCGCACCATCACGAGCAGCAGCACGTACACCACGGTGGCACGCACCATGAATTCCCACCAGGGCACCTGCATGTCGAACATCTTGTTCTCCCAGTCCTTGTGAGCGCAGTGGATCACCGATCCTGGCTCGACCGTGTCGGACGGCGGCGGCATGCCGTGTGCGGAGGCCTTCCGTGGCGCTGACCCTCGCGCATCCCGTCCACAGCGAGCTCCTCATCAAGAAGAGCCGTTTCCTCGGCTGCGTGCAGCCGGTGGCCGGCCGCGCTGAAGCGCTCGCGGTCGTGGAAGGCTTGCGCGCGCAACATCCAGCCGCCGCCCACGTGTGCTGGGCGCTGCTCGCGGGCGGCCAGTCGGCCGCCAACGACGACGGCGAACCGGGCGGCACCGCCGGCCGGCCCATGCTGGAAGTGCTGCGGCACCAGCAGCTCGAAGGCGTGCTGGCGACCGTGGTGCGCTATTTCGGCGGGGTGAAGCTGGGAGCGGGCGGACTGGTGCGCGCCTACACCGACGCGGTGGCGCAGGCGCTGCTGCGCGCGCAGAAAGTGGAGCTGCAGCGGATGGTGACGCTGCGGTGCCGGGTGCCGTATGCGCTGGAGGGGCCGGTGCGCAGGGAGTTGCAGGCGGCGGGGGCGGTGCTTGCGGAAGCGAGGCACGATGCGCAGGTGGACGTGGCGTTCACTGTCGCGGAGAACGCCGCGCCGGCATTGCGATCGCGATTGAACGACCTCGGCCAAGGGATGTTGGCCTGGCTCCCGTAGGGCGGTGGTGAGCGCCGAAGGCCGAACCCCGCCGCTTCGCGGCGCGTCGGGGTTCGCGCTGCGCGGCTCACCGCCGACCTACGCAATCCCGCATCGCCGGTATCACCCCGGCGCCGCCCACCCCGCCTGCTTCAAAAATTCCTGCGCCGCCGCCGGCGCCCGCTCCTTCGCGCCGTTGATGAAGAACACGAACACTTCCTTGTCCCCGCCCATCCCGGCCCACTCGTTCGCCGCCTGCACCCAGCGCGCGATCTCCGCGGGCGGATAGCCCGTCGCGCAGTCCGCTTCGCTGCGCATCAGGCGCAGGTAGGCCAGGCCGCTGCCCGCATTCGGGATCGAAGGAAACTTCTCCGAGTCCGTGTACACCGTGGTCGCCCCGTGCCGCGCGAGCAGTTCCAGGTACTCCTCGGACGCGAAGCTGGGATGCCGCACGTCCATCACGTGGCGCAGCGGCCGGCCCTGCACCTCGCGCGGCAGCAGCTTCAGGAAGGCTTCCAGGTCCTCGCGGTTGAACTGCGCCGTCGGCATCAGCTGCCACACGATCGGCCCGAGCTTGTCGCCCAGCTCCGCGAGGCCGCTGCCGACGAAGCGCTGGATACCCTCCTCCGCACTCGCCAGCTGGCGCCGGTGCGTGGTGAAGCGGTGCGCCTTCAGCGAGAAGACGAAACCTTCGGGCGACTCGTCGCGCCACTTGGCGAAGGTGGACGGCTGGAAGGTGCTGTAGAAGGTGCCGTTGACCTCGATCGCGCTCAGGTGGCGGCTGGCGTAGTGCAGCTCCCGGTTCTGCGGCAGGCCGGACGGATAGAAGTTGTTGCGCCAGGGTTCGAAGGTCCAGCCTCCGACACCCACGTGGATGCGTGGATTCATGGGGACGCGTACAGTGGGGGGAACCGCATTCTCGACCGGAATCCTGACTCATGAACGCTCCCCGCGACATCCCCGCCACCCTGCTCGACAGTGCTGCCGTGCTGGACCAGGTCACGCGCCAGTGGGACAGCGACATCGTGCGCCAGCTCACCGACTACATCGCGATCCCGGCCAAGTCGCCCGGCTTCGATCCCGACTGGGCGAAGCACGGCTACATCGACACGGTGCTGCGCAACGCCGCGCAGTGGGTGGAAGCGCAGAAGGTGCCCGGCCTGAAGCTGGAAGTCGTGCGGATGGAAGGCCGCACGCCGGTGCTGTTCTTCGAGGTGGAGGGCACCAGGGCCGATGCGAAGCAGACCGTGCTGATGTACGGCCACCTGGACAAGCAGCCGGAGTTCACCGGCTGGCGCAACGACCTCGGCCCGTGGACGCCCAAGTACGAGGACGGCAAGCTCTACGGCCGCGGCGGCGCCGACGACGGCTACGCGGTGTACGCCAGCATCGCCGCGGTGCAGGCGCTCAAGGCGCAGGGCAAGCCGCATCCGCGCATCGTGGGCCTGATCGAGACCTGCGAGGAATCCGGCTCCTACGACCTGCTGCCCTACGTCGACGCGCTGCGTTCGCGCCTGGGCGACGTCGGCCTGGTGATCTGCCTCGACTCGGGCGCCGGCAACTACGACCAGCTGTGGCTCACCACCTCGCTGCGCGGCCTGGCCGGCGGCACGCTGAAGGTCCAGATCCTCACCGAGGGCATCCACTCCGGCGACGCCTCGGGCCTGGTGCCTTCGAGCTTCCGCATCATGCGGCAGGTGCTCGACCGGCTGGAAGACAGCAAGACCGGCCGCCTTTTGCCGCAAAGCTTCCACTGCGAAGTGCCGGCCGAGCGCCTGGCGCAGGCGAAGGCCACCGCCGCCATCCTGGGCGACGAGGTCTACAAGCGCTTCCCCTGGGCCCACGCCGATTGCGGCGGCTCCACGGCGTTCGCCCTGCCCACCACCACCGACCCGGTCGAGGCCCTGGTCAACCGCACCTGGAAGCCGACGCTGTCGGTCACCGGCGCCGAGGGCTTCCCGGCGCTGCGGGATGCCGGCAACGTGCTGCGGCCCTACACCGCCTTCAAGCTGTCGCTGCGCCTGCCGCCCCTGGTCGACGCCGCGGCGGCGGTGCGGGAGCTCAAGACCCTGCTGGAGGACAACGCGCCCTACCAGGCGGTGGTGACCTTCGATGCGAACGGCGCCGCCTCCGGCTGGAACGCGCCGGGCACCGCGCCGTGGTTCGAGCGGGCCCTGAATGCCGCCTCGCAGGCGCACTTCGGCGCGCCGGTCGGCTACATCGGCCAGGGCGGCACCATTCCGCTGATGAATATGCTGAGCCAGGGCTTCCCGACGGCGCAGATGATGGTCTGCGGCGTGCTCGGTCCGCGCAGCAACGCGCACGGCCCCAACGAATTCCTGCACGTGCCCTATGCCAAGCGGCTGACCGCGGCGGTCGCCGAAGTCATGGCGCAGATGCCTTAGGGCACCGGCCGGGCATCCCCGCCAAATAGGTCATTGACACCTCGTCCGGCGCGGCCATGATCCGCACCGATGAGCCAGAGCCCGGGAGAGACCACCCTCTCCACCTTCACCGCCTCCGACGGCGACAACCTCGCCGTGCAGGATTGGCACCTGCCGGAGGAGGTGACGCCGCGCGCCACCGTGCTGGTGGTGCATGGCCTGGGCGAGCACGGCCACCGCTACGACGCTTTCGCCCGCCAGCTCAATGGCTGGGGCTTCGCGGTGCGCAGCTACGACCAGTACGGCCACGGCGATTCCGGCGGCCTGCGCGGCGGCCTGCCCCAGAGCGCGCGCCTGATCGACGACCTCGCGGACCTGGTGGAAGCCACGCGCAACCGCACGCCGGGCATCCCGCTGGTCCTGTTCGGGCACAGCATGGGCGGGGTGGTGGCCGCGAGCTTCGTCGCCCGCGGCATGCGGCCGATCGACGCACTGGTGCTGTCCTCGCCGGCGCTGGCCACGCGCCTGACGCCGCTGCAGAAGCTGCTGATGAACGTGGTGCCGCGCGTCGCGCCCAACCTGGCGGTGGGCAACGGTCTGGACCCCGAATTCCTCTCGCACGATCCGCAGGTGGTGGCGGCCTACCGGCGCGACCCGCGCGTGCACGACCGCGTCACGGGCCGGCTGGCGCGCTTCATCCAGGACGAAGGCGAGCGCGTGCGTGCCGTCGCGCCGCAGTGGAACATGCCGACGCTGCTGCTCTATGCCGGCGACGACCGCCTCGTCGACCCCGCCGGCAGCCGTGAGTTCGCGGACCGGGCACCGAAGACTGTCGTCACCTCGACCTGCTTTCCCGAAATGTGGCACGAGATCTTCAACGAGCGCGACGCCGGGGCGGTGTACGCGGAGTTGAAGCAGTGGCTGGACACGCAGTTCTAGGGGGCCGAGTTTCGTCGTTCCGTAGGGTGGGCAAGCTGGCTTGCCCACCGCTCCCTCGCCGGGCGCCGATGGTGGGCAAGCGAAGCTTGCCCACCCTACTCCCCCATCGTCAGCGCCGCCAGCGCCGCCAGCGGCGCCGTCTCGGCGCGCAGCACCCGCGGGCCCAGCGTCACCGCCTGCCAGCCCGCGGCGAGCGCCGCTTCCTCTTCTGCCGGCGTGAGGCCGCCTTCGGGTCCGTTCAGGAAGGTCAGCGGCTGGCCGGAAGCCTCCCGCTGCAGCGGCCGTGCGCCCAGCGCCAGCGAAAGCACGTAGCCGGGCCCGGAGGCCTTCAGCCATTCGCGCAGGCCCTGCGCCGCGCGCACCTCGGGAACGCGGTTGCGCCCGCACTGCTCGCACGCCGCCACCGCGATCGCCTGCCAGTGCGCCTGCTTCTTCTGCGCCCGCTCGCCCGCCAGCCGCACGATGCTGCGCTCGGCCACCAGCGGCTGGATGCTCGCCGCGCCCAGCTCGGTCGCCTTTTCGACCAGCCAGTCCATGCGCTCGTTGGCCGGCATGCCGACGGCCAGGTGGATCGCCCGCCGCGCCTCGCGCTCGATGGCGTGGTGCGCGCCCACCTGCACCCGCACGTCGCTGCGGCCCATCTGCTCGACCACGGCTTCGTACTCGCCGCCGGCGCCGTCGAACAGGGTCAGCGCATCACCCGGCTGCAGCCGCAGCACCTGCACGTGGCGCGCCGCGCCGGCGGGGAGCGCCAGGCTCGCGCCGCTTCGCAGGGGCTCCTCGCAGAACAGGCGCGGCACGGCGGCGCTTCAGAGGCGGCCGAAGGCGTAGCCGGAGACCGCGTCGCTGCCCTCGACCTCGTCGACCAGGCGCGCCAGCGGCGCCAGCTCGCGGTAGCGGCCGGCCGCGTGGCGGATGTAGCCGATGAAGCGCGGCGCGTCGGCCAGGTACTTCGGCTTGCCGTCGCGCAGCGTCAGGCGCGCGAAGATGCCGGCCACCTTCAGGTGCCGCTGCAGGCCCATCCATTCGACGGCGCGGTAGAACTCGCCGAAGTCGGCGTCCACCGGCAGGCCCGCCTTGAGGGCCTTCTCCCAGTAGCGCACGGTGATGTCGAGCACGAACTCCTCGTCCCAGGACAGGAAGGCGTCGCGCATCAGGCAGGCGATGTCGTAGGTGACCGGGCCGTACACCGCGTCCTGGAAGTCGAGCACGCCCAGCCGCGGTTCGGCCGGATCGCGCGGGATCATCAGGTTGCGCGGCATGAAGTCGCGGTGCACGTAGACACTGGGCGAAGCCAGGTTGCGCTGCATGATCAGCTGGAACTGCGCATCCAGCGTCTCGCGCTTCTTGCCTTCCAGCACGATGCCGCGGTGCTTTTGCAGGTACCAGTCGGGAAAGAGCGACAGTTCGCGCGCCAGCAGTGCCTGGTCGTAGGGCGGCAGCACCCCGGGCTTCGAGGCCAGCTGCCAGGCGATCAGCGCGTCGATCGCCTGCGTGTAAAGCGCCTGGCTGGCCGCCGGGTCGGCGGCATCGACCACCTCGATCATCGTCTGCGTGCCCAGATCGTCCAGCAGCATGAAGCCCTGGGGCGCGTCCCAGTCGAGGATGCGCGGCACGTTCAGCCCGGCCTCGGCCATCAGTCCGGCGACCTTCACGAAGGGCGCGCAGTCCTCGCGCTCGGGCGGGGCGTCCATGATGACGTAGCTGCGGCCGCCGCCGCCGTCGACGCGGAGGTAGCGGCGGAAACTGGCATCGGCCGACGCCGGGCGGACCGTCGCCGGCTGCAACTGGTGCGCGGGGGCGACGCGGGCGAGCCACGCGTGGAAGGCGGCTTCGCGCCGGGAGTCGCTCCAGGCGACCATGGAAGAGGAAGACGCGGAATCGCTCATGGATAATCGATTCTACAAATCCAATGTGGCGGGCCCGACGGCCGCCCGGGCCCCACCCCCGATGCATCACGTAAGAAACAAGGCGTCCATCGCCCGCTTCGCCCTGAGCCCGGTGGCGCTGGTCGTGGCAGGCCTGCTGCACCCCGCCGCCGCCCAGGAACGGGCCGACGGCGAAGCCGCGCCGCGCCTGAAGGCGGCCCCGCAACTGCGCGAGGACATCCCGGCCGACGCGCGCCGCGAGCTGCCCACCTTCGTGGAGGGCGACCGCGTCCAGGGCCGCACCGACCTCGAGACCATCGTCGAAGGCAATGCGGTGCTGCGCCGCGGCGACACGGTGATCCGCGCCCGCCGCCTCGAATACCACCAGCCGGACGACCTCGCGCGCGCCACCGGCGACGTGCGTATCAACAAGGCCGGCAACATCTTCGAAGGCACGCTGCTGGAACTGCACGTCGACGCCTTCCAGGGCTTCTTCAACCAGCCCCGCTACCGCTTCCTGCAGAACGGCGCGTACGGCGAGGCCGACCGCATCGACTTCCTGGACGAGAAGCGGGCGGTGATCCGCAACGCCACCTACACCACCTGCCAGGCGCGGCCGGGCCCGAGCTGGATGCCGGACTGGATCCTGCGGGCCGCCTCCATCTCCATCAACCAGGAGGAGGAGACCGGCGTCGCCGAGAACGCGGTGCTGCGCTTCAAGGGCGTGCCGATCCTGGGCGTGCCCTCCATCAGCTTCCCGACGGGCGACAAGCGCAAGTCGGGCGTGCTGCCGCCCACCATCGGCATCGACAACAAGAGCGGCCTCGAGCTGACGCTGCCCTATTACTGGAACATCGCGCCGAACCGCGACGCCACGCTGTATCCGACGCTGATGTCGCGCCGCGGCGTCGACCTCGGCGCCGAGTTCCGCTATCTCGAGCCGGGCTACAACGGCGTGGTCCGCGGCAACTACCTGCCCAACGACCGCCTGCGCGATCGCGACCGCTGGGGCATCGCGGCGCTGCACACGCAGCCGAACGTCGTGCTGCCGGGACTCGGCGCCTCCAGCCTGTCGCTGGCGGTCAACCGCGTCAGCGACGACAACTACTGGCGCGACTTCTCGCGCAACTCCGCCTCGCTCACCCAGCGCCTGCTGGCCAACGACTTCAACCTGGGGTGGGGCTGGCAGGACGTCAGGTTCGCCGCCCGCACGCTGAAGTGGCAGACGCTGCAGGATCCGCTGGCGCCCATCGTGCCGCCCTACGACCGCGCGCCGCAGTTCACCGCGCGGCAGACGCGCAGCAACCTGCCCGGGGGCCTGGAGACCTTCGTCGAGGGCGACTACACCCGCTTCTCCTCCGATCCGCTGCGCACGCTGCAGCCCAACGCGCACCGCAGCTATGCGCTGGCGCAACTGAGCCGCCCCTGGCAGGCGCCCGGCTGGTTCTTCGTGCCCAAGGCGCAGCTCCACACGCGGCACTACACCTTCGACGACCGCCTCGCCAGCACCGGCCGCGGCAACGCGGACGTGACCGTGCCCACCCTCAGCCTGGACAGCGGCCTGGTGATGGAGCGGCCCACCACGCTGTTCGGGCGCAGCTTCGTGCAGACGCTGGAGCCGCGCGCCTTCTACGTCTACACGCCGTTCCGCGCGCAGAACCAGCTGCCCAATTACGACTCGGGCCTGAACGACTTCAACTTCGCGACGGTCTACACCGAGAACTCCTTCGGCGGCAACGACCGGATCGCCGACAACAACCTGCTGACGGTGGGCGCGACCACCCGCCTGCTGGATCCGGACACCGGCGCGGAAGCGGCCAAGTTCGCGATCGCGCAGCGCATCCGCTTCAAGGACCAGCGGGTGGTGCTGCCCGGCCAGGAGCCGGTGAGCGAGCGCCTGTCGGACATCCTGTTCGGCGCCTCGGTGACCTTCGTGCCGCACTGGGGCGGCGAAGGCACCGTGCAGTACAACCCGAAGACGGGCCGCTCGATCCGGTCGACCGTCGGCGTGCGCTACAACCCGAGCGACTTCCACGTGATCAGCGCGGCCTACCGCCTGCAGCGCGGCCTGAGCGAGCAGATCGACGTGGGCTGGCAGTGGCCGCTGGCCGACGTGTTCGGCGGCCGCAGCGGTCCGCCGGCCGAGGGCTGCACCGGCCGCTGGTACAGCGTGGGCCGGCTCAACTGGAGCCTGAAGGACCGCCGCCTGGTGGAGGGCATCCTCGGCCTGGAATACGATGCGGGCTGCTGGATCGGCCGCGTCGTGGTCGAACGCCTGCAGGCGGGCACGACGACGGCCAACAAGCGCATCCTGTTCCAGCTCGAATTCGTCGGCTTCAGCCGCCTGGGGTCCAGCGCCCTGCAGACGCTCAAGCAGAATATCCCCCGTTACCAGTACCTGCGCGAGCGCGTCGACACGCCCAGCCGGTTCAGCAATTACGACTAGAGTAAGACCCACGATGAGATTCCGTCCCCTGGCCCTGGCCCTGTCCTGCGCCCTGGCCTTCCCGGCGTTCGCGCAGGGGCTGCGCGTGGTGCCCAACCTGGGCGCGCCGCGCCAGGCCGCCCCGCGCGACGTCGGCCCGCGGCCGGCCGACTACATCGTGGCCGTGGTGAACTCCGAGCCGATCACCAACAACGAGGTGCGCACGCGCCTGCTGCGCTACGAGCAGCAGCTCTCGCAGCAGGGCGGGGCGCAGCCGTCGCGGGCGCAGCTCGTGCGCGAGGTGGTGGAACGCCTGATCACCGAGAAGGCGCAGCTGCAGCTGGCCAGGGAACTGGCCATCCGCGCCGACGAGGGCATGGTGGACCAGGCCGAGTTGAGCGTGGCGCGCCAGAACGGCATCGACGTGTCCGAACTGCGCCGGCGCCTGCAGGCCGACGGCTTCAACCTCACCCAGTTCCGCGACGACCTGCGCAACCAGATCCTGCTGCAGCGCCTGCGCGACCGCGAGCTGGAATCCAAGGTGAAGGTCACCGAGCTGGACATCGACAACTTCCTGCGCGAGCAGGAGCAGAACGGCGGCGACCCGTCCCTGACCGAACTCAATCTCGCGCACATCCTGGTCGCGGTGCCGGAAAACGCCAGCCCGGCGCAGGTGGCGCAGCAGCAGGCCAAGGCGCAGCAGGTCCTGCAGCGCGCCCGCGCGGGCGAGGACTTCCAGAAGCTGGCGCGGGAGACGTCCGATGCGTCCGGCGCCGCGCAGAACGGCGGCGTCGTGGGCGCGCGCACGGCGGACCGCCTGCCGCCGCTGTTCATGGAGGCCACGCGCGGCCTTGCCGCCGGCGGCGTCACCGACGTGATCCGTTCCGCGGCCGGCTTCCACATCGTCAAGGTGCTGGAGAAGCACCAGCTGGGACAGGCCGGCATCACCGTCACGCAGAGCCATGCGCGCCACATCCTGCTGCGCCCGAACGCGCAACTGAGCGAGGCGCAGGCACGCCAGCGGCTGGCGGAGGTCAAGCGCCGCATCCAGGCCGGCCAGGGCGACTTCGCCCAGATCGCGCGCGACAGCTCGCAGGACGCCAGCGCGCGCAACGGCGGCGACCTCGGCTGGGCCAGCCCGGGCATGTTCGTGCCGGAGTTCGAGGACGCCCTCAACAGCCTGCAGCCGGGCCAGATCGCCGACCCCGTCGTCAGCCGCTTCGGCGTGCACCTGATCCAGTTGCTGGAGCGCCGCCAGTCGGCCATGAGCCAGCGCGAGCAGCGCGAGGTCGTGCGCAACCTGGTGCGCGAACGCAAGCTGGACGAGGCTTATGCGGAGTGGGCGCAGGAAGTGCGCGGAAGGGCGTACGTGGAGCTGCGCGAGCCGCCGCAATGAGGGTTGGGCGTTGAGCGTTCCGCGTTGGGCGCGGAGGCTTCCCCACGCTGAACGCTCAACGCCGCACGCTGAACGTCGATGAAACACATCCCCCGCAAGCGCTTCGGCCAGCATTTCCTGGCCGACGTGGGCGTGATCGACGCCATCGTGCGCGAGATCGATCCGCGTGCCGGCCAGGCGATGGTGGAGATCGGGCCGGGGCTCGCGGCGCTCACGCAGCCGCTGGTGGAGCGCGTCGGCCAGCTCACCGTGGTCGAACTCGATCGCGACCTGGCGGCGCGGCTGCGCCAGCATCCGCAGCTGAAGGTGGTGGAGTCCGACGTGCTGAAGGTCGACTTCGGGGCGCTGGCCGGCGAACTCCAGGTGCCCAGGCTGCGGGTGGTGGGCAACCTGCCCTACAACATCTCCAGCCCCATCCTGTTCCACCTGCTGCAGTACGTGGCCCACGTGCAGGACCAGCACTTCATGCTGCAGAAGGAAGTGATCGACCGCATGGTGGCGCGGCCGGCCACTTCCGACTACGGACGCCTGTCGGTCATGCTGCAGTGGCGCTACGCGATGGAGAACGTGCTGTTCGTGCCGCCCGAAGCCTTCGATCCGCCGCCCAGGGTGGACAGCGCGGTGGTGCGCATGGTGCCGTACGCCGAGCCGCCGGAGGTCGACGAGGCGCTGCTGTCGGAACTGGTGCAGGTCGCGTTCTCGCAGCGGCGCAAGATCCTGCGCAACACGCTGGGCAGGTGGCTGGAGGGCAAGGCCTTCGCCGGCGACTTCGACGTGCAGCGGCGGGCGGAGGAAGTGCCGGTGGCGGAGTACGTCGCCCTGGCGCAAGCCCTCCGGTAGCCGTCATCCCCGCGGAGGCGGGGATCCAAGGCGTCCAAAGAAAAAGCCCCGCGGTGCGGGGCTTTTTCAATGCTCTGGGTGCCCGCCTGCGCGGGCAGGACGTCAAGCCGCCGCGAGCCAGTACCCCGCGTTGAAGGGGCTGCTCATGCGCAGCGCGAGAGGAGACACGTCCAGGATCTTGTCCGTGGGCATCTTCTCGCCGTCGTTGGCGGCCGGCAGGGGAGCCGGTTCGCCTTGAGCCTCGTTCGCCCGTTCCGCTTGGCCATTTTGCGCGGAACGGGCTACGGAAAAGAATAGAAACAGCGGAATGGGACTTTCCGGTCTGCCCAGTAATCGGCGGTGTCGCGGAAGATGTCCAGCAGCTGTTCGCGCGCTTCCTTGTCGAACTTGCCGTTGGCGGGGATGTGCTCCAGCACCACGATGAATCCCGGCTGCGGGCCCGACTTGTGCAGCGGGTCCGTCATCACGTCGTACAGCGCATCGAAGTTCTTGCCGAAGTGCTGCGGGAACGTGAATTGCTGGGCGATCATGTCCAGCACGTCCTGCTTGCTCTGGGCCGTGGCCAGGTTGGCGTACAGGAAGTGGTGGCCCAGCGCGGTGGCGGTCTCCTGCAGGTCCTGCACGCGGTAGGCGCGGATGGACTGCACGATGTTGCTGCGCACCCCCTTGAGGGCGGTCTGGGAAATGTCAGGACGGATGGCTTGCTCCATCTCCGTTTCTTTCTCGGTTGTCAAAAACAGGTCCCGCTTCATTTTTCGGGTCACTCCACGATCTGGCGAAAACTGGCGTAGTGGTCGGCGGTGTAATAACAGGCGTGCGGCGCCTTCACGGGCCCACCGCACACGATGCGCCGGGCGCCCCGGTCGCGGGATCCTGGCGTCTTCACGGTGTATTCGCGGTAGTAGCCGCGTTTCTCGATCGGGAGCTGGCGCTCCCGGTTGCCGAACACCGTGCCGTCCTTGCCGTACGGAAAAGGTCCGCCCTGGCGGATCAGTCCATAGGTCTCCCGGCCCTGCGCGGGCAGCTCGGTGACGTGCACCGTGGCCGCTGCGGCGGGGACGGTCCGTTCCTTCCAGCCCGAGAACTGCGCCTGGGCGGGGCCGGTGATCGCGGCGGCGAGGAGAGCGCCAGTCAGCGCTGACTTGATTGCCGCGAATCGGGCCATGAACGGACCTTCTGGGAGATCTTCAAGGGACGCCACCCCGGCGGTTTCACCCGCCGGGCACTCCGGGACCATCCCTTTGGGGGATGGCACCCTTTCCATCCCCGGGTAAACCCGGAAACTTCAAGCGCGGTAGTGTGACGTATCGGTGACCGAAAGGCAAGCCGGCTGCACAATGAATGGGCAGCCGGCAAGGCCATTGCAGGGCCAGCCGCCGCCATTTAAGTTAGCGCCAGCTCCTGCAATAGGCCTTTAGCGTGCAGCGTTCGCGTCGGCGACGGTGAGGGCCGCCATGTTGACGATGCGGCGCACCGTGGTGCTCGCCGTCAGGATGTGCACCGGCTTGGCCGCTCCCAGCAGCACCGGGCCGATGGCAATATTTCCGCCGGCCGCCGTCTTCAGCAGGTTGTAGCTGATGTTGGCGGCGTCGATGTTGGGCAGCACCAGCAGGTTGGCGTCGCCCGACAGGCTGCTGTGCGGCATCAGCTGCTCGCGGGCATGGCCGTCCAGCGCGATGTCGCCGTGCATCTCGCCGTCCACTTCCAGCCAGGGCGCCTCGGCCTGCAGCAGGCCCAGCGTTTCACGCATCTTCAGGGCGCTCGGCTGGTTGCTGCTGCCGAAGTTCGAGTGGCTCAGCAGGGCGACCTTCGGCTTCACGCCAAAGCGCAGCATCTCCTCGGCCGCCATCACGGTGATCTCGGACAGTTGTGCCGCGGTCGGGTCGTAGTTGACGTGCGTGTCGACCAGGAACACCTGGCGGCCGGGCAGCATCAGGCCGTTCATGCAGGCATAGGTGTTGCAGCCGGCGCGCTTGCCGATCACCTGGTCGATGTAGCGCAGGTGCATGTCGGTGGTGCCCCAGGTGCCGCAGATCATGCCGTCGACCTGGTCCTTCTGCAGCAGCATCGCGCCGATCAGCGTCAGGCGGCGGCGCATCTCGATCTTGGCCATCTGCACCGTGATGCCCTTGCGCTCGGTCATGCGGTGGTAGGTCTGCCAGAAGTCGCGGTAGCGCTCGTCGTAGTCGGTGTTGACCACGTCGTAGTCGCGGCCCTCCTGCAGGCGCAGGCCGAACTTCTCGATGCGCTGGGCAATGATCTGCGGCCGTCCGATCAGGGTCGGACGGGCCACGTTCTCGTCGACCACGATCTGCGCGGCCCGCAGGATGCGTTCTTCCTCCCCCTCGCAGAAGGCCACCTTCTTCTTCGCCGCCGTCTTGGCCAGCGCGAAGATCGGCTTCATGGTGGTGCCCGAGGCGTAGACGAAGCTTTGCAGCTTCTCGCGGTAGGCGTCCATGTCCTGGATCGGGCGCAGCGCCACGCCGCTCTCCTGCGCCGCCTTCGCGACCGCCGGGGCGATCTTCATCATCAGCCGCGGGTCGAACGGCTTGGGGATCAGGTACTCGGGACCGAAGGACAGCTGCTGCCCGGCATAGGCCGCCGCCACCACTTCGCTCTGCTCCGCCTGCGCCAGCTCGGCGAGGGCGTGCACCGCGGCGATCTCCATTTCCATGGTGATCGTGGTCGCGCCGGAATCGAGCGCGCCGCGGAAGATGTAGGGGAACACCAGGACGTTGTTGACCTGGTTCGGGTAGTCGGTGCGGCCGGTGGCGATGATGCAGTCGGGGCGCGCCGCCTTGGCGTCTTCCGGCGAGATCTCCGGGTTCGGGTTGGCCAGCGCGAGGATCAGCGGCTTGGCCGCCATCTTCTTGACCATCTCGGGCTTGAGCACGCCGCCGGCGGACAGGCCCAGGAACACGTCGGCGCCCTCGATGACTTCGGTGAGCGTGCGCGCCGGGGTGTCCTGCGCGAACTGCTCCTTGTCCGGGTCCATCAATTCCTTGCGGCCCTTGTAGACCACGCCGGCCAGGTCGGTCACGAAGATGTTCTCGCGCGGCACGCCCAGCTTCAGCAGCAGGCCCAGGCAGGCCAGCGCGGCGGCGCCGGCGCCGGAGGTCACCAGCTTGACGCTCTTGAGGTCCTTGCCGACCACCTTCAGGCCGTTGATGATGGCCGCGGCGACCGTGATGGCCGTGCCGTGCTGGTCGTCGTGGAAGACCGGGATCTTCATCCGCTCGCGCAGCTTGCGCTCGACGTAGAAGCAGTCCGGCGCCTTGATGTCTTCCAGGTTGATGCCGCCGAAGGTGGGCTCCAGCGCCGCGATCACGTCGACCAGCTTGTCGAGGTTGTCCTTCTCGGCGATCTCGATGTCGAACACGTCGATGCCGGCGAACTTCTTGAACAGGACGCCCTTGCCTTCCATCACCGGCTTGGCGGCCAGCGGACCGATGTCGCCCAGGCCCAGCACGGCGGTGCCGTTGGTGATCACCGCCACCAGGTTGCCGCGCGCGGTGTAGCGGAAGGCATTGGCCGGGTCCTTGACGATCTCCTCGCAGGGCGCGGCGACGCCGGGCGAGTAGGCCAGGGCCAGGTCGTGCTGGTTGACGAGTTGCTTGGTCGCGGCGATCGCGACCTTGCCGGGGGTGGGCTTCTCGTGGTACTCGAGGGCGGCCAGGCGAAGTTCGGCGCGCTTGTCGCGGGTCACCGGGGAAGTGGGATTGGACATGGATCCGGTCTCCTGGGCGCCGACTGCGGACGCCCGCTTGTTCTAGGGGCTGATACCTAAGGGGTTCGGGATTGTAGACCTCGGCCCGGGTGGAAACCCTAGTACGGTGATCTGCGTAGCGAAGCCCTCCATGGTACCCGGCCGCCGCCTGTCTCCGATTTCCGACGCGGGCGGCGCCAAATGGATGATTCTTGGCCCCCCGGCGACGCTCTTACATCTGGAGGAGGAGGCTTCGAAGACACATCCATTAACATCGCCCGGCAAGGATGAGCAAAGCCCGGGAGGGGCCAGATGGGTGTGCGCTTCGCGATCGAGGACTGGGCGGCTTGCGCCCCCGGCCTGCACACGCCGGCGGAGTGGCGGGAATGGGCACGCGAGCCCTGGTGCCCGCAGGGAAGCCTGGAAGCGAAGCTGGAAGAGATGCCCGCCATGCAGCGGCGGCGCCTCAACGCCCTCGGACGCGCGGCCGCGCAGGCCGCCTGGAACGTGCACGCACCCGACCCGTCCACTCCCGTGGTGTTCGCCTCCGGCCATGGCGATGCCCAGCGCTGCCTGCAGCTGCTCGGGGAGTTCGCCGCGACCGGTGCCGCCTCGCCCACCGATTTCGCCCTGTCCGTCCACAACGCCATCGGCGCCATGTACTCGATCACGCGCCGCGACGGCGCGCCCTACAGCAGCATCGCTGCCGGTCCCGCGAGCGCGGCGGCCGGCCTGCTCGAGGCCGCCGCCCTGCTGGCCGACGGCGCGCCGCGCGTGCTGCTGGTCTGCTACGAGGCGCCGCTGCCGGGAGAGTACGCGGCTTTCGAGCGCGAGGCGCCCGGCGCGTATGCATGGGCCTGGCGCGTGACGGCCGCCAGGGAAGGCGAGCCGCATTGCGAACTCACCTGGACCGCCGACGACTCCAGGCCCTCGGCGCTGCCCTTCGGCCTGCAGGCCCTGCGCTTCGCGCTGTCCGATGCGCCCAGCGCTTCCGCCTGCAGCGAAGGCACCCGCTGGACCTGGAGCCGCCATGCGTGAGCGGCTGGACCGCGGCTGGCGCGTGATCGCCACCGGCCTGAGCTTCGCCGCCTTCGGCCTCGGCGGCCTGCTGCTGCGCCTCGCGGTGTTCCCGCTGCTGAACCTCTGCGTGCGCGACCGCGAGCAGCGCGTGCGCATCGCGCGCGACGTGATCCGCGCCACCTTCCGCTTCTTCGTCGGCCTGATGCGCGCGCTGGGCGTGCTCACGCTGGAAGTGCGCGGCCTGGAGCGCCTGCGCGGCGGCGGCCGCCTGATCCTCGCCAACCATCCGACGCTGATCGACGTGGTGCTGCTGATGGCCGTCATCGAGCAGGGCGACTGCATCGTCAAGAGCGCGCTCGGGCGCAATCCCTTCACGAGCGGGCCGGTGCGCGCCGCCGGCTTCGTGCTGAACGACGGCGGCGAGGGCCTGCTCGCGGACTGCCTGCGCTCGGTGCGCACCGGCAGCAACCTGATCATCTTTCCCGAGGGCACGCGCAGCGTTCCCGGCGCGCCATTGAAACTGGAGCGCGGCGCCGCGCGCGTGGCGGTGCACGGCGAGCTGGACGTCACGCCGGTGCGCATCCGCTGCTCGCCGCCCACGCTGGCCAAGGGCGAGAAGTGGTGGCGCGTGCCCGCCACGCGCCCGCATTTCCGCGTCGAGGTCGACGAGACGATCGCGATCACGCCCTTCATCGAAGGCGCCGCGCACCCGGCCCTGGCCGCGCGCCACCTGAACCGGCACCTGACCGACCATTTTTCGAGAGAGCACGAACTTGCAAGCGCTTGAACAAGAGATCAAGGAACTGATCATCTCCTCCCTTTCGCTGGAGGACGTGCGGCCGGAGGACATCGCCACCGACGCGCCGCTGTTCGTCGAAGGCCTGGGCCTCGATTCGATCGACGCGCTGGAGCTCGGCGTGGCGCTGCAGAAGCGCTACGGCGTGCAGATGTCCGCCGACGCCGCCGAGACCCGCCGCCATTTCAGCAGCGTCGCCGCGCTGGCCCGCTTCGTCGCGGCCGCGCGCGCCGGCGCGCCCATCGCGCAGAAGGGATAGCCCATGACCAAGGACGACATCCACCAACGCATCGCCCGCATCATGGAGGAGACCTTCGAGATCGACCCCGCGCGGGTGACGCTCGAGGCGAAGCTGTACGACGACCTCGAGATCGACAGCATCGACGCCGTCGACCTGATCGTGCAGCTCAAGCCGGTGGCGGGCCGCCGGCTCGAGCCGGAAGCGTTCAAGCAGGTGCGCACGGTGGGCGACGTGGTGGACGCGCTGCACAACCTCCTGAACAACCCGGCGCCGGCCTAAGTGCGCAGGCCCCTGCAACTGCTGGCGACGGTCGCGACCGCGGCCTACCCGCTGCTCGTCTACCTGGGGTTCGGCCGCTGGGATCCGCTGTGGCTGGCCCTCGGCCTCGCGGCGCTGATGCTGCTGCGCGCGGCGGGCGCGCGCGACGCGATGTGGCTGGTCGCCGCTGGCGGCGCCTTGCTGCTCGGCGCCGCGACGACGCTGGCGGGCAGCTGGCTGCCGCTGAAGCTCTATCCGGTGATGGTGAGCGCGGTGCTGCTGGCGGTGTTCGCCGCCAGCCTGTGGCGCGGGCCCACCGTGATCGAGCGCATCGCGCGCCTCCGCGAGCCGCAGCTGCCGCCCGAAGGCGTGGCCTACACGCGCAAGGTGACCGCCGCCTGGTGCGCGTTCTTCGTGACCAACGGCGCGCTGTCGGCGGCGACGGCGCTGTGGGCCAGCGACCGGCTCTGGCTGCTGTACAACGGCCTGCTCTCCTACCTGTTGATCGGCACCTTCTTCATCGCCGAATGGCTGCTGCGCCAGCGCATGCGCGCGCGGCTGGCGGCGGGGGCTTCGCATGGTTGAATGGCTCCCGCTGACGCGCGCGGCGCTGCCGGCGGCGCACGAGCGCGGGGTCGCCGTGCGCGCCGGCCAGGCGATCCCGCATGCGCAGTTCGCGCGCGATGTCGCCCGCTGGCAGGCGAGCTTCGCCGCCGTGCCGGGTTCGCGCATCGCCCTCTTCTTCGACGACGCCTACGACTTCGCCGCGGCGCTGTTCGGCGCCCTGCACGCGGGCAAGCAGCCGGTGCTGCCGGGCGATGCGCAGCCGGCGACGGTCGCCCGCCTGCTGCCGCAGGTGGATGCCTGCGCGGGCGAATTGCCGGGCGCGCTGCAGCCGGCGGCCGCGCCGGCGAGCGGATTGCGCGAACTGGACCTGCGCGAGTCGCGGATCGTCATCCACACCTCCGGCTCCAGCGGCCAGCCGCTCGCGATCCACAAGCGGCTCGCCCAGCTCGATGCGGAGATCCAGCACCTCGACGCCGTGTTCGGCCCGCGCCTGTCGCCGGACGCAGTGGTGTTCTCCACGGTGAGCCACCAGCACATCTACGGCCTGCTGTTCGTCACGCTCTGGCCGCTCGCCGCGGGACGCCGTGTCGCGATCGAGAAGCTGGTGTATCCGGAGCAGATGGCCGAGCGCCTCGCGCGCCAGCCCGCGGTGCTGGTGTCGAGTCCCGCGCACCTGAAGCGCCTCCCGGACACGCTGGACTGGGCGCCGGCGCGCGCGCAGCTGCAGGCGATCTTCTCCTCCGGCGGCCCGCTGCCGCCCGAGTCGGCGCAGCAGGCGCACGCGCTGCTCGCGCAGTCGCCGATCGAGGTGTACGGCAGCTCGGAAACCGGCGGCGTGGCGTGGCGCCAGCGTGCCTTCGACGGCGACGCGTGGACACCGCTGCCGGGTGTGCAATGGAAACTGAAGGACGACACGCTGTGCGTGCAGTCGAAGCACCTCGACGGCGACGACTGGTGGGAGACCTCCGATCGCGTGAAGGCGCTGGAAGGCGGCCGCTTCCTGCTGCAGGGCCGCGCGGACCGCATCGCCAAGATCGAGGAGAAGCGCGTGTCGCTGGTGGCGCTGGAAGAAGCGCTGGTGGCGACCGGTGAACTCGTCGAGGCGAAAGCCCTGCTGGTGCCCGAAGACGGTGGCGCGCGGCTGGGCGTCGTCGCGGTGCCCAGCGAACGCGGCTGGACGGCGCTGCGCGCCGGCGGCAAGCGCGCGCTGAACGACACGCTGCGGCGCGAACTGCTGAAAGGTTTCGAGCGCGTGGTGCTGCCGCGGCGCTTCCGCTACGTGCGCGAGCTGCCGGTGAATTCGCAGGGCAAGGCGACCGAGGCGCTGCTCACCGCGCTGTTCCAGCCGGAGCTGCCGCCGGTGCGCTGGGAACGCCGCGATGCGGCGCAGGCGCTGGCGGTGCTCGACATCCGCCCCGACCTGCGCGTGCTGGACGGCCACTTCCCCGGTGCCCCGCTGCTGCCGGGCGTCGTGCAGATGGACTGGGTGGTGCAGTTCGGCCGCGAAGCCTTCGCCCTGCCCAGGACCTTCCTGCGCGCCGAGCAGCTGAAGTTCCAGTCGCCGGTGCTGCCGGGAACCGCGTTGCAGCTGCAACTCGACTGGAATGCGGCAACGGGCCAACTCGCCTTCCGCTATGTCTCCGCGAGCGGGCCGCACGCCAGCGGCCGCCTGGTATTCGGGGGCGGCGATGCTTGATCCCGTCGCGGTCGTCCCGGTCTACAACCACCCGGCCACCATCGGCGGGGTGACGCGGCAGATCCTGTCGCACGGCCTGCGCGTGATCCTGGTGGACGACGGCAGCGAGCCCTTCTGCGCGCGCCGGCTGCAGGAGGTCGTCGCCGACGCGCCCGATCGCGTGACTCTGCTGCGGCTGCCGCACAACCAGGGCAAGGGCGCGGCCATGATCGCCGGCTTCCGCGCCGCCGCCGCGCGCGGCCATACGCACGTGCTGCAGATCGACGCCGACGGCCAGCATGCCTGCGGCGACATCCCGCGGTTCCTCGCGCAGTCGCGCGCCCGGCCCGATGCGGTCATCGCCGGCTGCCCCATCTACGACGCCAGCGTGCCGCGCGGCCGCCTCTACGGCCGCTACGCGACGCACGTCTGGGTCTGGATCAACACGCTGTCCTTCGACATCCGCGACTCCATGTGCGGCTTCCGCCTGTATCCGCTGGCGAGCCTGCTGCCGCTGCTGGACGCGGCGCGCATCGGCAGCCGGATGGATTTCGACAGCGACGTGATCGTGCGGCTGCACTGGCGCGGCGTGCCCGTGGTCAACCAGCCCACGCGCGTCACCTATCCGCAGGACGGCATCTCGCACTTCCGCATGTGGAGCGACAACGTGCGGATCTCTTCGATGCACGCGCGGCTCTTCTTCGGCATGCTGTGGCGCTCGCCGCTGCTGCTGTGGCGCAAGGTGGCGGCATGAGCGAGGCACGGGCGACCCACTGGGCCGCGATCGGCGAGTCCACCTTCGCCGGCGGCATCTGGGCGCTCTATGGCGTGCACCGCCTCGCCGGCCGCCGCGTGCTGAGGGCGCTGCTGTGGCCGGTGGTGCTGTTCTATGCCTGCACGCAACCGCGTGCGCGCCGCGCTTCGCTGGACTACCTGCGCCGCATGCAGGCCGCCCACGGCGCGATCGGCGCCGAGCCCGGCGCGCGGCACTGGCTGCGCCACCTGCTGGCCTTCGCCGAGACGCTGCTGGACAAGCTGCTCGCCACGGCCGGCCGTTATCCCTGGCAGCGCGTGCGCGTCGAGGGCCAGGAGCAGGTCGACGCCCTGCTCGCCGCCGGCCGTGGCGCGCTGCTGGTCACCGCGCACGTCGGCTGCCTGGAGCTGTGCCAGGCGCTCGCCACGCGCATGCCGAAGCTGCGGCTCACGGTGCTGGTGCACACGCGCCATGCCGAGCGCTTCAACCGCATCCTGCGCCGGCTCGATCCCGATACGCATGTGGAACTGCTGCAGGTCACGTCGGTCACCGCCGCCACCGCCGTCGAACTGGAGCAGCGCGTGCGCGCCGGCGGGTTCGTCGCGATCGCCGGCGACCGCGTGCCGGTGGACGCCGGGCGCACGGCGACGGTGGACTTCCTCGGCGCGCCGGCCGCCTTTCCGGTCGGCGCCTACGTGCTCGCTTCGCTGCTCGCCTGCCCGCTGCTGTTCCTCGGCTGCATCCGCGAGGGCGAGGGCCACGTCGTGCGCTTCGAGACGCTCGCCGACCGGCTGGAGCTGCCGCGCGTGGCGCGCGATCAGGCCCTGCGTGATTGCGCTGGAGCCTTCGCCCGCCGCCTGGCGGCGCTGCTGGTGCGCTCGCCCTACGACTGGTTCAACTTCTTCGATTTCTGGGCGGCGCCGAAGCGCGCCGTCCGAGGTTCCACCGCATGAACCCTGACCTCAGCCACGAAGTGGAGGTGGTGCCCGCCTTCTACGACATCGATCCGATGGAGATCGTGTGGCACGGCCATTACGTGAAGTACCTGGAAGTGGCCCGCACCGCGCTGCTGGGCAAGTTCGACTACGACTATCCCCGCATGCGCGCCTCCGGCTACGGCTGGCCGATCGTCGACATGCGGCTGAAGTACGTGCGCCCGGCCGAACTGGGCCAGCGCCTGGTCGTGCGCGCCGAGATCGTGGAATGGGAAAACCGGCTGCGGATCGTCTATGCGATCCGCGACGCGGCCAGCGGCCGCAAGCTCACCGAGGCCAGCACCATCCAGGTCGCCGTGGACATGAAGACGCGCGAGATGCTGTACGTGTGCCCGCCGGTGTTGTGGCGGCAGCTGGGAGTGAAAACATGACCACGCGCCGCGCTTTCTGCCTCGCCGCGCTGGCGACCCCGTCGCTGTGGGCCAGCGAGGCGTCCCCGTTGCTGCGCGAAGTGCGCGAGCGCCTCGCGCAGGACCCCGTGCTGCGCGGTGCCTTCGAGCAGCGCAAGACGGTCAAGGGCTTTCGCCATCCGCTGGTGTCCAGCGGCGAATTCACCGTGTCGCGGCGGCGCGGCGTGCTGTGGCGCACGCAATCGCCTTTCGCGTCCACGCTGGTGGTCACGCGCGACCGCGTGCTGGCGCGCCAGGCCGACGGCAGCATCGCGCGGGTGCTGAACGCGAGCGAGGAACCGGCGGTGCGCACCATCAGCGAGACGCTGTTCGGCGTGATGGCCGCGGACCTCGCCCTGCTGGTGCAGCGCTTCCAGATCGATGGCGAGCTGGCCGGCCGCGAAGGCTGGCGCCTCGCACTGCAGCCGCGCGATGCGGGCATGGCCCGCTGGGTCGGCCGCATCGAGCTGGAGGGCGATCGCTTCCTGCGCGGCGTGCGCCTGCAGGAAGCGGGCGGCGATGCGACGCAGATCCGCCTGTCGCGCCACGCCGCGGACACGGCGCTGCGCGTCGACGAGGAGGCCCAGTTTGAGTGATCCCGGCCTGTTGCATTCCCCGGAGGAGCTGACCCGGCTCCCTTCGATCCCCGGTGGGCGCTGGAAGCTCGCCGGCTGGTTCTGGCTTGCCTGCGTGCTGCTGATCGCCGTGCACCAGTTCCAGTTCTGGCGTGCCGGCCGCCTCGACACCGACGTGCTCGCGCTGCTGCCCGCCTCGCGCCAGTCGCCGGAAGTCGCGCGGGCCAGCGAGCTGCTGGCCCAGGGCGTGTCGCGCCAGGTGGTGGTGCTGCTCGGCGCACCGGACTGGGCTTCCGCGCAGCGCGCGGCCGTCGCGTGGCGCGCTTCGATGGCGCAGGCCGGTGCGCCGCTGAAGGCCGGCGCCGGCGCCGGCGTGCAGGCCGATGCGGTCCTGCAGTTCTACGAGCCCTGGCGCATGCGGCTGCTGACACCCGCGCAACGCCACGAACTCGAGCGTGCACCGCCGGCCACGCTGGTGCAGCGCTCGCTCGCGCTGCTGCACCAGCCGGGCGTCGGCGCGCGGCTGGCCGACTTCGCTTCCGATCCGCTGGGCCTGTGGCCGCAATGGCTGCAGGCGCGCGCCGGCCAGAGCCGCGCGCGGCCGCGCGACGGCGAGCTGTGGGTCAGCGGCGAAGGGCAGGAATGGATCGCCCTGCCCTACGAGATCACCGGCCGGCCCTTCGCCATGAACGG
>NZ_DASVNN010000102.1:0-15703 GCF_036383835.1 Ramlibacter sp.
CTGCAGTCCGGTTCGGGATGGGCCAGGTTGGACGGCGCCGGTCGGGGCGCAGCAGCGATAGGGACCGGAGCGCCCCCACCCCAACCCTCCCCCGGAGGGGAAGGGGAAAGGAATACTGGAGTGCTCGGCCTTGGAATCAGGACGTTACAGCGCCCGTGACCCGCCCACGGGACCGCCGCCCCATCGCATACTCCGCGCCCACGGGCTCCATCGCCCGCCCGCGGAGCCTTCGATGATCAAGGACCTCTGGTACAAGAACGCCGTCATCTACAGCGTCCACGTCGGCACCTACATGGACTCGAACGCCGACGGCATCGGCGATTTCGAGGGCCTGGCCCGGCGGCTCGACTACCTGCATGGCCTGGGCATCACCTGCATCTGGCTCGGCCCCTTCCAGAAGTCCCCGCGGCGCGACGACGGCTACGACATCAGCGACTTCTACCAGGTCGATCCCTGCTTCGGCACGCTCGGCGACTTCGTGGAATTCACCAACCAGGCGGAGCAGCGCGGCATCCGCGTGATGATCGACCTGGTCGTGAACCACACCAGCGACCAGCATCCCTGGTTCCAGGAAGCGCGCAAGGATCCGGACTCGAAGTACCGCGACTTCTACGTGTGGTCCGACAAGAAGCCGGAGAACGCCGACGAGGGCATGGTGTTTCCCGGCGTGCAGAAGACGACGTGGACGCGCGACCCCGTGGCGGGGCAGTACTACTTCCATCGCTTCTACGAGTTCCAGCCGGACCTCAACACCGAGAACCCGCTGGTGCTGGCCGAGATCCGCAAGATCATGGGCTTCTGGCTGGAGCTGGGCGTGTGCGGCTTCCGCATGGACGCGATGCCCTTCGTGATCTCCACCAAGGGGCCGCAGCCGCGGCACCGCCTGCGCTACGAGATGCTGCGCGAGTTCCGCGAGTTCCTGCAATGGCGGCGCGGCGACGCGATCATCCTGGCCGAGGCGAACGTCGAACCGAAGAACAACCAGCACTACTTCGGCGAAGACGGCGACCGGCTGCAGATGATGTTCAACTTCTGGGTGAACCAGCGCGTGTTCCACGCCCTGGCCACCGCGGACACGCGGCCGCTGGTGAAGGCGCTGGAGCAGACGCGCGATCGTCCGGCCAACGCGCAGTGGGCCCACTTCCTGCGCAACCACGACGAGCTCGATCTCGGGCGCCTGTCCGAGGACCAGCGCCAGGCCGTCTTCGACGACATGGGACCCGACAAGGACATGCAGCTGTACGACCGCGGCATCCGCCGCCGCCTCGGGCCCATGCTGCGCGGCGACTGGCGCCGGCTGGAGATGGCCTACAGCCTGCTGTTCACGCTGCCCGGCACGCCGGTGATCCGCTACGGCGACGAGCTGGGCATGGGCGACGACCTGACGCTGCCCGAACGCAATTGCGCGCGCACGCCGATGCAGTGGTCCACCGAGCCGCTGGCGGGCTTCACGCGCTCGAACAAGCCGGTGCTGCCCGTCATTGAGCAGGGCCCTTACAGCTTCCACAAGATCAACGCCGCCGACCAGCGCCGCGATGCCAGCTCGCTGTTGAACTGGACGGAGCGCATCATCCGCATGCGCAAGGAAGTGCCCGAGATCGGCTGGGGCGACTTCAAGGTGCTGGACACGGGCTATACCGGCGTGCTGGCGATCCGCTACGACTGGCGCAACAACGCGGTGGTGACCATCCACAACCTGGGCAGCGAGTCCACCGAGATCCAGCTGCGCGTGGGCGACGAGAAGGGCCGCCACCTGGTGAACCTGCTCACGCAGGACCACAGCGAAGCCAACGGGCGCGGCGTGCACACCATCGTGATGGAGCCCTACGGCTACCACTGGTACCGCGTGGGCGGCCTGGGCTACCTGCTGGAATGCAGCAACGAGTGAGGCGCGCGGCTCATT
This sequence comes from Ramlibacter sp., assembly GCF_036383835.1. Lineage (GTDB taxonomy): Bacteria > Pseudomonadota > Gammaproteobacteria > Burkholderiales > Burkholderiaceae_C > Ramlibacter. The sequence goes on from NZ_DASVNN010000102.1 coordinate 1,904, forward strand.
CGGTATCGGGCGGCGGTTCCAGCGGCGCGGGGATGGTCGGCCGGTCCTCGCGTCCGAGAAAGGAGGAGAAGGGATGGGACTCCTCCGGCGGGAACATCGATTGACGCAGTTCGCTGGCCGACTCCGCCTCGGGCACGCGCCGGGTCGCGCCCTTGGCTGCCCGCACCGGGTTGGTGGTGATCGCGCCGGCGTAGTAGAGGGCCGCCAGCGTGTTGGCCAGGGCCTCTTCGCTCAGGCCGACGTTGTGCCGCAGTTGGTCGAAGGACTGTGGCTCGGCGCCCAGCTCGGACAGCACCACGTAGTGCGTGTCCTTCATCAGCCGCTGCGGCACGCGCGGCAGCGCGCGGAAGTACAGCAGGGCCCGCCGGTAGCGCGCGGGCAGCAGGTCGATCTCCGCGCGATTGACGTAGGTCCACAGCACCTCGGCGAAGCTCGTGGTGAGGAAGTGTTGCGGGATCGAGTTCGCCGTCTTGGGCAGCGGCCGCCACATGGCCTGCTTCAACTGCGGCACGCGCACGCTGGAATCCAGGCCGATGGTGCCGCCCATGTTCACCACGCCGATCAGGCGGCCGTCGAGCGCCAGGTGATAGGTGTGCGCCCTGAGTTGCGGCAGCAGCCGAGCGATCTCGCCGGCAAGCGCGAGCTTCATGATCAGCGGCTGCAGCACTGCCTCGGCGCGCCGCAGCGCGGAATTCACGCTGGCCGCCGAACGCGGATCGAAGCTGAGTGGGGGGCGCACGTCGGGATCCGGCACCGGCAGCGTGAAGAAGGTCGGCCGCTCCAGTGCGCTCAGGTCGAGTTTGAGTTCGCCCCGGCCGGGCCAGGTGGTGATGCCCACCAGGCCGTCCGGCAGCGCGCGGCTCGACTCCCCGCACACCCACAGGGCGTCGGCGTCCGCGGGGGAGGTCCGCTCCCATAGCACCACCGCGCGGGTTCGCAGCAGCGACAGGAGGTAGTCCTCCTCGTGGAAGCCGACGAGGCCCATGCGCAGTCGCGGTACGTTCATGCTGGGGATGTTCCTGTTCCTGAAGCGTATGGATTAGACCGGCCGAAGGGAAATCCTGCCTCACTCCTTTGGGCGGATGACCGGAAGACCAGCGGCTTATTGCACGGGATGAGCGGCGGCGTCGCACAATCGGGCGGTGACCCGCCACCGCCTCTATCTCGCCGGACCCGACGTCTTCCGGCCCGACGCCGCCGAACATGGCCGCCGCCTTGTCGCACTTTGCTCCGAGCATGGCTTCGATGCCGTCTTCCCGCTCTCCGATTCGCTGCCGCAACTGCCGACGCCGCCGGCGCTCGCCGCGCACATCTATCGCGCCAACGTGGCGCACGTCGACGCGTGCGATGCGGTGCTGGCCAACCTCGACTTCTTCCGCGGCCCGGAGCCGGACAGCGGTACCTGCTTCGAGGTGGGCTACGCCGTCGCGCGCGGCAAGAAGGTGGTGGGCTACGTGCCGGAGCAGGGCAGTTTCGCCGCACGCATCGCCGGGCGCCATCCGCATGCCCTGGGCCAGGGCGGCAAGGACGCGCAGGGTTGGGAACTGGAGGAGTTCGGCCTGCCGCTGAACCTGATGCTGGCCGTGCCCTGCCGCATCGTCGTGGGCGACCTGCGGGCCGCGCTGGCTGCCGTGCGCGAAGAACTCGCGGCCTGAGCGCTGCGGCATTCCTCACGGATCGCGCCACTCCCGCCGGCGCGGCGCCGCGTTCATCGTCGCGGCCCGGCCATCCCGCCGACGCGCGGCTATAACGGTCGCCACGAAGATGCGGGAGGAGCGCACCGTGCTGCGAAAAGCATTCGTCTTGCTGGGACTGGCCGTGCTGCTGTCCCTTCTGTTCCCCTTGAAATGGCTGCTGAAGGAAACCGGCGTGGACCCGGTGAACCTGCACGTGCCCGGCGCCGACCTGGCCGCGCTGTGCGTGGTGGTGGCCATGGTGCCGGCCCTGCTGATGTTCCGCGACGGCCGCCTGGAGCATCGCATTCCGTCGTGGAGCGCGTGGGTCGCGGCGCTGGGCCTGTCCTCGCTGGTGTTCCTGCTGCTGCACGTGAACTGGTCGCTCGACCTCGCCACCGTGTACGCGCGCGAAGCGATCGCCGGGGGTGGATTGCTGCCGGCCTCGATCTCGCACGTGTCGCTGCTCGATGGCGTCGAACTGGCGGCGCGCTTCGGCGTGCTGGTGGCGATGGTCGGCCTGCTGATGCATCTCGACGGGCCTGTGCAGGAAGAGGCACCGGCGCCCCGGCGGCGGAGGAAAGAGCGATGAAGCGCCTGTTCGTCGGCCTCGTGCTGCTGATGATGTCGTTCCTGTCGGCGCTGGACTCGCTGGAGGTGCTGCGCCAGTTCGGCACGCGGGTGGGCCTGTTCCGCTGGGTCGGGGAACTGCTGATCGCGCTGGCGGCCGTGGCGCTGTTCGCGCACTCCACCAAGCTGCATCGCCGGCTGCTCTTTCCGCGCCGCGGTGGGCACCTGCTCGCGGCCGGGATCGTCGTGTACGCGCTGGGTGCGGCCGTGGCGACCGGCCTGGTCGTCACCGCGCTCGGCTGGTTCGCGATCGAAAAGGACAGCCTGCTGGCCCCGGCGCCGGCGCTGGTGGCGCAGATCGTGCCGCTGCCGCTGCTGTTCGCGGGGCAGCTTCTGCTGGTGATCGGCGTCTTCCGCGCCATGACCAACCTGGTGCCGAAGAGCGAGTTCGACGCGGATTATTGAGCGCGATGGTGGGCAAGCGGAGCTTGCCCACCCTACAAGGAATCCGTCATCCCCGCGGAGGCGGGGAACCAGGGCATGGAAGGTTCGTCAGCGCAGCACCTTGCTCGCCTCCGCCTCCCGGATCAACCGCTCCCCATCTTCAGGCAACAGGAACCCCGCCCCCTGCGCCCGCGCCACGCCCTTGCGTACTGCATCCACATACCCCGCATGGCTCCCGTACCGCTCCTCCAGCGAGCGCCGCGGATCGCCATTGGCCTGCCGATCCGCGAGCGTCCTCGCGAAGGGGATCATGCCGCCCACGTAGTTGCAGATCTGCCCCTGGTGGAACGGCCGCTCGCCACCCGCCGTGATGTTCCATCCCAGATACGTCCCCAGCGGTGCATCGAGCAGCACCACCGGCACGCCACCGAGCTCGTTGCCGTCGGCATCCACCTTGGGCGCGTACATCGCAAGCACCTGCCGGATCGGCGGCGGCGCCTTGCCGGCGACGCCGGAGCCGTCGGCGGGGCGGAAGTCCGGGCCCCAGTCGTAGTCGAGCACCGGCATGATGAAGTCCGTCTCGGGCACGCCGGCCCGCAGCTGTGGCAGCGTGGGGAAGCCGATCGCCGCCTTGTGCGCCGCGGCCAGCGTGCCATCCGCCAGGCGCGGCCAGCGGCTCGGCGGCGGCTCGATGTTCTTCATCACCCAATTGCGGAAGTGCACGCGGATCGCATTCACCGTCTCCGTGTGCGGCACGGGATTGGCGGGCAGGATGCCGGTGCCGTAGTTGTTGCCCGGGCAGTTCGCGCCGACGGAGGGCAGGGCCGCGCCGGGTACGCTGGTGTCGAAGCCGCCGGCGCCGCCGCCGTGATTGGAGCTCGCGATGTAGTACCGGCGCACGTTCGACGGCAGCGGCAAATCGCGCCGCGCGTCGGTGCCCACCCACTCGGGCGTGAGCTTCAGCGCCCACACTTCCGCGGAGCCGAAGTGTTCGATGATCTTCGGGCAGGTGCGGGTGGCGGCGCAGCGATCGAGCAGGCCCACCGCCGGCACGCCGCGCACCGGGTCGGGATGCGGCAGCCACCATTGCGGCCCTTCGCTGCCGGCCTGGTACAGCTCCAGCACGCCATCGGGCTGCGCCCAGCGGAAGTTCAGCGCGATGCGGCGCCCCGCGATGATCGGCCACAGGCCGTCGTGCACGTGGCGCCCGGCCTCGTCGCGGTTGAAGCCCAGGTGCAGCCAGCCGCGCAGGAAGTTGCCCGATTGCGAGACGCCGCGGCCGATGCTGTGCGTCACCGCGCCCGCCACCGGGTTCGGCGTGCCGGTGTCGTCGGCGCGCGCGGTCTTGAAGAACATGCCGACGTCGCGCCACGCCGCGAAGCCGATGCCCAGCGCGTAGGGCTCGGCCGACGTGAAGGTCACCTGATAGAGCTTGCTGCGGTCGAAGCCGTTGCGCAGGCAGACCTGCCGCGGGTCGGGCGTGCCGGGGAAGGGATTGTTCGCGTCGCAGCGCGCCCACGCCCAGTCGCCCGGTGCGATCTCGGTTTCACCGATCACTTCGCCGCGCGTCGATTCCGCGCTGCGCGACACCAGCCGCGCATTGCGCGTGTCCAGGGTCACGGGCCGGTAAGGCACCGGGTTGGTCTGCACGATCAGCGGCTGGGAGTTGGGGCCGTGGCGGTTCACGATGCGGCCGAACACTTCGCCCAGGATCGGCGAGCCGTCCGGGTTGCGCGCGACGGGCAGTTGCAGCCAGTGCGGTTGCGTGACGGCGGCGGTCGGGCGCACGGCGGTGGCGCCCGAGTTGTCGCCCTGCCAGGCGCTCGTCAGGTCGATGTCGCCGTTGGCGCGTTCGGCGACCACGTTGGCCCGCCGCACGCCGCGGTTCGGCACCTCGTGCCACATCAGGCCGCTGGCGCGCGCCATGTCCACCGGCTTGGTGAGCACGAAGGTGGCGACATAGCGGACCTTGCCGTCCTGTTCCTTCACCAGCTGGATGTCGTTGATGAGGGCGTTCGCCGGGGAGGCGGGATCGAGTTCGCCGAAAGCCCGGCCCGCGACCTGCTCGAAGGGCACGCCGCCCGAGTCGGCGGCGGGCAGGGGCCGCGTTTCGTCGATGACGATGCGCGTCACGCGCGCGTGCGAAGGCGCGATGGCGCAGGCCGCGAGGACGAGCGCGGCGGCGCGGGCAAGGATCTTCTTCATGGGGTGTCTCCTCGGGCGCCTGTTGTACCCGTGAAGCCGAACAGGCCGTTGCGGGTTAGCCCTCGGTCGGGAGGGTCTCGAAGGCATCCGGCAGGCGTTCACGCGATGAGCTTATGCGGATATGTTGATGAGAACTCTATCGTTCCCTTCGCGGCCGCGGGCTCCCAGAATCCATCGCATACCAACAAGGAAGAGCCCGCATGTCCATCCTGCTCGTCGCCGGCAGCCCCTCGGAGCGGTCCCGCTCCGCCGCGCTGCTGGACGCCGTGAACTACCGCCTGCGGGGCCACGGCCCCGAGGTCGAGCGCCTGCAGGTGCGCGATCTCTCGCCGCAGGCCCTGCTGCTGGCCGATGCCGCGCACCGCAGTGTCGCCGCCGCGGTGGACCAGGTGGCGCGGGCCCGCGCGCTGGTGATCGCCACGCCGGTCTACAAGGCCGCGTACAGCGGCGTGCTGAAGGTCTTCCTCGACCTGTTGCCGCAGACGGCCTTCAAGGGCAAGACCGTGCTGCCGATCGCCACCGGCGGCAGCCCGCACCACATGCTGGCGCTGGACTACGCGCTGCGCCCTGTGCTGCAGTCGCTCGGCGCGCGCCACATCCTGCCCGGCGTGTACGCCACCGATTCGCAGGTCACGCTGACCCCGGAGGGGGCGCATCACCTCGCGGGCGATGTCTCCGACCGCCTCGACGAAGCGGTGGCCGCGCTGGTGCAGGAAGTGCAGCGCGACGCACCGGTCGCTACCGTGTTCCGGCCGGTCGCCTTCGCCGACGTGCGATGTAGCGTCTAAGTCCCACTCCCCCATCTCCCGACAACGTCGATGCAGGCCGCACTCGCGGCAGGGCGAAGCCTTGCCTGCGGCATTCGAAAAAAGGAACAAGAAATGAGTCGCTCCTGGTCCATCCGCCGCCGCACCCTGCTGGCCGGCGCCTCCCTCGCTCTACTGGCCACTGCCTATGCGCAGGCACCGAAGCAGGAACTGCGCATCGGCTTCCAGAAGGGCGCCAGCCTGCTGGTGCTGCAGAAGGCGCAGGGCAGCATCGAGAAAAAGCTCGCGCCGCTCGGCTTCGGCGTGAAGTGGGTCGAGTTCCCCGCCGGCCCGCAGCTGCTGGAAGGCCTCAACGTCGGCTCGGTCGACATCGGCTTCGTCGGCGAGGCGCCGCCGATCTTCGCGCAGGCCGCCGGCGCGCGCTTCTACTACATCGGCCACGACCCGGCGGCGCCGCAGGCCGAGGCGGTGGTCGTGCCCAAGGACTCGGCGATCAAGTCGGTGGCCGACCTCAAGGGCCGCAAGGTCGCCCTCAACAAGGGCAGCAACGTGCATTACCTGCTGGTGAAGATCCTGGAGAAGAACGGCCTGAAGTTCTCCGACATCACGCCGGTGTACCTGCCGCCGGCCGATGCGCGCGCCGCCTTCGAGAGCCGCAACGTCGACGCCTGGGTGATCTGGGACCCCTTCACCGCCGCCGCCGAAAAGCAGATCGGGGCCCGCGTGCTGGCCGACGCCACCGGGGTGGCGAGCAACCACCAGTTCTACCTGGGCGAGCGCAACTTCGTCGAGAAGAACCCGCAGGTGATCCGCGCGGTGTTCGAGGACTCGGTGGAGCGGGGCCGCTGGCTGAAAGCCAACCTGCGCCAGGCCGCGGACCAGATCGCGCCGCTGCAGGGCCTGCCGGTGGACGTGGTGGAACTGAGCCTGCGCCGCTACCAGTTCGACGTGCGTCCCCTGAGCGATGCCGTCGTCGCCGAGCAGCAGCGCATCGCCGACACCTTCCACCAGCTGAAGCTGATCCCGAAGGCCGTGTCGGTGAAGGAAGCGACCTGGAAGGCGGGGGTGTGAACATGAAGAAGATCGACTCCTCCCGCCGCACCGCGCTGAAGGTGCTGGCCACCACCGCTGCCGTCTGGGGCGTGGGCGCGCAGGCGCAGACGCGTCCGGCTGGCGACGGCCCGGCGCAACTGCGCATCGGCTACCAGAAGTCCGCCGTCAACCTGGTGATCCTCAAGCAGGAAGGCGCGCTGGAAAAGCGCTTCCCGAACGCCAAGGTGCAGTGGATCGAATTCCCCGCCGGCCCGCAGCTGCTGGAAGCGCTGTCCGCGGGCAGCCTGGAGTTCGGCCTCACCGGCGACTCGCCGCCGGTGTTCGCGCAGGCCGCCGGCAAGGACCTGTTCTACGTGGGCGCCGAGCCGCCCAAGCCGGACAGCTCCGCCATCCTGGTGCTGCAGGACTCGCCGCTGCGCAAGCTCTCCGACCTGAAGGGCAAGCGCATCGCGCTGCAGAAAGGATCGAGCGCCCACTTCCTGCTGGTGCGCGCGGTGGAGAAGGCGGGCCTGCAATGGTCCGATGTCCAGCCGACCTATCTTGCACCGGCCGACGCGCGCGCGGCCTTCGAGCGCAAGAGCGTCGATGCCTGGGCGATCTGGGATCCGTTCTATGCGGCAGCGGAACTGGCGCTGAAGCCGCGCGTGCTGGCGACGGGACGCGACCTTTCCAGCAACAACTCGTTCTACCTCGCCTCGCGTCCTTTCACCACGCAGCATCCGCGGGCCCTCGCCGTGCTGTTCGAGGAACTCACGCGCGCCGACCGCATCGTGCAGCAGAACCGGCCGGCCGCGATCAAGCTGGTGTCGGACTTCAGCGGCCTCGATGCCGGCGTCGTGAGCCTGTTCGTCCAGCGCCGCCCGCCGTCGCCGGTGGGACCGCTCACGCCCGCGATCGTCGCCGACCAGCAGCGCGTGGCCGACGGCTTCCACAAGCTGGGCCTGATCCCGAAGCCGGTGCGCGTCGCCGACATCGTGTGGCGCCCCGAATCCGCCAAATAAGAAGGAGCCTTCGTTGAACGTCTTCTGGTTCATCCCCACCCACGGCGACAGCCGCTACCTCGGCACCAGCGAGGGCGCCCGCCAGCTGGATCACGCCTACCTGCAACAGGTGGCGCGCGCCGCCGACAGCCTCGGCTACGAAGGCGTGCTGATCCCCACCGGCCGCTCCTGCGAGGACCCATGGGTCGTGGCCGCCAGCCTGATCCCGGTGACGCAGCGCCTGAAGTTCCTGGTGGCCGTGCGTCCGGGCCTGCACCAACCGAGCCTGGCCGCGCGTATGGCCGCCACCTTCGACCGGCTCTCGGGCGGCCGCCTGTTGATCAACCTGGTAACGGGCGGCGACCAGACCGAGCTGGAAGGCGACGGCGTCTTCCTGGACCACGCGCAGCGCTACGAGCAGTCGGCGGAGTTCATCCGCATCTGGCGCGAGATCCTGGCGCGCAGCCACACCGGCGAAGCGTTCGACTTTGAAGGCAAGCACCTCACGGTGCGCGGCGCGAAGCTGCTCTTCCCGCCGCTGCAGCGTCCGCATCCGCCGGTGTACTTCGGCGGCTCCTCGGCGCCGGCGCACGAACTGGCGGCGGAACAGGTCGAGACCTATCTCACCTGGGGCGAGCCACCGACGGAAGTGGCGAAGAAGGTGGCGGACGTGCGCGAACGCGCCGCGCGCCACGGACGCACCGTGCGCTTCGGCATCCGGCTGCACGTGATCGTGCGCGAGACCGAGGACCAGGCCTGGCGTGCTGCGGAAGACCTGATCAGCCGCCTCGACGATGCGACGGTGGTGCGGGCGCAGGCCGCGTTCTCCCGCATGGATTCCGAAGGGCAACGCCGCATGGCGTCGCTGCACGCCGGGGGCAGGAAGCGCACGCGTGCGGAGCTGGAGATCAGCCCGAACCTGTGGGCGGGCGTGGGCCTCGTGCGCGGTGGCGCGGGCACGGCGCTGGTGGGCGATCCGAAAACGGTGGCTGCACGCCTGGAGGAATACGCGGATCTCGGCCTCGACACCTTCGTGCTCTCGGGCTATCCGCACCTCGAAGAGGCGTACCGCTTCGCCGAGCTGGTGTTCCCGTTGCTGCCGCGCCGCCTGCGCGACAAGCTGCCGGGGCAGGGCAGCGGCGGGCCGTTCGGCCAGACGGTGGCGAATGAATTCGTGCCGCGCGCGTCGCAAAGCTGAAGGGAACCGAAGACATGGCATTGCAGGTTCCTGAGTTGCAGACGGCGGCTGGTGCGTCCAACGCCGACTGGATCCCGGGTCAAGCCCGGGATGACAAATCCGTTGTCATTGCGGGCTTGATCCCGGATCAAGTCCGGGACAGGCTCCGCAATCCAGCGACGGCCTTCATCAAGGCAGTCGCCCGCCGGTTGCTCCCCTGGCTCGTCCCCGTCGCCCTCGTCACCCTCTGGCAACTCGCCTCCACTTTCGGCTGGCTGTCCACCCGCGTCCTGCCCGCACCGTCCGAAGTGCTGCGTTCCGCCTGGACGCTGGCGGAGTCGGGCGAACTGTGGACGCACGTGCACGTGAGCGCAGCCAGGGCCTTCCTCGGCCTGGCCGTCGGCGGCGGCCTCGGCTTGCTGTTCGGCCTCCTCACCGGATCGCTGCGCATCGCGGAGACGCTGCTGGACTCCACCTTCCAGATGATGCGCAACATCCCCGCGCTTGCGCTGATCCCGCTGGTGATCCTCTGGTTCGGCATCGACGAGACGGCCAAGCTGTTCCTGATCTCGGTGTCGGTGTTCTTCCCGATCTACCTCAACACCTTCCACGGCATCCGCAACGTGGACCCGGGGCTGATCGAGATGGGCCGCACCTACGGTCTCACGCGCTGGCAGCTCTACGCCCAAGTGATCCTGCCCGGCGCGCTGTCGTCCATCCTGGTGGGCCTGCGCTTCTCGCTGGGCCTCATGTGGGTGATCCTGATCGTGGCCGAGACGATCTCGGCGCAGGCCGGCATCGGCTACCTCACGATGAACGCGCGCGAGTTCCTGCAGACCGACATCGTGCTGGTGGGCATCCTGCTGTACGCCGCGCTCGGCAAGCTGGCCGACCTGCTGGCCCGCGGCCTCGAGCAGTGGTGGCTGCGCTGGCACCCCGGTTACCAGAAGAAAGCGAGCTGAGCATGAGCACGCCAACCAAACAGGGCGCGCGCCTGGAAGTGCGCCGCCTCTCCAAGAGCTTCGGCACGCGGCTCGTGCTGCGCGACACCGATCTCGTGATCGAGCCCGGCGAGTTCGTCGCCATCGTCGGCCGCAGCGGCTGCGGCAAGAGCACGCTGCTGCGCCTGGTGGCCGGTCTCGAGGAAGCCACGCACGGCGAACTGCGCATCGACGGCGCCGCCGCGAGCGGCCTGCGCGAGGACACCCGCATCATGTTCCAGGACGCACGGCTGCTGCCGTGGCGGCGCGTTTGGGACAACGTGGCGCTGGGCCTGCCCAAGGCGCAACGGCCGCAGGCGGCCGAGGTGCTGGCGCAGGTCGGCCTCGGCGACCGCGGTGCCGACTGGCCCGCGCGCCTCTCCGGCGGCCAGCGCCAGCGCGTGTCGCTCGCCCGGGCCCTGGTGCACGACCCGCGCCTGCTGCTGCTCGACGAACCGCTGGGCGCGCTGGATGCGTTGACGCGCATCGAGATGCACCGCCTGATCGAAGGCCTCTGGCAGCGCAACGGCTTCACCGCGCTGCTGGTGACGCACGACGTGCAGGAGGCGGTGGCGCTGGCCGACCGCGTGGTGCTGATCGAGGAGGGCCGCATCGCCCTCGACGAGCGCGTCGGCCTGCCGCGTCCCCGCTTGCACGACCCTGCCTTCGCCGCGCTGGAGCGCCACATCCTCGACCGGGTGCTGCGCGCACCGGCGAAGGAGCCGACCGAAGAACCTTCCTGGCCCGAGCCGGCGGCGCATGCGCTGCGCTGGGCCGTGTGAGCCGCCGGGCCGCCCCAAGGCTCACAGCCCCGAAGTGCGTAGCACGGAGGGGTAGCCAAATGACCCGTTTTCCTTCCTTTCCATTCCACAGGAGCTATCCCATGCCCATCCAGGCCATCAACGTGCGCAACCAGTTCAAGGGCCACATCAAGGAGATCATCCGCGGCGACGTAGTGTCGGAAGTCGACGTGCAGACGCCCTGGGGCATCGTCACCTCGGTGATCACCACCCGCTCGGTCGACGAGCTGCAGCTCAAGGCCGGCTCCGAAGTGGTGGCGCTGGTGAAGTCCACCGAAGTCTCGCTGGCGAAGCTCTGAACGCTTCGCCGTCATGCCCGCGGAGGCGGGGATCCAGGACATTCAGGGAGCCCTGGGTTCCCGCCTTCGCGGGAATGACGGGGACTCGGGCCGCTTGCGCGCTCCCGGAATAAGCATTCGATTTTTTATTCGTTCGTTCCCGTCGCACTCGCATGCACAATGCGTTGCCTTGAGAAGTACCACTCCATGATCGAACTGCAAGGCATCACGCAGTCTTACGGCGCCCACGAAGCGCTGCGAGGCATCCAACTGAAGATCGCACCCGGGGAAGTGTTCGGCATCATCGGCCGCAGCGGCGCCGGCAAGAGCTCCCTGGTGCGCACCATCAACCTCCTGAATCGCCCCACGGCCGGCAAGGTGTTCGTCGGCGGGCGCGAGCTCACGGCGCTGACTGCGCAAGAATTGCGCGAAGCGCGCCGCGAGATCGGCCTGATCTTCCAGCACTTCAACCTGCTGTCGTCGCGCACCGTGGCGCAGAACGTCGCATTGCCGCTGGAACTCGCGGGGGTTCCGTCGAACGAGATCCGCCGCCGCGTCGACGAACTGCTGGACCTCGTCGGCCTCGCGGAACTGCGCGACCGCCATCCGGCGCAGATCAGCGGCGGCCAGAAGCAGCGCGTGGGCATCGCTCGCGCGCTCGCCAACCGGCCCAAGGTGCTGCTGTCCGACGAGGCGACGTCCGCGCTCGATCCGGAAACCACTCGCTCCATCCTTTCGCTGCTGAAGCAGATCAATCGCGAGTTCGGCCTCACCATCGTGCTGATCACGCACCAGATGCAGGTGATCAAGCAGGTGGCCGATCGCGTGGCGGTGATCGACGCCGGCCAGATCGTGGAGCAGGGCCCGGTGATCGACGTCTTCACCCGCCCGCAGCACGCCACCACCCGCAGCCTGATCGAGGAGATCGTGCCGCAGGCGCTGCCCGAGAGCGTGCTGGCGCGCATCCGCGCCCTCATGACCGAGCGTCCGGCGCACGAGAGCCAGCTGCTGCGCCTGGCCTTTGCCGGCAACGGCGCCGACCGTCCACTGCTGTCGGATGTGATCCGCGACCACGGCATCGACCTGAGCATCGTGCATGGCCAGGTCGACGAGGTGCAGGGCCAGCCTTTCGGCTCCCTCGCCGTGCTGGCACGCGGCGCGCGCGAGAAGCTCGATGCCGCGGCGGCGCAGTTGCGCGGCGCGGGCGTGTTCGTCGAGGAGGTGGCCCATGTGGGATAACTTCAGCCCCGCGATGCTGGACCTGTTCGCCACCTCGCTGTGGGAAACCTTTGCCATGGTCGGCATCTCCGGCATCGCCGGCACCTTGATCGGCATCCCGCTGGGCGTGCTGCTGCGGCTGACCGACCAGGGCGGCGTGCTGCAAAACGGCAGCGTGAACCGCGTCGTCGGCGGCATCGTCAACGCGGTGCGCTCCACGCCCTTCATCATCCTGCTGGTGGCGATCATCCCGTTCACGCGTCTCGTGACCGGCTCGTCGATCGGCACCGCCGCGGCGGTGGTGCCGCTGACCGTGGCCGCCGCGCCCTTCATCGCGCGGCTGGTCGAAGCCTCGCTGCGCGAAGTGGACCAGGGCCTCGTCGAGGCCGCGCTGGCCATGGGGGCCAGCACCTCGCAGATCGTGTTCAAGGTGCTGCTGCCCGAGGCGCTGCCCGGCATCGTCGGCGGCTTCACGATCACGCTCGTGAGCCTCACCGGCTACTCCGCGATGGCCGGTGCCATCGGCGGCGGCGGCCTCGGCGACCTCGGCATCCGTTACGGCTACCAGCGCTTCCTGCCCGAGATCATGCTCGCCGTCGTGGTGGTGCTGATCGCCTTCGTGCAGGCCGTGCAGAGCCTCGGCGACTGGGCGGTGCGCCGCCTGAGCCACAAGTAATCCTCCCCCTTTGCATCATCCAAGGAAAACAAGCATGAACAAGCGCACGCTCCTGAAGTCCACGCTCGCCCTCGCGATCGCCGCGTCCGCCGGCGCCGTCCTCGCGCAGGACAAGCCGATCAAGATCGGCGCCACCGCCGGCCCGCACTCGCAGATCCTCGAGCAGGTGAAGAAGGTCGCCGAGCGCGACGGCCTGAAGATCCAGATCGTCGAATTCACCGACTACATCCAGCCGAACGCGGCGCTGTCCACGGGCGACCTGGACGCCAACAGCTACCAGCACAAGCCTTTCCTCGACCAGCAGGTCAAGGACCGCGGCTACAAGATCGTCTCGGTGGGCTACACCGTCAACTTCCCGATCGGCATCTACTCGAAGAAGGTCAAGAGCCTGAAGGACCTGAAGGAAGGCGCGCGCTTCGGCCTCCCGAACGATCCCACCAACGGCGGCCGCGTGCTGCTGGTGCTGCAGGACCAGGGCCTGATCAAGCTGAATCCCAAGGCCGGCCTGAAGGCCACGCCGATCGACGTGGTGGAGAACCCGAAGAAGCTGAAGTTCGTCGAGCTCGAGGCCGCGCAGCTGCCGCGCTCGCTGGACGACCTGGACGCCGCCGGCGTCAACACCAACTATGCGATTCCCGCCGGCCTGCATCCGGGCAAGGACGCGATCGCGCAGGAAAACGCCAAGAGCCCCTACGTCAACCTGATCGCCGTGCGCGACCAGGACAAGGACAAGCCCTGGGTGGCCAAGCTGGTGAAGGCCTACCAGTCCGAGGAAGTCCGCAAGTACGTGCAGACGGAGTTCAAGGGCGCGGTGATTCCGGGGTTCTGAAGCCCCTCCCCGTCATCCCCGCCTGCGCGGGGATGACGCTTTTTCGGGCGCCGCATGGTGGGCAAGCGGAGCTTGCCCACCCTACGAGGAAGGCCGCAGCGTGTAGGGTGGGCAAGCTTGCTTGCCCACCGTTGCATCACACGTGGCTGC
>NZ_DASVNN010000103.1:0-10638 GCF_036383835.1 Ramlibacter sp.
GAGGTGCGCACCTCCTTCGCCACGGCGAAGGAGCGCTGGAACAGCTGGTTGAGCGTGGCGCCCAGCGCGCCGGCCTGGTCGGCGACGCGCACCGCGTCCTTCATCTGGCCGAGGATCTGCGCTTCGCCGAGCACCATCGAGTCGAGACCGCTCGCCACCCGGAAGGCATGGCGGGCGACGCCCGCGTCCTGCAGCAGATACGAGTGGCTGCGCAGCAGGCCGGGCGCGACCCCGCCGGAGCGGGCCAGCCAGTCGACCGTGGTGTCGATGTCGTGCTGGGCCCCGGCGCAATAGATCTCGGTGCGGTTGCAGGTGGAGAGGATCGCGGCCTCGGGCGCGTGGCCGAGCCGCTCGCCGGCGTTGTCGCGCAGCGAGTGCAAGGTGGGCGCGATCTGGTCGAGGGCGAACGCGAACCGGCCCCGCAGATCGAGCGGTGCGGTCGTGTGGTTGATGCCCAGGGTCCAGACTGCCATGCGCCGAATTATAAAATTCGATCCAGATCAAGCACTTAGTGCGGGTCCATTTTCCACTTGCTCCAGATCAACCGCACCTGAATTGGGCCCTTTCGACCTCGCCAGGCATTTGCTGAGCTTCGCGGCGCCCGCCCTGGCCGTCGCCTTGCTGGTGACCCTTGCCGCCCGTGTCATCCTGCCGCGCGCCCCTGGGCCGCGCAGCTGGTGGCTTCCCTTCATCCTCAACGTGGCCGTCGGCCTGGGAGTCCTCGCCGCCGGGCTTTGGTGGTACGGACGCGACGGAAAGATGGTCACTTACACGGCCATGGTGGCCGCCGTCGCCACCAGCCAGTGGCTGGCGGCCCGCGCGTGGCGCCCTTAGGACGCCGGCCCGCGGGCTCCTAAAATCGGCCGGCCCATGCTGTTCCTGCTCTCCCCCGCCAAGACCCTCGATTACGAGTCGCCCGTCCCCGACGTCCCGCACACGCTGCCGGCCTTCACGGAGGATTCGGTGCGCCTCATCGAGGTGCTGCGCCGCAAGTCGCCGCAGCAGCTGTCTTCGCTGATGGAGATCAGCGATGCGCTGGCCGGCCTCAACGCCGCGCGTTACCAGGCCTGGACGCCCAAGTTCACGGCGCGCAATTCGCGCCAGGCGGTGCTGGCCTTCGACGGCGACGTGTACGACGGCCTGCAGGCGCGCCAGCTCGCCCCCGCCGACCTGGAGTGGGCGCAGCAGCACCTGCGCATCCTGAGCGGCCTCTACGGCGTGCTGCGCCCGCTGGACTGGATGCAGCCCTACCGGCTCGAAATGGGCACCGCCCTGAAGGTCGGAACGGCCGGCAACCTCTACCAGCACTGGGGCAGCCGCATTTCCGAACACCTCAACGAGCTGCTGGCCGCGGACAAGACGCCGGTGGTGATCAACCTGGCGTCGCAGGAATATTCCCGCGCCGTCGACCGCCGGGCGCTCAAGGCGCGCATCATCGACTGCGTGTTCGAGGAGTGGCGCGGCGACGGCTGGAAGGTGATCAGCTTCTCGGCCAAGAAGGCGCGCGGCCTGATGGCGCGCTACGCCATCACCAAGCGGCTGGAGACGCCGCGCAAGCTCGAGAACTTCAACCTCGAAGGCTATGCCTTCGACGCCTCCGCCTCGCAAGCCGAGCGGCTGGTGTTCCGGCGCAGGACGGCAGCATGAGCACGACGGTATCGAAGCAGCAGGTCACGCCCGAACTGCGCAAGTGGATCGTGGAGCAGGCGCAGGCCGGCCACGGCGCCGAGTCGGTGCTCAAGGCCATGCTGGCCTCGGGCTGGTCCGAAGAGGTGGCCGTCGATGCCATGGAGACCACGCTGCGCGGCCACCTGGAAAGCCAGGCGGTGGCGCAGGGCCTGCCGCCGGGCGTGCCGGTGCCCGATCCCGATCTCGCCGAGTCGCCGCTGTACATCGACGCCGGCGACCGCCGCGTGGGCGTGCTGCAGTCCATGTACAACCCGCGCGTGGTGGTGTTCGGCAACCTGCTGTCCGGCGAGGAGTGCGAGCAGCTGATCGCCCTGGCCACGCCGCGGCTCGCGCGCTCGCTCACGGTCGCCACCAAGACCGGCGGCGAGGAAGTCAATGCCGACCGCACCAGCAACGGCATGTTCTTCCAGCGCGGCGAGAACGACCTGGTGCAGCGCATCGAGCGCCGCATCGCGCGCCTGGTCCGCTGGCCGGAAGAGAACGGCGAGGGCCTGCAGATCCTGCAGTACGGCCCCGGCGCCGAGTACAAGCCGCATTACGACTACTTCGACCCGAACGAACCCGGCACGCCCACCATCCTCAAGCGCGGCGGCCAGCGGGTGGGCACGCTGGTGATGTATCTCGCCGAACCGGAAAAGGGCGGCGGCACGGTGTTCCCCGACGTGCACCTGGAAGTCGCGCCCAAGCGCGGCAACGCGGTGTTCTTCAGCTACGACCGCGCGCATCCTTCCACCCGCACGCTGCACGGCGGCGCGCCGGTGCTGCAGGGCGAAAAGTGGATCGCCACCAAGTGGCTGCGCGAGCGCCGCTTCGAATGAAGGTCGAGGCCAACGGGCTGTCCATCGAGGTGGAGGACACGGGCCCGGGCGCCGGGGGGGCGCCGGTGCTGCTGGTCATGGGCCTGGGCATGCAGCTCACGGCCTGGCCCGATGCGTTCGTGCGGGGCCTGGCCGACGCCGGCCATCGCGTGATCCGCTTCGACAACCGCGACATCGGCCTGTCGACGCGGCTGGAGCACCTGCCGGCGCCCAACCTGCTGTGGGAGAGCCTGAAGCTGCGGGTGGGGCTGCCGGTGCGCGCGCCCTATCCGCTCTCCGCGATGGCGGACGATGCCGTCGGCGTGCTCGACGCCCTGGGCATCGCGAAAGCGCACGTGGTCGGCGCCAGCATGGGCGGGATGATCGCGCAGCGGCTGGCCATCGGCGCGCCGGAGCGCGTGCTCTCGCTCACCAGCATCATGAGTTCCAGCGGCGCGCGCCGCCTGCCGGGGCCGCAGCCGCGCGTGCTGCAGGTGATGCTGAGCCGGCCGCGCGACCACGGCGAGCCGGCGCTGCTGGCGCATTACGTGCGGCTGTTCGAGGCGATCGGCAGCGCGCAGTACCGGGTGCCGCCGGAGGAACTGCGCCAGCGCATCCTCGCGTCGGTGCGGCGCGGCGGCTACCGGCCTTCGTGCACGGCGCGGCAGCTCGCGGCGATCGCCGCCGACACGGACCGCGCGCGCGAACTCGCGCGCATCCAGGCGCCGACGCTGGTGCTGCACGGCACCGAGGACCCGCTGGTGCCGATCGCCTGCGGCGAGGACACGGCGCGGCGCATCCCCGGCGCGCGCTTCGTCGCCATTCCCGGCATGGGGCATGACCTTCCGCCGGGCGTGGTCGAGCATCTGCTGGCGCCCCTGCTGCCGCATCTGCGGCTAGGCTCGCAGGCATGAGCCCCGACCAGTCGCAGCTGGGCAAGCCGGTCCGGTATGCGGACCGTTACGACCCCAGCATCCTCTTTCCCATCTCGCGCGCGCCCAAGCGCGAGGAGATCGGCATCACGGGCGCGCCGCCCTTCTTCGGCGCCGATCTCTGGACCGCCTTCGAGCTGAGCTGGCTCAATCCGCGCGGCAAGCCGCAGGTCGCGATCGCGCACTTCACGGTGCCTTGCGAGACGCCCAACATCGTGGAGAGCAAGTCGCTGAAGCTGTACCTGGGCAGCTTCAACAACAGTGTGTTCGCCAGCGCCGACGAGGTGCGGGATCGCCTGCGCGCGGATCTCGGCGAAGCCGTGTGGCGCGGCGCGCCGGCGCCCTCCAGCATCGGCGTGCGGCTGCTGCTGCCGGAACTGTTCGACCAGGAGCCGGTGCAGGAACTCGACGGCCTGAACCTCGACCGGCTGGACATCGAATGCACCGACTACACGCCGGCGCCGCACCTGCTGACCGCGGTGTCCGGCGAGCAACCGGTCGAAGAAGTGCTGACCAGCAACCTGCTGAAAAGCAATTGCCTGGTCACGGGCCAGCCCGATTGGGGCAGCGTGCAGGTCCGCTACACAGGGCCGCAGATCGACCAGGGCGGCTTGCTGCGCTACCTCGTGAGCTTCCGCAACCACAACGAATTCCACGAGCAGTGCGTGGAGCGGATCTTCATGGACATCTGGAGCCGATGCCGGCCGACGCGGCTGGCCGTCTACGCGCGCTACACCCGCAGGGGTGGGCTCGACATCAATCCCCTGCGCACCAGCCACCCGATGGCCCTGCCGGCCAACGTGCGCACGGCGCGCCAGTAAGCTTCAGCGCGCGCACAGCCAGTCGCAGCGCAGGCGCCGCAGCCGGTGCTCGCGCATGCGCCAGGCCACGTACAGGGTGGGCGCCGACATCGACACCGCCAGCAGCGGCGCCGCCCACAGCGCATCGAAGGTGAAGGCCGGCAGCCAGCCCACCCAGCCGGCGAGCCAGAGCGTCAACATGGCGTCCCAGATGTGGTACTCCACCGGGTGCTCCCGCTGGTGCGCTACCAGCCATTGCTTGATGCGCTGCATTTCCTCGAGCTTCATCGCCGTTCTCCGCAGGTGGGGCCGCGCTTGGGCGGGGCCTCTTGCGGATCAATGTAAGTTCCGCGTAAGCACGGGTCAATTGTCCGCAGAGCGTGGGGGCGTGTAGTCGGGCGCGCCGTCCGCGCCGTGGAAGAGGTCGGGCGTGAACTCGGCGACCTGGTGCTCGGGCGCGGTCGCAGGGGCAGTGCTGTCGGGCACGGCGTCGGCTTTCGCCAGCTTGCCCACGCGCACGCCGAGCAGGCGCAGGCGCTGGCCGAGGTCCACGCGCTTGAGGCACAGGCCGGCGGCGCGGCGGATCACGGCAGGATCGTCGGTGAAATGTTCCAGCGTATGATCGCGCGTGGCCGTGCGGAAATCGTCGTAACGGAGCTTGATGCCGATCGTCTTGCCGACGTAGCCCTTGCGCCGCAGGTCCTCCGCCACGCGCGCGCACAGGTCGGTGAAGATGGCCCCGAGCTCCGCGCGGTCGCGCACGGCATGCAGGTCGCGGTCGAAGGTGGTCTCGCGGCTCATCGACACCGGCTCGCTTTCGGTGACCACCGGGCGGTCGTCGCGGCCCCAGGCGGCATCGTGCATCCAGGCGCCGTAGGCCTGGCCGAAGTTGTCGACCAGCCATTCCTGCGACTGCGCCGCGATGTCGCCGACCGTGTGCAGGTGCAGGCGGTGCAGCTTGGCTTCCGACTTCGGGCCGATGCCGTTGATCTTGCGCACCGCCAGCGGCCAGATCTTCGTCTGCACGTCGCCCGGGTAGACGATCGAGATGCCGTTCGGCTTGTTGAACTCGCTGGCCATCTTGGCGATCAGCTTGTTCGGCGCGACGCCGATGGAGCAGGTGAGGCCGGTCGCCTGGTGGATGGACTTCTGGATCAGGCGCGCCAGCACGCGGCCGCCTTCGCGCTGCCCGCCCGGCACTTCGGTGAAGTCGATGTAGACCTCGTCGATGCCGCGGTCCTCCACCAGCGGCGCGATCTCGCGGATGACGGTCTTGAAGGTGCGCGAATGGCGGCGCACCTCGTCGAAATCCACCGGCAGCACGATGGCGTTGGGCGCCAGCTTCGCCGCCTTCATCATGCCCATCGCGGATCCCACGCCGAACTGGCGCGCGGGATAGGTCGCGGTGGTGATCACGCCGCGGCCGACGTAGTCCTTCAGCAGCGGGAAGGCGTCCACCGGGATGTGCGACAGCGCCCGGCCGGCGAAGCGCTCGAGCAGCAGCTCGTCGACCTCGCGGCGGCCGCCGCCGATCACCACCGGCAGGCCCTTCAGCTGGGGATAGCGCAGCAACTCGACGGACGCGAAGAACGCGTCCATGTCGAGATGGGCGATGCGGCGCTGGATGGACACCCAGTGATTGTGCCGCGCGCTCCGTCATCCCCGCGCAGGCGGGGAACCAGGGCGTCCGTTTTCAACGCCCTGGATTCCCGCCTGCGCGGGAATGACGATGAACCTAGAAAGTCCCCGGCAACAGGATGCTGCGATCCACGTTGCGGATGTCCGTGCGGCCGCAGAAGGCCATCGAGAGATCCAGTTCGTTGCGGATGATCTCCAGCGCGCGTTCCACGCCCGGCTGGCCCATGGCGCCCAGGCCGTAGAGCATCGCGCGGCCGATGTAGGTGCCGCGCGCGCCCAGCGCCATCGCCTTGAGCACGTGCTGGCCGGAGCGGATGCCGCCGTCCATGTGCACCTCGATGCGGTCGCCCACCGCGTCGACGATCGCGGGCAGGGCGGAGATGGAGGAGGGCGCGCCATCGAGCTGGCGGCCGCCGTGGTTGGAGACGATCACCGCGTCGGCGCCGGAGGCGGCGGCGAGTTTCGCGTCCTCGATGTCCTGCACGCCCTTGAGGATCAGCTTGCCGCCCCAGCGCTTCTTGATCCACTCCACGTCGGCCCAGGACAGGCGCGGGTCGAACTGCTTGGCCGTCCACTCCGACAGCGAGCCCATGTTCTCCACGCCCTTGACGTGGCCGACGATGTTGCCGAACTGGCGGCGCTGCGTGCCGAGCATGCCCAGGCACCAGCGGGGCTTGGTCATCATGTTCAGCAGGTTGGCCGGCGTGAGCTTGGGCGGCGCCGACAGGCCGTTCTTGAGGTCCTTGTGGCGTTGTCCCAGGATCTGCAGGTCCAGCGTGAGCACCAGGGCGGAGCAGTTGGCGGCCCTGGCGCGATCGATCAGCGCCTCGATGAAGCCGCGGTCGCGCATCACGTACAGCTGGAACCAGAACGGGTGGCGGCCGGTCGCCTCCGCCACGTCCTCGATCGAGCAGATGCTCATGGTGGACAGCGTGAAGGGGATGCCCAGGTTCTTCGCCGCGCGCGCCGCGAGGATCTCGCCGTTGGCGTGCTGCATGTCGGTGAGGCCCGTGGGCGCGATCGCCACCGGCATCGCGACGTCCTGGCCGACCATCGTCGTTCGGGTGGTGCGGCCTTCCATGTTCACCGCCACCCGCTGCCGCAGCAGGATGCGGTCGAAGTCCGCCTCGTTCGCCCGGTAGGTGCTCTCCGTCCACGAGCCGGAATCGGCGTAGTCGTAGAACATGCGCGGCACGCGCTTCTGGGCGAGAACGCGCAGGTCCTCGATGTTGGTGATGACTGGCAAATGGGTCTCCTCGTCCTTGGCCGCGGAATCGTAGCGGCTGGCCGGGCGCGCCCCTTTGAAGATTTTTGAAGCGCCACGGAATTCGGTTCAGGCCGCCCCGGAACGTCCCGCCGACGCCACGGTCGGGGTGGTAGGGAAGGCCCCCAACTAGACAATCAATCTTAAGTAAGCGTTTCCTACGTGATTTGCTTAACCACGCTGACGCTTCCCGCCAGCCCAGCGGTATTGGCTGGTCGAATAGCGGTATTGCGATTGGCAATATCTGTAAGAAACTGTATCCAATGCGGGTTGCAACTCTTTTTCTTTCGTCGGCCTTGGTGCTGGTGGCCGGATGCGCGGCGGTCCAGCCGCGTCCGCTCGCCATGGAGGAAGTGCAGTCGCAGGCCCGGGCCGACCGGCAGCAGGCGGCCGTGGGGGTCGCGCCGATCCGCGGCGCGGTCAGCCTGGAGGAAGCCGTCGCCCGGGCCCTCAAATACAACCTGGACCGACGGGTCAAGATGATGGAAGAGGCCCTGGCCCGCAGCCAGGTCGACCTGTCCAACTACGACATGCTGCCCAAGGCGGTGCTGGCCGCCGGCTACAACCACCGCAGCGAATTCCCCACCACGCGCGCCATCGACTCCGTCACCGGCGCGCCCTCGCTGGCGAACCCCTCGATCTCCTCGGACCGCAACCATCGCACGATGGACCTCGGCTTCAGCTGGAGCATCCTGGATTTCGGCCTGTCCTACTACAACGCCCGCCAGAACGCCGACCGCGCCCTGGTCGCCGCCGAACGCCGCCGCCGGGCCATGCACCAGTTGATCCAGGACGTGCGCACCGCGTTCTGGCGCGCGGCCAGCGCGCAGAAGCTGCGCGAGGACGTGCGCTCCGCCATCGCGCTGGCCGAGGACGCGCTGGGCGACGCCCGCAAGGCCGAAGCCGAACGCGTGCGCGCGCCGCTGGAGAGCCTGCGCTACCAGCGCCAGGTGCTGGAGAACGTGCGCCTGCTGGAAGCCATCGACCAGGACCTCGCCACCGCGCGCGTGGAACTGCTGCACCTGATGAACGCGCCGCTGGCGCTGGACCTGCAGGTGACCGAGCCGGGCGACGCGCTCGATCGCGCGCTGCTGCAGCAGGGCGTCGCGCAGATGGAGGAAACGGCGGTCCTGAACAACGCCGACCTGCGCGAGCAGTTCTACGGCGCCGAGATCGCCCGCCTCGAGGGCCGCAAGATCCTGCTGCGGATGTTCCCGAACCTGAGCCTCGGCGTCGACCTGAAGTACGACGACGACCGCTTCCTGGTGCACCACCGCTGGAACGAAGCCGCCGCCCAGCTGTCCTTCAGCCTGATCAACCTGCTGTCGGCGCCCGCGCAGCAGCGTTTCGCCGACGCCGGCGTGGCGGTGGCGGACCAGCGCCGCATCGCCACGCAGATGGCCGTGCTCGCGCAGGTGCACATCGCGCGCCTGCAGTACGCCGCGGCCTACCAGCAGTTCCAGCGCGCCGACGCGATCTGGTCGGTCGACGACCGCATCAACAGGATTGTGCTGGCGGGCGAGCGGGCCCAGACCCAGAGCAAGCTCGATCGCGTCTCCAGCAACACGACCACCATCCTGTCGATGCTGCGCCGCTACCAGGCGCTGGCGCTGGCGCATTCCGCCGCGAGCAAGCTGCAGGCCACGCTGGGCATCGAGCCGCAGATCCCGGGCGTGCAGGAAGCCTCGCTGGAGGACCTGACCCGCGTGGCCCGCGATTTCCTGCGCCAGACGCAGGGGGAGAAGCCGTGAAGCACGCTCTTTTCTGCGGCCTGGCGCTGTTTGCCGCCGCCGCCGGTGCCCAGGCGCCGCAACCCGTGCGCCCGGCCAACGTGCTGCCGCCGGCCGGCGTGCAGTCCGCGTCCCTGCCGGTCGCGATGGCCCCCACTTTCGCCGCCGGCGACCCGCGCGAGATCCGCGCGCAACTGGCGCCGCGCCGCTTCACCACGCTCGCCGCGGAGATCGGCGCCAAGGTGAGCCGCATCGCGGTGTCCGAAGGCGGCAGCTTCAGGGCCGGCCAGCTGCTGGTGGCGTTCGACTGCGGCCTGCAGCGCGCCCAGCACGACAAGGCGCGCGCCGCGCTCACCGGCTCCGAGAAAGCCTGGCAGGCGAACACGCGCCTGGCCGAACTCCATTCCATCGGCCGCGTGGAGCTGGACCTGTCGGAAGCCGAGGTCGCGAAGAACCGCGCCGAGGTGAACGCCATGGGCACCATGCTGAACAAGTGCAGCATCGCCGCGCCCTTCGGCGGCCGCGTCGCCGAGCAGAAGGTGCGCGAGCAGCAGTACGCGCAGCCCGGCCAGCCGCTGCTGGAAATCATCGACGACAGCGTGCTGGAACTCGAATTCCTGGTGCCTTCGCGCTGGCTCGCATGGCTCAAGCCCGGCCACCAGTTCAAGGTGAGCATCGACGAAGCCGGCAAGACCTTCCCCGCCAAGGTGCAGCGCATCGGCGCGCGCGTGGACCCGGTGAGCCAGTCGATCAAGCTGACGGCCACCATCGACGGCCGTTTTCCCGAGCTCGTGGCCGGCATGAGCGGCCGCGTGAGCATGACTCCGCCGAGCCCATGAACCAGGGCCCGCGAGGGCGCAAGCAATGAACAAGAGCCGCCGACCCGGTCCGGATCCCGAAAACAAGAAGAACGGGGCCGGCAGCGGCATCCGCAAGCGCAAGCCGCAACTGCTGGCGCTGGAACCGCGCCTGATGTTCGACGGCGCCGCGGCAGCGACCGTCCCCGAGGACACGAGCGCGGCGCTGTCGCCCACCGTGTTCGAGCGCGTCGTGGAGAAAGCCGCCTCGCCGGTGGACAAGACCACCGATGCGACGACGGCGTCGACCGCGAACGACGCTTCCGCCTCTACCGATGCGCGCGCTGGCGCGGCGCCCGCCGACGGCGCCCGCCGCGAGATCGTGTTCGTCGACACCACCGTGGCCGCCTGGCAGACGCTGGTCTCCGGCGTGCGCGAAGGCGTGCAGGTGGTGCTGCTCGATCCGCAGCGCGATGCTTTCGCGCAGATCGCCGGGCGCCTGCAGGGCGAGCGCGACCTGGACGCGATCCACATCGTCAGCCACGGCTCCGGCGGCACGCTGATCGTCGGCGGGAACGCGTTCGACGAGTCCGCGCTTGCGTTCCATGCCGCGGAACTCGAGGTGATCGCCCATGCGCTGAGCGCCGATGGCGACATCCTGCTGTATGGCTGCGACATCGCGGCCGGCGCCGCCGGCGCGTCGTTCGTGCAGGCGCTGTCGCGCGCCACCGGCGCCGACGTGGCCGCCAGCACCGACACCACCGGCCATGCGGCCATCTGGGGCGGCGACTGGACGCTGGAGCAGAAGACGGGCACCGTCGAGGCCGCGCTGTTCGCGAGCGATGCGACGCTCACTGCCTACGAAGGCAAGCTCGCCACCATCAACCTGGGCGGCAACACGGGCTGGATCCCGCTGATGTTCGGAACGTCCAAGGACCCGCAGGGCGACAGCCAGGCGCAGGCGTCGGACACCGACATCGTGGCCGATGCC
>NZ_DASVNN010000104.1:0-44898 GCF_036383835.1 Ramlibacter sp.
GGCGCACCCCGACCTACGAAAACCGCCGAGGATCCCGGCGCTTCCCGCGCATTGCAGACGATCAGCACCTGCGCCGCATAGTAGGTGGCGAGCACGAGGAACTGCGCCATCGGCAGCGGCTGCGCGAAGCGGTTGATCGCCAGCAGCGTGTCGCTCATCATGAAGAAGACGGATCCCACCGCGACGGCTACCGAGGTCGCATCGCGCAGCACCGTCGCCCGGCCGATCGCCTGGGCCGCCATCAGCGCGATCACCAGCGCATAGGCCGCCACCGCCACCTTGAGCACCGGTCCGACGAAGGGGAACAGCACCGCATACATCCCGGCCGCAGCGACCAGCGTGGCGGCCAGCGCGCGCCGGTCCGGGAACCACGCCACGCCCTGCCGGAACAGCAGGAGGTAGCACAGGTGCGCGGCGAGGAAACTCACCAGCCCCGGGATGAAGTAGCCCTCGAACATCAGGAAGACGTCGCCGGCAAGGCACAGCGCCAGCGCGGCGAGCAGCTTCAGTTCGAAGCCGCGGCCCGAACGCAGTCCGCCGCTGCGCGTCACGACGTACGCGATCGCCAGCGCCATCGCCAGCGGCTTGAACAGGCGGTGCAGTTCGATCCAGCCCTGCGCCGACGTCGCCGTGGCGAGCGCGCCTGCTTCGACCAGCAGCACCGTGATCATCCCGATGCGTCCCTGCATCGCGGCGCCGATCGCCCACAACATCGCCGCCAGCACCGCCAGCCAGACGACGGATTGCTGCAGCGGCATCGGGTCGGCATGCCACAGGAACAGCACCACGCCCACCAGCAGCAGCACGAACTGCACGCCGGAGAACCAGGCCAGCGCCTTCGCCATCGGCGGGTGATAGCGCCGCACCGCGTCCATGCGGAACGCCGGCTTGGGAAAGCGCTCGGCCACGTCCGCCGGCCGCCATCCCGGCGGCTTGAACCAGACGCGCACCTTGTCGGCCCAGGAGCGCGCATGCCAGCTGTCCTTCGCGAGCGTCCAGTACACCTCGAAGTTGGACCACAGCGGATCCCAGCTTTCCAGCGGTGCCCGCGTGCCGTAGACGCACTTCTCGCCTTCCTCGCGGAAGCTGCCGAACATCCGGTCCCACACGATCAGCACGCCGCCGTAGTTGCGATCCAGGTAGGTGTCGTTCACCGCGTGGTGCACGCGGTGGTTGGACGGCGAGCAGAACCAGCGGTCGAACCATCCCAGCTTGCCGACGTGCTCGGTGTGCACCCAGTACTGGTACAGCAGGTCGATGAGCGCCACGACGCCGAACACCAGCGGCGGCACGCCGGCGACCGCCATCGGGACGTAGAAGATCCATCCGAGCAGCGCGCCGGAACTGGTCTGGCGCAGCGCCGTGGACAGGTTGTAGTCCTGGCTCTGGTGATGCACCACGTGCGCCGCCCAGAACACCGCCACCTCGTGGCCCGCGCGGTGCAGCCAGTAGTAGCAGAAGTCGTAGAACACCAGCGCCAGCAGCCAGCCGGGGGGCGACGTCCAGAACGCGTCGCTGTGCCAGACGGAGACGAAGCCGTACACCGCGGTGTAGATGCCGATGCGGAACAGGCGCGTGAGCACCGCGCTCACCTGGCTCAGCATGCCCAGGCTGATGCTGTTGATCGCGTCGCTCAGGCGGTAGGTGTTGCGCCGCTTCCAGGCGCCATAGGCGTATTCCACGGCGATGAGGCCGAGGAAGACCGGTGTGGCGAGGACGATGACCTGGCTGGGGGACAGCTGCATCCCCTCATTCTCACGCGGCTCAGGTCAGCGCGCCCCGGGCATCGACCCGGATGATCTTGTCGACCCGGCCGTTCTGCAGACCGCCCACCACACCGATCAGCACGTTGTGCAGGTTGACCGTGGGATCGCAGTGGCCGGGGATCAGCCACACCGTCTCGTCCAGGCGGGGCAGGCGCTGGTTGCCGTTGGCGGGCTTCAGTACGCCGTGCTCGTCGCTGGCGCCGGCGAATTCCAGCGCGCCGGTCGGCTCCAGCGTGAGCACCTTCGGCAGGCCGGAGTCGATCGCGTGGCTCTTGTGGCCGGCATCGCACACGGCGTGCAGCAGGCCCGCGCTCATGACCTGCGACTTCACGAACAGCGCGTGCTCGAACTGCGGCTGCGCCGGGTCGCGCTCGTTGGCGGCGTAGTCGGCGTCCATGAACAGGAAGGAGCCGGCCTGCAGTTCGCCGTAGAGGCCGCTGGCCGCCTCGCAGACCATGCTGCCGGTGCCCGCGCCGGTGACCAGCCCCACGGTCACGCCTTCGTCCTCGATCAGTTGCCTGGTGAAGCGAACGTCGCGCACCACGGTGGCGATCGCCTCGCGCCGCTCGCGCGGGCTGCGCAGGTGCTGCGCCCGTCCGTGGTAGGCCTGCAGGCCGGCGAAGCGCAGCGGCGGATGCTTGCGGATCTCCAGCGCCAGGTCCACCGCCGACTGGCCCGGCGTCACGCCGCAGCGGCCCTGGCCGACGTCGAGCTCCACGAACACGTCGATCACCGCGCCGTGGCCGCCGCGCCGCCGTTCGTTCATCTCGTGGGCCAGGCGGCGCACGCCCTGCAGGCTGTCCACCGCGATCGCCAGCTGGCCGTGTTCGGCCGCGACCTGGTGGGCGAGTTCGGCCACGCGGGCGAGCTTGGCCGGCGCGATCACCTCGTTGCTGATGTAGACGTTGTAGACGCCGCCGGCGACCATCGCCTCCGCCTCGGACGTCTTCTGCACGCACACGCCCACCGCGCCGGCCTGCATCTGCAGCTTGGCGAGCGCCGAGCTCTTGTGCATCTTGGCGTGCGGCCGCCACTTGATCGCGTGCTTGCGGGAGAACTCCGCCATGCGGCTCAGGTTGCGCTGCATGGCGTCGAGGTCGACGACGAGGGCGGGGGTGTCGATCGCGGCCACCGGCTGGCCGACGAGTTTCTTCAGGTCCTCAAGCGGTGTTTTCATCGTAGGAGGGTTGGTCGAGATGCTGGGTGTCGGACCAGCCGACCAGGGTGAATCCCTCGGGCGTCCACAACAGCCGGTTGATGGCCCCGTTCGGCAGCTGCCAGGTGCGGGGAGAGTTGACTTCCTGGCCGGTGGCCACGCGGTACAGAGCGTCCAGCACGCCGCCGTGCGCCACCACCGCGATCAGCTGTCCGGTGTGGCGCGAGGCGAGGTCGCTCATGGTGCGGGTGACGCGTTCGCGCAGCTGCAGCAGGGACTCGCCGCCTTCGGGGGGCGTCCACTCGGGAATGCGCTTCTTCCAGTTCAGCGCATCCTCGGGCCAGGTCTCGTGGATCTCGTGGAAGGTCTTCCCCTCGAACAGGCCGAAGCGCCGCTCGCGCAGGCCGGAGTGGGCGACCACGGGGATGCCGGCGGCGTGGCTGATGGCGCGCGCCGTCTCGTGGGCGCGCCCGAGGTCGCTGGAGTAGATGGCCGCGAGCTGCTCACCCGAAAGTGCCTCGCCCACGCGGCGGGCTTGCCATCGCCCGGTGTCGTTCAGCTGGATGTCGAGCTGGCCCTGGATCCGCGCGTCCACGTTCCAGGAAGTCTCGCCATGCCGCACGGCAATGATGCGCGTGGCTTCCATACCGGCGCATTGTATGAAGCGGTTCGCGCTGCGCCGAGGAAAACTTTTGGCTGAGCCTGACGCCTAGGAACTGCGGCCGACCTGGATGTCGACCCGCCGGGGGCCGGCGGGCGGGTTGGGGAAGCCCTGCATGGCCGCCTCGAACATCGCCGGCAGCACCGAGCGGTTGTCCAGCCAGGGGCCGTCGTTCACGGCATGGGTTTCGTAGACCACCCGGTTGCTCGCCAGCTCGCGCACGACGACGCTGACTTCCCGATGGAACCAGTAGCTGTCGGTGCGCGGCCACGGACCGCCGAAGCCCAGGCCCCAGTGCCGGCTGCCGAAGCCCAGGCCCCAGCCGCCGCCCCACCGATCCCACGGGTCGCCATAAGGCGACAGGCGCCGCTCGGTGCGCGCCGCGACCTGCACGCTGTAGCGGGGCTGGGCATCGTCGCGGCGCAGGCCGGCCTTGTGCAAGGCGGGATCGGCCAGCGCCTCCAGCGCCTGCTGCGCCGGATCGACCTGCTGCGACAGCGAACGCTCGAAGCGGTAACCGGTTTGCGCCGGCACGCCCTGGAGCTGCGAGAAGGACTGGACCTGGTTGTCCAGAAGGTAAGTGCTCGCGCAGCCGGAAAGCAGCGCCAGCACTGAAGCGGCTGCGAACAGCAGACGGACGGATCGCACCATGAGACCTCCCGACGCGAGGCGCCGGGCGCCTCTAGAGCTTGATGACCTGCAGGGCGGGCAGCGCGCCGGGGACAGGGAGCTCCTCGTGATCGAAGGCCTTGTCGCCGTCTTCGCTGGGCACGCCCGTGGCTTTCAGACCCTTGTAATCGTAGAGCGTTCCGTCGGCCAGGTGGGACGGCACCACGTTCTGCAGTGCGTGCAGCATGTTGTCCAGGCGGCCGGGGTGCTTCCTTTCCCACTCGCGCAGCATCTCGCCCACCTGCTTGCGCTGCAGGTTCTCCTGGCTGCCGCACAGGGTGCAGGGGATGATGGGAAACGCCTGCACTTCGGCCCAGCGCACCAGGTCCTTCTCGGCGACGTAGGCGAGTGGCCGGATCACCATGTGGCGGCCGTCGTCGCTCACCAGCTTGGGCGGCATGCCCTTCAGCTTGCCGCCGAAGAACATGTTGAGGAACAGCGTCTGCAGCATGTCGTCGCGGTGGTGGCCCAGCGCGATCTTGGTCGCCCCCAGTTCGTCGGCCACGCGATAGAGGATGCCGCGGCGCAGCCGGCTGCACAGGCTGCACATCGTCTTGCCCTCGGGGATCTTGTCCTTGACGATGGAGTAGGTGTCCTGCTCCTCGATGTGGAAGGGCACGCCCAGGGACTTCAGGTACCCGGGCAGCACGTGCTCGGGGAAGCCGGGCTGCTTCTGGTCCAGGTTCACCGCCACCAGCTCGAACTCCACCGGCGCGCGCTTCTGCAGCTTCATCAGGACGTCGAGCATGGCGTAGCTGTCCTTGCCGCCCGACAGGCAGACCATCACCTTGTCGCCCGCCTCGATCATGTTGTAGTCGACGATCGCCTGGCCGGCGAGGCGGCACAGCCGCTTCTCGAGCTTGTGGTTCTCGCGCTCGATGCGGCGGTCCGCGGGCGAGGCGGGGACGGGTTCCTGATCGATCCAGACAGCGCTCATGGGCGGCATTTTCGCATTGCGGGAGAGCACCCGCCCAGCGCGGGCGCGGAGTCCCCACGACGCCGCGATGTGGCGCGGCCGCGACGTCAGCCACGCCCAAGGCCGGGATGGGTGCTCGGCAGTACACAATGCGCTTCAGAACGAAAGTACTCCCTCGAGGATGGAACTCCCTGTTTTCAATCTGGGGCTGGTCGGTTTCGGCGTGGCCGAAGAGCGGCAGATCCGCGAACGCGCGGCGCGCTACAAGCAGGCGCACTGGCGCTGCGGGCGGGCCGAAGGCGCCGACGCCTGGTTGATCAACGGCGCGCGGGTCGCCCGCATGACCGATTCGCGCGCGCGGATCATCGGCACCGACGACACCGGCAGCGGCGCGGCGCAGCTGCTCGACGTGGCCACGCGCCCCACCGCCGTGGCCATGCCCGCGCCCCAGCTCCTGCAGCAGATGGTGGGGATCTCGTTCGACTTGCGCCAGCCGGACACCGTGGCCGCCTGCCTGGCAGCCCTCGACGGCAGCCTCGCGCCGGTGCGCAGGCTGTTCGGGGTCGCCGCATTGCTGGTGAAGGGCAGCGCCACGGTCGGCAATGCCGTCTACGAGCTGCGTGCCGGCGCGCAGTTGCTCGCCGTTGCGGACATGAAGGGCCGGGTCTACGTCTCTCCCGACGTCGGCGACGAGCAGCTGCGGCGGGCGGCCTGGAAGCACCGCGCGCGCAACATGGTCGAATTGCCGACGGACTTCGCGGAGCATGGGCTGTCCGAGCTGCTCTGGAGCTACACGACGCGCACCCGCCTCGACCTGCTGCCCGAACGCTACCTGGAATGCCGGATCTTCCTGCGCCGGCCGCCGCGCGTGCGGCCCGAGCTGCTGGACGACCAGCACCTGCGGGTCATCCGCGAGCTGGCGGTCGCGCCGGCCGACTTCACGGAGCTGCTGGATCGCATCGGGATGGATCCGAAGACCCTGCGTCGCGCGCTGGCCGCCCTGTACCGCGTGGGCTCGATCACGTCCAACCCCGACCGCGTGTGGACCACGTCGCTGGAAGGCACCATGTGGTCCACGCGCGCCGCGCTGCTGGACGACGAAGGCGAGACGAACTTCAGCCGGCCGGCGGACGGCCATCCTTCGACGGCGCCGCTGGCGTAGCCTTCCTCACCACTGCCCGGTCTCGGCCCGGATCGCGACCTCGCAGTCGTCGAAGATCTCCAGCTTCACGATCT
Organism: Ramlibacter sp.; assembly: GCF_036383835.1. GTDB lineage: Bacteria > Pseudomonadota > Gammaproteobacteria > Burkholderiales > Burkholderiaceae_C > Ramlibacter. The sequence goes on from NZ_DASVNN010000104.1 coordinate 6,405, forward strand.
TCACCCGCACGCCCAGCACGCCCGGCAGCTGCATCAGCCGGTGCGCCAGCTTGCCGATCAGCGACTCCAGCAGGTTCACGTGCTCCGCGGTGCATTCCTCGATGATGATGCGGCGCACCTTGCGGTAGTCCAGCACGTGCGTGATGTCGTCGTCGCGCGGCAAGAGGGGCTGCGTGCCGAGATTCAGTTCGGCGTCGACCTGGATCGGCTGCGGCGCGACCTTCTCGTGGTCGAGGATGCCCAGGTTCGCGTCGAAGCGCAGCCCGGTCAGCGTCAGGATCTGGGTACCGGCTTTGCTCATGGCATCAGGGAGAAGTCGCGGTCGAATTTCATCAGATGCTGGCCGCCGTCGACCAGCAGCGTGGTGCCGGTCAGCGAACGGTTCTCCAGCGCGAAGCGCACCGCGTGCGCCACGTCGTCCGGCGTCGAGGAACGCCCGAGCGGCGACAGCTTGTGCAGCTGCTCGAACTTCTCCTGCGACAGCATGTGGCTGGTGAGCGTGAGCCCGGGCGCGACGCCGACCACGCGCAACTGGGGCGCCATTGCCTGCGCGAGCAGGGTGGTCGCGGCTTCGAGGGCCGCCTTCGACAGCGTGTAGCTGAAGAAGTCCGGATTCGGGTTCCACAGCTTCTGGTCCAGCAGGTTGACCACCACGCCTTCGCCGCCGCGCGCCTTCACGTGTTCGTGCAGCGACTGGGCCAGCACGATGGGCGCGGCGGTGTTCGTGGCGAGGTGGCTGCGCAGCGCCTTGTAGCCGAAGTTGTCGGGGCTGTCGTGCTCGAACACGGAGGCGTTGTTCACCACCGCATCGACGCGGCCGAAGTGCGCGACGACCGAGGGCAGCAGCGACCGCGCTTCCGTCTCGCTCGACAGGTCGGCGCCGAAGACCTCGGCCTTCGCATGCCGCCCGCAGTCGGCGGCGGTCTGCACGGCCTCGGCGCGCGAGCCGCGGTAGTGCACGGCCACCTGCCATCCGGCCGCGGCAAGCTCGAGCGCGATGCTGCGCCCCAGCCGCCGGGCGGCGCCGGTGACCAGCACGGTGCGGACCTGCACAGAGCTCATTCGCGGACAATGCGCCGGTGGAAGAACATGGAACGAGTGTAACGACCGCCGTGCACCGGCTGGTCGCCGAGCAGGTCGCCCGCGCGGGCGGCTGGTTGCCCTTCGATCGCTTCATGGCCCTGGCGCTGTACGCGCCCGGCCTGGGCTACTACGCGAACCTGTCGCGCAAGTTCGGCACCCATCCGGGCACCGGCAGCGATTTCGTGACGGCGCCGGAGATGAGCCCGCTGTTCGGGCGGGCGCTGGCGGCGCAGGTGCGCGAGGCGCTGGACCGCACCGAAACCGACGAAGTCTGGGAGTTCGGCGCCGGCTCCGGCGCGCTCGCTGGCGAGCTGCTGCTGGAACTGGGCAGCCGCGTGCGCCGCTTCACCATCGTCGAACTTTCGGCCAGCCTGCGGGAGCGGCAGCAGGAAGCGCTGGGTCCCTTCGCCGAGCGCGTGCAGTGGGTGAACGAACTGCCGGAGAGCATGCGCGGCGTGGTGATCGGCAACGAGGTGCTCGATGCGATGCCCGTGAAGCTGCTGGCGCGCACGAACTACGTTTGGCACGAGCGCGGCGTGAGCGTCGCCGATGGCCGCCTGGCATGGAAGGACGTGCTGACGCACCTGCGCCCGCCGGTGGAGCCCGCGGGCCAGCACGACTACGTGACCGAGATCCATCACCAGGCCGAAGCCTTCATCCGCACGATCGCCGATCGGCTGAAGGCGGGCGCCGCCTTCTTCATCGACTACGGCTTCCCGGAAGCCGAGTACTACCACGAGCAGCGCAGCACCGGCACGCTGATGTGCCATCACGGGCACATGGCCGACCCGGATCCGCTGGCCGCGCCGGGGCAGAAGGACATCACCTCGCACGTCAATTTCACGAGCATCGCGGTGGCGGCGCAGGAAGCCGGCCTGGCGACGCTGGGCTATGCGACGCAGGGCCGCTTCCTCGTCAACTGCGGCATCGGCCCGTTGATGGAGGCGTCGGGCCTGAAGGAGCAGATCGCCGCGCAGCGCCTCGTCGCCGAACACGAGATGGGCGAACTGTTCAAGGTGATCGCCTTCCACCACGGCCCGTTCTGGGACGCCGTCGGTTTCCGCGAAGGCGACCGCACCTACACCCTCTGAGCCGCGCACGCGGCACACTAGGACGCCATGATCCGCTGGATGATCGTCATCTTCCTCGCGCTGCTGCTGATCAGCTGGTTCTCGCCGGTGCTGCAGAAGCTGGGGTTCGGCCGCCTGCCGGGGGACCTGCGCTTCCGGCTGTTCGGGCGCGACATCTTCCTGCCCTTCACGTCCACGATCCTGCTGAGCCTCGCCGCCGCGGGCATCGCGAAATTCCTCTGACCGCATGAAAGCCTGCATCGACATCGGCGGCACCAAGGTCGCCGTCAGCCTGAACACCGGAGCGGGGCTGGACCTCGTGGGCAAGCGCAGCGAGCCCACCGCCAAGTCGGGGACGAGCGACGCGCTCGCGCAGCAGGTGGTCCGGATGGTCGACGAGGCCGCGCGCGACGCCGGGGTGGAGCCCTCCACGGTGCAGCGCGCCGGCGTGTCCTCGGCAGGGCCTTTCGTGATGAATGCCGGCCTGGTCGAACTGGCCAGCCCGAACATCTGCGGCGGGCTGGCGGGGCCGGCGCGCGGATTGCCCAACGACTGGAAGACGGCGCCGCTGGAGGCGCCGCTGCGCCGCCGCTTCACGCAGGGCGTGCGCGTGGAGAACGACGCCGTGTCCGCCCTGGAGGCGGAGCGGCGGTGGGGCGCGCTGCAGGGCTTCGATCATTGCGCCTACGTGACCTGGAGCACCGGCGTGGGCACGGGCCTGTGCGTCGACGGCCGGGTGCTGCGCGGCAAGAACGGCAATGCCGGCCACGGCGGCCACATGTTCGTGAGCGACAACGACGACGCGCTGTGCGGCTGCGGCAACATCGGCGACCTGGAAGCGCTGGTGGCCGGCAACGCGGTGGCGCGGCGCTTCGGCGCCGATGCGGCCACGCTGCTGCAGCGCGCGCGCGCCGGCGACGCGGCTTCGGTGCAGGTGGTCGACGAGCTGTGCCGCGTGATGGGCCGCGCCCTGTACAACATGACCGTGATCCTGGACCTGCAGCGCATCAGCCTCGGGGGCAGCGTGTTCACCAACAACAAGGAGTACCTGTTGCCGCGGCTGCAGGCGCAGGTGAAAGGCAAGCTGCCGGCGCTGACGGATGGCTGCGAGCTGGTGGCGGCGGGGCTCGGGGATCGCGTGGGGGATTACGCGGCGCTGGCGCTGGTGGTTTGAACCTTCGTGATTCGTAGGGTGGGCAAGCTCTGCTTGCCCACCATGTCCTGCGCGGTGAATGGTGGGCAAGCAAGCTTGCCCACCCTACGGACTTACGGGTCGACGTGCCCACCTGAATGCGCTGCCACCGCCTCCGTCCTCGCCTTCTGGATCTGCGCGCCGATCTGGTCGCCCGCCAGCCCGCGTTCGCGCGCCTGCTCCGCGATCGCCGCGGTGTCCACCGAGCGTGCCGCTCCCAGCGCCGCCAGCAGCCGGTCCTTCTGCGGATAGGGCCGCTCCTCCAGGCCGAGCCGCCCGCGCGCATCGCATTCGCAGGCGAGCAGCACCAGCTCGAAGCGCTGCGGCTTGCGGAAGGCGTCGCAGCGTTCCAGCAGCCGCACCAGCGCGCCGGCGCCGAATTCCTCGCTGCGATGGATGTTGCCGTGCTCGCGCGCGACGACGTCGGCCAGTTCGCGGCATTCGTTGGGCACGCGCAGCCGGTTGCTCACCGTCTTCAGCAGGGCGGCGCTGCGCTGTTCGTGGCCGATGTGTTTCGGCAGGATGTCTTCCGGCGTCGTGCCCTTGCCGAGATCGTGCGTGAGGCAGGCGAAGCGCACCGGCAGCGGCGCCTGCAGGCGCGCGCTCATGTCCAGCACCATCATGTTGTGCACGCCGGTGTCCACCTCGGGGTGGTACTCGGCGCGCTGCGGCACGCCCCAGAGGCGCTCGACCTCCGGCAGGATGCGCTCGAGCGCTCCGCAGGCGCGCAGCATCTCGAACATGCGCGAGGGCTTGTGCTCCATCAAGCCGCGCGCGAGTTCCTGCCAGACGCGTTCCGGCACGAGGTGGTCCGCCTCGCCTTCCTTCACCATCGCGCGCATCAGCTCCAGCGTCTCCGGCGCGAGCGAGAAGTCGCTGAAGCGCGCCGCGAAGCGGGCGACGCGCAGGATGCGCACCGGGTCTTCGCGGAAGGCTTCGGTGACGTGGCGCAGCACCTTCGCCCTCAGGTCCTGCTGGCCGCCGTGGGGATCGATCAGCGCGCCGTCCTCGGCCTGCGCGATGGCGTTGATGGTGAGGTCGCGCCGCGCGAGGTCCTGGTCCAGCGTGACGTCCGGCGCCGCGTGGAAGGCGAAGCCGTGGTAGCCGCGGCCGGTCTTGCGCTCGGTGCGCGCCAGCGCGTATTCCTCGCGCGTGTCGGGATGCAGGAAGACCGGGAAGTCCTTGCCCACCGGCAGGTAGCCGGCATCGATCATCTCGTCGGGCGTCGCGCCCACCACCACCCAGTCCTCGTCGTGGACCGGCAGGCCCAGCAGGGCATCGCGCACGGCGCCGCCGACACGGAAGGTTCGCATGGGGAAAGTGTAATGGGGCGGGCAGACCCTCACCCCAGCCCTCTCCCGCAAGCGGGAGAGGGAGCCGTTCCGTTTTTCTCCCTCTCCCCTTTGGGGAGAGGGTTGGGGTGAGGGCTAGCGGCCTAGCCGGTAAGGCTCCTCGAAATCCAGGAAGTCCCGCTCCTCCAGCGACGCATCCATCCAGGCCTTCACGCCCGGCAGGGCGCAGACGCGGCGGATGTAGTCGGTGACGTGGCCCGGCACCGGCAGCTGGTAGGAGCGGATGCGCATGCACACGGGCGCGTAGTAAGCATCGGCGATGCTGAACTCGCCGAACAGCATGGGGCCCTTGTGCTGGGCGAGCAGGTCGCTCCACATGCCGGCGATGCGCTGCACGTCGCCGCGCACCGCGGGCTGGTCGCGCCAGACCAGCGCGCCGGCCTGCGGCAAGGAGGCTTCGATGTTCATGGGGCAGTGCGTGCGCAGCGCGCCGAAGCCCGAATGCATCTCCGCGCAGATGCTGCGCGCGCGGGCGCGGGCCTGCGGGTCGCGCGGCCACAAGGCCTTGTCCGCGAACTTCTCGGCCAGGTATTCGGCGATCGCGAGGGTGTCCCACACGGCGAAGCCCTCGTCCACCAGCACCGGCACGCGGCCGGCGGGATTGACCTTCAGCACCGCCTTCTTGAAGTCCGAATCCGGATCGTCCATGGGATCGAAGCGGATCTTGCGTTCCTCGAAGGGGATGCCCGCCTGCTTCAGGAGCACCCAGGGGCGCATGGACCAGGACGAGTAGTTCTTGTTGCCGATGTAGAGCGTGAGCATCGCAGTCTCCGGTGGCGGGATGCCGCCGATGCTAGCGGGGCCGTGACGCGGCATTGATGCAAAAACCGGCGCCGATTGATGCTCAGGTGTCCCGGATGGCTGGGAAGACGGCCATCCGGAACATCCATCAGGGAAGGTCGGTGTTCGCGGCGGGCTGCGCGGTGTCGCGCGGGCCGATCATGCCCAGGCGCGCCTTCAGCGACTGCGGCTGGCCGGTGAGCATGGCCGCATAGAAGGTGGTGTTGGACAGCACCTTCTTGACGTAGTCGCGCGTCTCCTGGAAGGGCACGTTCTCCGCCCAGGCCGCGCCCTCGAGCGTCGGGCCGTTGCGCCAGGCGCGCGGCCGGCTCGGGCCGGCGTTGTACGCCGCCGCGGCCATCGGCATCGAGCCGCCGAGGTCGTCCAGCACCAGCTTCAGGTAGCCGGTGCCGATCGCGATGTTGGTGTCCCGTTCGTTCAGCTGGCCGACGTTGAAGCCCTCCATCCCGAGCTTGCGGGCCGTCCAGCGCGCGGTGGCGGGCATCACCTGCATCAGGCCGGAGGCGCCCACGCTGGAGCGCGCATCGGTGACGAAGCGGCTCTCCTGCCGGATCAGGCCGTAGACGTAGGCCGGGTCGAGGTTGATCTCGCGGCTGCGGCGCACCACCGCCTCGCGGAAGGGCGTCGGGAAGCGCTGGTCGACGTCGAATTCGGCGCGGGTGCGCTCGCTGGTGTTGATGCAGCGGTCCCACACCTCGCGGTCGCAGGCGTATTGGGCGGCGGCGAGCAGCTCGCGGTCGTGCATGCCGCCGCGCTGGTGCAGGCTGGTGGTGTAGTTCCACTCGCGCGTGCCTTCCGAACGCAGGCCGATGGCGATCGCGTACAGCGCGCGGTTCAGGCCGGGGTTCTGGCGGGCGGCCTGCTTCTCGGCGTCGGTGAGCGGCACCGGCTTGCCCGGCACGGTGATCTTCTGGCCCAGCTCCTCCAGTGCGAGCTGCTCGTAGAAGCCGCGCGGCGAGGCGATCGCCTGCAGCAGCTTCGCCGCCTCGGCACGCTGCGCCTCGGAGGGGTTGGCGCCGAGCAGGGCGCGCGCCTTCCAATACACCCAGGCGGGGTCGGCCTGGCCTTCCTCGCTCATGCCGTCCACCGCTTCGCGCACGTTGCGCCAGTCGGCGCCCTTGGGCGCGCGCAGCGCCGCGCGCACCTTCCAGCCCAGCAGTTCGTCGCTCAGGTGCTTGTCGCGGTCGACCTTGGCGAAATAGGCGTTGGCCTCGGGCAGCAGGCGCTGCGCGGCCTGCCGGCCGATCACCCCCCAGACCCAGTCGCGCTCCTCGGGGTGCAGCTGCGGCCCCCACTTGTTCTCCAGTTGGGCGGCGGCCTGGTCGAGGTCGGTGGTGGCGAGCTTGATCAGCGCCAGGCCGACCATCTCGCGGCGCGTCTTCGAGGCGGCGAACACCTTGCTGGTGAGGAAGCGCGAGGGGCTGGCATTCAGCTCGTTGAGCAGGGGCAGGGCCTCGGGCTTGACCATCTCCAGCGCGTTGGCGGCGGCGCGCACGCGGTTGGTTTCCACCGACTGGCGCGCCTTGCGCCAGGCGTCCGCCTGCGTCACGCCGCGGGCATCGCCCTTGCCGAGCAGGGCTTCGGCCGCCAGCGTGCAGCCGTCGTCGGCGTCGCGCTGGCCCAGCCACAGCTTGCGCACCTCTTCCGACGCCCCCGCGATGCCGTTCGGCTCGCGCTGCGACTGCACCAGCAGCGCGTAGCAGCGCACCTCGCGGTCGTCGCGCATGCGGTACTTGGGGAATTCCTGGGCGAAGGTGTCCCAGTCCCTGCGCTGGCCCAGCAGTTGCAGCCAGTCGTTGCGCAGGCGGTCTTCCTGGTAGGTGCCGGCGTATTTCGCGAGGAATTGCTGGATCTCGGCCGGCGGCGCCGTGTCGAGGCGCGCGCGCAGTTCCCAGTACGCCGCCCAGGGCTCCAGTACGTGGCCCTGCGCCTGCGGCAGCATCTGGGCGAGCTTGGCCTTGTCGCCGCGACGGAATGCCTCCTGCATCTGCAGCAGCACGTCGTCCTTCGGTTGCGCCTGGGCACATCCCAGCAGAGCGACAGCGAGGGATGCCAGAATCGTTCTCAACTTCATCGGGAAATTATGGACAGGTCGGAAGAAAAAAGGTCTTTGCGCAAGAGGCTGATCGAGCAACGCCTGAACATGCCGGATCGACTACACCGCGCCGAACTTCTCCAGCGCGTGATGCGCATCTGGCTGGTGGGTCGTCCCGATACCGTGATCGGCGCCTACTGGCCGATCAAGGGCGAGTTCGATCCGCTGCCCGCGCTGCACCGGTGGAAGGAAGACGGCGAACTGCTGGACGAACCGCAGCTGCGCCGCATCGGCCTGCCCGTGGTCGACAAGCTCCATCAGACGCTGAAATTCCACGCATGGTTCCCCGGTTGCCCGATGGAGGAAGATGCGTACGGAATCCCGAAACCCAAGGACACCGAGATCGTGGTGCCCACGCTGCTGTTCGTTCCGTGCGTCGGTTACGGCGCGGGCGGCTACCGGCTGGGCTACGGCGGCGGTTTCTACGATCGCACGCTGGCTCAGCTGCAGCCGAAGCCGTCCACGGTCGGACTCGGCTTCGCGCACGGCTTCCTGCCCAACCTGGAGCCGGAGGCGCACGACGTGGCGCTCGATGCGGTGCTGAACGAGCTGGGGGTGGTGTGGCCGCTGCCGGCGGAGGAGGAATGATTCCGTCATTCCCGCGAAGGCGGGAACCCAGGGCTCCCGCTTTCCGAATGCCCTGGATCCCCGCCTGCGCGGGGATGACGACTAATCGAGGTCGTCCACCGTATCCGGATCCGGCACTTCCCCGATCGTCTGCCGCGTCACCTTGCTCTGCCCCAGCAGCCAGGCGCAGAACGCCTTGATCTCCGCCCGTTGCGCGCTGCGGGGACCCACGATCAGCCAGTAGGCCATCGGTGAATCCATGCGCAGCCTGGGCAGCGGCTCGATCAGGTCGCCGTTGGCCAGGTGTTCGGCCACCAGCGGCAGGCGCGCCAGCACCACGCCCTGGCCGGTGAGCGCGGCCTGCACCATCTGGTAGGCGTAGTTGAAATAGAGCCAGCGCTTGGGCTGCAGCTTCTGCAGGCCGTGCTCGTCGAACCAGCGCCGCCACGTGAGCCACTCCAGGTGCGTCTGGTGCGCGTCGCCGGCCTCGATCAGCGCGAACTGCGCCAGGTCCGCCGGCTTCAGCGGGGTGCTGTTCGATTTGAGCAGCCAGGGACTCGCCACCGGTGTGAGCTGCTCGCCGAACAGGCGCACGGCCTGGGGCGGCATGGTGTTCATCGGGCCGTAGCGCAACGCGAGATCGACGTCGGCGATCTCCAGGTCCAGCCGCGCGTCGCTGGCGTCGATGCGGATGTCGATGTCCGGGTGGTCGCGCTGGAACTGCTCCAGCCGCGGGATCAGCCACATCGACGCGAACGAAGCGAAGGTGGTGAGCGCCACGGCGCGGCGGCCGGCGCTCTGGCGGATCTGCCGCACCGCGTTGTCGATGCGCGGCAGCGACTGCGACACCGCCATCAGCAGCTGCGCGCCGGCGCTCGTGAGTTCCACCGCGCGCGTGTGCCGCAGGAACAGGCTCACCCCGACCTCTTCCTCCAGCGACTGGATCTGCCGCGACACGGCCGACTGCGTGAGCGCCATCTCCTCGGCCGCGGCTCGGAAATTGAGGTGGCGGGCCACGGCCTCGAAGGCACGCAGGTGGCCGGCGGAGATCGGGCGGGTGCGCAGGTGGGTCTGCGAATGCAGCATGGCGCTTAGGGCATTGATGCGGTTCGGGAATCAATAGCGTAGCCGGATTTCATTGGACCGCCAAGGGTGCGTGAACGATCATTCCATTCCGAAAAGCCATCACCCAGGAGAACCGCCATGACCGCCCGCTCCGTCGCCCAGCTGCTCCAGTCCGCGCCTGCCACGGCCCTGCCCGGCACGTGGAAACTGGTGCGCGGCCGCGCGATCACGCTGCGGCCGACGAATGACGGCATCCTGCGCGTGGCCCACGGCCGCGTCTGGGCCACCATCGAAGGACCGCACGGCGTCACGCCTTCCGATTCCGGCGACCACGTCCTGGAAGTGGGCCGTTCCATGTATCTGCACGCCGGCCAGTCGGTCGTGATCGAGGCCTGGAACCAGCGCGGCGCTTCCTACTTCGCCTGGGACCCGGTGTTCGTCACCCAGCCCGTGCGGCCGCGCGTCACGGCGACGGCCGTGCTGCAGCCGATGGCGGACCTGCGGGCCGCGCTCGCACTGGCGCTGCGTGCCGCGGGCCAGCTCGCCACCGGACTGACGCGCCTCGCGTGGGACCGCCTTCGCGGCGGCCAGGCTGGCGTGAGCCGCTGCCCGGACGGCGCACTGGGCTGAACCGCCCCGCGCTCGCATGGCGGCGACCATAATCGCCGCCATGCCGTCCGACGATTCGCCCGAGACTCCGCCGCTCCACGTCGTCGTCATGGGCGTGGCCGGCTGCGGCAAGTCGATCGCGGGCGCGGAGCTGGCCTCCCGGCTGGCGCTGCCCCTCATCGAGGGCGACAACTTCCACCCGGACGGCAACATCCGCAAGATGCGCGAGGGCACGCCGCTCACCGACGCCGACCGCGCCGGCTGGCTGCAGCAGCTCGCCGGCGAACTGCGGCTGCAGCCGGGCGGCGCCGTCCTCACCTGCTCGGCGCTGAAGCGGTCGTACCGCGACACGCTGCGCGGTGCCGTGCCGACGCTGCACTTCCTGCATCTCTCGCTCACGCCGCACCAGGCGATGGAGCGGGTCGCCGCGCGCACCGACCATTTCTATCCGCCCAGCCTCGTGGCCAGCCAGTTCGAGACGCTGGAGGACCCGCGCGGCGAGCCGCACGTGCTGGTGGTCGACGCCACGCGCCACGTGGACCGGCTGGTGGAGGACGCCGCCCGCTGGCTCGCGGGTCCGTCCGCTGCCTAGAATCGCGCGGAACCCTCCGCAGGAATCCCCCATGAGCAAAGCCTTCGCGAGCCAGGCCGACCTGGCCGACAAGAAGATCACCTTCGAGCAGCTGTCGCCGCACTGCTGGGCCTACACCGCCGAGGGCGACCCGAACTCCGGCGTGATCATCGGCGAGCAGTTCATCATGGTGAGCGACGCCACCGCCACGCCGGCGATGGCGCGCGACCTGATCGCGCGCATCCGCGCCATCAGCGACAAGCCGATCAAGTACGTGCTGCTCACGCACTACCACGCGGTGCGCGTGCTGGGCGCGAGCGCCTATTTCGGCGAGGGCGCCACCGAGGTGATCGCCAGCCAGGGCACCTACGAGCTGATCGTCGAGCGCGGCCAGCAGGACATGCAGTCGGAGATGGAGCGCTTCCCGCGCCTGTTCCGCAACGCCGAAAGCGTGCCCGGCCTCACCTGGCCGACGATGGTGATCGGCGGCGGCGATCCCACCAAGGGCGAAGTCCCCGGCAAGCTCACGCTGGATCTCGGCGGCGTGAAGGTGCAGGTCTGGTCGCCGGGCTGGGGCCACACTCGCGGCGACACCATCGCCTGGGTGGAGCAGGAAAAGGTGCTGTTCTCCGGCGACCTGGTCGAATTCAATGCCGGCGTCTACACCGGCGATGCGCACCTGGAGGAATGGCCGGCGACGCTGGAGGCGCTGCGCGCGCTCGGCGCGCAGGCACTGGTGCCGGGACGCGGCGAGGCGATGCAGGGCGCGGGCCAGGTGAACCTCGCGCTCGATTACACCAAGCGCTGGGTGGAGACGCTGTTCCGATGCGGCAAGGAAGCGGCGGCCGCCAACATGGACCTCAAGGCCGCAATGGCGCATACGCGCAAGGCGATGGACCCGATGTTCGGGCAGGTGTTCATCTACGAGCATTGCCTGCCCTTCGACGTGAGCCGCGCGTTCGACGAGGCGCGCGGGGTGAAGAATCCGCGCATCTGGACGGCGGAGCGGGACAAGGAGATGTGGGCGGCGCTGCAGGATTGATTGTGGTGGCGCGTGCTGGGGTTCCACCCCAGCCTACGATCGGCCGCGGCGGCCCCTGTAGGCTGGGGTGCAACCCCAGCAAATCTGTAGGCGTCGGCCGACACCCCCGCCCCTCCGCTGACTACAACCCTCCCCCTCGCTCCTTCCTAAGCTGATCCGGCGGTCCCTCCACCGCCGCAGTTCATCCACAGGAGAGCACTTCATGCCAGACGACAAGCCCGTGCCGCGCATCCTGCAGCAGCAGCCGCCACGCGACAGCGATCCGCAGCAGCAGCGCGCCGGCGCCACCGACTTCCAGTCCCGCCCGGAGGGGCAGGGCCAGGTGGAAGGCGAGGGCAGCTATACCGCCACCCGCGAGTACCAGAAGAACCTCAAGGACTACCTGGACAAGGCCGACGTCGAGAAGGATGCCGAGGCTTCGCGTCCGCGCTCGGACGACGAAGCGCGCGACATGGAACAGGCCGAGCGCGAAGGCAAGGCGCATTCGCGCGGCGAGCACTGATCACGCCGGCTGCAAGCGCCGCGCCGCGGTGAGCGCCAGCACGGCGAGCGCGCCCAGCAGCAGCGCCAGGCCCGCCAGGCCCGCGCCCTCCAGCGCCGATCCGCTTGCGACGGGACCGATCGTCCCGCCCCAGGTGTACCCCGAGATCATCGCGGCCGCGCCGCCCGCCGTTGCGCGGCCCGCGAAGGCGTGCGCCACCTGCACCATCGACAGGGTGTAGAGCGCGCCGCCGACGCCGCCCCACACCAGGCCGCATACCCACAGCAGCCACGGCGCGCGATCCGCGAAGGCGATCGCGCTGCTGGTTGCGAGCAGCGCGACGGCGGCGCCGGTGAACACGCGGCGCGTGGAGAAGCGGTCCGCGGCCCAGCCGGCGGGATACTGCAGCAGGAAGCTGCCGACGCCGATCGCACCCGCCACGCTGGCCGCGGCGCGCAGGCTCATGCCGGTGGCCGACGCATGCGCCGCGCCGACCGCGCCCAGTCCCGCCTCGAATACGCCGCCCGCGAAGGCGAGCACCGCCAGCCATGGCACGGTGCGTAGCGCTTCCAGCGTGCCGGTGTGCGCCTGCCTGCGTTCATGCGGTTCGTGCGCCGGCGCGGTGAGCGCGAGCAACAGGCAGCCGGCCACGAGCAGCACCGCGAGCCACAGCACCGGCCGCGCATCCACGCGCAGCAATCCGGGCAGGAACGGGCCGAGGGCGAGGGCGGCGCCGAGCGCGGTCTGGTACAGGCCCATCACGCGGCCGCGCATGTCCGCCGGCGCCTCTTCCGCCAGCAGCGCTTCGGTGGTGTTCCACAGGATCGCGGCGCCGGTGCCGGCGACGATCGAACCGAGCGCCCACCAGGCGACGTGGTCCGCCAGCGCGAAGGAGCCGATGCCGGCGAGTTGCAGCACTGCGCCCGTGCGGTAGCTGCGCAGCGTGCCCCAGCGCGCGATCAGCCGCGGCATCACCGGGATCAGCAGGCCCACCATCAGGAAAGGCAGCATCGAGAAGGCGCCGATGAAGGCCGTGCCGTGGCCGGAGCGCTGCAGCAGCACGGCGAGCACCGGCGCCGTCATGGAGAAGGCCATGACGATCAGCGTGGTGGCCGCGCCCAGGCGCCACACCAGGGCCAGGCCGGGACGGCCGCCGGTCACGGCTGCGCGAGCACCAGGTCCCGCAGGTCGCGCTGGTAGGCGCGCAGGCGCTTGGCCGCTTGCTCGCGCTGCGCCGGCGTGGTGCTGTGGTGCACCAGCGAGAAGGTCATGCAGCCTTCCTGCAGCAGCACCTGCTGGTAGGCGCGGTAGCCCGGGTCGGCCGCTTTCTCGATGCCGTCGTACCAGGCGCGCAGCAGGCCGCGCGCCTCGGCGTCCGAGGTCCCGTGCTGGGCGACGCGGCGCAGCATCTTCAGCAGTTCCTCCTGCCGGCGCTGCCATTCGGCGTGGCTGCGTGCCGCGTCGAAGGCGGATAGCTGGATGCGCTGGCGCAGCACGGCGCGCTGCGGCTCGTCGAGCCGGCCGTAGATGGTCTCCAGCCGTTCCAGCATCTGGTCGAAGCGCTTCTCGTTGCGTTCGGCCGGCGAGAGGTCCAGCCATTCCTTCTGGGAGCGCTCGTTGTTGCGGCGGAACTTGCGCTGCATGTGGCGCAGCTCGCGCGGCGTCATGGACGTGGAGATGGCCGCGATGCGCGGCTCGCCTTCGACGGCCACGGCGCGCATTCGGCCCTGCACTTCGGCGACGATGCTGCAGGCCTGCTGCGGGTTCACCTCGCCCGGCGCGAGCTGCTCCATGCGCGCCAGCAGGTCGACGATCTTCGGCAACTCCTTCTGCCGGTGCCAGGCGTGCAACTGCGCGATGTGCTCGCGCACCACGGGCGCCTGTTCCTCGCTGAAATCGGCATAGCCGTCCAGCCACCAGTAGGCCAGGCCGGGCAGGTTGCTGTAGCCCAGCTTCACGGCGCTGCAGGCGGAGAGCGCCAGCCCGAGGGCGAGCGCAAGGATAATGCCGCCCATACGGGTGGAGTCCAGCGACTTCATCATGAGCATGAAGGGTACGCGAATGAAAGCAGTCGATGTGGTGGTGATGGCGGCCGGCAAGGGCACGCGCATGAAAAGCCGCACGCCCAAGGTCCTCCACCGGCTGGGCGGCCGTCCCCTGATCCAGCACGTGATGGACACGGCGCATGCCTTGCAGGCACGCCGGGTGATCGTCATCACCGGCCATGGGGCGCCGGACGTCGAAGCCTGGGTGGCCGAGGCCGCCCGGTCCGCCGGCGAGACCGCGCCGGATTTCGTGCGCCAGGAGCCGCAACTGGGCACCGGCCACGCGGTGCAGCAGGCCGTGCCGGTGCTGCCCGACGACGGCATCGCGCTGATCCTCAACGGCGACGTGCCGCTGATCCGGCCGGAAACCCTGAAGGCGCTGGTCGACAAGTGCGGCGGCGAGCGGCTGGCGCTGCTCACCATCGAGATGGCCAACCCCACCGGCTACGGACGCATCGTGCGCCAGGGTGACGCCGTGCAGGCGATCGTCGAGCACAAGGACGCGAGCGAGACGCAGCGCGCCATCCGCGAGGTCTACACCGGCTTCATGGCCGTGCCGTCCTCGAAGCTGAAGGGCTGGCTGGCGCGCCTCACCAACGACAACGCCCAGGGTGAGTACTACCTCACCGACATCGTGAAGCTGGCCGTGCAGGACGGCAACGAAGTGGTGGCCTCGCCGGCGCTGGAGCAGGTCGAGGTGGACGGCGTCAACAGCCCGCTGCAGCTCGCCGAACTCGAGCGCGCCTACCAGCTGCGGCAGGCGCGCGCGCTGATGGAAGCCGGCGTGCGCCTGGCCGATCCGGCGCGCTTCGACGTGCGCGGTCGCCTCGCCTGCGGGCAGGACGTCGAGATCGACGTCAACTGCGTGTTCGAAGGCGAAGTGAGCCTGGGCGACAACGTGCGCATCGGCCCGAACTGCGTGATCGCCAACGCCAGGATCGCGTCCGGCGTGGTGATCCAGGCCTATACGCACATCGAAGGCGAGACCGCCGGCGTGCAGATCGGCGAGGGCGCGCTGATCGGTCCGTTCGCGCGGCTGCGTCCGGGCGCGCAACTGGGCCCGGAGGTGCACATCGGCAACTTCGTCGAGGTGAAGAACTCCACGCTGGCGCGCGGCGCCAAGGCCAATCACCTCGCCTACCTGGGCGACGCGGCGGTGGGCGAGCGCGTCAACTACGGCGCGGGCAGCATCACCGCCAACTACGATGGCGCCAACAAGCACAAGACGGTGATCGAGGCCGACGTGCACGTGGGCAGCAACTGCGTGCTGGTGGCGCCGGTGACGGTGGCCAGGGGCGGCACCGTGGGCGCGGGCTCTGTGGTGAACAAGAGCACGGCACCGGGGGCGCTGACGGTGGCGCGGGCGCGGCAGGCGAGCATCGCGAACTGGCAGCGGCCGCAAAAGAAGAAATGACGTCATCCCCGCGGAGGCGGGGAACCAGAGCGTCCAGGGGGCGCGCGCTGCGCGCGTTTCAATGCCCTGGGTCCCCGCCTGCGCGGGGATGACGGGGTGATCAGCCGCGCCGCGGCAACCCGATCCTCGGCCGGAACTTCGCCCGCTTCACCGAGAAGAACGCCTTCACGTTGCGCACGTTCGCATCGCTCGTGAACAGCCGCTGCGCGAGCGCCAGGTAATCCTGCATGTCGCGCGCGAACACGATGAGGATGAAGTCGGGGCCCGGCGACACGCGATAGCACTGCTGCACCGCCTCGTCGGCGATCACGCGCTGTTCGAAGGCTTCCTGCTCCTCGCTGCCCTGCCGGTCCAGCGAGACCTCCACCACCGCTTCCAGTCCGTGTCCCACCGCCGTGGCCAGCCGTCCGGGGCTCAGGATCGCGATCTCCCGCTCGATCAGCCCGGCGTCCCACAGGCGCTTCACGCGGCGCAGGCAGGTGGCGGGCGAGATGTGAACGCGGGCGGCGAGGTCCTGGTTGCTCAGGGAGCTGTCGTCCTGGAGCTGCTCCAGCAGCGCGAGGTCGGTCCCGTCCAAGGTTGAAGATTCCAAAATCGCAGCCATCATGCAATGATATTGCGGCGCAACCATGTGATGCAACTAAATTCCATAGCAAGTCGAATTTAGATGGCATATTGCGCGACCGCGCACCTAAAGTCCTGCCATCCAGTCAGAAAAGGTGCGTCCATGTGCGGCATCGTCGGCGCGGTCTCCAAGCGCAATATCGTCCCCATCCTCGTCCAGGGCCTGCAGCGGCTCGAATACCGCGGCTATGACTCCTGCGGCGTCGCCGTCTACGCGGACGGCCTGAAGCGCGCGCGCAGCACAGCGCGCGTCGCCGAACTGATCGAGCAGGTCGCGGCCGAACACATCGAAGGCGGCACCGGGATTGCGCACACGCGCTGGGCCACGCATGGCGCGCCCGCCGTGCACAACGCGCACCCGCATTTCAGCCACGGCCCCGGCGAGAACGCCGCCAACGGCCCGGGCCGCATCGCGCTGGTGCACAACGGCATCATCGAGAACCACGACGAACTGCGTGCCGCGCTCAAGGCCAAGGGCTACCGCTTCACCAGCCAGACCGACACCGAGGTGATCGCGCACCTGGTGGACAGCCTCTATGAAGGCGACCTGTTCGAGGCCGTGAAGACCGCCATCGCGCAACTGCACGGCGCCTATGCGATCGCGGTGTTCTGCAAGGACGAACCGCACCGCGTCGTCGGCGCGCGCGCCGGCTCGCCGCTGGTGCTGGGCGTGGGCAAGGACGAAAACTTCCTCGCCAGCGACGCGATGGCGCTCGCCGGCGTGACCGACCAGATCGTCTACCTGGAAGAGGGCGACCTCGTGGACCTGCAACTGGGTCGCTACTGGGTGGTCGACAGGAACCACAAGTCCGCCAACCGTCCGGTGAAGACCGTGCAGGCGCACAGCGGGGCCGCGGAGCTGGGCCCGTACCGCCACTACATGCAGAAGGAGATCTTCGAGCAGCCGCGCGCGATCGGCGACACGCTGCAGGGCGTGGAGAGCGTGACGCCGGAACTGTTCGGCGACGGCGCCTTCCGCGTGTTCAAGGAAGTCGACTCGGTGCTGATCCTCGCCTGCGGCACCAGCTACTACAGCGGCTGCACCGCCAAGTACTGGCTGGAAAGCATCGCGAAGATCCCGACGCAGGTCGAGATCGCGAGCGAATACCGCTATCGCGAAAGCGTTCCGAATCCGCGCACGCTGGTGGTCACCATCAGCCAGTCCGGCGAGACCGCCGACACGCTGGCGGCGCTGAAGCACGCGCGCTCGCTGGGCATGGAGCACACGCTGACGGTGTGCAACGTGTCGACCTCGGCGATGGTGCGCGAGTGCAAGCTGGCCTACATCACGCGCGCCGGCGTGGAGATCGGCGTGGCCTCGACCAAGGCCTTCACCACGCAGCTCGCCGGCCTGTTCCTGCTGACGCTTGCGCTGGCGCAGGTGCGCGGCAATCTCGCGGAGGCGGACGAAGCGCAGCACCTGCGCGACATGCGCCACCTGCCCACCGCGCTGCAGGCGGTGCTGGCGCTGGAGCCGCAGGTGATCAGCTGGGCCGAGGACTTCGCCGCCAAGGAGAACGCCCTGTTCCTGGGCCGCGGCATGCACTACCCGATCGCGCTGGAAGGTGCGCTGAAACTCAAGGAGATCAGCTATATCCACGCCGAGGCCTATCCGGCCGGCGAGCTGAAGCACGGGCCGCTCGCGCTGGTGACCAGCGAGATGCCGGTGGTGACGGTGGCGCCGAACGACGCGCTGCTGGAAAAGCTGAAGTCCAACATGCAGGAAGTGCGCGCGCGGGGCGGCGTGCTGTACGTGCTGGCGGATGCGGACTCGAAGATCGAGAGCAGCGAAGGCGTGCACGTGATCCGGATGCCGGAGCACTATGGGAATCTCAGCCCGTTATTGCATGTGGTGCCCTTGCAGTTGCTGGCGTATCACACGGCGTTGGCGCGGGGGACGGATGTGGACAAGCCGCGGAATCTCGCCAAGAGCGTGACGGTGGAGTGAGCTGGGGCTAGGGGCCCACTTTTATGCGCAGGAAGCAGAGCTGCCTATCGAAACGAAGTCGGTAACTGCGCAATACACTTGCACTGGAGTGCGGCAGACATTGAAGCTTCACTGGCGGCGCGAGGCGAACCAACGCCTCGCCCGGGTTCAGGATCCGCCTTCCTTGTCCGACTTCTCACTCGCTGCCGGGGGCTGGTTTCCTTGGCGTGATTGGTCGTACGCGACGTGGTCGGGGTTGAGCTGGTCGCGCCGGTTTTCGACGCTCGCCTGGTGACCTGGGTTGTTCGGATTGCGGTCGTTCGCACTTTGATCTTGCGACTGCTTGCTGGTCATGAAGCGCTCCTTGCTGGTATCGAGACCTCCAGTTTCTGCGTGTCCCGCGCTCTTGGGTCGTCGGGGAAACAGGCTGTTGCCCCGGCCGTTTCTGACGGGTGGCCTCTGATACTGCCGAATCCCGTGTCGGTCCGTCCCGCTACCATCCTTCCTTTTCGTTCCAGCCGTCGCCGTCCATGGCCCTGAAGAAGTCCGAACTCTATTCCTCCCTCTGGAAATCCTGCGACGAGCTGCGCGGCGGCATGGACGCCAGCCAGTACAAGGACTACGTCCTCGTGCTGCTGTTCGTCAAGTACGTCTCGGACAAGTACGCCGGCCACCCTGACGCGCTGCTCGTGGTGCCTCCGGACGGCAGCTTCGCCGACATGGTGAAGCTGAAGAACGACAAGGAGATCGGCGACAAGATCAACAAGCTGATCGGCCGGCTTGCGGACGCCAACGAGAGCCTGAAAGGCGCGATCAACGTCGCCGACTTCAACGACGAGGAGAAGCTGGGCAAGGGCAAGGAGATGGTGGACCGGCTGACCAGGCTGGTGGGCATCTTCGAAGGCCTGGACTTCGGCGGCAACCGTGCCGGCGGCGACGACCTGCTGGGGGACGCCTACGAATACCTGATGCGGCACTTCGCCACGGAGTCGGGCAAGAGCAAGGGGCAGTTCTATACGCCGGCCGAGGTCTCCCGCACGATGGCGCTGGTGCTGGAGATGGGCAAGGCGAGCAACGCGGGCCAGAGCATCTACGACCCGACCTGCGGCTCCGGCTCGCTGCTGCTCAAGGCGCACGACGAAGCGAAGCACCGCACCGGCCTCGACCTGGCCATCTACGGCCAGGAGATGGACAACGCCACGTCCGCGCTGGCGCGCATGAACATGGTGCTGCACGACTGCCCGACGGCGGAGATCTGGCAGGCGAACACGCTGGCCAGTCCGCACTTCACGAACAAGGAGGGTGGGCTGCGCACCTTCGACTTCGTGCTCGCGAACCCGCCGTTCTCGAACAAGGCCTGGACCAGCGGCCTGAATCCGGCGGAGGATTCCTACGGGCGTTTCGAATACGGCATCCCGCCGGCAAAGAACGGCGACTACGCCTTCCTGCTGCACATCCTCAAGAGCCTGAAGAGCACCGGCCGCGCCGCGGTGATCCTGCCGCACGGCGTGCTGTTCCGCGGCGGCGCCGAAGCCGCGATCCGCACGCGGCTGGTGAAGCAGGGGTACCTCAAGGGAATCGTCGGCCTGCCGGCCAACTTGTTCTACGGCACCGGCATCCCGGCCTGCATCATCGTCATGGACAAGGCCGGCGCCGCGGGGCGCAAGGGCATCTTCATGATTGATGCCAGCAAGGTCTTCATCAAGGACGGCAACAAGAACCGGCTGCGCGCGCAGGACATCCACCGCATCGTGGACACCTTCGTGCGGCAGCAGGAGGTGCCCAAGTACGCGCGCATGGTGCCCCTGGCCGAAATCGAGGGCAACGATTTCAATTTGAACTTGCCGCGCTACATCGACGGCAGCGAGCCCGAGGACCTCCAGGACATCGAGGCCCACCTGCTGGGAGGCATTCCCGAGGCCGACGTCGATGGACTGGCGCCCTACTGGCAGGTGCTGCCGGGCGTGCGCGCGGAACTCTTCGCGGCGGCGAACCGGGTCGGCTACTGGCAGACCAGGGTGGACGCCGCGCAGGTGAAGCCGGCGATCTTCGGTCACGCGGAGTTCAGGGCCTTTCAGGCGAGCGTGACGGCGCTGTTCGACCACTGGCGGGAATGGGCCGCACCGGTGCTGACCGGCCTGCAGCAGGGGCTGCATCCGAACGCCCTGATCGAAGACCTGTCGGAGCGGCTGCTGGCAACCTTCCGCTCCGACGCAGCCGTGGCTTCCCTCGTGGATCCCTACGGTGTTTACCAGTACCTCATGGACTACTGGGACGAGACGCTGCACGACGACGCCTGGATGATCTCCGCCGACGGCTGGCAGGCGCTGCAGGACGGCAAGCCGAACGTGGACCTGATTCCGCCGGACCTCGTGGTGGCGCGCTACTTCGCGGCCGACCGCAAGGCCATCGACGAACTGGAGGCGCAGCGCGAAGCGCTCGCGCGCCAGCTGGAGGAACTTGAAGAGGAGCACGGTGGCGAGGGCGGCCTGCTGTTCGAGGCGCAGACGGACAAGGGCAAGCTGACCCGCGGCAGCGTCAAGGCCAGGCTGGCGGCGACGCAGGAGGGCGGCGCCGATGTGGCCGTGCCCGGCGAGATCGACATGCTGCGGCAGTACCTCGAGCTGATCGAGCAGGAAGCTGCGGCGGCACGCAAGGTGAAAGACGCCGGCAAGGCGCTGGACGCCAGGGTGGCGGCGCGCTACAAGCAGCTGGCGCCCGCGGACATCCAGCAACTCGTGGTCCACGACAAGTGGCTCGCCGCGCTGCGTACGCGGGTGGACGGCGAGCTGGATCGCGTGAGCCAGGCGCTGGCGGGGCGCGTGAAGCAACTGGCCGAGCGCTACGCCAGGCCGTTGCCGCAGCTGGCGGAAGAGGTTGCGGCGCTCTCGGCCAAGGTCGACGAGCACCTGCGCAAGATGGGATTCGCCTGGTAGGCCGTCAGCCGTTGAGTCAGGCGGCTTATTAAAGTAAAGTCAGCCTGTGTTGAATAGCTTCTTTTCTTATTCAAGCCTCGCCGGCACCGTCCCCCATGCGCCGTGAGGCCTCGGGTCGCCACGCCAGCAGCGTGGTCGGCGGTGAAACCGTCCGGGCCTTCGTGCCCTTTCCGCTGCCGCCCGCGCCGCCGCTGCAAATGACTGGTGAGCGTCAGGGCCTGCTGGAGCGGGCCACGCTGGCCCTCGGCCGGTTGGACAGCATCGCGCTGCTGCTGCCGGATCCGCAGCTGTTCCTGTACGCCTACGTGCGGCGTGAGGCCGTGCTGTCGTCGCAGATCGAGGGCACCCAATCGTCGCTGTCGGACCTGCTGCTGTTCGAGTTGGACGAGCAGCCCGGCGTGCCCTTCGACGACGTGGTGGAAGTCTCCAACTATGTCGCGGCGCTGGAGCACGGCATGGCGCGGCTGCGCGAGGGCTTTCCTCTGTGCAACCGGCTGCTGCGCGAGATGCACGCCCGCCTGATGGAGCGTGGCCGCGGCAGCGACAAGCTGCCGGGCGAGTTCCGCCGCAGCCAGAACTGGATCGGCGGCACGCGGCCGGGCAACGCGCACTTCGTGCCGCCGCCGCCGGGCGAGGCGGAAGCCTGCATGGCGGCCTTGGAAGGCTTTATCCACGGAGGCCAGGACGGTGGCGCGCTGCCCGTGCTGCTGAAGGCGGCGCTGGCGCACGTCCAGTTCGAGACGATCCACCCTTTTCTCGACGGCAACGGCCGCCTCGGGCGCCTGCTGATCTCGCTGCTGCTGCATGACGGCGGCGTGCTGCGGCAGCCGCTGCTCTATCTGAGTCTCTACTTCAAGCAGCACCGCGCGGTGTACTACGAGCGGCTGGACGGGGTGCGCGCCAGCGGCGACTGGGAGGCGTGGGTCGACTTCTTCCTGGAAGGCGTGGAGCAGACGGCGCAGGGCGCGGTGGAAACGGCGCGGCGGCTGGTGGCCCTGTTCCAGGCCGACACGCAGCGGGTGCAGGAGGCGGGTGGCCGCAATGCGGCGAACGTGTTGCGCGTGCTGGATGCGCTGCGGCACCGGCCGATGTGCAGCTTGCGGCAGATCGGCGCTAGCACGGGGATCACGTTCCCGACTGCGAGCAAGGCGATGCTGGCGCTGGTGGATATCGGGATTGCGCGGGAGTTGACGGGGCAGAGGAGGAATAGGGTGTTTGTGTATGACGCGTATTTGCAGGTGTTGAACGAAGGTGGGGAGGCGGTGTGAACCCAGCGGCCGTCGAGCACGGAGAGAAGAGCGTGCGATGTGAGAACCGGCAAGTCCGAAAGCTCGGTGAGCTCGCCTCATTTCGCACCGGGCCCTTCGGAAGCGCACTTCATAAGTCGGATTACATCATCGACGGTGTGCCTGTGATCAATCCGATGCACATAGTCGACGGCCGTCTTGTTCCAACGCCCGACATGACCGTCACCGATTCAGCGGCCAGAAGTCTTCAGGACTTCAGGTTAGCGGCAGGCGACGTGGTCATCGGGCGGCGAGGTGACATGGGGCGATGCGCTTTAGTACGACAGCAGCACGCTGGCTGGTTATGCGGAACTGGTTCGATGATCGTGCGGCCACAACGCGGCCTCGAATCAGCGTACTGTCAGTTAGTTCTTTCTAGTCCAGTTGTCGTTGCGGCTATCGAGAATTCCTCTGTCGGATCGACGATGATCAATCTGAATCAGAGGACGCTGGCTGGCCTGTGTATTGATCTTCCACCTCCTGCAGAGCAACATGCAATTGCCGCGACGTTGTCAGACGTTGACGAACTGCTTGATGGCCTCGGAGCGCTTATCACCAAGAAGCGCGACCTCAAACAGGCCGCCACGCAGCAACTCCTCACCGGGCGAGTGCGGCTGGCGGGGCATGGGCGTGAATGGAAGCAGGTAAGCCTTGGCGAGCTTTTTACATTCAAAAATGGCTTGAACAAGGCGAAGCAGTTTTTCGGCTTCGGTACGCCCATCGTGAACTACATGGACGTGTACAACGGACCCAAGATCCGAGCCTCGCGCGTCCAAGGACGCGTTTCGCTCTCCATCGACGAGATCAAAAATTTCGATGTGCGAAGGGGTGATGTTCTGTTCACTCGAACATCCGAAACACCAGAGGAGGTAGGCTTGGCCGCCGTCATGCTGGATGAGCCAAGCCAAACAGTGTTCAGTGGGTTCGTTCTGCGTGCCCGCCCCCGGAATGACGAACTCTGTGACGAGTTCAAGGCCTATTGCTTCAGATCTTCATTCGTCCGAGGTCAAATCATCTCGAAGTCAACCTATACCACGCGGGCACTGACAAACGGACGGCAGCTTTCGGCCGTGACGCTGCCCATCCCGCCCAAAAGCGAACAGGCGGCGATCGCTGCTGTACTTTCCAGTATGGACGATGAACTGGCCGCGCTCGAATTCCGTCGCCAGAAGACGGTCGCCCTCAAGCAAGCCATGATGCAGCAACTCCTCACCGGCAGGATTCGCCTGACATGACCTCCGTCGGCCAGATCGAGAAGAAGACCCAGGCCCGGCTGGTCGCGCTGCTGCGCGATCGCTTGAACTACGAATACCTGGGCAACTGGATCGATCGCGCCGACAACCGCAACATCGAAAGCGGCTACCTGCTCCCCTGGCTGTTGAAGCGCGGGGTTCCGGAAAACCTCGCCAACCGCGCCATCCACGAACTGGAGAAGACCGCCGGCGATACCAGCCAGAGCCTCTACGACCGCAATGCCGCCGTCTACCGCCTCCTGCGCTACGGAGTGAAGCTGCGGCCCGAGATCGGCGAGAACACGGTCACGGTCTGGCTGGTCGACTGGGCGGACTGGAAGGCCAACCATTTCGCCTTCGCCGAGGAGGTGGCGGTGCAGGGCGCAAGCGCGAAGGCCTCCGCGAAGCGTCCCGACATCGTGCTGTACGTGAATGGCATCGCGCTGGGCGTGCTGGAGTTGAAGCGCTCCACCGTGTCGGTCAGCGAAGGCATCCGCCAGAACCTGGACAACCAGAAGAAGGAGTTCATCCAGCCCTTCTTCTCCACCCTGCAGTGGGTGATGGCCGGCAACGACACCGAGGGCCTGCGCTACGCCACCATCGAGACGCCCGAGAAGTACTACCTGCGATGGGTGGAGGAGACCGGTCCCTTTGCCGATGAACCCAACCTGCTGGATCGCCACACCCTGCAGGTGTGCCAGCCGGCGCGCCTTCTGGAATTGATCCACGACCTCGTGGTGTTCGACGCCGGCACCAAGAAGCTGTGCCGCCAGAACCAGTACTTCGGCGTGAAGGCCGCGCAGGACTTCATCCGCCGCCGCGAGGGCGGCATCCTCTGGCACACGCAGGGCAGTGGCAAGAGCCTCACGATGGTGTGGCTGGCCAAGTGGATCCTCGGCAACCGCACCGGTGCCCGCGTGCTGATCATCACAGACCGGACGGAGCTGGACGAACAGATCGAGAAGGTGTTCACCGGCGTCGAGGAGAAGATCTACCGTACAAAGAGTGGCGCCGACCTGATCGAGAAGCTGAACGCATCCGATCAGTCGCTGATCTGCTCGCTAGTCCACAAGTTCGGCGGCAAGGAGTCGGAGGAGGATGCGGCGGCCGAGGGCGCCAAGGAGTTCATCGAATCGCTCAAGCGCCTGCCGCGCGACTTCCGCGCCAAGGGCGACATCCACGTGTTCGTAGACGAGTGCCACCGCACGCAGACCGGCGACCTGCATGACGCGATGAAGGCGATCCTGCCCAACGCGCTGTTCATCGGTTTCACCGGCACGCCCCTGCTCAAGGCGGACAAGCGCAAGAGCATCGAGGTGTTCGGCCGCTACATCCACACCTACAAGTTCGACCAGGCGGTGCGCGAGGGCGTGGTGCTGGACCTGCGCTACGAAGCGCGCGACGTCGACCAGGCGATCACCTCGCAGAAGAAGATCGACGACTGGTTCGAGACCAAGACCAAGGGGCTCAACGACCTCGCGAAGGCGCAGCTGAAGAAGAAGTGGGGAACGATGCAGCGGGTGCTTTCCAGCAAGTCGCGGCTGCAGAAGATCGTAGAAGACGTCCTGATGGACATGAACATCCGGCCGCGGCTGGCGGACGGGCACGGAAACGCGATGCTGGTGGCCGGCAGCATCTATGAGGCCTGCAAGTACTACGAGCTGTTCGAGCAGACCGAGCTCAAGGGCAAGTGCGCGGTGGTCAGCAGCTACGTGCCGAAAGTGGCGGACGCGAAGGGCGAATCCACCGGCGAGGGCGAGACCGACACGCTGGTCAAGTACGAGATCTACCGCCGAATGCTGGCCGAGTGGTTCGACGAGCCGGAGGAAGCGGCGATCCACAAGGCGGAGAAGTTCGAGCTGGCCGTGAAGAAGAAGTTCGTCGACGAGCCGGGCCAGATGAAGCTGCTGATCGTGGTCGACAAGCTGCTCACCGGGTTTGATGCGCCCTCGGCCACGTACCTGTACATCGACAAGCAGATGCACGACCACGGGCTGTTCCAGGCGATCTGCCGCGTGAACCGTCTCGACGGGGAAGACAAGGACTACGGCTACATCGTCGACTACAAGGACCTGTTCAAGAGCCTGGAAGGCGCCGTGAAGGACTACACCAGTGGCGCGCTGGATGGCTACGACAAGGAAGACGTGCAGGGGCTGCTGAAGGACCGGCTGGGGAAGGCGCGCGAGGACCTCGAGGATGCGCGGGAGGCCGTGAAGGCCTTGTGCGAGCCCGTGCGTCCACCGCGCGACCAGCTCGAATACTTCCACTACTTCTGCGCCGAGAACTCGGGTGACGCATCGCAGCTGAAGGACAACGAGCCGAAGCGGCTGAAGCTATACACACTGGTGGCGAAGCTCCTTCGGGCCTACGCCGCCATTGCGAACGAGATGCCCCAGGCCGGTTACTCGCCGGCGGAGATTGCGGAGGTCCAGGGCGAGGTCGATCACTACGCCAAGGTGCGCGACGAGGTGAAGCTGGCCAGCCAGGACTACATCGACCTGAAGGCCTACGAGCCGGCGATGCGGTACCTGATCGACACCTATATCCGCGCCGACGACAGCGAGAAGATCTCCGCCTTCGACGACCTCAGCCTGATCCAGCTGATCGTCGAGCGCGGACCGTCCGCCGTCGACGCGCTCCCCGAGCGCATTCGCAAGAACGAGAAGGCCGTGGCGGAGACGATCGACAACAACGTCCGGCGCCTGATCATCAACGAGTCTCCGGTGGACCCGGCGTACTACGAGAAGCTGTCGAAACTCCTGGATGCCCTCATCGAACAACGACGCAAGGGCGTGCTCGATTACAAGCAGTACCTGGAGCAGATCGCTGCGCTCACCGCCCAGGCGAAGAAGCCCGGCGGCTCGGCCGGTGCTTACCCGGACGGGATCGGGACAGTTGCGCAGCGGGCCTTGTACAACAACCTGGGCAAGAAGGCACCGGATCTCGCGCTCGCCGTGGACGCTGCGGTGAAGGCGAGCCTGATGGACGGCTGGCGTGAAAGCGTGATCAAGACGCGGAAAGTGCGGCTCGCCATTCGCCACGTCCTCGGAACGGAGCATCCGGCCGATCAGCATCAGCACGCGCAGCAGCCGGGCGCGGCGGGCAGCGTGCCCCCCGACCTTGAGGCCGAGACGGACAGGATCCTCGCGCTGGTGAAGAACCAGGATGACTACTAGCGCACGCCGCATGACGGTCGGCGGCCTGGCCGTCGAGGTGGTGCGCAAGGACATCAAGAACCTGCATCTGGGCGTCTATCCGCCTAATGGGCGCGTCCGCATCGCCGCTCCTGTTGCCATGGGAGATGAATCCATCCGCCTCGCCGTGGTCGACAAGCTCGCATGGATCAAGCGCCAGCGCGCCGCGTTCGCGCAGCAGCCGCGGCAATCGACCCGCGAAATGGTGAGCGGCGAAAGTCACTATTTCCTGGGCCGGAGATACAGGTTGCGGCTCCACGAGGAGGACGCCCCTCCGCGCGTGGCGATTCGCGGCCTGCGCGTACTGGACCTGTTCGTGCGGCCGGGGACCAGCACGGAGCGGCGGCTCGCGATTCTCGAGGGGTGGTATCGCGATCAGCTCAAGGAGATCGTTCCACCCCTGATGGACAAGTGGCAACGCGCTCTTCGCGTCCGCGCGTCCGCTTGGGCGATCAAGAAGATGAAAACGCGATGGGGAACCTGTACGGTTGAGGCCCGGCGCGTCTGGCTCAATCTGGAGCTGGCCAAGAAGCCGCTGCGCAGCATCGAGTACGTGCTGGTCCACGAGCTGGCGCACCTGCGCGTCCCGTCCCACAGCGAGGAGTTCACGAAGCTGCTGGACGCCCACCTCCCAGACTGGCGCGAGCGCAGGAAGGAACTTCAACAATCGACTCTGGGGGCGGAGGAATGGTCCTGGTGAGGCGATCCTTTGATACAGGCTCCGACAGATCTTCTTCCGCGAGGGACATTCTGGAGCGCGAAAGGCCGCAGTCCGACGGGCATTCAGGACGTTTTCCGCAATCAATGCGCTGCCCTGAAGCGCGCGACAGACCTTATTCCCACCGATCACCTCCTCAGTCGGCCTTGATCCGCGCGCGCACCACCACGTCCTTCCAAAGCGCCTGCTGCTGCCGGATGAACGCGGCAAACTCCGCCGCGGGTCCGCCGCCGGTGACTGCGTCCTCGCTGGCAAAGCGTTCGGCGATGGCGGGACTGCGCAGCGCACGGGCGCATTCTTCCTGGATGCGGCGCACGAGCTCCGGCGGCGTGCCGCCGGGCGCCATGACGCCGTACCACTGCACCGACTCGAACCCCTTGTAGCCGGACTCCGCCACCGTGGGCAGGTCGGGCAGCGAGGGCAGCCGCTGCGGCGTGCCGGTGGCGATGGCGCGCAGCTTGCCGCTGCGGATGTGAGGCAGCAGGGCCGGCGTGCCGGCGGAGAAAGCCTGAGTGCGGCCGGCCAGCAGATCGGTGAGGGCAGGGCCGGTGCCGCGGTACGGGATGTGCGTCATGAACATGCCCGTGGCGAGCTTCAGGTACTCCATCGCGAGGTGGCCGGCGCTCGCGTTGCCCGCCGACCCGTAGTTGAGCCGCCCCGGGTTGGCGCGCACGTACGCGACGAACTCCTTCAGGTTGCGCGCCGGCACGTCCGGATGGATCACGAACAGGCTGGGCACCTTGGCCAGCAGGGTGACCGGCGCGAAGTCGCGGTTCACGTCGTAGCCGGCGTTGGTGAAGATGATGGGGTTCACGGCCATCGAACCCACGTGCCCCAGGATCAGCGTGTGGCCGTCCGCGGCCGCACGAGCGACCTCTTGCATGGCGGGCACGCCGCCGCCGCCCGCCTTGTTGTCGATCACCACGGGGTGGGGCAGCAGGCGGGAGAGTTCCTGCGCCGTGGTCCGCGCCACGATGTCGGAAGTGCCGCCCGGCACGAAAGGCACCACGAAGCGGACCGGCCGGGACGGCCATGCCGCCTGGGCGCGCGCGGTGGACCAGCCCGCGAGGCCGAGAGCCGCGGCCGCGCCGCTGCCAAGCACATGGCGGCGCGAGGAGAGGAAGTGGTTGTTCATGCGGGGACGGGAGTGGCGAGCCCGAAGGCGATGGGCCCGATTGTGGCCAGCCGCGGCCGCGGCTGCGACAGCCTCGGCTCGATATCAGCTATAGCCGGCTTGCATTGCTGCCCGGAGGGCGGCACGGGGGTGTCGAGCAAGCTCGCCCACTGGGCTTCATGCCGGCCTACGCCCCCTGTACGCCGAAACCTACCTGGCACGCCGCGCCCGCCGTCAACCATGCATGTTCTTGAAGGAAGAACATGCCGCCGCCCACTCCTTACGAAAACGCCATCGACCTGCTCGACGCCGACCACAAGGCCGTCAAGCAGCTCTTCATCCAGTACGACGCCCTGTGCGAGGACGGCGCGCCGGCCGAGGACAAACAGCAGCTCGCGGAGAAGATCTGCAACGAGATCGCGATCCACGCGCAGATCGAGGAGGAGATCTTCTATCCCGAGGTGCGCAAGGCCACCGGCGACGACGCGTTGATCGATGAGGCGCAGCAGGAGCACGCCGCGGCCAAGGAGGCCGTCGCAGCGATCCAGGGCATGAGCGCCGGCGGCGAGGGATACGACGAAGCCGTCCAGGGCCTGGCCAGGCTCATCGACCAGCACGTGCTGGAGGAGCGCGAGCAGATCTTCCTGCAGGCGCAGTACGCGGCCCTGGACCTGCGCGGTCTCGCCGAACCTCTCGCCAGGCGCAAGGCGCAGTTGAAGAAGAAGTCCGCGCCGAAGAAGGCGAAGGAGGCCGCATGAGAGCGCTCGTCTACAAGGGCCCCCGCGACGTCGCGGTGATGGACATGCCGGACGCGAAGATCGAGCGTGCCACCGACGTGCTGGTCCGGATCACCACCACCAACATCTGCGGGTCCGACCTGCACATGTACGAGGGCCGCACGTCCATGCCGCCGGGCCGCATCCTCGGCCACGAGAACCTGGGGGAAGTGATCGAAGTGGGGAACGCCGTCGACCGCGTCAAGGTCGGCGACCGCGTCTGCATCCCCTTCAACGTGGGTTGCGGCTTCTGCGAGAACTGCGAGCGCGGGCTGAGCGGCTTCTGCCTCACGTGCAATCCCGGCAATGCCGGCGCGGCCTATGGTTTCGCGGAGATGGGACCGTACGCCGGCGGCCAGGCCGAGTACCTGCGGGTGCCCTACGGCGACTTCAACTGCCTGGTGCTACCGCGCGATGCGGTCGAGAAGGAGAACGACTACGTGATGCTGGCGGACATCTTCCCCACCGGCTACCACGCCACCGAACTCGCGGGGGTCAAGCCCGGCGAAACGGTCGTGATCTACGGCGCCGGGCCGGTGGGATTGATGGCGGCCTACTCGGCGATGATCAAGGGCGCGAGCCTGGTGATGGTCGTGGATTCGCACAAGGACAGACTGGCGCTGGCCGAGAGCATGGGCGCCGTGACCATCGACGACACCGAGGATGCGGGCGTCGAGAAGATCCTCGAACTCACCGGCGGCAAGGGCGCCGACCGCGGGTGCGAGTGCGTCGGCTACCAGTGCTGCGGCATGCACCGCGAGGAGGTTCCGAACCTCACCATGAACAACCTGGTGAAGACCGTCAAGGCCACGGGCGGCATCGGCGTCGTCGGCGTGTTCGTGCCGGAGGACCCCGGTGCCGAGGACAAGCTCGAGAAGCGGGGCGCCATGGCCTTCGACTTCGGCTCCTTCTGGTTCAAGGGGCAATCGCTGGGCACGGGGCAGGCCAACGTCAAGGCCTACAACCGTTTCCTGAGCCGGCTGATCGAACGCGACAAAGCCAAGCCCTCGTTGCTCGTGTCGCATGAACTTCCGCTGGAGCAGGCGCCGGAAGGCTACAGGAACTTCGACGAGCGCAAGAAGGGCTGGACCAAGGTCGTGCTCAAGCCCGGGAAGTCCAGTCCCGGCTGACGCGCACCGCGACGGGAAGGTCCGAAGCCGGGCGACCTCCGGCGGAGCGACCGTTTCCCTGCGCAGCGCGCGGTGCTAAGGTCGTGACCTCGCGTCGCGGCGCCCACCGATGGAATCGCCATGCCCACTGTCCTTGGCCTGTCCGGCAGCCTGAGGGCCGCCTCGTTCAACACCGCGCTGCTGCGCGCGGCAACGCAACTGATGCCTGCCGGGGCCACGCTGGAAGTGGCCACCCTGCACGGCATCCCGCTGTATGACGGCGACGCCGAGGCGCGCGATGGCATCCCGGCCGCGGTCCAGGCGCTGAAGGAGCGCATCGTCGCCTGCGACGGCCTCCTGCTGGCCACGCCCGAGTACAACAACGGCGTGCCCGGCGTGCTGAAGAACGGCATCGACTGGCTCAGCCGGCCCCCCGCCGACATCGCCCGCATCTTCGGCGACCGGCCGGTCGCGGTGATGGGCGCTTCGCCCGGCGGCTTTGGCACGGTCCTCGCGCAGAATGCCTGGCTCCCGGTGCTGCGCACCCTCGGCACGCGGCCGTGGTTCGGCGGACGCCTGCTGGTCTCGCGCGCCGGCCAGGTGTTCGACGAAGCCGGCGCCATGGTCGACGAGAAGATGAAGGCCCAGCTGCAGCAGTTCCTGGCAGGCTTCGTCGCCTCGCTCGCCCGCTAGCAACCGCCTGCAGTCATGCTCACGCACAAGGCGTCCTTTCCCGGTGCCCATGGGACCCCGCTGGCGGCGCGGCTGGACGCGCCGGACGGCCCGGTCCGGGCGCATGCGCTGTTCGCCCATTGCTTCACCTGCAGCAAGGACATCTTCGCAGCCACGTGCATCGCGCAGGCGCTGGTGGCGCACGGGATCGCCGTGCTGCGGTTCGATTTCACGGGCCTGGGCCACAGCGAGGGTGAGTTCGCCAATACCGATTTCTCCTCCAACGTGGCCGACCTCGTGGCGGCGGCGGACTGGCTGCGCCGCGAGCATACCGCGCCGCTCCTGCTGGTCGGCCACAGCCTGGGCGGTGCGGCCGTCGTCGCGGCGGCGGCGAAGGTGCCCGAAGCGCGGGCGGTGGCGACCCTGGGCGCGCCCAGCGATCCCGGCCACGTGGCCGGCCTGTTCCGGGAACACGTGCCGGAGATCGAGGCGCGCGGCGAGGCGCTCGTGCAGCTGGCCGGGCGGCCGTTCCGCATCCGGCGCGAGTTCCTCGCCGACGCGGCGGAGCAGAACCTGCGCGACAAGGTCGCCCACCTCGGACGCGCCTTGCTGGTCCTGCACTCGCCCGTCGACGAGACGGTGGCCATCGGCAATGCCACCGGCATCTTCGTCAACGCGCGGCACCCCAAGAGCTTCATCGCGCTGGACAACGCCGACCACCTGCTGCGCCGGCGCAGCGACGCGACCTATGCGGCCAACATGATCGCCGCCTGGAGCGAACCTTACCTGGCGTGAGTGCGGCTGACACCGCAGGCGCCATTCCTGTCGATCGTGGAACGCTGTGTTCCCGGCGCGGGCACTTTTGGCCGCGCTCCGCGCCCCCAGATGGGAACCTTGGCGAGCGCTTCCCGCGTTCTCCTCCCCCAGGAGCCTTTCCATGAAGACCATCGTTTCCACGCGCTCGGCCCCGGCCCGTCACTGGGTGGGCGACGGCTTTCCCGTGCATGGCATGTTCGGCTACCAGGCCGGCGCGGAGGAACGCAGTCCCTTCCTGATGCTGGACTATGCGGCGCCCACGCGCTTCGAGCCGACCAGCGCGCGGCGCGGCGTGGGCCAGCATCCGCACCGCGGCTTCGAGACGGTGACCATCGTCTATGCGGGTGAAGTCGAGCATCGCGACTCGACCGGCCAGGGTGGCGTGATCGGCGCGGGGGACGTGCAGTGGATGACGGCCGGCGCCGGCATCCTGCACGAGGAGTTCCACTCGACCGAATACGCGCGGACCGGCGGGCCGTTCGAGATGGTGCAGCTGTGGGTCAACCTGCCGGCGAAGGACAAGGCGACGGCGCCCGGCTACCAGGCCATCGCCAATGCCGACATCCCCTCGGTGCCGCTGGCCGATACGGCTGGAGCGCCCGCCGGGCAACTGCGCGTGATCGCGGGCGCGTTCGGCGAGAGCCGCGGGCCGGCCCATACGCACACGCCGATGAACGTGTGGGACGTGCGGGTCGACGCCGGTCGCACGGTGTCGCTGGCGCAACCCGAGGGCTGGACCAGCCTGCTGGTGGTGCTGGACGGGACCGTGCGCGTCAACGGCGACACCGTGCTGGGCGCCGCGCAGTTGGCCACGCTGTCCAGGGAAGGCAGCGAGATCCGCATCGAGGCCGACGCGGATGCGAAGCTGCTGCTGCTGGCCGGCGAGCCGATCGACGAGCCCATCGTCGGCTACGGCCCGTTCGTGATGAACAGCAAGGACGAGATCGTGCAGGCGATCGAGGACTTCAACGGCGGCAGGTTCGGCCGGATGCAGTGAGCCGTGGCGGGGTGGGCCGTTCCGCGTTCACCCCGCGCGACGCTGCCCCGGGTCGACGACCCTCTCGCCATCCTCCTTCGCGAACGGTGCAATCTTGGGCACCGGCAGGATCTCCAGCACCTCCTCGGAAGGGCGGCACAGCTTCGCTCCCAGGGGCGTCACCACCACGGGGCGGTTCATCAGGATCGGGTGCTTTCCGATGAGGTCCAGCAGCTGGTCGTCGCTCCACTTGGGATCCGCGAGGCCGAGTTCGCCGTAGGGCGTGCCTTTCTCGCGCAGCAGGTCGCGCACCGCAATCCCCATCGCGCCCAGCAGGCTGCGCAGCTCTTCCTTCGAAGGCGGGGTCTTGAGGTACTCGACCACCCTTGGCTCGATGCCGGCATGGCGCAGGAGGGCCAGCGTGTTCCGGGACGTGCCGCACGCGGGGTTGTGATAGATCGTGACGTCGGTCATGCCGCAAGTCTACGCAAACGCCCGCGTCAGAGATCCAGCACCAGCGTCCCCGTCCGGCCCCGCGACACGCAGATCATCATCGACTTGTTCGCTGCCTGCTCCTGCTTCGTCAGGATGCTGTCGCGGTGTTCGACGTCGCCGCACAGCACCCGGGTTTCGCAGGCGCCGCACATGCCTTCGTGGCAGCTGTGGTCGGCGCGGACGCCAGCGGCGAGCACGGCGTCGAGGATGCTCACATCGGGCTTCACCTCGATGACGCGGGCCGAGCGCCGCAGTTCCACCCTGCAGGTGCCGGTCGACGTCGCCGGCGCCTGTTCGACGGGCGAAAAGCGTTCGATGTGCGCGTTCGGCTGGCCGAGCGCCGCGCAGGCCTCCTCGAAGGCCGCCAGCATGGGCGTCGGGCCGCAGCAGTAGAAGTGCGAGCCCGGCGGCTTGCCGGCGAGCAGCATGCGCAGGTCGGGGGGGCCGCCGTGCGTGGCATCGAAATGATGGCGCAGCTCCACCTCCGGGTGCGCCGCGACGATCGCTTCGACCTCTTCGAGGAAAGCGGCGTCGGCGCGGCTGCGCGCGCAGTGGATGAACTCCACGCTGCGGCCCAGCCCGGCGAGGCGCCGCAGCATCGCCAGCAGCGGCGTCACGCCGATGCCGCCGGCCACCAGCACGCTGTGCTGGGCGTCCTCCACCAGGCGGAAGTTGTTGCGCGGGGCGGAGATCAGGAGCTCGGCGCCGAGCTTCAGCTGCTCGTGCACGTGGCGCGAACCGCCGCGGCTGTCGCGTGCCTTCAGCACGCCGATCACGTAGCGGCGGTCGTTGGCGCCATTGAGCAGCGAGTAGCTGCGCACCAGGCCCTCGGCCAGGTGCAGGTCGATGTGCGAGCCGGGCTCGAAGGCCGGCAGCTTCGCGCCGGACTCGGCCGGCTGCAGTTCGACGCTGATCACGTCGCGCGCCTCGAGGCGCAGCGCGTGCACGCGTGCCTTCAGGAGAGCTTCGCCCATGGGGACCCTCACATGATGGACAGCCCGCCGTCGACCATGAGGGTCGCGCCGGTGATGAAGGAGGCTTCGTCGGAGGCGAGCCACAGGATCGGCAGCGCGATCTCTTCCGGCGCGGCCCAGCGGCCGACCAGCGAGGTGGTGGACCGCTCGGTCTTGAGCTGTTCGACGTCCTTGCCCTTGGCCTGCGCGCGGCCGATGTGGAAATCGGTGAGCGTCGAGCCCGGGCACACTGCGTTGGCGCGCACGCCGTGCGGCGCTTCCTCGAAGGCGAGCGTGCGCGTCAGCGCCAGCTGGCCGGCCTTGGTGGCGTCGTAGATCGGCATGCCCTTGCGGCCGGTGACTGCGTAGCACGAAGACACGTTGACGATGCTGCCGCGGCCCGACTTGCGCAGCGCGGGCAAGGCGGCGCGGCAGTAGTTGGCCGTGCCGACCAGGTTCACGTTGACGACCGCCTGCCACTCCTGCGCGCTGGCATCGGCGACCGAGCTGTAGCTGCGCGCGGCGGCGTTGTTCACCAGCACGTCGAGTGCGCCGAAGGTTTCCAGCGCGTGTGCCACGGCGAGCGTCGCCAGCGATTCGTTCGCCACGTCGGCGGCGACGTAGGTGACGCGCGCGCCCACGACTTCGGTGCGGATGCGGTCGGCGGTCGCGCGCAGCGCGGCCTCGTCGCGGTCCACCAGCGTCACCGCCGCGCCTTCGCGGCAGAAGATGTGCGCGGCCGCCGCGCCGATGCCGGCACCACCGCCGGTGATCATGGCGGCCTTGCCTTCGAGGCGGAGCGCGCTCATTCGACCTTGGCTCCGGTGGATTTGATCACCCGGCCCCATTTCGGGATCTCGCTGCCGATCCAGCCGGCGAACTGCTCGGGCGAGCCGGCGACCACCTCGAACTCCATCTCGTGCAGCTTGGCCTGGATGTCGGGCGACTTCAGGATCTTCACGATCTCGCGGTTGTAGCGGTCGATGATGTTGCGCGGCGTGCCGCCTGCGGCCAGGAAGCCGATCCACGACGTGGCCTCGAAGTTCGGGTAGCCGGACTCGGCGAGCGTCGGCACGTCGGGCGTGCTCGCGAAGCGCTTCGTGCCCGTGGAGGCGATCAGCTTCACGCGGCCGTCCTTGGCGAAGCCCTGCACGTTGCCGGGAACGAAGAAGCCCATGTGGATCTGGCCCGCGATCATGTCGGTGAGGGCCGGACCCGCGCCCTTGTACGGCACGTGCGTGACGTTGATGCCGGCCGCTTCCTTGAACATCTCCATGGTCAGGTGCGACGCGCTGCCGATCGCGATCGAGCCATAGGAGTACTTGTTCGGATCGGCCTTCGCCTTGGCGACCAGGTCCTTGAGGCTGTTGATGCCCAGCTTGGGATTGACCACCAGGTACTGCGCGGACTTCACGGCCAGGGTGATGGGCGCGAGGTCCTTCACCGGGTCGTAGGGCATCTTGTCGAACAGCGACGGGTTGATCGCCAGCGGGCCGTTGTAGCCCACCAGCAGCGTCTGTCCGTCGGCCGGCTGCTTGGCGACGTAGTCGGCGCCGATGTTGCCGCCGGCCCCCGGCTTGTTCTCCACGACGACCGGCTGGCCGAGGGCGTCACCCAGCCTGGACGCGACCAGGCGCGCCAGCACGTCGTTGGTGGTGCCCTGCACCGGCACGATGATGCGCACGGGCTTCGAAGGGGCCCATTCCTGCGCGAGCGCGCCCTGGCTCACGGCTGCGGCGCCGATGAGGCCGAGCACTTCCCGGCGATTCAAAGCGATCATGTTGTCTCCTTCGGTGGTGTGGTTCTCAGATCGATTGCACGGGGCTGGACAGGTCGTCGGCGAGGTGGTCCTTCGCCCAGTCCACCGGGTCGGTGTCCTTCGGCAGCAGCACGCCGGCGGCGCGCACGTGCTGCGACGAGGCGTTCAGTGCCGGCGGCTCGGCGCCTTGCGTCAGGCCGACCGCGGCGTCCACCAGCATGCGGCGCGCCATCACGATCGCCTTGTCGGTCGGCAGCAGGTTCTCCGCCGCGTGGTCCTGGATCGGGCCCATGCTTTCCTGCAGCGAGTAGTCCTGCGCGGCGAAGCCGAACACGCCGGAGTAGCTGCGCTCTTCCTTCTGCGCGCGGCGGTCGATCAGGTAGTCGTTGTCGCGGTTGGCCACGGGGATGAAGCTGCCGGGGCGGCTTTCGTCGTAGGGCACGTGAATGCCCTGGCCGGCGCGCAGGGCCGCGAGTTCCTCTTCGTCGAGCGGACGGTCCGGGCGGAAGTTGATGCTCCAGGCCCAGCAGTTCTCGTCGTCGACCGGCACCCAGACGTGGCCGGCCAGCGAGTGGTCGCCGAATGGCGGGATCAGCGTGAACCAGGGGAACAGGTACTGCGTGACGCGCCAGTAGTACGAGTCCGGCTCGCCGTTGCGGCGGCCGAAGAGGGTCATGCCGAAGTCCTGCTTCTCGATCGTGAAGATCACGTTGCCGTCGGCCTTGATGTAGTCGAGCGCCTTGCAGTCCTTGTGGAACGGGTCGTTGTCGACCTCGTGGCGGTGCACGAAGGACACGTGGCTGGTGTCGATGCCGCCTTCCATGGCCTGCAGGTAGTTGGAGAACTGCAGGCGCTTGGACACGAACACGTGGCTCTCGGGCAGCAGGCACCACTCGAGTTCCGGCGGCGCGGGCTTCTGGTCCTCCGGGCCCATGTAGGCCCAGACGATGCCCGCGCGTTCCACGGTCGGATAGGCCTTGATGTGCATGCGCGCGCAGGACTGCGGCGAGGAGGGCACGTCGACGCACTTGCCGTTGCGGTCGAACTTGACGCCGTGATAGGCGCAGCGGATGCCGTTCGCCTCGTTGCGGCCGAAGTAGAGCGACACGCCGCGGTGCGAGCAGAACTCGGAGATGAGGCCGACCTTGCCCTCGGAGTCGCGGAAGGCCAGGAGCTTTTCGCCCAGGAGCTGCACGCGCACCTGCGGGCCGTCCGCCTCGGCGATCTCGCTGGACAGCAGCGCCGGCACCCAGTAGCGGCGCATCAGGTTGCCCATGGGCGTTCCGGCGCCCGTGCGGGTCAGCAGTTCAGAGGTTTCCTTGTTCATCGCAACTCCTGGGATGGTGGCGGGGAGGAGAAATGTCCGCCTGGTGGTCAGTCCGGCTCATTATACGGACACATTGACCTGCGTCAAACACCTTGTCCGCCGGTCGGACATAATGGAGCCGGGCGTTTGTCGGCCAGAATCAGAGGGAAATGGAAGAAAAAATGGCGCAGGGGCTGGAGAAGCAGGCTGATGGTGTCCGTGCAGTGGACAGGGCGCTGGACATCCTCATCGCCTTCACGGCGGAGGACACGCAGCTCAGCGCCGGTGAGCTTTCACGCCGCACCGGCCTCAGCCGCCCGACGCTCTATCGCCTGATGCACACGCTGCAGCAGAAGGGCTTCGTGCTGGCCGAAGGCGAGCCGCAACGCTTCCGGCTCGGGCCTGCCGTCGGCCAGCTGGCCCACGTGTGGAGCGCCGGCATCGACCTCACCGCGGTGGCGCACGAAGGCATGAAGCGCATCCAGGAGTCCACCGGCGAAACCGTGGCGCTCTACACGCGCGTCGGTGGCGAGCGCGTCTGCGTCGCCGAACTACCGAGCCGCCATCCCCTGAGTTTCCGCCGCGGCGTCGGCTACCGCGAGCGCATCGCGCTGGGTGCCAGCGGCCGCGTGATCCTGGCCCACGTCGACGATGCGACCGTGGAAGCCGCGGTACAGGCCGGCCCGCTGCCGGTGCCGCGCGAGCGCTTCGATGCGGACCTCGCGCAGATCCGCGCGCGCGGCTGGGGCGTCAGCCGCGACGAGCTGATCGACGGCGCCGTGGCGATCGCCGCCCCGTTCTTCCGCGCCGGCGGCGCAGTGGGTGGTTCGCTCGCCGTGTTCGGCCCCGCGGTGCGCATCGACGCCGCGCGCGCCGACGCATTCGGCCAGTTGCTCGCGCGCGAGGCGCAGCTGCTGTCGGCCACGCTCGGCTGGAAGCCGGCGGCCACGGAGGGCCGCGTCACCGCCGGATGACGGCCGCGGCAGCGTTCATTGCCGCAGCACCAGGAGCGGCGCGAGCAGGGCCACGTTGTTGATCTGCATCTTGGTGAAGATCGCCTTCACCTGGCTGCGGATGGTTTCGGGGGAGCGGCCCACCTGCGTGGCGATCTGCTTTTGCGTCATGCCGCCGGCCAGCAGTTCGGCGACGAGGAATTCGCGCGGGCTCAGGCTGTCCACGCCCTGGCGCCGCCGCGCCCGCAGGAAGAAAAGGCC
>NZ_DASVNN010000105.1:0-5895 GCF_036383835.1 Ramlibacter sp.
GGGGGAGGGAGCAAACCGCCAGCCCCTGACCTGCCATGTGGTTCACCCGCGTCAGCCTGCGCAATCCCGTGTTCGCCACGATGGTGATGCTCGCCATCGTCGTGCTGGGGCTGTTCTCCTACCAGCGCCTGAAGGTCGACCAGTTTCCCAACATCGACTTCCCGGTGGTGGTGGTGCAGACGGAGTACCCCGGCGCCTCGCCGGAAGTGGTCGAGAGCGAGGTCAGCAAGAAGGTCGAGGAGGCGGTGAACTCCATCGCCGGCATCAACGCCCTCACCTCGCGCAGCTTCGAGAACCAGTCGGTCGTCGTCATCGAGTTCCAGCTGCACATCGACGGCCGCAAGGCGGCGGAGGACGTGCGGGAAAAGATCGCCGCGATCCGGCCGGCCTTCCGCACCGAAGTGAAGGAGCCGCGCGTGCTGCGCTTCGACCCGGCGAGCCGGGCGATCTGGTCGCTGGCGGTGCTGCCCGATGCGAGCCGCGGCCGGCCGCTCACGGCGGTGGAGCTCACCAACTGGGCCGACCAGGTGCTCAAGAAGCGGCTGGAGAACGTGCGCGGCGTCGGCTCGGTCGCGCTGGTGGGCGGCACCAAGCGCGAGATCAACGTCTACCTGGACCCGGCGGCGATGGAAGCGCAGGGCATCACGGCCGACCAGGTGGTGAGCGCGGTGCGCAACGAGAACCAGGACCTGCCGGTCGGCGCGATCCGCTCGCAGGCGCAGGAACGCGTGGTGCAGGTCGACGCGCGCATGCAGCGGCCGGAGGACTTCGGGCGCATCATCGTCGCCCGCAAGGGATCGGGCGCCGCCGGTCAAGCCGGCGGCGGCGCCCCGGTGCGCGTCGACCAGGTCGCCCGCGTCGCCGACGGCGCCCAGGAGATCGAGAGCCTCGCGCTCTACAACGGCCAGCGCACGCTGCTGCTGCAGGTGCAGAAGTCGCAGGACGAGAACACCATCGCCGTGATCGACGGCCTGCAGGCCACGCTGAAGGAAATGCGGGCGCAGTTGCCCGCCGGCGTGAAGCTCGAGCCGGTGACCGATGCCTCGCGGCCGATCCGGGTGTCGGTGGACAACGTGCGGCGCACGCTGATCGAAGGCGCGCTGCTGACCGTGCTGATCGTCTTCCTGTTCCTGAACTCCTGGCGCTCCACGGTCATCACCGGCCTCACGCTGCCGATCGCGCTGATCGGCACCTTCCTGTTCATGTACGCCTTCGGCTTTTCCATCAACATGGTGACGCTGATGGCGCTGTCGCTGTGCGTGGGCCTGCTGATCGACGACGCGATCGTGGTGCGCGAGAACATCGTGCGCCACGTGCAGATGGGCAAGCCGCCCTTCCAGGCCTCCATGGACGGCACCCAGGAGATCGGCCTGGCGGTGCTGGCCACCACCTTCTCCATCGTCGCCGTGTTCCTGCCGATCGGCTTCATGGGCGGCATCATCGGCAAGTTCTTCCACGAGTTCGGCGTGACCATCGTGGCGGCGGTGCTGATCTCGATGTTCGTGAGCTTCACGCTGGACCCGATGCTGTCCTCGGTGTGGCACGACCCGGAGGCGGAGGCGCACGGC
The DNA here is from genome assembly GCF_036383835.1 of Ramlibacter sp. GTDB lineage: Bacteria > Pseudomonadota > Gammaproteobacteria > Burkholderiales > Burkholderiaceae_C > Ramlibacter. The sequence goes on from NZ_DASVNN010000105.1 coordinate 1,569, forward strand.
AAGGCCAGGGCGAAGCCGACGTTCTACGACCGCACGATCGGCCGCGTGACCGGCTGGTTCGACCGCACCACCGACCGGCTCGCGGACACCTACCAGGCGATCCTGCGCTGGTCGCTGGACCACAAGCTCGCGACGCTGTTCGCGGCCTTCGCGATCTTCGCCACCAGCCTCTTCATGGTGCCGCTGCTCGGCACCGAGTTCGTGCCCAAGGCGGACTATTCGGAAACCAGCCTCAGCTTCTACACGCCGGTGGGTTCCTCGCTGGAGCTCACCGAGGCCAAGGCGAAGCAGGTCGAGTCCATCATCCGCGAGTTCCCCGAGGTGCGCTACACGGTGGCGACGATCAACACCGGCGCGCAGGCCGGCAAGATCTACGCGTCGGTGTACGTGCGCATGGTGGACCGCAAGGAGCGCAGCCGCAGCGTGGACGTGGTCTCCGCGCTGCTGCGCGAGCGCCTCAAGCAGGTGCCCGGCATCACGGTGACGCACGCCGGCCTCACCGATGCCGTGGGCGGCAACAAGCAGATCGAGTTCTCGCTGCAGGGGCCGGACCTGAAGGAGCTGGAACGCCTGTCGCGGCTGGTGACGGAACGCGTGCGCTCCATCCCCGGGCTGGTGGATCTCGATTCCAGCGTCAAGCCGGACAAGCCCACCGTGTCGGTCGCCGTGAAGCGCGACGCCGCCTCGGACCTCGGCCTGTCGGTGGCGCAGATCGCCGGCGCGCTGCGCACCCTGGTGGCCGGCCAGACCGTCGGCAACTGGCGCGCGCCCGACGACCAGACCTACGACGTCAACGTGCGGCTCGCGCCCGACGCGCGCACCGCCCTGCAGGACCTGGAGCGCCTGCCCTTCGCCACCGGCAGCAATGCCGACGGCAGCCCGCGCATCGTGCGGCTGAACCAGGTGGCGAGCGTGCGCGAGGGCACCGGCCCCAACCAGATCAACCGCCGCGACCTCGCGCGCGAAGTGGCGATCAACGCCAATGCCTTCGGCCGCTCGGCCGGCGATGTCTCCAGGGACATCCAGGCGCAGCTGGACGCGATCGCGCTGCCGCCCGGCTATCGCACGCAGTTCAGCGGCTCGACCAAGAACATGCGCGAGTCCTTCGGCTACGCGGTGTCGGCGCTGGCGATGGCGGTGGTGTTCATCTACATGATCCTGGCCAGCCAGTTCCGGAGCTTCCTGCAGCCGCTGGCGCTGATGACGTCGCTGCCGCTGACGCTGATCGGCGTGGTGCTGGCGCTGCTGTTCTTCGGCTCCACCCTGTCGATCTTCTCGGTGATCGGCATCGTGATGCTGATGGGCCTGGTGACCAAGAACGCGATCCTGCTGGTGGACTTCGCCATCCGCATGCGCGAGCAGGGCATGGAGCGCTCGCAGGCCCTGCTGCACGCCGCCCGGGTGCGGCTGCGGCCGATCCTGATGACCACCCTGGCCATGATCTTCGGCATGGTGCCGCTCGCCTTCGCCCTGAGCGAAGGCTCGGAACAGCGCGCCCCCATGGGCCAGGCGGTGATCGGCGGGGTGATCACGTCGTCCCTGCTGACGCTGGTGGTGGTGCCCGTCGTCTACTGCTACCTGGACGACCTGGCCGCCTGGGTGATGCGCCGGCGCCGCACCCCCGCGGGCGGTTCCGGAGCCCTGCCCGTCCCGGCTTCTAAAATGGATGGTTTGTCCTGAACGCCAGAGAAAAGACCACCATGAACGCCCCGATCGACCTCGAACGCGCCCGCTTCAACATGATCGAGCAGCAGATCCGGCCCTGGGACGTGCTGGACCTGGACGTGCTCGCCCTGCTGTCGCAGCTCAAACGCGAGGAATTCGTCCCCGCGACGCACAGGTCCCTCGCCTTCGTCGACATGGAAATCCCGCTGGCCGCCAACACGGAAGAGGCCCTGCGCAACGGCTGGTGCATGCTGGCCCCCAGAGTCGAAGCCCGCCTGCTGCAGGACGTCGCCCCCAAGGCCCACGAGAAGGTGCTGGAAGTCGGCGCCGGCTCCGGCTACATGGCCGCCCTGCTCGCCAGCCGGGCCCAGCGCGTGATCAGCCTGGAGATCCAGCCGGAACTCGCCCGCATGGCGCGCGAGAACCTGCAGCGCGCCGGCATCCGCAATGCCGAAGTGCGCGAGGCGGACGGCGCCAAGGGCCTGGCGGCCGAAGGCCCCTTCGACGCGATCGTGCTGTCCGGCTCCGTGCACGAAGTGCCGCAGGCCCTGCTGCAGCAGCTGAAGGTGGGCGGCCGCCTGGCCGCCGTCGTCGGCAACGAGCCCATGATGCGCGCCACCTTCATCACCCGCACCGGCGAAACGTCGTTCACGACCACCCAGCCCTGGGACACCGTGGCGCCGCGCCTGGAGCACTTCCCGCAGCCTTCGCGCTTCCATTTCTGAGCATGATCCCGCAGGTCCGCCCCACCGACTTCGACACCTGGGTCCAGGCCCAGGACGGGCGCCCGCTGGTGCTGGACGTGCGCGAGCCCTGGGAACTGCAGGTGGCGAGCGTGGCGCCGGGCGACTTCGACCTGCTGGCCATCCCCATGAACCAGGTCCCCGCCCGAATGGGGGAGCTGCCGCAGAGCCGCGCGATCGCCTGCCTGTGTCACCATGGGGTGCGCAGCCACCGCGTGGCGCTTTTCCTGGCGCAGCAGGGGTACGCGGACGTGGCGAACATCGCGGGCGGCATCGAGGCCTGGGCGCGGGAGCGCGACCCCTCGGTGCCCCAGTATTGACCGGGCGTCACAACGAGCATTACGCGAAGTACGAGAAGGACGGAACATGAATCGGATGCGGCTTCTCCCCCTGGCGGCAACGGTGCTGGCCCTCGCGGGCCAGGCGCGCGCGGAAGGCCTGCTCGCGCTTTACGAAGCCGCGCGCGCCTACGACGCGACCTGGCAGTCGGCGAAATCGCAGTACGACGCCAACGTCTCCCGCGGCGAGCAGGCCCGCGCCGGCATCCTGCCGCAGGCAGGCCTGTCGGCGGGCGTGACCCGCAGCGCCTTCGACAACAACAATCCGTCGGTCAACCGCGACTTCACCACCCAGCAGGCGACGGTGAGCGCGTCGCAGCCGCTGTACCGTCCGGCCAACCTGGCGACCTATCGCCAGGGCCAGCGCCAGATCGAACTGGCCGAATACCAGCTCACCGCCGCCAGCCAGGACCTGATGATCCGCGTGAGCCAGGCCTACTTCGACGTGCTCGCATCGCAGGACACGCTGGCCTTCGTGCGGGCGCAGAAAGCCGCCGTGGCGGAGCAGCTGGCCGCGGCGCGCCGCAACTTCGAAGTCGGCACCTCCACGATCACCGACACGCGCGAAGCGCAGGCCCGGTACGACCTCGTGCTGGCGCAGGAGATCGCCGCGGAGAACGACCTGCGGGTGAAGCGCCTGGCGCTCGACACGCTGGTCGGCCGCAGCAACGCGCAGCCGAATCCCCTTGCCGCGCCACTGGACGTGCCGGCGCCGCAACCCAACGAGCCGGAAGCCTGGGTCGCCGCCTCGGAATCGGCCAGCCCCGCGATCCTGCAGGCCAGGAAGGCCGTCGAGATCGCCGAACTGGAGACCGACAAGGCCAAGGCGGGCCACAAGCCCACGCTGGACGCCACCGCCAGCTACGGCGTCACCAACAACGTCAACGGCAATGCCACCTCGGCGCAGGACTCCCGGCCCCGCAGCGGCAACGTGGGCCTGGTGTTCAACCTGCCCCTCTTCGCCGGCTTCGCCACGCAGAACCGCATCCGCGAAACGCTGGCGCTGGAGGAAAAGGCCAAGTCCGACCTGGAAGCCACGCGCCGCCAGGTGGCGCAGGCGGTGCGCACCGCCTTCTTCGGCGTGCAGTCCGGCCAGGGCCAGGTGCGCGCGCTGGAAGCGGCCGAAGCCTCCAGCCAGAGCGCGCTGGACGCCAACCGCCTGGGCTACCAGGTGGGCGTGCGCATCAACATCGACGTGCTGAACGCGCAAAGCCAGTTGTTCCAGACCAAGCGCGATCTCGCGCAGGCGCGCTACAACGTGCTGCTGGGGCACCTGCGCCTGCGGCAGGCGAACGGCACGCTGCAGCCGGAGGACCTGGCACGGTTGAATACGCTGCTGGCGCGTTGATCCGTCATCCCCGCGCAGGCGGGGACCCAGGGCTTTCTTGAAGCGGCGCTTTTGCGCCGCTTCCCGCTTTTGAGCAGCGGGGCGCGTCGCGCCAGGCGGCGCGCGGTGTGGTCCCGCTGGGGCGGCGTCCCCCTCGCGCTCCGCGCTACGGGGGCAAACCTGAAAGTCGGATCCCGGCGCCGCCACGCGAAGAACTCCTCTGGAGTTTGCCCGCGCGCGGGCAAACTCCAGAC
>NZ_DASVNN010000106.1:0-10019 GCF_036383835.1 Ramlibacter sp.
CGCCCCAGCGGGGCCACACCGCGCACCGCCTGACGCGACGCACCCCGCTGCCCAAAAGCGGGAAGCGGCGCAGCCGCTTCAATACAAACGCCTGGGTCCCCGCCTCCGCGGGGATGACGGGATTCAGAGGATCCGGTTGAACCAGACCAGCGAAAGCCCTGCCGACAGCAACGCCAGCGCCGCCGCCGCCATCGCGAACAGTGCGGAGATCTCGGTCTCCTTCTTCTCCACCGTCAGCTTGGAGCTGAGCGTCTCGTAGACCTTCTTCAGGTCCTGCGCCGTGCCGGCGTAGAAGTATTCGGCCGAAGTCTTGTTGGCGATCGCCTTGAGCGTTTCCTCGTCGAGGCGAACGCGCATCGACCAGCCTTCGAAGCCGATCGTCTCGCCGTCCACCGTGCCGATGCCCACAGTGTAGACGCGCACGCCGCGGTCGGCGGCCATCTTGGCGGCTTCCAGCGGGTCGACGCCGGTGGTGCGCTGGCCGTCGGTCAGCATGATGATCGCCGCCGAGGGATAGGAGCCCGGCGCGACCGGCGTGAACTCCTTCTTCGGCTTCTTGTCGCCGTCGATGGCGAAGCCCCGCTGGCGCTCGCGGCCGCCCTGCAGCGAGTCGAGCTCGATGCCGGCGTCCGGGAACAGCGTGGCCAGCGAGATCACGATCGCATTGCCGGTCGCGGTGGCGCGCTGCAGCTGGAAGCGGTCGATCGCGGTGACGAGGTCTTCGCGGTTGACGGTCGGCAGCTGCGCCACCTGGGCCGAGCCGGCGAAGGCGACGATGCCGACCTTCACGTGGCGCGGCAGCTCGCCCAGGAAGGCCTTGGCGGCGCTCTGCGCGGCGGCGAGCCGGTTGGGCTGGACGTCGGTGGCGCGCATGCTGCCGGATACGTCCATCGCCAGGATGATGGTCTGCTGGTTCGACGGCAAAGTGACCACCGCGACCGGCCGCGCCGCGGCCAGCATCAGGGCGGCCATCGAGAGCAGGAACAGCACCGGCGGGATGTGGCGGCGCACCTGCGAGCCCTTGCCCATCGCTTCCTTCACGATGGACAGCGAGGCATAGCGCACCGCCATCTTCTTCTTGCGCCGCAGCAGCATGACGTACAGGGCCACCAGCACCGGCAGGGCCAGCAGCAGCCAGAGGAACTGGGGCCAGAGGAATTGCATGGTCGTTCTCCCCGGATCAGGCGGCGCGGCGCAGGTGGGCCGGCAGGCCGCCGGAGGCTAGTTGCGTGCGGCGCTTGCGCATGTCGACGAAGCGCACGATGGCGTCGACCAGGTCGGCGTCCGTCGAGAGCTCCAGTGCGTCGACGTTGCTGCGGACGAGCGCCTCCCGCAGCTCGGCCTCCCGTTGCGCGGCGATGCGCGCGAATCGCTTGCGGAAACCGGCGTCGTGGGTGTCGACCACCACCTGCTCGCCGGTCTCGGCGTCGCGCAGCGTGAGCAGGCCGAGGTCGGGCAGGTCCAGCTCCAGGGGATCCAGCACGCGCACGGCCACGACCTCGTGCCGCTGCGCGAGCTGCGCCAGGGCCTTCTCCCAGCCCGGTTCGCTGATGAAGTCGGACACCACGAAGATGGTGGAGCGGCGCTTGATCATGCTGGCGCCGGACGCGAGCAGCTCCTGCAGCCGCGTCGGCCCGCTCTCGGTGGTGACCACGCGGTCCAGCATGCTGTGCAGCAGGTGCAGCACGTGGCGGCGGCCGTTGCGCGCCGGGATGATGGAATCGACGCCGGCGCCGTACAGCATGGCGCCCACGCGGTTGCCGTGGCGCGTGAGCAGGCGCGCGAGCACCGCCACGAACTCGGCGGACACGTTGCGCTTGCGCAGTTCGCCGGAGCCGAAGTCGATCGAGGGGCTGAGGTCGAGCAGGAACCAGGCCGACATCTCGCGGTCCTCGGTGAACACGCGCACGTGCGGCGACTGCATGCGGGCAGTGACGTTCCAGTCGATGTGGCGCACGTCGTCGTGCAGCTGGTATTCGCGCAGGTCGGCGAGATCCAGGCCGGTGCCGCGCAGCAGCGTGCGGTAGTCGCCCTGCAGCAGGCCGTCGAGCCGGCGGATGACCTTCCACTCCAGCCGGCGCAGGACCTGCTCGGCGTGGTGCGCAGGGGATGCGGCCTCAACCTCCTCCAGTGCCACCGCGGAACTGGCTTCGCCAGGCCGCTGGTGGCGCCCCCCTGGGGGGGAGGCGCCGGAGGCGCTTCGGGGGGGGGCCTGTTTACGCCACCAGCTTTTCATGTTCCAGGGGTTTGGGCGGCGCCGGGATCTTGGCCATGATCTTCTGGATCAGCATGTCGGAGCTCAGGCCCTCGGACAGGGCTTCGTACGACAGCACCACGCGATGGCGCAGCACGTCCGGCACCAGGTCGACCATGTCTTCCGGCAGCGCGTAGCCGCGTCCGCGCAGCATGGCCAGCGCGCGGGCGCCTTCGGTCAGGTTGATCGTGGCGCGCGGGCTCGCCCCGTAGGTGATGAACCGCGCGAGGTCCTTCAGGCCGTGGCGGTCGGGCGCGCGCGTGGCGGACACCAGCTTCACCGCGTACTGCACCAGCGAGGGATCCACGTAGACCTCGCGGCATTCGCGCTGCAGCGCCGCCAGCTGCTCGGTGGTCGCGACCGGCGAGACGTCGACGGCGGGGCCGGTGACGCGCTGCACGATCACGAATTCTTCCTCGTCCGTCGGATAGTCGACCAGCACCTTCATCATGAAGCGGTCGACCTGCGCCTCGGGCAGCGGATAGGTGCCCTCCGTCTCGATCGGGTTCTGGGTGGCCATCACCAGGAAGGGATGGGGCACCTTGTGCGTGTCGCCGGCGATGGTCACCTGGCGTTCCTGCATCACTTCCAGCAGCGCGCTCTGCACCTTGGCCGGGGCACGGTTGATTTCGTCGGCCAGCAGCAGGTTGGCGAACACCGGGCCCAGCGAGGTGGAGAAGTCGCCGGTCTTCTGGTTGTAGATGCGCGTGCCCACCAGGTCGGCCGGCACGAGGTCGGGCGTGAACTGGATGCGCTTGAACCGGCCGCGCATGGTGCTGGCCAGCGTCTTGACCGTCAGCGTCTTGGCCAGGCCCGGCACGCCTTCCACCAGCAGGTGGCCCTGCGCCAGCATGGCCACCATCACCCGCTCGAGGAACCGGTCCTGGCCGACGACGACCCGCTTCACTTCGTAGAGGATCTGTTCCATCAATTGCGCCGTGGCGCTGTCGGTGCGATTGGTGTTGTCCATGCGGTCCTGCTGGGGATGGAAGGAGGGGCGGCCGTCAGAACGGCGGCAGCCCGGCGGCGGAAGCGGCGTTCTCGATCGGCACGGCGAAGCCGATGCCGAGGAAGGTGCGCGCCGAAGTCGGGTTGAGGATGGCGGTGACGATGCCCACCACCTCGCCGTCCATGGTGACCAGCGGGCCGCCCGAATTGCCGGGATTGGCCGCCGCGTCGAACTGGATCAGGTTGCGCATCTCCTGCTTGCCCTCGGGGGAGCGGAACACGCGGCCGAGGCCGGAGACGACGCCGCCGGAGGCCGAAGGGCCGATGCCGAAGGGGAAGCCCACCGCCAGCACCTTGTCGCCGGGCGCGAGGTCGCTGGTGGAGCGCATGGTGGCGGCGATCATGTCGTCGGGGATCTTGGCGGCCTGCAGCACCGCGAGGTCGTTCTCGGCCTGCACGCCGGTGATGGTGGCGTTGGCTTCCAGGCCGTCGTAGAAGATGACCTTGATGCGGTCGGCGCCGTGCACGACGTGCAGGTTGGTGAGGATCACGCCCTTGTCGATGATCACCACGCCGGTGCCGACGCCGTTCTCGATCTCGTCGCCGTCGCCGGTGAGGTCTTCCTGCGCCGGGCCCAGCGGCTTGGGCTTGGAGCTCCTGGCGGCCAGCTTGGGCTCGAGCTCCTTCAGCCGGCTTTTCTTGATGTAGCTCACCACGCGCACCACCGACGGCCGGATGGCTTCGTAGGCCCGCGCGTACTCCGACGGCATGACCTGCGTCTCCATGGTCTTCAGGACCGCGGCGTTGATGTCTTCCTGCGTGAGCTTGCGCTGCATCGGCCGCAGGGCGAGACTGCTCGCCAGCGCGATCCCGAGCAGCAGGATCGCGGTCCACAGCAGGGCGGGGCTGGACGGGGAGATGCCGAAGCGGCGCTTGCGGGCGGGAGCGGCCGCCGCGGCGGCCTCGGGCTGCGCTTCGGCAGGGATGGCCTGCGTCGCTTCGCTGGCGGGAGCGGCAGGCCGGGCAGGGCGGCTGGAACTGTAGAGGGCTGGCCTGCGCATCCGTATTCCTTGGAGTGTTTCCGGAAGGTCCGCCGGGGCGGCGCCGATGCTGCCCAGGCGATGGCACACGGTATCACGGTTTGCTGGCCAGTGCACGGCTTGCGGCATCATGGGCGACCGATGTGGATCGATACGCACTGCCACCTGGACGCAGGGGAATTCGCGGGCGACGTGGACGCCGTCCGCCGCCGCGCCGCCGGGGCCGGCGTGGCGCATTGCGTGCTGCCCGCCGTCGGCCCCTTCAACTTCGACCGCGTGCGCGAGCTGGCGCACCGGCATGGGGACAGCTACGCGCTGGGCATCCATCCCCTTTACACGCCCGACACATCCGAGGACGACCTCGCGATACTCGACCGTGCCCTGGAGACGCACCGTGACGACCCGCGCCTGGTGGCGGTGGGCGAGATCGGCCTGGACTACTTCGTGCCCGGGCTGGACGCGGCGAAGCAGGAGTTCATCTACCGCGCGCAGCTGGAGCTCGCGCGCAAGCACGGCCTGCCCGTGCTGCTGCACGTGCGCCGTTCGGCGGACCCGCTCCTGAAGCAGCTGCGCCGCATCCCGGTCACCGGAATCACGCATGCTTTCAACGGCAGCGCGCAGCAGGCGGAGGAGTTCCTGCGGCTCGGCTTCCGGCTGGGATTCGGCGGCACGCTGACGTTCGACCGCGCCCTGCAGATCCGCCGGCTGGCGCGCGAGCTGCCGCTCGACGCCCTGGTGCTGGAGACGGACGCGCCGGACATCCCGCCGCACTGGCTGTACCGCACGGCGGGAGAACGCAGCGCGGGCGCGGTCCAGGGCCGCAACGAGCCGGGCGAGCTGCCGGCGATCGGGGCGGTGCTGGCGGGCTTGCGGGGGATGGAGGCGGGCGAACTGGCCGAAGCGACCACGCGCAATGCCTGCGCGGCGCTGCCGCGGCTGGCATCCTTGCTGCGACGCGAGGCGAAGTGAATCGCCATGCCGGGCCCGTCCCGGCAGCCAGGCCGACCTAAGCCAGGCTCGCGGCCTTCTCTTCCATCTGCACCAGCTGCGCGGCCAGCTCCTCGTCGCCCGCCTGCAGCTGCACCACGTGGGCGGCGACCTGCGTGAGGCACACCTGCATCTCGTGCCGGGCCTCGATGGCGGTCATCAGCTCCTCGGGCACCAGCGGGCGGTAACCGACGGCCTCGAGCAGCGGTTGCAGCGATTGCTGCAGTTGCGCCGCCGCCGGCAGCACCTTGTCCTGCAGCGTCGCGCAAAGGTGGTTGCGCTGCTCCGCCATCCGTTCGCACAGCGCGTGGATGCTGCGGGCGTGGCCGCACAGGCGGTGCACCGTGTGCAGGCGCTGGTGCAGGGTGGTGCCGCGGCGCGCGAGTTCGTCCAGCGCGCGCTGCGAGATCTCCGCGGTCACCGCCGTGCGGCGATGGCCCAGGTCGCGGTTCATCTGCGCGAGCCAGTGCGCGCCCTGGCGCACCCGCTTGCGCAGCGAGTCGGATTCCAGCACCAGTTCGATCCACAGCAGGCGGGCGACGGGACTGTCCACCGCATGCCGCTCGACCAGGACGCGCGACACGCCGGCCATGCGCTCGGCGGCCGCGATCACGACCGCGCCATGGCGGCCGAAGCCGGCGGCCTGCTCGCCGCCGCTGCGCCCGGCCAGGAAGTCCAGCGCCTCCATTTCGGCATGCAGCGCGTTCGCCGCATGTTCGATCTCGCCGAGGCCGCCCGGGCGGTGCTGGTGCAGCTTGCGCCGCAGCGCCTCGACGCGCGGCACCCGCTTGGCCACCAGCGCTTCCAGCAGCTGGCTGGTGGCCGCGGCCAGCGCCGCCGCGGAACGCTGCGCCGGCATCCTGGGCGGCGGCGGCTCGAAGCTTCCCTCGGCGTCCGATCCCCAGACCATCTGCCCCACCATCGTCGACGGCGGGAAGGAGGAAATGGGCTCCGGCATGAAGTCGGTCATTCGGTCCGTCAGCGCACGAAGCGCTTGGTAGTGCGTCTGGCAACATTTTGTAACCCGAAGGCGGATCGTCGACCGGGCCGGCGTGAAGAACCGCACAGGCACAAACCCGCGACCGCCCAGCGGGGCGGGCCGTGGGATGAGCGGGCAGGCCGCGCGCAACACCTGGCGGAGGCCGCGCGCCCCGTATGATCCGGCGCCGTGAAAGCGCCCCCTCAACTTCCCGAAGTGAATTTCTCCGACCACGGGGACATCCGCTACCTGCATCTCGGCACCGAGTGGATCCAGGGCTCCATGCTCCTGGATGCGCCCTACGAGATCCACCTCGAATACGTGCAGCGCATGATGGCGTGGCTGCTGTTCATGGAGCCCGCCTCGGTCGCGAAGCGGCACTCCATGCAGCTGGGACTGGGGGCGGCGTCGCTCACCAAGTTCTGCCACAAGAAGCTGCGGATGAAGACCACGGCCATCGAGCTGAACCCGCAGGTGGTCGCGGCCTGCCGGCTCTGGTTCAAGCTGCCGAAGGACGACTCCCGGCTGTCGGTGGTGCTGGGCGACGCGGCGGAGGTCGCGGCGCACGAGCACTGGCGCGGCCAGGTCGACGCGCTGATGGTGGACCTCTACGACCACGAGGCCGCCGCGCCCGTGCTCGATAGCGAGGACTTCTACCGCGATTGCCGCCAGCTGCTCACCGAGGACGGCTGCATGACCGTGAACCTGTTCGGCCGCTCCTCCAGCTACGAGCGCAGCCTCAAGCGCATCCGCGCCGCCTTCGGCGCCGAGGCCGTGTGGGCCTTCAAGCCCACGCGCGAGGGCAACACGATCGTGCTCGCCCTGCGCGAGCCCGTGCATCCCGTGCGCGGGGAACTGGGCGCGCGGGCCGACGAGATCGAGTCGCGCTGGGGGCTGCCCGGGCGCAAGTGGCTGCGGGTGTTCCGGCAGTCGTAGCGCAATGGTGGGCAAGCGGAGCTTGCCCACCCTACGGGATGCCGGTTCGTCGCTAACATCTCCCCCATGAGCGCGCATCCCAAGATCTCCGCCCGCACCACGCCCCGCGGCCCGCTGAACTGGCGGCAACTGGTGGAGTGGCTGTCCGAGGACGGGGTCATCTCGGCGGAGGAGGCGCGGCGCACCATCGCGCGCTGTTCGCAGGCCGAGAGTGCGCAGCACCCCCTGGTGCGGCTCGCGGCGGTGGCGATGACGCGCGCGGCGGACGGCAAGCCGCTGGACATCGAATCGCTCACCCAGTACCTGGCCGGCCGGGCCGGCATGGACTACCTGCGCATCGACCCGCTGAAGGTCGACGTGGCCAAGGTCGCCGACGTCATGAGCGCCGCCTACGCCGAGCGGCACAAGGTGCTGCCGGTGCAGGTGACGCCCAACGAAGTGGTGGTGGCCACGGCCGAACCCTTCCTCGGCGACTGGATCGAGGAGGTGGAACGCCAGGCCAGGCGCACCGTGCGCCGCGTGGTGGCCAGTCCGCAGGACATCCATCGCTACACCGCCGAATTCTTCGCGCTGGCGAAATCGGTGCGGGCCGCCCAGAAGAGCGGCGGCAACACCGGCGCCGCGAGCTTCGAGCAGCTGGTGGAGCTGGGCAAGAGCAACAAGCAGCTCGATGCCAACGACCAGGGCGTCGTGCAGGTGGTCGACTGGCTGTGGCAGTACGCCTTCGACCAGCGCGCGAGCGACATCCACCTGGAGCCGCGCCGCGAGCAGGGCGTGATCCGCTTCCGCATCGACGGCATGCTGCATCCGGTCTACCAGATGCCGATCTCGGTGCTCAACGCCATGACGGCGCGCGTCAAGCTGCTGGGACGCATGGACGTGGTGGAGAAGCGCCGGCCGCAGGACGGCCGCATCAAGACGCGCAATCCGCGCGGCGACGAGGTCGAGATGCGCCTGTCGACGCTGCCCACCGCCTTCGGCGAGAAGATGGTGATGCGCATCTTCGACCCCGACACCGCGGTGAAGGACCTCGACGCGCTCGGCTTCTCGCCCCACGACGCGCAGCGCTGGGAAACCCTGGTCGGCCGTCCCCACGGCATCCTGCTGGTGACCGGCCCCACCGGCTCCGGCAAGACCACCACGCTCTACTCCACGCTCAAGCGCCTGGCCACCGAGGAGGTGAACGTCAGCACGGTGGAGGACCCGATCGAGATGATCGAGCCGTCCTTCAACCAGACGCAGGTGCAACCCCAGCTCGATTTCGGTTTTGCCGAGGGCCTGCGGGCGCTGATGCGGCAGGACCCCGACATCATCATGGTCGGCGAGATCCGCGACCTGCAGACCGCGGAGATGGCGGTGCAGGCGGCGCTCACCGGCCACCTGGTGTTCTCCACCCTGCACACCAACGACGCTCCCTCGGCCATCTCCCGCCTGATGGAACTCGGCGTGCCGTCGTACCTCATCAACGCCACCGTGATCGGCGTGCTCGCCCAGCGCCTGGTGCGCACCCTGTGCAAGCAGTGCCGCGAACCCGACGGCGAGACGCCGCGCAGCGCCTTCGACGAGGTGGTGAAGCCCTGGAAGATCAGCGGCGGCTGGCAACCCTACAAGCCGGTGGGCTGCGTGGACTGCCGCATGACCGGCTTCCTGGGCCGCATGGGCCTCTACGAACTCCTCACCGTCAGCGAGGCCTTCAAGGAGAAGGTGTCCCGGGAGCCCAACCTCGGTGCACTGAAGCGGCAGGCCGTCGCCGATGGCATGCGCCCACTGCGGCTGGCCGGCGCCCTGCGCGTGGCCGAAGGCCTGACCACCCTCGAGGAAGTCCTGACGGCCACGCCGCCCCTGGACTGAAAACCCGACCTTTTTCCGGGGATTAGTCAGGTCCCAGTCGGGTAACCGGTTGTAGGTGGAATCCACATCGGGACGGGCCGGCTTCGCCCCCACAATCCGCCGGTTCGAAATCCCTGTGAGGAGACATACCCATGACAATCAAGAGCCAGAAGGACTTCTTCGCCGGGCTCATGTTCATGGTGGCCGGCATCGCTTTCGCGTGGGGCGCCACCAATTACACGATCGGCGAGGGCGCCCGCATGGGCCCCGGTTATTTCCCGCTCATGCTGGGCATCCTGCTCACGCTGATCGGCGCTTTCGTGGTGTTCGAAGCCCTCGTCGTGCAGACCGAGGACGGCGAACGCATCGGCACCATGGCCTGGAAGCCGCTGTTCTTCATCATCTTCTCCAACATCATCTTCGGCATCTGCCTCGGCGGCCTCCCGAAGATCGGCATCCCGGCCATGGGCCTGATCGTCGGCATCTATGCGCTCACCTTCGTGGCGGCGCTGGCCGGCGACGAGTTCAAGGCCAAGGAAGTGGCCGTCCTCGCCACCGTGCTGGCGATCGGCAGCTACCTGGCCTTCATCGTGCTGCTGAAGCTGCAGTTCCCCGTGTGGCCCAGCTTCCTGACCCGTTGAGAGGACGAGAAACACCATGGATCTGATTACCAACCTCTCGCTCGGTTTCGGCGTGGCCTTCACGCCGATCAACCTGCTGTATGCGTTCATCGGCTGCGTGCTGGGCACGCTGATCGGCGTGCTGCCCGGCATCGGCCCGGTGGCCACCATCGCCATGCTGCTCCCCGCCACCTACGCGCTGCCGCCCGTGTCGGCGCTGATCATGCTGGCCGGCATCTACTACGGCGCCCAGTACGGCGGCTCGACGACGGCCATCCTGGTGAACCTGCCGGGTGAATCGTCCTCGGTCGTGACAGTGATCGACGGCTACCAGATGGCGCGCCAGGGCCGCGCGGGCCCCGCGCTCGCCGCCGCCGGCATCGGCTCCTTCTTCGCCGGCTGCGTCGGCACGCTGATCCTGGCCG
>NZ_DASVNN010000107.1:0-11380 GCF_036383835.1 Ramlibacter sp.
CGGCCCAGCGGGGTTACGAGAGCGCGTAGCGCGTATCGAGCCGCGCGTACGTTTCTGACTCGCGACACCGGTGTCTGAGCGGAGTGTTTGCCCGTGCGCGGGCAAACACGCAGCGAGTTCGGCCGCGGGGGCCGCCTGCCCGGTTCTCGCAGGTTTGCCGAGCGCCGCAGGCGCGAAGGACGCCATGCCAGCGCGACCCCGGTCCCGCCCGCACGGGGGCTGGCAGCCGGCGCGATGCGAAAAAGCGGGAAACGGCGCAGCCGCTTCAAAATACAAGAAGCTCTGGATCCCCGCCTGCGCGGGGATGACGCAGAGGCCGCCTCCGCGCCGATGACGAAACTTTCACAGCGGCTTGATCTCCACCTTCCGCCACTTGATCGTCCCGCGCCCCCACTGCAGGGCGACCGGGCCGCTGGCGAGCTTCCGGTCGTGCACGTCCACCGTCTTCTGCCCATTGAGCACCACCACCAGGTGGTCGCCCTGCGCGGTGATGTCGTAGGTGTTCCACTTGCCGCCGGCCTTGGGCGCGGGGTTCGGGACCGGCGCGACCTTCACGATGGCGCCGGTGGCGTAGGTCGGATCCGGGCGCTGGTCGAAGATGTTGGCTTCGTAGCAGTTCTCGTCGGTGATGCGGTTCGGTTCCTGGCAGCGCAGGAAGATGCCGCTGTTCGCATCGTCGCTCGCCCAGAATTCGGCGCGGATCGCGAAGTCGCGGTACGCCTGCCGCGTCACCAGGTAGCCGGGATCCTTCCCGCCACTGGACGCCTGGATCGCGCCGTCGGCGGCCACCCAGTTCGCGTCGCCCACGCGGTTGAAGTTGTCCAGGCCGCGGGTGCCCTCGATCAGCGTCGTCCAGCCGCCGCCCATCATCGAGTCCATGGCGGCGCAACCCGCCAGGACGGCCGTCACGGCCAGGGCGGACATCGTTTTCTTCAACATGTTGCCTCCTTGTGTGCAGCGCGACCACCGCGCCCCGCGATCTTGGGTGCGCGGCGGCCGGCGCGCAAGGAGGCCTTACCGGGGGTTCTCGAAGAAGACGTAGTTGCCGAAGCCGCCCACCTCGAAGTACACCTTCTTCTCGCCGGGATCGGCGACGAAGTTCAGGTTCTCGTCGAGCACGCCGTACCCGTAGCGGTAGATGCGCGGCTCGTTGTCGCTGGTGCCGATGGCGGTACTGAGCTTGTCGACGCGCACGAAGCGGCGCACCAGCTTGTCGCCGGCGTAGAGCTCCAGCACGCCGTTGGTGCCGGTCCAGTTCTGGATGCCGCGTCCCAGCTGGTTCTGCTGCTCCTGCGTGCAGCCGGCGAGGGCCAGGGCCGCCGCGAGGGCGAAGACTCGTGTTTGTCGCATGGTGTTCAAGCCTGCCGCTGCCGCACCGCTTCGTAGAGGCAGATGCCGCTCGCCACCGAGACGTTGAGGCTCTCGACCGCGCCCAGCATGGGGATCGATGCCAGCCCGTCGCAGGTCTTGCGCGTGAGCTGGCGCAGGCCGGTGCCTTCGGCGCCCAGCACGAGGGCCGTGGGGCCCTTCAGGTCCGTCTGGTACAGGGACGCGGTCGCCTCGTCGCTCAGGCCGGTGCACCAGATGCTGCGTTCCTTCAGCTCGCCCAGCGTGCGCGCGAGGTTGGTCACCATGAAGTACGGCACCGTCTCGGCGGCGCCGCTCGCCACCTTGGCCACGGTCGCGTTGATGCCCACCGCATGGTCCTTGGGCGCGATCACCGCGTGCGCGCCGGCGCCGTCGGCCACGCGCAGGCAGGCGCCCAGGTTGTGCGGGTCGGTCACGCCATCGAGCACCAGCAGCAGCGGCGGCACGGCGAGCGCGTCCAGCAGGTCGTCGAGCGAGTTGCTGGCCTGCAGCGCCTCCACGCGCGCGACCACGCCCTGGTGGCCGGCACTGCCCGCCAGCTTGGACAGCCGCAGGCCGTCGGCCTCGATCGTCCTCAGCCCGGCCTCCTGCACCTTCTGCAGGAACTGGCGCATGCGCGCGTCCTTGCGCGCGCTGTCGACGTAGATCTCGAGGATGGATTTCGGCGAGGTGCGCAGGCGCACCCCCACCGCATGGAAACCGAACAGCACTTTGGGAGAGGACATCCCGGGATTATCCCGTGCCCTCCGCCCGCGGGGCTCAGTCGATCTTGGCGCCCGACGTCTTCACCACCTGCGACCACTTGTGGATGTCTTCCTGCAGGATGCGGGCGAACTGCTCCGGCGTGGTCGCGTAGGGGTCGGCGCCGGCCCCGGCGAACTTCTCCAGCGTGTCCTTGTCGCGCAGTACCTCGGCGACGTCGGCGTTGATCTTGCGCACCACGGCGGCCGGCGTGCCGGCGGGCGCCAGCAGGCCGAACCAGGGGCTGATCTCGAAGCCGGCGTAACCGGCCTCGCCGAGCGTCGGCACGTTCGGGAACGCCGGCGAACGCCGCGGCCCGGTGATCGCCAGCGCCCGCACCTTGTCCGAGCGGATGTGGCCCGCCACCGAAGGCAGGCTGCTGAACGTCATCTGGATCTGGCCGGCGATGGTGTCGGTGAGCGCGCCCGCCGCACCCTTGTACGGCACGTGGACCAGCTTGATGCCCTGGCTCTGGTTCATCATCTCGCCGAGCAGGTGGTTCAGCGAACCGTTGCCGGCGGACCCGAAGTTGACCGGGCCGGTGTTCGCCTTCGCATAGGCCACGAGTTCGGCCACGCTCTTTGGCGGAAAGGTCTGGTTCACCACCAGCGCGAACGGCACCGTGGCCAGCGTCGCGACCGTGACGAAGTCCTTGTACGGGTCGTAGGGCAGCGACTTGTACAGGCTGCCGTTGATCGCCTGCGTGCCCACGTAACTCATGAGCAGCGTGTAGCCGTCCGCCGGCGACTTGGCGACGTGGTCGGTACCGACGTTGCCACCGGCGCCGGCCTTGTTCTCGACGACCACCGGCTGGCCCCATTTTTCGGCGAGCTTCTGGCCCACGATGCGGGCCAGCGCGTCGGAGGCGCCGCCCGGCGTCTGCGGCACGACGATCTTGACGGGCTTGTTCGGCCAGGACTGGGCGGAGGCGGGTGCGGCGGCGAAGGTGGCGATGGCTGCGGCGAAGGCGGCGATGAAGCGGGAACGGGTCAGCATGGGTCCTCGATGATTCAGCGCGGCGTGTCGCCGGCCAGGGTGATGCGGTGCATGAGGCGGCGATGACCGTGGTAGTCGTTCACGGGGTTGTGCTGCACGCAGCGGTTGTCCCAGAACGCCAGCGAGCCCGCGCGCCAGCCGAAGCGGCAGGTGAATTCGGGCTTCACCTGGTGCCGGTGGAGGAATTGCAGCAGCGGCGCGCTCTCCTCCTCCGTCATGCCCTCGAAGCGCACGGTGTGCGCGACGTTCACGTACAGCGCCTTGCGGCCGGTCTCGGGATGCGTGCGCACCACCGGGTGCGTGGCGGTGTAGTCCTTCCTGGCGTCGGCGCGGCCGTCGGAGGCGATGCGGTCCTCGCGGGTCTTGGACACGTCGGCCTTCGCCGAACTGCTGATCGCCTTCAGGGGCGCCAGCAGCTGGCGCATGCCTTCGGACAGCGCCTCGTAGGCCGCGTACTGGCTGGCGAACAGCGTGTCGCCGCCGTAGGGCGGCACCTCGCGCGCCAGCAGCATCGAGCCCATGGGCGGCTGTTCGAGGTAGGTGGTGTCCGAATGCCAGATGCCGCCGAAGTTGGTCCGCTCGTGCTCCAGCTTCTTCACCTCGATGATCACGGGATGGCCTTCGAGACCCTTCACGAAGGGATATTCGACCGGCTGCCCCATGGCTTTCGCGAAGGCGAGGAACTGCTCGGACGTGAGTTGCTGGTCGCGGAAGAACACGACCTGGTGCTCGAGGAACACCTGGCGGATCTGCGCGGCGAGGGATTCGGTGAGGCCGGCGGCGAGGTCGACGCCGAGGATCTCGGCGCCGAGCGCGCCGGCGAGTCGCTGGATCTGGTACTGCGGCATGGTGCCGCCATGCTAAAGGGGACGCCGGCCGCGGTGCATGTGGGAATCCCTCAGGCGGGTTCCAGCACCCGGCCCGCCTCGATCGTGATCCGGCGCTGGCAGCGTTCGGCGATGGCGCGGTCGTGCGTCACCAGGACGAGCGTCGTGCCCAGCTCCTGGTTCAGGTCGAACATCAACTGCATCACGGTCTCGCCGGTGGCGAAGTCCAGGCTGCCCGTGGGCTCGTCGGCCAGCAGCACGGCCGGCTGCACCACGAAGGCCCGTGCCAGGGCCACCCGCTGCTGCTCGCCGCCGGACAGCACCCGCGGGTAATGGCCGAGCCGCTCGCCCAGGCCCACGCGGGCCAGCATCTCGCCGGCGGCCTTGCGCGCGTCGCGCCGGCCGGCCAGTTCCAGCGGCAGCATCACGTTCTCCAGCGCGGTCAGGTTGCCCATGAGCTGGAAGCTCTGGAACACGAAGCCCACCTTGTGGGCCCGCAGTTCCGCCCGCGCATCCTCGTCGAGGGCGAACAGGTCCTGGCCGGCCAGGCGCACGGTGCCGCGCGTGGGCGTGTCGAGGCCGGCGATGATCGACAGCAGCGTGCTCTTGCCCGATCCTGACGCCCCCACGATGGCGGCAGTCTCCCTCGGCGACAGTGCGAAATCGATATCGCGGAGAATGTCGAGCGTCCCGGTGGAATCGGTGACGGACTTGTGGATGTGTTCGACGGAGATGATGGATTCGGGCATGCAGCTGGTGACGTGGTCGCGGCGTGACTTTATCGTGGCTTCATTGGCCGCGTCTTGTGGCGCCGCCCGGGCGGCAGCCGGCGGCAGCCCGCCGGTGATCCTCGTGGTGGGCGACTCCCTGAGCGCGGAGTATGGCCTCAAGCGCGGGACGGGCTGGGTCGCCCTGCTCGATCAGCGGCTCGCGAAGCAGAAGCTCGCGGCCAGGGTGGTCAACGCCAGCATCAGCGGCGACACCACCTCCGGCGGCCGCGCGCGCCTGGGCGCCCTGCTGCAGCAGCACAAGCCCACTCACGTGGTGATCGAGCTCGGTGGCAACGACGCCCTGCGCGGCCTGCCCCTGGCGATGACCGAAGACAACCTGGCGAAGATGACCGAGGCGGCACAGAAGGCCGGCGCGCGCGTGCTGCTGGTGGGCATGCAGGTGCCGCCCAACTACGGCACCGATTACGCCAACCGCTTCTCGGGGCTGTTCGCCAGGGTCGCGAAGCAGTACAAGACCGGCTTCGTGCCTTTCCTCCTGCAAGGGGTCGCCGACGGGCCTGACCCCATGAAGCTGTTCCAGGCCGACCGCATCCACCCCCGGGAGGAGGCGCACCCGATGATGCTGGACAACGTCTGGCCCGAGCTGAGGAAGCTGCTGCCGAAATGAGCCTCAATACCTTGCCCGCCGCTGTCGCGATGGAGCGCCTCGCGAGCTTCGATGCGGTGATCGACGCGCGCAGCGAATCGGAATACGCCGAGGACCACCTGCCCGGTGCAGTGAACTGGCCCGTGCTCGACGACGCCGAGCGCGCCGAGGTCGGCACCACCTACAAGCAGGTCAGCCCGTTCGAGGCGCGCAAGCGCGGCGCCGCCCTGGTGGCGGCGAACATCGCGCGCCACATCGAGCAGCAGGTCGGCGACAAGCCCAGGAACTGGCAACCGCTCGTGTATTGCTGGCGCGGCGGGCAGCGCAGCGGCTCGCTCGCCCTGGTGCTGGGGCAGATCGGTTTCCGCGTCAGCCTCGTCGAGGGCGGCTACAAGGCGTTCCGCACCGCGCTGCTGGCCGCGATGCCGCGCGTGGTGGCCCGGCTGCAGTACCGCGTGGTCTGCGGCCCCACCGGCTCGGGCAAGACGCGCCTGCTGCAGGCCCTGGAAGCGGCCGGCGCGCAGGTGCTGGACCTCGAGGCACTGGCCAGCCACCGCAGTTCGGTGCTGGGACTGATTCCCGGGCAGCCGCAGCCGAGCCAGAAGCGCTTCGACACGCTGGTGTGGGAGAAGCTGCGCAGCTTCCAGCCTTCGCGTCCGGTGTATGTCGAGAGCGAAAGCCGCAAGGTCGGCAACCTCGCCGTGCCCGAGCCGCTCATGGGCGCGATGCGCGCGAGTCCCTGCCTGCGGCTGGACCTGCCGGACGACGAGCGCGTGCAGTTGCTGCTGGAGGACTACGCGTTCTTCCGCCGCGATCCGAAGTTCTTCTCCGAGCGGCTGGAGGCGCTGGCGCAGCTGCGCGGGCGCGAACAGGTGAATGCGTGGCAGGAGCAGGTGCACGCGGGGAACATCGAGTCGGTCGTGCGCGAGCTGCTGGTGAAGCACTACGACCCGGGCTATGCGTCGTCGACGCGGCGCAATTTCATGGGCTTCGGCGACGCCGAGGCGATCGCGCCCAGGGACCGGACGCCCGAGGCGATGGCGGCGGTGGCGAAGGGCTTGGTGGCGGGTTGACGGGGGAGCGCCGGGGTTTCGCTGCGCTCCACCGCCAGCCTACATGGCCTCCAGCGCCTGCGCCAGGTCCGCCTGCAGGTCCGCCGGATCTTCCAGCCCGACGGAGAACCGCACCAGGATCCCCTCGTGCGTCCAGGTTCCGAGCTTGGCATTGCGCATGCCCGGGATGTCGTAGGGAACCACGAGGCTCACCGGCCCGCCCCACGAATAACCCAGCTTGAACAGCTTCAGCGCATCGCAGAACGCATCGACCTGCGCCTGCGCGAAACGTTCGTGGAACACGATCGAGAACAGGCCCGCGGCCAGGCCGTCCTCGCCGCACAGGGCACGCCAGTGCTCGTGCCCGGGCGACCCGGCGAAGGCGGGATGCAGCAGCTGCGCGACCTCGGGCCGCGACCGCAGCCAGGCGGCAAGTAGACGCGCCGACCGGTCGTGCGCCTCGTAGCGCACCAGCATGCTGGGCAGCGAGCGCAGCACCGCTTCCGCATCGTTGCCGCCCACGCCCCAGCCCAGGCGCATGTGCGTCAGCTTCAGGCGGTGGTGCAGCGCCTCGTCCCGCGTGACGATGCTGCCCATGAGGACATCGCCGCCGCCGCTCGGGTACTTGGTGAGGGCCTGCACCACGATGTCGGCGCCGCTGCCCGGCGTGAAGCGCTCGCCGCGGCCGAAGTCGAAGCCGTTGAAGGCGAGGCCCGCGCCCCAGGTGTTGTCCAGCGCCGTCGTGACTCCGCGTTGCCGGCAGATGTGCGCCAGGTGCGCGACGGGCGGGAACTCCATCGTCACCGAGCCCGGCGCCTCCAGCCACACGAGGCGCGTCTGCGGGCCGATGCGCGCTTCCAGGTCCGCCGGCTTCATCGGGTCGTACAGCTGGTAGCGCACGCCGAAGTTCTTCAGCTCGCCCTCGGCGAGGTTCTTCGACGGCCCGTAGATGTTGTCCGGCAGCAGGACCTCGTCGCCGGCCTTCAGCAGCGAGAAGCACACGTTGGCGATCGCCGCCAGGCCGCTGGGCACCAGGATGCAGTGCCGGCCGCCTTCCAGCGCCGCGATGCGTTCCTCCAGCGTGAAGGTGGTCGGCGTGCCGTGCAGCCCGTAGGTGTAGCCGCTCTTGTGCCGCCAGTCGCGCGCCCGCATGGCGGCGACATTGGGGAAGACGATGGTGGAAGCCTTGTAGACGCCAGGCTGCGGCGAACGGAAGCCGGCGGGCGGCTCGTAGCCGTGGTGGATGAGGTCGGTGACGGGGGTCGTCATGCGGGGATGGTAACGGTCCCCGTCATCCCCGCGCAGGCGGGGATCCAGTGCGTCCAAAAGAAAAGCGGCGCGATGCGCCGCTTCCTCGAAAGCCCTGGGCCCCCGCCTGCGCGGGGGTGACGGAGCCTAGACCTTCCACTTCTCCAGCAGCTTCTCCGGCCGCGTCGTGTCGTAGCTCTCGAACGGCTGGTGGATCCACGGGTTCGTCGGCAGGAATTCCACCGAGTAGTCGGCGTTGAACTTCGACAGCCCCTTGGTCCACAGCACCGCGGTGCGCAGCTCGGTGACCTTCTGGTACTTGCTGCGCAGCATCTCCACGACCCGCTGCAGCGTCAGGCCCGAGTCGGCCAGGTCGTCGACCAGCAGCACCTTGCCCGCGATCTCGCCGCGGGGCGTGGTGATGTAGTGCGCGATGTCCAGGTGGCCCTGCACCGTGCCGGACTCGGCGCGGTAGGAGCTCGTCGACATGATCGCCAGCGGCTTGTCGAAGATGCGCGAGAGGATGTCGCCGGGACGCATGCCGCCGCGGGCCAGGCACAGGATGGTGTCGAACTCCCAGCCGGACTGGTGGATCCGGATCGCCAGCTTCTCGCAGAGGTTGTGGTACTCGTCGTAACTGACGTACAGGTGCTTGCCGTCTTCCGTCAACATCGTTCGTGTTCCTTCTCAGTCGGCCAGGTAGGGATGGCGCATCATGATCGTGTGGTCGCGATCCGGGCTGGTCGAGATGATGTCGACCGGCACGCCCGTGACCTGCTCGATGCGCTGCAGGTACAGGCGCGCGTTCACCGGCAGCCTGTCGAACTGCGTCACGCCCACCGTCGAATCGGTCCAGCCCTCCATCGTCTCGTACACCGGCTTGCAGCGCGCGATCTCGTCGGCGCCCAGCGGCAGGATGTCGATGTGTTCGCCATCGAGCTCGTAGCCGGTGCAAAGCTGCAGCTCCTCGAGGCCGTCCAGCACGTCCAGCTTGGTGATGCACAGGCCCGACAGGCCGTTGACCTGCGCGCTGCGCTTCAGCAGCGCCGCATCGAACCAGCCGCAGCGGCGCGAGCGGCCGGTGGTCACGCCCTTCTCGGCGCCGACCGTCGAGAGGTGGTAACCCACCGTGCCGGGCGTCTCCCAATCGAGTTCCGTCGGGAAGGGGCCGCCGCCCACGCGCGTGCAATAGGCCTTGGTGATGCCCAGGATGTAGTGCAGCATGCCCGGGCCGACGCCGGCGCCGGCGGCCGCATTGCCCGCCACGCAGTTGCTCGAAGTGACGTACGGGTAGGTGCCGTGGTCCACGTCCAGCAGCGTGCCCTGCGCGCCTTCGAACAGCAGGTTGTCGCCGTGGATGTGGGCCTCGTTCAGCTCGCGCGAGACGTCGGCCATCATCGGGCGGATCTGCTCGCCCTGCCGCAGCGCCTCGTCCAGCACCTGCTGGAAGTCGAGCGCCTGCGCGCCGAGGTAGTTGGTCAGCACGAAGTTGTGCAGGTCCAGCACTTCCTTCAGCTTCGCGGCGAAGCGCTGGGGATCCTTCAGGTCCTGCACGCGCAGCGCGCGGCGGGCGATCTTGTCCTCGTAGGCGGGACCGATGCCGCGGCCGGTGGTGCCGATCTTCTCGGTGCCGCCCTGCTCCCGCTTGACTTCACGCGCGATGTCCAGCGCCGCGTGGAACGGCAGGATCAGCGGGCAGGCCTCGCTGATGCGCAGGCGCGAACGCACCTCCACGCCGGCCTTCTCCAGGCCCTCGATCTCCTCCAGCAGCTTGGCCGGGGACAGCACCACGCCGTTGCCGATGTAGCACTTCACGCCCGGGCGCATGATGCCGCTGGGGATCAGGTGCAGCGCGGTCTTCACGCCGTTGATCACCAGCGTGTGGCCGGCGTTGTGGCCGCCCTGGAAACGCACCACCCCCTGGGCCATTTCGGTCAGCCAGTCGACCAGCTTGCCCTTGCCTTCGTCGCCCCACTGGGTGCCGACCACGACCACGTTGCGGCCCTTCGTCTTCGTCATGACTTCGCTCTTGCAGGAAAAATGATTCGGGATCAGAGGGCCCGCACGGCCCAGCGGCCGGCGGCATCGCGGGCCAGTTCGCGGTCGCAGTGGAACTCGTCCACTTCGCTTTCGTGGCCCGGCAGCACGCAGACCACGGTCTCGCCTTCACGGCGCAGCGCCGCGATCGCGGCACGCAGTTCGGTCGCGTCGGGACCGGCATCCAGCCAGGGCGCGCGGATCGCAGCCTTGAGGGAACGCTGCGCGGCCACGCCGACCAGCTCCTTCACGTCGAGGCTGAAGCCCACGGCCGGACGGTTGCGGCCGAACACGGCGCCCACCTCGTCGTAGCGGCCGCCGCGCACCAGCGCGTCGCTGGCCCCCGGCGTGTAGATGCCGAAGCGCACGCCGCTGTAATACGCGTAGCCGCGCAGGTCGGCGAGATCGAAGCGGATGCGGGCGCCGCCCACGTGGCTTCCGAGCCAGCGCAGGTGCTCCAGCGCCTGCTGCGTCAGCTGCGATTTCGGCAGGATCCTGGCGGCCTCGTCCAGCACCTTTGCATCGCCATACAGGTCGACCAGCGCCAGCAGGCCTTCGCGCGCGGTGGCGGGGAAGTCCCTGGTGAGCGACTGCAGCTCGGTCGCATCCTTGGTGGCGAGCGCGGCGTGCACCTGTTCCAGCTGCGAGGGCGTGACCGCGATCCCCGTCAGCAGGGAACGCACGATGCGGGCATCGGCCATGTCCACCGTCAGCGCCTCGACCTTGGTCGCCTTCAGGCAATCCAGCGCCAGCAGCAGCACCTCGAGGTCCGCTTCGAGGCCGGCGTGGCCGTAGATCTCGGCGCCGAACTGCAGCGGCTCGCGCGTGGCATGGGGACGGTCGGGGCGGGTGTGCAGCACGGGGCCGCAGTAGCACAGGCGCGTGACGCCCTGGCGATTGAGCAGGTGCGCGTCGATGCGCGCCACCTGCGGCGTGGAGTCCGCGCGCAGGCCCAGCGTGCGGCCGGAGAGCTGGTCCACCAGCTTGAAGGTCTGCAGCTCCAGCGCCTCGCCGGTGCCCGTGAGCAGCGATTCCAGGTGCTCCAGCAGCGGCGGCATCACCAGCTCGTAGCCGTAGCCACGAGCGGTGTCCAGCAATTCGCGACGCAGTTCTTCGATGTGCCGGGCCTCGGAAGGCAACACATCGGCGATGTGATCCGGCAGGACCCAGGCGGACATGGAATGCGGGGGCTGTTAAAAACGTGATTCTACCGGGGTAGGGGAATGGCTGACCTGGGGTGGTCATTCGAGCCTCGGCGGGCTTGCCGCATTCAATGACAGAGTGCGTCGCGTCAGGCGGCGAAAGCTTTGCTCGATCGAGCAAGTCGTGATCCCTGTAGGGTGGGCAAGCCTTGCTTGCCCACCATGACGGCCCGCGGGAAACGGTGGGCAAGCAAGCTTGCCCACCCTACGCACAACGCCAGGATCCATGGCGGTGGTGATGGCCGCGCACCAATGCGCTACCGCCCTGCCCTGCTGCCGGCCCCCGTGCGGGCGGGGCCGGGGTCGCGCATGAAGGCATGGCGCCTGCGAGGACCGGGCAGGCGGCCCAGCGCGGCTACGAGAGCGCGTAGCGCGTATCGAGCCGCGCGTACGTTCCTGGCTCGCGACACCGGTGTTTGAGCGGAGTGTTTGGCCGCACGCGGGCAAACACGCAGCGAGTTCGGTCGCGGGGGCCGCCTGCCCGGGCCTCGCAGGTTTGCCGAAGCGCCGCAGGCGCGAAGGACGCCATGCC
>NZ_DASVNN010000108.1:0-31455 GCF_036383835.1 Ramlibacter sp.
TCGTTGCCGCTGCCGCCGGTGACGTTCTCGACGCCCACCACCGAGTTGAAGCCCGAGGCGGTCGACGTGCCCAGGTCCACCGTGACGGCGTCCGTGCTGCCTGCGTAGCTGAGGGTGTCGACGCCGGCTCCCAGGTCGGCCGTGACGATCTCGACGCCCGTCATCGTGCCGCCGCCGACGCCGGACAGCGTGGTCAAGGCGTAGGTGACGTTCAGCGTTTCGCCGCCCGCCGTCCCGGTGATCGTCAGGGTGTCGAGGCCCAGCCCGCCGTCCACGGCATCGGCGCCGTCCCCGATCGCATAGGCGATGGTGTCGTTCCCCGCCGCCGCGTTGATCACGTCGTTGTCGAGCCCGCCGGAGAGGGTGTCGTCCTCGCCGCGGCCGTTCAGCGTGTCCGCACCGGCACCGCCGGAAATGATGTCCTGCCCCTGCGTTCCGTCGAGCGTCTGGGACGCCGCATTGGCCGGGATGACGTCGCCGGTCACGACCGTGGCGAGCGACGTCACGACGGAAGCATTGCCCAGGCCGTCGGTATAGCTCGCGATGACCTGCAGCGCCCGATTGACCTGGCCGGCGCCCGGCGTGAAGTTCTGGTTGGTCGCGCCGGCGATGTTGGTGAAGGGGCCGCCGCCGCCGAGCGCGCCCTGCTGCCACTGGTAGCCGATGGCCGACACGATCCCATCGAGATCGCTGACGATCGCGCCGAGGGTCTGGGTTTCCGTCGGGGTGGTGTCGGAGATCGTCACGCCGTCCGCGCCCGCCGCCGCGACTGCGGCCGTCGGCGCCGAGAACACGGTCTCCAGCACGCCGTTCGCGTCCTGGTAGATCGCCTTCACCCGCAGGCGCAGGCCTTCTTCGGCCGATCCCGGCGTGAAGGCCGTTCCGCTGGCGATCAGGTCGCCGATGCCGGTGGGCCTGACGATGTCCTCGAAGATGCCGCTGCCCGGACGCAGTTCGACCTGCCACACGTAGCTGATCAGGCCGGTGATCGCGCCCGACGGATTGGCCAGGCTGATGTTGTCGTCGTCGGTCACGCCTGCGGCGGACACGGTGAGCTGCCGCGCGGCGACCGGGGTGTCGTCGCTGATCGTCAGCAATCCGAACGGCTCGTTCTCGATGGCGCCCGGAGTGAACGACGTGTCGGCGAACTGCAGCCGTTCGATGTTGGTCAGGCGGTCGGTGCCGTCCACGCCGCCTCCCGGCGTGAGGATGGTGCCGTCGACGTCGATCAGGTTGTGCGTGACGACGATCACGCCGGTGGTGTCGTCGATCGCGATGGTGTACTCGGCCAGGGTGCCGGAGAACACCGCCGTGTCGAAGTTGAATCCACCGCTGCCCGGCAGGATCTCGCGCACGATCACGAGTTGTCCCGGATTGATCGTCCCGGCGAACACCGCGTCGACCAGTTCGCTCATGGTGTCGGCGCTGCCGATCTCGAGGCCGGTTCCGTCCGGGTTCGCGCGCACGCTGATGCGCACGTTCAGGTGGCGATCGCCGTCGATGAGATCGTTGCCGCCGCGGCCTTCGATGATGTCGCTGCCGTCCCCGCCCAGGATGATGTTGCCGGCGCTGAACGAGGTCAGCGGGGTGGGCGATCCCAGGTTGACGAAGGCCTGCAGCCCCTGGATCAGCCCGAAGTTGGTCAGCACGCTGCCCGTGAAGCCCGACGTGGGAATGGTGAGCGCATCGGCGTCGTCACCCAGCAGGAGGTCCGAGAACCCGGAGCCCGACAGGCCTTCCACGGACTCGAAGCGGGCCAGGGTCGATGCGACCGACAGGGGCACCGCCGTCTCGTTGAACGCGCGCAGGTTCAGGTCGGCGGTGGCTCCGCCCGTGGGGTTGTCGAAGGAGGCCCAGTCGAAACCGGAGTTGCCGATGTAGCGATCGAGCTGGCCGCCGTTGCCGACCATGATGTCGTCGCCGCCTTCGCCCAGCATCCGGTCGGAGACGCTGTCGCCCATGAAGACGTCGTTGCCGACGATGGCGTCGAGGCCGCGCGTGTCGAAGTTCTCGCCGGCGCTGCCGTCGGCCATGCCCTGCTCGATCCAGTCGTCGCCCTCGTTGCCGAAGGCCATCTCGGCGCCCGGCGAACCCAGGATGAAGTCGTTGCCCGCGCCGCCGAAGGACTCCGCCTCGTCCTTGTCGTTGACGATGAAGTCGTTGCCGAAGCCGCCCAGGATCAGGTCGATGCCCTGGCCGCCGTTGATGGCGTCGTTGCCGTCGCCGCCCTGCAGGTTATCGTCGCCGCCGATGTCGGTGATGATGTCGTCGCCGGCGCCGCCGAAGATCATGTCGTTGCCGTAGCCGCCTTCGAGCTGGTCGCGGCCGCCGTCGCCGTACAGCGAGTCGTCCCCTTCGCTGGAGATGATCACGTCGGCGAGGGCCGTGCCTCCCAGCACGACGTGCTGGTCGCCGGTGTATTGCAGGTGGTTCGTGTCCACGCCGGGCGTCTGCGGGTTGTCGCGGATCACGTCCCCCGCCGGGTCGTCACGGCCGCTGAGGCCCAGGCCCGTGAGCTGCCGGGTCGGATCCACTTCGAGGGTGAATCCCGGCGTCGAGAAGACGTCGCCGGGCAGGTGCGTGGCGTCGGTGTTCGCCGAAATCAGCTTGGCGAAGGTATTGTTCTCGAGCTCCGTCAGGAAGTTGAGGCCGGCGGTGCGTTCCAGGTAGTAGAAGCGGTCGCCGTTCTGCAGCTTCTCCATCTGGTTCTCGAACACGTAGTTGAACGTCGAACCGAGCAGGCCGCCGAAAGGCATCTGCTCCTCGGCGAGGCCGCCGATCCACAGGTCGATCCCGTTGACGCCGGTGATCGCCGCCGGCCCGTTCAGGAACGCCAGGCGATCCGCGGGGACCGCCGTGGTCGGCTCGTCGCCGGTGGCGGGCAGGCCGTCGAGGCCGTTCGCGCCGTAGACCAGGGCGTACGCTGCCGCGCGGCGGGCCTCGAGCGTCGTGGCGCCGGTGACGGTCGAATGCGTGCCATAAGCCGCCACGAAGTTCACCAGCGACTCCTCGTGCTTCAGGTGTCCGGCGAAGTCGGACCAGCTCGCGTAAGGCTTGAGCTGGCTGTCGCCGGTCCACTCGAAGAACTGGGCGCGGGCCTGGTTCAGGGTCGGCACGCCGGTATCGCGGCCGCGCGCGATGTTGATGGCCGGCAGGTCGAGCGGCAGGCCCAGCAGGTTGTTGCGCAGCGCCTCGGTGACGAACTCGTCGATCTCGTTGCCCGCCTGCCGGGTCACGCCGCGCACGATGGCGCCGGCCGACTGCGCGTCGGTGCCCGCGGTCGCGGAGTATTCGAGCGGGTTGAGGAACGCGGCGATCAGGCCGAGCTGCTGGCTGTCGCCGTTGACCAGGTTCAGGTTCGGGTCGTAGCGGTCGACGGTTTCCGTCAGCATCGAATGGCCGAAGCGATACACCACGTGGGCGAACTCGGCCACGATGGCCGGGTCGATCGTGGAGTCGTAGCCCTGGCCTTCCTGCAGGAAGACGTCGACCTGCGGCTGCACCTTGCGGGCGAACTCCTCGAACACCAGGTGCTGGTACTGCATCTCGGTGCCGAAGCGCGCCGCCTGGAACAGGCGCTCGCCGTTCCAGGAGCCGTCCGCGTCATGCCACTGGGCAATGAAGGCCGGGTCGTTGGACGCGAGGATCACGTTCTTGATGTGGTCGACCAGGCGGTTGTGTTCCGCATGGAAGATGAAGTGCACCGTGGTCAGGCCGATGTTCTCGTTGCCGCGGCCGTCACCCGTGATGAAGTGCGCGTCCAGCAGTTCGTCGTCGTACTGGCCCGCCACCGGCGTGCCGCCGGCGCCGGCGTCGGCATCGGCCGTCAGGACCTGGCCGGTCGGCGAGACCGGCGAGGCGGTGTGGGCGATGTCGGCCAGGAAGGGATGGCCCGTCCGCGCGGCGATCGCACCGCCGGGGAGGGCGTTCAGGTCGAGGCCGCCCGCCACGCCTTCGACCAGTCCCAGGTTGGTGACGACCTGCGCGAAGCCGTTCAGGCCGGGGATGAACTTGCCGTAGGCGTCGGTCGCCAGGAGCGGCACGTTCAGGACGTCCATGTCCGTGAGCTGGATGCCCAGGTACTGCGCCGCATGGGCCTTCACTTCGGCCCAGTTGCCGATGCCGCCTTCGGCGCCATCGAGCAGGCGGCCCGTCGCCACGGTGCGCCCCGCGGTGTTGGTCTCGTACTCGCGCAGGAAGACCTGGTGCGACGAATGCGACGTGTAGGTCTGGTTCTGGTCGACGAAGGGCGTCGTCTGGTTGTTGTGGAAATGAACGTCGTCGGCGGTGTTCAGGATGCCGTCGGCCCCCGCCTGCGTTGCGATGCTGGTCGGGCTGTTGGTGGCGCGCGTGACGACCATGAAGCGCTGGCTCGCCGCCAGGTCGTCGCCGTTGCCGAAGATGCCGTCGGCGCCGGCGACCAGCGGATCGTCCGCTTCCAGCGGGATGAAGACGGTGCCGTTGCCGCCCTTGTCGACCAGGTCGAGGCCGTGGTCGAAGAACTGGCCGAAGAAGGTGAACCAGGCGTTGAAGGGCGCGCTGAGCCCGGCGTCCGGCGCCGTGTTGGGGATGAAGAAGACGTCGCGGTCGTCGGCGGTGCCGAAGATGCCGTCCATGCCCGGACTGGTGATCGGGGTGGCGCCGCCATTCGCTGCGACCGCCGCCGCATTGCCGGCGGTCTGGTCGGAGATCAGGTTGGAGATGATGCGCGGGTCGTTGTCGGCCACGTTGGTCGTCGTGGCGTAGTTGTTGTTGGTGACCAGGCCGCCGGGCGCCGGGCCGTTCGCATCGAAGCTGTCGCCGTCCGCGTCGTTGCGGAACACCTGGTCCAGCAGGAAGGGGAAGTCCTGGTCGGCGGAGCCGAAGGTCGTCTGGCCGGGCACCAGGTTGTTGAGGGTGCCGTCCACCGTGCGCAGCCCGAAGGGCAGCCGCGAGTTGGGCAGCAGGGACGACAGGTCCCGGCTGGGCGTCCCGTAGGCTCCCGAATTCGATTCGCCGATCAGGATCTGGTCGAGGATGAACTGCAGGTCGGCCCGGATCAGGTGGATGCCGGCGCTGTTGACCGGGGTTTCGGCCGGGATCGGTGCCGGCGCAGCGACCGGGATCACGCCGGCGACCGGCGCGGTGGGCGCCGAGTAGACGTTTTCGAGCACCCCATGGGCGTCCTCGTACATGGCGTGCACGCGCAGCGCCAGTCCCTGGAGGTCGGCCGTCACCTGCAGGGTGTTGCCCTTGGAGGTCTCGGGATTGGCGCCGCCGAGCGCCACGATGTCCTGGAACAGGCCGGAACCGGGCAGGGTCTCGACCTGCCAGACGTACGAGATCGGCCCCGTGACCGTGCCCAACGCGTTGGTCAGGCTGATGTTGTCCCCATCGGTGATGCCTGCGGCCGAAGCCGTCAGCACCTGGTTGACCGCCGGCGTGCCGCTGTCGAGCGTCAGGAGGCCGACCGGCTCCGCGTTGAGTCCCGGCGCCAGCACCTGCGCCTGGTCGTTGAACTGCAGCCGCTCGATGTTCCTGAGCGTGTCGATGCCGTCGATGCCGACGCCGACGATGGCGCCGGTCCCGTCCAGCAGGTTGTGGGTGACCGTCGTCACGCCCGTCGCTGCGTTCGTCACGACCGTGTATTCGGCGCGGTTGCCGGAGAACAGGGCGGTGTCGAAGTCGGCTTCGGCCGTGAGGATCTCGCGCACGATCTGCAACTGGCCGGGGTTGATGGCCCCGGACAGCATGTCGGGCACCAGTTCCGTCAGGCTTTCGACGCTGCGGATTTCCGGCCCCGTGCCATTCGCGTTGGCGCGCACGCTGACGCGCACGTTGATCCAGCGGTCGCCGTCGATCAGGTCGTCGCCGCCTCGGCCTTCGAGGACGTCGCTGCCGCCGCCGCCGAGGAGGATGTTGCCGCTGTTGAACGAGGTCACGCCTGCGCCGAGCAGCGCTTGCAGGTTGGCGTAGAGGTTGACGTTGGTCAGGGTGCCGTCCAGGGCGTCGCCCGTGGCGATGGCCGCCACATCCTCGTTGTTGCCCCGCAGGAAGTCGTTGTGGGCGGACCCGGACAGGCCCTCGACTTCGGTGTAGCGGTCCAGGACGCCCTGGTTCGACGCCGTGACCGGCGGTTCGATGCGATCGCTGATCAACAGGTCGGCCTTGACGCCCAGGGGGTCGGCCTCGTAGCTCGCCCAGTCGAAGCCGCCGCCGCCGCCGAAGTGGTCCTCGCCGTCGGAGAACACCATGATGTCGTCGCCGCCCTCGCCGTCGACCTCGTCGAAGCCGCCGCCGGTGATGAAGACGTCATGCCCGATGACCGTGCTGGCTTCCGCCGGGTCGAAGTTGTCGCCGCCGGCGCCGTCGGAGGTGCCGATCTCGATCCAGTCGTCGCCTTCGTTGCCGAGGGTGGGCAGGTTCATCTGGGCGCCGAGGATGAAGTCGTTGCCCTGGCCGCCGAAGGTCGTGGAGACGTCCTCGCCGGTGATGATGAAGTCGTTGCCGTCGCCGCCGAGGATCAGGTTGAGGCCGTTGCCGCCCTGGATCACGTCGTTGCCGCCGTTGCCCTTGAGCGTGTCGTCGCCGCCCTGGTCGGTGACGATGTCGTCGCCGTCGCCGGCTTCGATGTTGTCGTTGCCGAACCCGCCTTCGATGCGATCGTTGCCGCCATCGCCCCAGATCGTGTCGTCACCCTCGCTGGCGATCAGCGTGTCGTTGCCGGCAGTGCCGCCGAGGACCACGTGATCCGGGCCGGTGTAGTGCAGGTAGTTCGCATCCGCCGCCGGCGTGCTGGGATCGTCCCGGATGACGAGCGGCACGAGGGCGGATCCTCCCTCGGTCGGGTCGTCCCGTCCGAGAGCGCCCAGGCCGGTGAATTGCCGCAACGGGTCCGCTTCGAGGATCCACGCCGGCGTCGAGAAGATGTCGGCGGGCAGGTGGGTCGTGTCGGTGTTCAGCATCACCAGCTTGGCGAACGAGTTGTTCTCCATCTCGGTGAGGAAGTTCAGCCCGGCCAGCCGCGACAGGTAATAGAAGCGGTCGCCGTTCTGCAGCGACTCCAGTTGTGTTTCGAACACGAACGCGAAGGTCGAACCCAGCATGCCGCCGAAGGGCATGGTGCGTTCGGCCAGCCCGCCGATCCACAGGTCGATGGCGTCCACGCCCGTGGTCGTGACGCCGCCGGCGAGGTTGGCATAGGCGCCGGTGCTGTTCAGGAAAGCGATGCGGTCGTCGTCGGCGATCGTCAGGATCCGCTCGGTGAGCGTGCCCGCATTGATGGTCACGGGCCCGCCGAGGACCAGGGCGACCGCCACGGCACGCCGGTCGGCGACCGTGTCCACGTCGGCGACCGAGAACTCGGCGTGCGTGCCGTACGCGGCGATGAAGTTGACGACCGAGGCCTCGTGCTTCAGGTTCAGCGCCAGGTCCGCCCAGCTCGTGTAGGCCTTGAGCTGGCTGTCGCCCGTCATCTGGTAGAACTCGCGCCGCGCCTCGTTGAGCGTGGGGATGCCCGTGTCGCGGCCGCGTGCGATGTTGATGGCGGCCAGGTCCAGCGGCAGGCCCAGCAGCGTGTTGCGCACGGCGCCGGTCACGAACTCGTCGATCTCGTTGCCGACCTGGCGGGTCATGCCGCGCACGATGGCGCCGGCGGCGGCTTCGGGAGAGAGCGTGTTGTCGTTGTTGAACGCGACCGGGTTGAGGAAGGCATCGAGCAGCGGCATGCCGGTCGACGCGAAGTTCGGATCCAGCCGGTCCACCGACTCGGTCAGCATCGAATGGCCCAGGCGGTACACCGCGTGCGCGAACTCGCCGAAGATCGCCGGGTTGATGGTGGCGTCGTAGCCGGTGGGCGCCAGGAATTCGTCGATGGTGGGGTGCAGCTTGCGCGCGAACTCCTCGAACACCAGGTGCTGGTACTGCATCTCGGTCGCGAAGCGGGCGGCCTGGAACAG
Organism: Ramlibacter sp.; assembly: GCF_036383835.1. GTDB lineage: Bacteria > Pseudomonadota > Gammaproteobacteria > Burkholderiales > Burkholderiaceae_C > Ramlibacter. The sequence continues at coordinate 7,938 of NZ_DASVNN010000108.1, forward strand.
GCGCTCGCCGTTCCACTCGAGCTCCTGCACGCCGTTGGTCTGGTCGGAACCGGGCAGCAGCCACGAGCCGATGAAGTCGGCGTCGCCGCTCGCCAGGATCGTGGCCTTGATGGCGTCGACCTGGCGGTTGTGCTCCGAGTGGAAGATGTGGTGCACCGACGTCAGGGCGATGTTCTCGTTGCCGCGGCCGTCGCCGGTGATGAAGTGGCGGTCGAGGAGCTCGTCGTCGTACTCGCCCGCGGCCGGCGTGCCGCCGACGATGCCGTCGGCATCCGCCGTCAGCGGCGCACCGCTGGACGAAATGGGCTTGGCCGTGTGCGCGATGTCGTCGAGGAAGGCATGGCCGGTGCGCATCCCGAGGGTGCCGTCGATGGGGCTGCCCGGCGTGCCGGACTGCAGCACCGGCGGCGGGCCGGCGTCGACCACGACCTGCGCGAACCCGGTCACCGGGTCGGGAATGAACTTGCCGTACTGGTCGGTCGCCAGCAGCGGCAGGTTCAGGATGTCCATGTCGTCCAGCTCGATGCCGAGCATGGTCCGGGCCTGTTCCTTGATGTCGGCCCAGGTCGCCAGGCCGCCGTCGGCATGGTCGAGCAGACCGCCGGTGGCGACCGGCTTGCCGCTGGCGTCGAGCACGTACTCGCGCAGGAAGACCTGGTGCGAGGGATGCGAGGTATAGGTCTGGTTCTGGTCGACGAAGGGCGTGGTCTGGTTGGTCGCGCTGCCGTCGGTGCCGCGCGTCACGCGCGAAACCACCATGAAGTTCGTCGGGCTGCCCGGCACGAACAGCGGGTCGTCCTCCTGCAGGGGGATCATCACGATCTCGGTGGCGCTCTTGTTGACCAGGTCGAGTCCGTGGTCGAAGAACTGCCCGAAGAAGGTGAACCAGGAGTTGAACGGCGCCGACAGGCCGACGTCGGGCGCGACGTTCGGGATCGTGAGCAGCGTGCCGGCGGGGATCGGGTTGCCGGCCAGGTCCAGCAAGGTGCCATCCAGGGCGAGCGTCCCCAGTCCCGCGTCGACGAAGGCCTGCACGGCCGCAGGGTTGTTGCTGGTCATGTCGGCGACCAGGTTGCTGACGATGCGCGGCCCGGGGTCGATGGCGCTGCCCGGCGTCGGGTAGGTGGGGGTGGCCGGCACCAGCGTGGGGAACGGCTGGTCGGACGAGCCGAAGTCGGACTGCCCCGTGACGAGGTTGTTATAGGAACCATCCACGGTCCGCAGCCCGAAAGGCGCGAACGCGTTCGGAACCAGCGTGCTCAGATCGGCGCCGGCGGCGTGCGCCTCCGAAATGAGGATTTGCTGGAGGATGAATTCCAGATCGGATCGAATCAGCGTGGCCATGTGTTTTCTCCTTGCAATGCGGTTCAGCGGTTTTTTGGACGGTTGGGCGGCGGCAGGCAAAGCCTGTCCCGGCCGGCCCGGAGGCAGGAAATAAGCTGGACCGTCGGGCCAGCTAGGAACTACGGAATGGGAAAAGGACCGTCAGCGCCGTCGGATGCGGCGCGGGTCTCGGGGATCGTGGGAAAAGTCGCGGCTGGGCAGGCAGCCGGAAAGGTGCTGGAGCCTGGACAAGGCAAAGGACAACGTAGGATTTCGCACGTCCACCTCCTCGGCCAGCCTTCAGGCTGGCCTCCTCGAAACGTTGCGTTCGAACCCCCCCTCCGGTGATCGCCGTGCGACGACCGGCATTCGCGCCATCGATGTATTTACATCGTTGGAGTTGGTTATAAGGAGCAAACCTAAAGTCTTCCAGTAGCAAATCAATTGGTTACAAACAGGCTGACTTCTGACAATCCCAAGGCAGTTGATTACACATTCATCAGGTTTAAAACTGATTTTCCAGGTCAATTACGGGAAATCCGTAATCCGACCCAATAGCTTGGATATTACAAATTCGGCAATTTTCGTAAATACGGATGAGTGAATCGTGGCGAATTGTTCAGTTGCGAACGACACGCCTGGATTCATTTGGTCGCGCCGTGATACTTCGGCTCGGAATAAATCGTCCGGTGTGTTTTGCGGATTTTTTTGCGGCATGTTCCGCATAGGGAATTGCGGGCCATGGCGTGCACCTTCGCCGATCGGCATGCAACATGTCGCAGCCGTTCCTGCAACGACGTGCGCGTTCCGCGAGATCACGTTGCATGCGGCTCCGTCGGACACGCGTGCGGCCCCGCCTCCTATGGAGCGCGTAGCGAAAAGTGATCGTTCCGCAGCTTGAAACCCCTAGAATGGACGCCAACTTGCCCTCGCATGGGCCTTGCCCGGAGATTCAGTTTTGAACAATCAGTGGTTTTCGAAGATCGCCGTCTGGCTGGTGATCGCACTGGTCCTCTTCACCGTCTTCAAGCAGTTCGACACGCGCGGCGCCGCCGGCGCTTCCGTGGTCGGCTACTCGGACTTCCTGGAGCAGGTGCGCAACAAGCAGATCAAGAACGCCGTGATCCAGGAAGGCCAGGGCGGTACCGAGATCGTGGCCATGACCACCGACGACCGCAAGGTGCGCACCACCGCCACCTACCTCGATCGCGGCCTGGTCGGCGACCTGATCAACAACGGCGTCAAGTTCGACGTCAAGCCGCGCGAGGAGGGCTCCCTCCTCATGACGCTGCTCGTGAGCTGGGGCCCGATGCTCCTCCTGATCGGCGTCTGGATCTACTTCATGCGCCAGATGCAGGGCGGCGGCAAGGGCGGCGCCTTCAGCTTCGGCAAGAGCAAGGCGCGCATGCTCGATGAGAGCAGCAACCAGATCACCTTCACCGACGTCGCCGGCTGCGACGAGGCGAAGGAGGAAGTGAAGGAAGTCGTCGACTTCCTGAAGGACCCGCAGAAGTTCCAGAAGCTCGGCGGCCGCATCCCGCGCGGCCTGCTGCTGGTCGGCCCCCCGGGCACCGGCAAGACGCTGCTGGCCAAGGCGATCGCCGGCGAGGCCAAGGTGCCCTTCTTCTCGATCTCCGGTTCCGACTTCGTCGAGATGTTCGTCGGCGTGGGCGCGGCCCGCGTGCGCGACATGTTCGAGAACGCGAAGAAGAACGCCCCCTGCATCATCTTCATCGACGAAATCGATGCGGTGGGCCGCCAGCGCGGCGCCGGCCTCGGCGGCGGCAACGACGAACGCGAGCAGACCCTCAACCAGATGCTGGTGGAGATGGACGGTTTCGAGACCAACCTGGGCGTGATCGTGATCGCCGCGACCAACCGCCCGGACATCCTCGATGCCGCGCTGCTGCGTCCCGGCCGCTTCGACCGCCAGGTCTACGTGACGCTGCCGGACATCCGCGGCCGCGAGCAGATCCTGAACGTGCACATGCGCAAGATCCCGATCGGCCAGGACGTGAATGCCGGCATCATCGCCCGCGGCACGCCGGGCATGTCGGGCGCGGACCTCGCCAACCTGTGCAACGAAGCCGCCCTGATGGCCGCCCGCCGCAATGCGCGCGTGGTGGAAATGCAGGACTTCGAGAAGGCCAAGGACAAGATCATCATGGGCCCGGAGCGCAAGTCCATGGTGATGCCGGAAGAGGAGCGCCGCAACACGGCGTACCACGAGTCCGGCCACGCCATCATCGGCAAGCTGCTGCCCAAGTGCGACCCGGTGCACAAGGTGACGATCATCCCGCGCGGCCGCGCGCTGGGCGTCACCATGAGCCTGCCCGAGAAGGACCGCTACAGCTACGACCGCGAGTACATGCTCAACCAGATCGCCATGCTGTTCGGCGGGCGCATCGCGGAAGAAGTGTTCATGAACCAGATGACGACGGGCGCCTCGAACGACTTCGAGCGCGCGACGCACCTGGCGCGCGACATGGTGATGCGCTACGGCATGACCGACGCCCTCGGGCCGATGGTGTACGCCGAGAACGAGGGCGAGGTGTTCCTGGGCCGCTCGGTCACCAAGACCACCAACATCTCCGAGCAGACCATGCAGAAGGTCGACCAGGAGGTGCGCCGCATCATCGACGAGCAGTACGGCCTGGCCCGCAAGCTCATCGAGGACCACAGCGACAAGATGCACGCGATGGCCAAGGCGCTGCTCGAATGGGAAACCATCGACGCCGAGCAGATCGACGACATCATGGCCGGCCGCGAGCCGCGTCCGCCCAAGGACTTCACGCCGCGCACGCCGAACTCCGGCGGCTCCGGCCCCGCGGTGGGTACCAATCCGGAACCGAACGCCGCGTAAACTACGCTGCAACCGTGCAGAAGGGGCCACTCGGCCCCTTCTTCGTTTTCACCCAGGCGCACAATCCCGGCCATGCAGTGGCAGACCACCCGCTTCGCGATCGATCTCTCCCGCCCGCGCGTGATGGGGATCGTCAACGTGACGCCGGATTCCTTTTCCGACGGCGGGCAGCACTTCGGCAGCAAGGCGGCGCTGGAGCACTGCGAGCAGCTGGTGCGCGAGGGCGCCGACATCCTGGACATCGGCGGCGAGTCGACCCGCCCGGGAATCGCCCCCGTGCCGCTGGACGAGGAGCGCACCCGGGTGATCCCCGTCGTGCGCGAGGCAGTCCGCCTGGGCGTGCCGGTCTCGGTGGACACCTACAAGCCCGAGGTGATGCGCGAGGTCCTGGACCTCGGCGCGGACATCGTCAACGACGTCTGGGCGCTGCAGCAACCCGGCGCGGTGGAGGCGGTGGCTTCGCACCCGAACTGCGGCGTATGCCTCATGCACATGCACGGCGAGCCGCGGACGATGCAGCGCGCGCCCATGCAGGGCGATGCGGTGCCGCAGGTGCTCGCGTTCCTGCGGGAGCGCACCCGCGTGCTGCGCGAGCGCGGTGTCGCCGCCGATCGCGTCACCTGGGATCCGGGCATCGGCTTCGGCAAGACGCCGGAACAGAATTTCGCGCTGCTGGCGCGCCAGCGGGAATTGCTGGCCGGCGGCTACGCGCTGCTCGCCGGCTGGTCGCGCAAGTCCTCGCTGGGGACGGCAAGCGGCGAGCCGATGGAGCGACGTATCCCCGCGAGCGTGGCGGCAGCCCTGCTGGCGGTGGACAGGGGGGCGCGCATCGTGCGGGTGCACGACGTGCGCGAGACGGTGGCAGCCCTGAAGGTATGGGGCGCCATGCAGGCGGCCGACGAGGCCGCGGAGAGAAAGACATGAGCAGGAAATACTTCGGCACCGACGGCATCCGCGGCACGGTGGGCCAGGCGCCCATCACGCCCGACTTCGTGCTGCGCCTCGCGCACGCGGTGGGCCGCGTCCTCAGGCGCACCGAGGAGCGTCCCACGGTCCTCATCGGCAAGGACACGCGCATCTCGGGCTACATGCTGGAAAGCGCGCTCGAGTCCGGCTTCAATTCCGCCGGCGTCGACGTCGTGCTGCTGGGACCCCTGCCCACGCCCGGCGTCGCCTACCTCACGCGCGCGCAGCGCGCGAGTCTCGGCGTGGTGATCAGCGCCAGCCACAACCCGTATCCGGACAACGGCATCAAGTTCTTCTCCGCGCACGGCACCAAGCTGCCGGACCAGTGGGAGATGGACGTCGAGGCGGCGCTGCAGGAGCAGCCGCAATGGGCCGACTCCGCCACGCTCGGCAAGACGCGCCGCCTCGACGACGCGGCGGGCCGCTACATCGAGTTCTGCAAGAGCACCTTCGCGCACGACCTCACCCTGAAGGGCATGCGCATCGCCGTGGACGGCGCGCACGGCGCGGCGTACCACATCGCACCCAAGGTGTTCCACGAACTGGGCGCGGAGGTCTTCTGCATCGGCTGCTCGCCCGACGGCCTGAACATCAACGACCACGTGGGTGCGACGCATCCCGATGCGCTGATCGACACGGTACGCGCCAACCGCGCCGACTTCGGCATCGCGCTGGACGGCGACGCCGACCGGCTGCAGATGGTCGACGCGAGCGGGCGCCTGTTCAACGGCGACGAGCTGCTCTACCTGATGGTGATGGATCGCATCGCGGCGGGCGAAAGCGTGCCCGGCGCGGTGGGGACCCTCATGACCAACATGGCCGTGGAGCTCGCGCTCAAGGCGCAGGACGTGGAGTTCGTGCGCGCCAAGGTCGGCGACCGCTACGTGCTGGAGGAGCTGGAGAAGCGCGGCTGGCTGCTGGGCGGCGAGGGCTCGGGCCACCTGCTCGCGCTCGACAAGCACACCACCGGCGACGGCCTGATCAGCGCGCTGCAGGTGCTCAAGGCCTGCGCCCGCAGCGGCAAGTCGCTCGCGCAGCTGCTGGAGCAGGTGACCCTGTTCCCGCAGACGCTGATCAACGTGCGCCTCGCGCCCGGGCAGGACTGGAAGAAGAACGCGAAGCTCGATGCGGAGTGCCAGGCGCTGCAGAAGGAACTGGATGGTTCCGGCCGCGTCCTGATCCGCCCGAGCGGTACCGAACCGGTGCTGCGCGTGATGGTGGAAGCGAGTGACGCGGGTGTGGCCCGACGCAGCGCGGAGCGGCTCGCCGAGGCGGTGCGCGCGGGCTGATCGCGCAAGTCCGCGCGTCGGATGTTGCGCGGCGGCAGCAGCCGCGAAATCCGGCGCCACACCGGAGCGGCGACAGGCGGTTTCGAGCAACGCATGGCCACCCGCGTGGCGGTGGCAGCCGCCCGCTCGTCGCGGACCGGCCACATAGGAATTACGGCACTGTGCAGATCGCTCGTCGCGGTTTTACATTGAACCCATGCGCCGCGCTTCCTGCATCCCGTCCCGCCTCCCGGCCTGCCTGCTGGCTGCCGGCCTGGCCGCGGCCTGCCTGCCGGCGCAATCGCAGTCGCCCTCGCCGACTTACGAATTGACCGTGCCGGCCCTGCTGGCCGAGCCCGATGCGCCCACGCGCGCCTCGATCCTGCTGTGGGGCCCGGTGCGTCTCGCCGCCTCCGGTTCCATGGGCGGCAGCGGCTTGTCGCTGGAAGCGGGCCAGAAGTGGTTCGCGCGTGCCGGCGTGGGCCGCAGCTTCGACGCGGAGTACCTGGACGTCGGCGGCGGCTATCGCTTCCCCGATGGCCAGGCGCTGTCGATGCACGTCACGCGCCAGTTCGGGCAGGAAGGCCTGGGCCTCGCCGTGCGCTACGACTGGCACCGCTCCTACCTGCGCCTGTCGTACGAGACGCCGGTTCGTGCGCTCGGCACGCCGGACCGCCTGCGGTTCTCGGCGGGCGTGCGGTTCTAGGACGATCCCGAACGCCCGCGCCGTTCGGGACCGCCCACTCCCAAGACGTCGCCGCGCGGGGGCAGGATGCGGATGCTGCGCCGGCGGCCGTTAAGCCGGCGTGAAGGCACGGCCGCTATGATGCCCCGCACCTCCCCATGCGCATCCTCGTCATCGAAGACAACGCGGACATCCTGGCGAACCTCTACGAGTTCCTGGAGCCGCTGGGCTACCGCATCGATTCCGCCCGCGCCGGACTCGCCGGCCTGGACCTGGCCGCGAAGGAACGCTTCGATGCGATCGTGCTGGACCTCATGCTGCCCGGCCTCGACGGACTGGAGGTCTGCCGCCGCCTGCGCAAGGTGCTGAGGCACGCCACGCCGGTGCTCATGCTGACCGCGCGCGACACGATCCAGGACAAGGTCCAGGGCTTCGATGCCGGGGCCGACGATTACCTCGTCAAGCCGTTCTCGCTGGTGGAGCTCGACGTTCGCCTGCGCGCGCTGAGCCGTCGCGCCCGCGGCGAGCAGGCGCCGGGCCCCTTGTGCTTCGCCGACGTCCGCTTCGATCCGCGCACCTTCGAGGCGACGCGCTCGGGCCGCCCGCTGCGGCTGACGCCCACCGGCTACAAGCTGCTGCAGGCGCTGATGCGCGCCGCGCCTGGCGTCGTCGGCCGGGCCGAGCTCGAGCACGAAGTCTGGGGCGACGATCCGCCGGACAGCGACGCGCTGCGCACCCACATCCACGCGCTGCGCATGGCGCTGGACAAGCCGTTCGCCACGCCCTTGCTGCGCACGCTTCCGGGCGTCGGTTACGCGCTCACCGAGGACCATGGCGCCTAGCCGTTCTCTGCGCACGCGCATCGTGCTGGCCTACCTGCTGCTGGCCGCGCTGCTGTGCGGCCTGTTCGGGGCGATCACGTATGTCAGCGTGCAGACGATCGAGGAGGTGTTGATCCGGGCGAAACTGGCCGATTCCGGCGACCGCATGATCGAGGACTATCTCCGTGGCGCGCCGGTGAAGCCCGACGACCCCGAAGTGCTGACCGGGGACCGCATGCCGCCCTGGTTGCAGCACGCGGAGCCCGGCGTCCACGAAGTCTCGCTCCATGGGCAGACCTACCACGTGCTCGTCCGCGACCACGAGGGCCGCCGCTTTGCCGTCGTGCACGACGACAGCGCATTCGAGCAGATCGAAACCTACGTGGCCATCGCGTTCGCCGCGGCCTGCGCCGTGTGCCTGCTCGCGGCGTTCCTCTTCGGCAGCGCCACGGCGAGCCGCGTCATCCGGCCCGTCACCGAGCTGGCCGACGCGGTGCGCGAGGACCGCCTCGCCGGCTTGGCCGCGCTGGATTCGGTCGACGAACTCGGCGTGCTCGCGCGGACGTTCGCGGCCCGCAGCGACGAGATGCAGCGCTTCCTGCTGCGCGAACAGTTCTTCACGGGGGACGTCAGCCACGAGTTGCGCACGCCGCTCACCGTCATCCTCGGCGGCGCGGAACTGCTGCAGGCCCGGCTGGCGGACCGCCCCGACCTGTTGCCCGCCGTCGAGCGCATCCGCCGGACCGCGGTGGAGACGGCGCAGCGCGTGAGCGCCTTGCTCCTGCTGTCGCGGTCGCCCGCGGACATCGAAGCGCCGCGGGTGGAGTTCGCTTCCATCGTCGAACAGGAGATCGAGCGCTGCCGGCCGCTGCTGCGGGACAAGCCGGTGCGGCTCGTGTTCACGCAGTCGGCGACGCCCTTCGTTCAAGGCCCGCCGGAGTTGATCGGCATCGCCGTGGACAACCTGCTGCGCAACGCCTGCCGGTTCACGGAGGAGGGCGAAGTGCGCATCACCCTCGAAGAGGGCCGGCTGGTGGTCGAAGACACCGGTCCGGGCCTGCCCACCGAGTTGCGCGAGAAGATCTTCGAGCGTTTCGTGCGGGCCGCGCCGGAGGCGGTGCCGGGCACGGGCCTGGGCCTCGCGATCGTGCAGCGCGTGTGCGAGCACCTCGGCTGGACGGTCGGGGCCGGGTCTTCGCCCTCGGGCGGCAGCCGCTTCGTGCTGGCCTTCCCGGACGCCTTCCCGGACGCCTTCACGCGGCCTTAACCCCCGCTGCTGCAGGATCGCGCCGTCCGCGGCCCGCGGCCGTGAACCGCGACCCTGCCGAATGTCCCATCACCCCGCCCACGTCCTTCCTGTCGCCCCCGCAAGCTCGCCGCCCTGGCGTTCCCCGTTGCATGACAGCGTCGAAGTGGCGGTCGTCGCGGGCGGCCTGGTCGTGCTCGCCCTGATCGCCGTCGATCCCCGGGCCTTCGGCGCGCTGGACGGCGTCCACCGCCAGATCGAGCAATGGATGGACGTCCATCGCTGCGTCGAGATGACCCGCTGGATGTATCTGGTGGCCAAGGCGCATTCGGTAGTCCCGCTCTCGCTCGGGGCGTGGTTCCTGGCCTTCTGGCTGGTCTGGCGGGGCGAGTGGCGCTGGCTCGTGTGCCTCTTCGCCGTGATGTCGGTCCTCCTGGTGGGCGGCGCGCTGGGCGCCCCGGCTGGCCCGGTCTGGGGCGCGACCCTGGCCCACGGATTCGTCGCCATCCTGGTTTTCGCGCGCAGCAACCGCCTCGCGGTTCGCGTCCCGGTCGCCTGCGCGGCGCTGGCCTTCGTCCTGGCTGCGGGTGCCAGCGGCATCTATTTCGCCGGACACCTCACGGACATGCTGGCGGCTTCGGCGTTCGCGCTGGCTTTGCTCGTGTGCTGCGTGGGCCTGGTCCACGCGCCCGGCTTCGAGCGCACGCTGCGGCGGCTGTGGAGCCGGCAGGACTGAGTTTCAGCGCCTCGGGATCACCGGCCCGGCCACCAGCTGCCGTCCCTCAGGAACCACCAGCCCGATGCGGCGATCGCGGCGACCCAGATCGCGACGATCACGGCGGCGCCGACCACGCTCTTCGGCCTGGCCTTGCCTTCGGCCAGCCATTGGTCCGCCTTCACCCGGCACTCCTCCACGACCGCGGGCGGCAGCATGCGGATCGTGAGCCAGATGAGCGCCGGCAACAGGAGGACGTCGTCCAGGTAACCGAGGACGGGAATGAAATCGGGGATGAGGTCGATCGGGCTGAGGGCATAGCCCACCACGAACAGACCGAGTGCCTTGGCGTACCACGGCGTGGCCGGGTGGGACGCCGCGTACCGGAGGGTCATGCCATCGCGCTTGATGCGCCGCGCCCAGGCCTTGCTCGATTCGATGAACCCCACGCGGCCCTTTCTTCTACCTTTGCGGGCTCGAATGTAGCTTGATCAGCGGCTCGACATGCGCCGTGCGGCCAGCACTCCGGCCAAAAACCAGCATCCCGCCAGCAACAGGCCACCGATCACGTCGCTGGCGTGGTGCAGGCCCAGCATGACGCGGCTGCCTGCGACGAGCACGACCAGCAGGGTGGCCGCCACTGCTGCAAGCCATCGCGTGGCCGGCCGGGCGTCGCGCGCGAGCACATAGGCGAGGAAGCCGTAGCCCGCCAGCGCCGCGACGGCGTGGCTGCTCGGGAAGGACGGGGAGGAAGCGGCGAAGCCCTCGATGAATTCGGGGCGCGGCCGTGCGACCAGCACTTTCACGGCCCAGGCACTCACGCCCGAACACGCGAGCACGCCCCAGAAGACCGCGGCGAGCCGCCAGCGCCGCTGCAGCGCGAGGCACGCGCTGGCGAGCGCTCCCGCCAGCACGACCCCATTGCCGCTGCCCAGGACCGTCAGCAGGGCGAAGGAGGCCAGCAGCCCAGGGCTGCGATACGGGGAAAGCAGGGCCGCGGCGGCTTCGTCGAAGGGCAGCGCTCCGCGGCTGCCTCCCACCTGCACGCAGAGCAGCAGGAACAGCACGGCACAGAAGAGACTTGCCGCCAGCAAGGGCGACCAGGCCGCGCGCACGCGAAGCGCGGGTCGGTGCAGCCCGGAATCCAGGAACGTTGCCGGCATGGGGTCTTCTTCTCCTTCTGGCCCAACTGTCCGCAGTCATCCTTAAAACCGCATTAAGGCACGGAGGTCCCGTGCGCCGCGCGGGACCTCCGTCCTCCGCCTCCCTTTTTTTGTCAGAAGTTGTTGAGGACCGCCGTGCCGTCCACGCCGATCAGGCCGCCGTCGTCGCGCGTCACCACGATGGTCGCCGAGCGCGGTCGCGCGGTGGCGCCGCCCGCGCCGTAGCCCGCATTGCCCGGCCAGTGGCTCAGGTACATCGCGGGATTGCCGATGTTAGCCTTGCTGATGGTCTCGCCGGGATGCTGGATGTTGACGAACAGCGCGCGGCCGTCCGGCGTCTCGGTGATGCCGGTGATCTCGCAGTCGATGGGGCCGACCAGGAAGCGGCGCAGCGTGTCCAGCGTCGGCCTGGCGCCCACGCGCGTCTGCACGGTCAGCGTGCTGCCGTCCAGTTTCGTGTAGTTGATGGCCTGCACCGCGCCGTCGCCGAGGCGGCCCGGCAGTCCGATCAGCAGCATGCAGTTGGTCACGTCGGTGTAGGCGCCGTCGTCCGTCTCGACCATCACCACGCCGGTCTTCTGGCTGAAGCGGATGCCGTCGGGGCTGGAGAAGTCGTTGTCCGCGGTCAGCGCCGACAGGTTGATCTTCGTCTGGTCCATGCCGGCTTCGGCGCCGAACAGGTAGATGTCCCAGGTGAAGGTGGTGGCCGCGCTCTCGTCGCCGGTTTCGCGCACGCGAAGGATGTGGCCGTTGATGTTGCCGGGCGTAGCGGGCGCCGTGGGCGCATCGGTGTAGGAGCGGGGATTGACCGCGTCCACGCCGTGCTGCGAGCCGGTGGGCTCCACCTTGCGGTTGCTGTTGTTCGTGAGGGTCACGTACAGCTCGCCCGTCACCGGATGCACCGCGCTCCACTCGGGACGGTCCATCTTCGTCGCGCCGACCGCGTCGGCGGCGATCCGGGCGTTCACCAGCACGTCGGCCTGGTCGGCGAAGGCATAGGTCGCGTAGCCGGCGATCGCCGGGTTGGCGATGTTCAGTTCGATCCAGCTGCCGCTGCCGTCGGCGTTGAACTTCGCCACGTACAGCTTGCCGGCGTCGAGATACTTGTCGCCGGTGGTGATGCGGTTGGCCGGGTTGGCATCGGCCGCGTTCCAGGCGGCCGTCGACACGAACTTGTAGACGTACTCGCCGCGCGAGTCGTCGCCCATGTACACGGCCAGCGGCTTGCCGGCCACCTGCAGGCCGAACACGCCCATCTCGTGGGCGAAGCGGCCGAGCGCGGTGCGCTTGCGGATCGCCTGCACCTTGTCGTACGGATCCACCTCGATCATGTAGCCGTAGGTGTTCATCTCGTTGCGGTAGTCGTCGGTGCCGTCCGCGGACGCACCGGTCTGGCTGATGTTCCAGCGCACGAAGCGGTCGTCCGCGCCGGCGGTCTCCCAGCCGTGGCGGCTGGCGGCGCCCTGGTTCTTGCCGTAGCGGCGCAGCGAGACGACGCCCTTCGCGGCGGCACCGCCACGCGCGGTGTCGTCGGTGGCGGAGCGGAAGAAGTAGTTGACCCAGTTCTCCTCGCCGGAGAAGTAGGTGCCCCAGGGCGTGAAGCTCGCGCCGCAGTTGTTGATCGTGCCGCGCGTCTGCGTGCCGGCGATCGAATGCTTCGTCTTGAGCAGCGCGTGCCCGCGCACGGGGCCGGTGAGCTCCATGGGCGTGAGCGGCGTCACGCGGCGGTTGTACGCCGAGTCCTTCTGGTACGCGTAGCCGGGCGCCTTGCGCACTTCGACGAAGGTCAGGCCGTGCACTTCCATTTCCTTGTCGGCTTCCGCCGGCGGACGCGGATTCGCCGTGACGCCCGCGACGTGCAGGAACTGGTCGGTGGTCGCCTCGTGGTTGATGCCCAGGATGCCGCGCTCCGAACCGGTGGCGAGGCGCGCGGTGCCGGCCGCGTCCAGGCCGAACCACTCGAGGCCGTCGTGGTGGTCGCCGGCACGGTCGCCGAAGCCGGTGTCGCTGCCGTCGTTGGCATAGGCCGGCGTCGCCGACGTGAGCGGATCGCCGAGCGCGTACAGCACGGACGCGGTATAGCCGGCCGGCACGGTGACGCGATCGTCCTTGTTCTTCGCCACCGGGGCGAAGCTGAGTTTCAGGGGCGTGGGACCGGACGTGGCAGGTGCCGGCGCGGGAGCTGCCGCCGCACCGCCGCCGCCGCCGCCGCAGGCCGCGAGGGAGCCGAACACCGCGGCGCCCGCCGAGCCCACGCCGACGCGCAGCATGTTGCGGCGGGACAGGCGCTGCTCGAGCACGTCCAGCAGCGACGGGTTGCCGCTGGTGTTGGCGTTTTCTTCGTCCGCCGCGTGCAGCGCGGCGAGTTCGTTCTTCGTTTGTGCGTTCATGGGGTGGTATGGGGGAAGGGGTTGCGAACGCCGGGCAGCTTAGGCAACGCACATGGCAGCTTCATGACACGCACTTCGACTATCCTGCGCACCCGTGCACGACCCTGGACTACCGGAACTCGAGGAACTCGAACGCGTGATCGCGCTGGGCGGCAGCCATCTTCACTGCGACGTGGCGTGCGAGGTGGAGCACGCGGGCCGGCGTCTGCCGGTGCATGCGATCACGCTCGGCAATCCCGATCCTTCCGTACCGGCCGTCGCCTATTTCGGCGGCGTGCACGGGCTCGAGCGCATCGGCGCGCGCGTGGTGACGGCCTACCTGCACAACCTGGTCACGCGGCTCGCGTGGGACACGTCCTTGCGCCAGACGCTCGACCAAGTGCGCGTGCTGTTCATGCCGCTGGTCAATCCCGGCGGCATGGCCGCCGGCACGCGGGCCAATCCCCGCGGCGTGGACCTGATGCGCAACGCGCCCGTCGATGCGCAGGAGCGCACGCCGTGGCTGATCTCCGGGCAACGCATCAGCTCCGTGCTGCCCTGGTACCGGGGGGCGTACGGCACGCCGATGGAAGCGGAGAGCGCTGCACTGTGCGAGCGGGTGCGGCGCGAGCTGCAGGGGCGGCCGCTCGGCATCGCACTCGATTGCCACTCCGGATTCGGCATGCGCGACCGCGTGTGGTTCCCCTTCGCGCACCGGCGCGCGCCGACGCGGGCGCTGCCGGAACTGCATGCGCTGCACGACATCTACGTGCGCAGCCACGCGCACCACAACTACGTGATCGAACCGCAGAGCGCGCAATACCTCGCGCACGGCGACCTGTGGGACCACCTGGTGATGACCGCGCCGGCCGAAGGCGTGTTCCTGCCGCTCACGCTGGAGATGGGCTCGTGGCTGTGGGTGAAGAAGAACCCGCGCCAGCTGTTCTCGCGCGCCGGCATCTTCAATCCGCTGATCGCGCACCGCGAACAGCGCGTGCTGCGCCGGCACCTGCCGTTGCTCGATTTCGTGCTGCGCGCGGCCGCCGGCCAGGCCCTGTGGCTGCCGCAGGGCGAGGCGCGCGAGGACCACCGGCGGCGCGCCCTGGAACTCTGGTACCGGGGGCAGCCTGGATGACGACCTGGGTGCTGCTGCGCGGGCTGGCGCGCGAGTCGCGCCACTGGGGCCGCTTCCTCGCCATGCTGCGTGAGGCCGTGCCCGCCGGCGACCGCGTCGTCGCCATCGACCTGCCGGGCAACGGCAGGCGCTTTCGCGAGCGCAGCGCCGCGAGCGTGCCCCGCATCGCGGAAGCCGCGCGCCTGCAATTGGCGAAGGACAGCGATGCGCGGCCTCCATACCTGCTGCTCGCGCTGTCGCTGGGCGGCATGGTGGCGGTGCAGTGGGCGCTGCAGGATCCGTCCGCAGTGCGCGGCTGCATCCTGGTCAACAGCAGCATGCGTGGTTTGTCGCAGCCCTGGCAGCGGCTGCGGCCGGCCGCTTTGCTCCAGTTGCTGGCGACCCTGGCCGGTCCCACGCCGCTCGCGCGGGAGCGCCGCATCGTGCGGCTCACGAGCAATCGCGAACCGGACGACGCCGTCGCCGCGGCCTGGGCGGACTACGCCGCGGCCCGCCCGGTCACGCACGGCAACATGCTGCGGCAGTTGTTGGCCGCCGCGCGCTTTCGCGCGCCCGAGGCCGCACCCGCCGTCCCCTTGCTGCTCCTGGCCTCGCGCGGCGACCGCCTCGCCTCGGTGGAATGCTCGCGCGCGATGGCCCGAGCCTGGCTTGCGCCACTGCGCGAGCATCCGGATGCGGGACACGATCTCACGCTCGACGAGCCGGCCTGGGTCGTCGCGCAGGCGCTGGCCTGGTCGCGCGCGCTGCCGGCGGAGCCTTAGGGAGTGTTGCGTTCGACCTGCGCCGGCGCAGCTTCCTGCACGCTCGTGGCGTCGCCGGCCGTGCCAAGCAGCCGGTGCATGCCGACCGCGGCTACCGCCCCCGCCAGCTGCGCCAGCACGAAACCGGGAACGCTCGCCGGTGCAATGCCGGCGAAGCTGTCGCTGAACATGCGCCCGAAGGCGGCTGCGGGATTGGCAAAGGAGGTCGACGCGGTGAACCAGTAGGCCGCGCCGATGTAGGCCGCGACCATGGCGGCGACGCGCGAGGCGGGCGCGCGCAGGATGACCAGCAGCAGGCCGAAGGTGGCGACCCCCTCGGCGAGCCACTGTCCCGGGCCGGAACGGACCTTGGCCGAGAACTGCAGGATGGACAGGTCGAACATCGCATGGGCCAGCCAGGCCCCCAGCATCGCGCCCAGCAGCTGGCAGGCGACATAGGGTGCGAGCAGCGACGGGGGCAGGTGGCCGCGCCACGCCATCACCAGCGAGACCGCGGGATTGAAATGCGCCCCGCCGATGGGCCCGAGCATTTCGATCAGGATGTACAGGCCGCCGACCGTGGCCAGCGTGTTGGCGAGCAGCGCGACGGCGACGTTGCCGCCCGCGAGCCGCTCGGCCATGATGCCGGAGCCGATCACGACGGCGAGCAGCAGCGCGGTGCCGAGCAGCTCCGAAACGAGTTTCTGGCGCAGGGTGGACGCCATGTCAGCTCCTGGAGATCGCGACGAGCGCGGCCTGCAGTTCGGCGTCGCTCATCCGGTCGAACGGCAGTTGCGCCAGTTGCAGCATGCGGTAGCCGATCGCCTGGCGGGTGAGTTCGAAAGCCTGGGCCTTGCCGGCATCCGGCGCGTTCGACGGGTCCGGATAGCCCCAATGCACTTTCACCGGACTGCCCGGCCAATAGGGACATTGCTCCGCGGCGGCACTGTCGCACACCGTGATCACCACCCGCATCTGCGGCGCGCCGGGCTGCGTGAACTCGTCCCAGCTCTTGCTGCGGAACTCCGCGGTGTCCACGCCCGCCGCGGAGAGCGCCTCGATCGCATGCGGGTTGATGCGGCCGCTCGGCGCGCTGCCGGCGCTGTACGCGTGCACGTCCTTGCCGGACCGGGCGGCCCAATGATTGAGCATGCCCTCCGACAGGACGCTGCGCGCGGAATTGTGGGTGCAGAGGATCAGGACGTTGGTGGTCATGGCAGGGGAATATCCCGGACGGGTTTCTGGATCGGGTTGCCTAGCAGCAGGAGGAACCGGCCTTCACCGGGATCCCCACGGGCTTGCCGCGAGGCGCGCAGCACGGCGACGCCTCCGGGACTCCTTGGTCGACGTGAGGGTCATTTCTTGCAGGATGCTGCCGGCGTGGCGACGCATGCCACGCCCTGGCAGCAGTTCTCGGTGAGGTAGGCCACGAGGCCGTTCATCTCCTCGTAGACGGCGCGGTACATCAGGTTGCGGCTGGCGCGTTCGGCGCGCACCAGCCCCGCGTTGGCGAGCTCCTTCAGGTGGAAGGACAAGGTCGTCGCAGGAATGCCCAGGCCTTCCTGCATCACGCCCGGCGTCAGCCCTGCCGGGCCGGAGACCATCAGCGCGCGGAAGATGCGCAGCCGCACCGGGTGGGCCAGGGCTGCCAGCGCAGCCACCACATCGCGTTCGTCCATTCGGCGACTATACCAAGATATTGGAAGTGTCGAATACGCCACTGTCATGCGAGTGCCATCGAAGTGACACGCGGAGGTCACCTTCCTCCTGAACACTGGCGCCATCCAGGAAGGAGACCCCATGAACGAACTGCCGACCCCCACGCTGCCCCTGTCCCCGGTGAGCTTGCCCAGGGGGTCGCTTCATCGCCCTTCGGATGCTCCGCAAGCTGGGGACCGCACTGGCGGCATCCGCGTCACGTGGGCTCGCCACCTCGATGAAGTTCGCGAAGCCCAGCGCCTGAGATACGCGATCTTCTCCGGCGAGATGGGCGCTCGCCTGGACACCCGCATCCCCGGCCACGACACCGACCTGTTCGACGAGTATTGCGAACACCTGCTGGTGCGCGACGAGGTCACCAACGAAGTGGTGGGTACGTACCGCGTGCTCACGCCCGCCCAGGCGCGCCTGGTCGGCAGCTTCTACAGCGACACCGAATTCGATCTCTGGCGTCTGCGCGCCCTGCGCGAACGCATGGTGGAACTCGGACGCAGCTGCGTGCACCCGGACCACCGGCAGGGCGGCGTGATCCTGGCGCTGTGGACGGCCCTGGGCGGCTTCATGCAGCGCAACGGCCTGGACACCATGATCGGCTGCGCCAGCATCCCCATGCTGCACAACGGCGTGGTGAGCGGCGACGCGGCGGCCAGCGTTTGGCACCAGTTGAAGCAGACGCACCTGGCCCCGATCGACTGCCAGGTGACTCCCCGGCTGCCGCTGCCCGTCGACCGGCTCGACTGCACCCTGCAGATGGAGCCGCCGGCCCTGATCAAGGGCTACCTGAGGCTCGGCGCCAGGGTGCTCGGCGCGCCGGCCTGGGACCCGGACTTCAACACCGCGGACCTGCCGATGATGATGCGGATCCAGGACCTGCCCGCGCGCTACCGCAAGCACTTCCTGGGGGCCTGATGCGAACCACCTTCGACGCCCTGGGTCCCCTGCTGGCCGGCCTCGACGGCCCCGCGGAGGACGATCGCGAAGAAAGTCTCCATCGCCGCCGCTATCGCAGCATCTTCATCTCCGACATCCACCTCGGCACCGCCGGCTGCCAGGCCGGGCCGCTGCTGGATTTCCTCAAGGCCCATCCCAGCGACCACCTGTACCTGGTGGGCGACATCATCGACGGCTGGCAGCTGCGCAAGCGCTGGTACTGGCCGCAGTCGCACAACGACGTGGTGCAGAAGCTGCTGCGCCGCGCGCGCAAGGGCTGCCGCGTCGTCTACGTGCCGGGCAACCACGACGAGTTCGCCCGCCAGTTCGCCGGCCAGCATTTCGGCGGGATCGAAGTGGCGCAGGAAGCGGTGCACGTCACCGCTGCCGGCCAGCGGCTGTGGATCGTGCACGGCGATCATTTCGACGGCGTGATCCAGTGCGCGAAGTGGCTCGCCTACGTGGGCGACAGCCTCTACGAATTCACGTTGCGCATGAACCGGCACCTCAACTCGCTGCGCGCCCGGCTCGGCCTGCCGTACTGGTCGCTGTCGGCCTACCTGAAGCACAAGGTGAAGAAAGCGCTCAACTACGTGACCGACTTCGAGGTGGCGGTCGCCGCCGAGGCGCGCCGCCGCGGCCACCAGGGCGTGGTCTGCGGCCACATCCACCGCGCCGAGATGCGCGACATCGGCGGCGTGCTCTATTGCAACGACGGCGACTGGGTGGAAAGCCGCACCGCGCTGGTGGAGCACCTCGATGGCCGCCTCGAACTCGTGCAGTGGCCGCCGCTGCTGCCGGCCGCCCCCGCGGGCCGCGCCGCGCTGGTGGAGGCCGCATGAAGATCACCATCGTCACCGACGCCTGGCTGCCGCAGGTCAACGGCGTCGTCACCACCCTGGTGGAACTGGTGCGCGAACTGCGCGCCACGGGCCACCAGGTGCAGGTGATCGATCCGGGGCAGTTCCGCACCCGGCCTTGCCCCGGCTACGCGGGCATCGACCTGGCCATCGCTCCGTCGCGCGGCGTCACCGAAAAGCTCGATGCCTTCCTGCCCGATGCGATCCACCTCGCGACCGAAGGGCCGCTCGGGTGGGCGGCGCGGCGCTACTGCATCAAGCGCAAGCTCGCCTTCACCACCGCGTTCCACACCAAGTTCCCGGAGATCGTCCACGCCGCCATCAAGGTGCCGCTGCGGTTCGGCTATGCGGTGATGCGCCACTTCCACGCGCCGTCTTCGGGCGTGATGGTGCCCACGCCCAGCGTGCTGGAGATGCTGCGCGCGCGCGGCTTCGCCAACCTGCGGGAATGGACGCACGGCGTGGACACCGGGCTGTTCGAGTTCCACCCGGTGGCACGCACGTACCCCGGACTGGGCGAGGTGCGCCGGCCCGTGTCGCTGTTCGTGGGCCGCGTGTCGTACGAGAAAAACATCGCCGCCTTCCTGAAGATGCCATTCCCCGGGACCAAGATCGTGTGCGGCGTCGGGCCGGTGGAAGCGCAGCTCAAGGCGCAGCATCCCGAAGTGCGCTGGGTGGGCCTGCTGCCGCGGGAGGAACTGGCGAAACTCTACGCGTCGGCCGACGTGTTCGTGTTCCCCAGCCTGGCGGACACCTTCGGCCTGGTGATGGTCGAGGCGATGGCCTGCGGCACGCCGGTGGCGGCGTTTCCCGCCGACGGCCCGCTGACCGTGCTCGGCCGCACCCGCGAAGACGGCAGCGGCAGCCTGGGCGGGGCGATGCACGAGGACCTGCAGAAAGCCTGCTTCGCCGCGCTGTCGGTCTCCCGCTTCGATGCCAGGGAGCGCGCGCTCGACTTCAGCTGGAAGCAGGCGGCCCACCTGTTCGCCGATTTCCTGGTGCCCGCGCGGCAGGCGCGGGCACCCGGCGGGAACGCGGCCGTTGTCACGCAACCGTCATAGGGTGCCGCGACACTGTCACGGTTCCGTCATCCCTCCCTCCGCTGACCCATGTGCGACGCCGTTCCCGCGGTGGTGCCGTACCTCGATCGTGACCACAGCATCCTCGCCTTCAACGAGCGGGTGCTGGACTGGGCCGCGCGTTCGAAGGTGCCGCTGCTCGAGCGCCTGCGTTACCTGACCATCGTTTCGTCGAACCTCGACGAGTGGTTCGAGGTGCGCGCCGCCGCGCACGTGAGCGCCGCGCTGGCGGGAGAGCACGACGGGCTGTACACGGTCGGCAGCTTCGAGCGTCTCTCCGACTACGCGCACCGGCTGGTCGAACGCCAGTACGCGCTTTACAACGACGAACTCCTGCCCGCCTTTGCCCGCCATCGCATCGCGATCGTGTCGCACGGCGAGCGCAGCGCGCGCCAGAAGGAGTGGGTGCGCGACTATTTCGAACGCGAAGTGCGGCCGCTGCTCATCCCCGTCGGACTCGATCCGGCGCATCCCTTTCCGCAGGTCGCCAACAAGTCCCTCAACTTCATCGTGCGCCTCTCGGGCAAGGACGCATTCGGCCGCGAGAACGAGATCGCGATCGTCAAGGTGCCGCGGGTGCTTCCGCGGCTGATCCCGATGCCGGCGGAAGTGGCGGGAAAGCGCCGGCTGCTGGTGTCGCTGTCCAGCGTGATCCGCGCCCACCTCGATTCGCTGTTCCCCGGCCGGGAGGTCGGCCAGTTCTCGCAGTTCCGGGTGACCCGCCACTCGGACCTCGCGGTCGGCGAGGAGGACGTGCGCAACCTGCGCACCGCGCTGCGCCTGGGCCTGCAGCAGCGGCACTACGGCCAGGCGGTGCGGCTGGAGGTCTCCGCCGGCTGCTCCGAGCACCTGTCGGATTTCCTCCTGCGACAGTTCGGCCTGCCAGCGGGCGCGCTCTTTCGCGTGCACGGGCCGGTGAACCTGGTGCGGCTGCAGCAGATGATCGCGCTGGTCGAGGACCCGAAGCTGCTGTTTCCCGTCTACACGCCGAGCTATCCGCGCGGCCTGGTGCCGGGACGCGCGATCTTCCCGCAGCTGAAGCGCGGCTGCTGCGGGAAGCGGTGCGCCGGGGCAAGGAGGTCACCCTCGTCGTGGAGCTCAAGGCCCGCTTCGACGAGGAGGCCAACATCAACTGGGCCGAGGCGCTGGAGGCGGTGGGCGCGCAGGTCGTCTATGGCGTGGTGGGCCTGAAGACGCACGCCAAGATGCTGCTGGTGACGCGGCGCGAGCGCACGGGCCTGGCCCGCTACGCGCACCTCTCGACGGGCAACTACAACCCGCGCTCGGCGCGCCAGTACACCGACCTCAGCCATCTCACGGCGGATCCGCAGCTCACCTGGGACGTCGAGCAGGTCTTCGTGCACCTCGCCAGCCAGAGCAGGTTGCCCAAGCTGCACCACGTATGGACCGCGCCCTTCCACCTGCACCGGCGGCTGGCGGAGCGGGTCGATCTCGTCGGGATGGCGGCCGCTTCGGGCCTGGACGCGCGCATCGTGCTGAAGGTCAACGCGCTGACCGACGAACAGCTCATGGAGGCGCTGGTGCGGGCGGCGCGCCGCGGCGCGCGCATCGACCTGATCGTGCGCGGCGCCTGCATGCTGCCCGCCAACGTGCCGGGGCTCAGCGAGAACATCCGGGTGCGCTCGATCGTCGGCCGCTTCCTGGAGCATTCGCGCGTCTTCTACTTCCGCGCCGGCGCCGAGGAGAGCCTGTACCTCTCGAGCGCGGACTGGATGAACCGCAACATGCTGCGCCGCGTGGAGCTCGCCTGGCCGGTGCTGGATGCGCGGCTGCGCCAGCGCATCGTGGACGAATGCCTGGTGGCGAGCCTGCACGACGCCCGCGACGCCTGGGACCTGCAGCCGGACGGCACCTACCGGCGCATCGACGGAGCGGAGGACGGCCGGGCCGACGGCGCGCAGGCGGCGCTCATGCAACGTTATGGCGTCCCGCCGGGCGACGAGGAGGAGCCGAGATCATGGAACTGATCCTGTGGCGCCATGCCGAAGCCGAGGACGAGCGCGAGGGCCTGCCGGACCTGCAACGGGCGCTCACCGCGCGCGGGCAGAAACAGGCGGCGCGCATGGCCGCGTGGCTGGATCGCTTCCTCCCGGACGGCACGCGCATCTTCTGCAGCCCCGCCGTGCGCTGCGAACAGACGGTGCTCGCGCTCGGCCGCAAGTACCGGCTGCGCGAATCCCTGCAGCCGGGCGCCACGCCCGCGGACCTGCTGGAGGCCGCGCAGTGGCCGGCCGCCAAGCAGCCGGTGATGATCGTCGGCCACCAGCCGGTGCTCGGCGAGACGATCGCGCAGCTGCTGAAGATCGACAGCGGCCAGTGCACGATCCGCAAGGGCGGCGTGTGGTGGCTGCGCCCGCGCGAACGCGAAGGCGAGGAGCAGGTGGTGGTCTGCTCCGTGCAGTCGCCGGAGATCCTCTAGGCCTTCGCGGGCCGCCGGCCGCCTTCAGGCGAGGCGCAGCGCCCGCGGCGTCTTCTGCCAGGCCACCACGTCCTCCCGCAGCAGGTGGGCCGACTGCGGATAGGCCGTGGTCCAGGCGGATGGAACCGCGAGCGTCAGCACGGAGCCGGAGGAGACGAGGCGCAACCCCCGCAGGTCGGGGTCGCGCCGGGCATGGCACAGGATCACGGCCAGCCGCAGGCAGGCGAGCTGCTGCGCGAACAGGTCGTCGCCCAGGTCGGCTTCCAGCTTGCGCAGCTTGCCGCGATGGCCCAGCACCAGCAGCCCGAGCCGGTGCAGCTCCGGCTGCGTGAAGCCGGGCGCGTCGACGTTGTCGAGGATGTAGGCGCCGTGCTTGTGGGAGTCGCTGTGCGAGACCAGGTTGCCGATCTCGTGCAGGCTTGCGGCCCAGCCCAGGTTGCGTTCGTGCCGCGCGAGCACGTCGGGCCGGTCCTGGGCGCGCAACTGGCGAAGGAAATGGCCTGCCACCCGGCCGACGCGCTGCGCCTGCGCCGCATCCGCCCCGAACCGCGACATGAGTCCACGCACGGTCTCCGTTCGCACGTCGGTGTCGGCATGCTCCCGATCCAGCAGGTCGAACAGCAGCCCGTGGCGCAACGCGCCCTGGGCCGCCTGCATGCGCTCGATGCCCAGCAGAGAGAACACCGCGCGCAGCACGCTGACGCCGCCGCCGATCACGGGGCGGCGATCGTCTTTCAGGCCCGGCAGGCGCACGCGGTCCGCGCTGCGGGCCTGCAGCAGCTCGCCGTACAGCCAGTCGAGCCCGGCGCGGCTCACTTCGCCGCGCGCCTGGCCTGCCAGGGTGAGGACGTCGGCGACCGCGCCGATGGTCCCGGAGGAGCCGTACGCCACCTCCCACCGTTGCGGCGTATACACCGTGAGCGCCTCGTCGAGGACCGCCTGCGCCGCGATCTCCGCGCGCTCGAAGGCGGAGGCGGTGAACTGGCCATCGGCGAAGTACTTCATGGACCAGGCCACGCTGCCGACCCGGTAGGATTCCATGGTGCGCGCCTCCAGCCCCTTGCCGAGGATCATCTCGGTGGAGCGCCCGCCGATGTCCACCACCAGCCGGCGTTCGTCGGACTGCGGCAGCAGGTGAGCCACGCCCTGGTAAATCAGGCGGGCTTCTTCACGGCCGGGGATTACATCGATGGGAA
>NZ_DASVNN010000109.1:0-64633 GCF_036383835.1 Ramlibacter sp.
CGCCACGCGGCTGGTGCGCTGGGAGCAACCCCTGCAGGTGCGCATCGCCGGCGTGAACGTGGCTCAGCACCGGCAGTTCACGCTGCGCGCGCTGAACGAGGTCGCCAGGGAATCCGGCCGGACGGTCGTGGACGTGACCGACCGGCCCGACGCCGCGGAAGTCGCCAACGTCAGCATCGAGATCGTGCCCGACTCCCAGCTCAGCGAGATGCAGCCCTGCGAGACGCGGCTGAACTTCAAGAGCGAGACCCGCATCGACTCCGTGACGATGAAGATGCGCAACATGGACGCGCGCCGCTGCGCCTATCACGAGTCCATGCACGTCATGGGCGTGCGCGGGCATCCGGAAGGCAACACGGTGCTGAGCTACTTCGCGACGCAGACGGAAGGCCTCACGCAACTGGACAAGGCGATGCTGCGTGCCTGGTACTCGCCCAAGGCCACCGGCGGCATGACACCCTTCGAGGTGCTGCCGATCCTGGCCGACGAGCTCGTGGCCGTGATGCCGGACAAGGCGCGCGCGGCGCAATCGCGTGACCGCTTCCTGGCGCGCACGATCGGCGAGATGCAGGCCTTCGCGGACGGGCAGGGCGACATCCCGACGATCGTGAAGCGCTCCGGCAAGTCCTCCGAGCGCGGCATCGCGATGGGCCGCCAGGAGATGAGCTACTTCCTGGGCGTGGCCTACCAGGACGGCGTGACCGTCTCCAAGGATCCGGCGCAGGCGCAGCGCTGGCTCCAGCGTGCCGTGAGCCTGGGCAGCCGCAGCGCGCAGACGCGGCTGGGCGCCGGCGCGGCGGCGACGTCCGGCAGCAATTGAGATCCCTGGTGGGCAACGAAGTTGCCCACCCTACGGGATACGAATCCACCGTGTAGGGTGGGCAAGCTTGGCTTGCCCACCTTTTGGCGCATTCCGAGTCCATTCGCTGCGGGTAAGTCCCCCTGTGCGCGATGCGTTCATGGAAGAAAATTCCATTTTTCGCATTTCCCCTCGGAGACCCCCATGCCCACGAGACGCCGTGTCCTCGTGCACGCCGGCAGCATGGCTGCCGCGCTTTGCGCCTTGCCGCTGGCGGCGCAGGACGACAAATCGCCCATCAAGCTGCTGGTCGGCGCGTCCTCCGGCACCGACTTCACCGCCCGACTGATCGCCGAGAAGCTGCGTGAAGCGCTGGGACGGCCGGTGGTGGTGATGCAAAAGCTCGGCGCCGGGCAGCGCGTCGCGCTCAACGAACTGCAGAAGGCGCCCCCCGACGGCCGCACGCTGATGCTGGTGACCAGCGCGCCCTTCTCGATCTATCCGCACATCTACACCAGGCTCGATTACGACCCGCTGAAGGACTTCACGCCGGTGGCCGGCGTGTCGGCCTTCGACGTCGGCATCGCCACCGGCCCCGCGACGGGCGCGGGCAGCATGAAGGAACTGGTGCAGTGGCTCCGCGCCAATCCGAAGCAGGCGACCTACGGCTCCGCGCCGGGCACCGGGTCGCTGTCGCACTTCGTCGGCATCTCGATGTCGCTCGCGCTGCAGCAGCCGCTCACGCACGTGCCGTACAAGGACAGCCCGATCGGCCTGCTGGACGTGTCCGCCGGCCGGCTGCCGATGATGATGACGGGCCTGTCGGGAATGATCGAGCTGCACAAGGCCGGCAAGATCCGCGTCATCGCGTCCTCGGGCAGCACGCGCTCGCCGCTGCTGCCGGACGTGCCGACGATGACGGAAGCGGGCGTCAACGTGAACACCACGTCCACGGTGGGCATCTTCGGGCCCGCCGGCATGCCGCCCGAAGTCGTGCGGCCGCTCACCGCGGCGATCATGGCCATCGCCAGCACGCCGGAGTACCGCGAGAAGCTGGCGCCTTTCAACGTGTTCCCCAAGCCAGCGACGCCGCAGGAGCTGATGGCGGTGCTGCAGGCGGAACACAAGCAGTACGCCGGCCTCGTCAAGGCCAGCGGCTACACCCCCGAGTGACGAAGGAGACCTCGACTTGACCGCGCAAGCAACGGGCCCGGCGCCCGGCAACTCCGAGATGATGACCCGCGTCGGCCCCGGCACCGTGATGGGCGACCTGATGCGCCGCTACTGGCTGCCGGCGCTCGCCTCCGGCGAACTGAAGCCCGACGGCGATCCGGTGCGCCTCATGCTGCTCGGCGAGAAGCTGATCGCCTTCCGCGATTCGAGCGGCCGCGTGGGCGTGATGGACCACCGCTGCCCGCATCGCTGCGCCTCGCTCTTTTTCGGCCGCAACGAGCACGACGGCATGCGCTGCGTGTACCACGGCTGGAAGTTCGACGTCGACGGCAACTGCCTGGACATGCCCAACGTGCAGAACGGCGACGAGCTCAAGGCGAAGGTGAAAGCCAGGGCCTACAAGTCGGCCGAGCGCGCCGGCGTCGTGTGGGTCTACATGGGACCGCAGGACCAGGTGCCGCCGCTGCCGATGCTGGAGGCCGCGATGGTGCCCGAGAGCGAGGCCAGCGTGCGCTTCGTGCAGCGTTCCTGCAACTGGCTGCAGGCGCTGGAGGGCGACATCGACACCTCGCACTTCGGATTCCTGCATGCCGGGCACGCCGG
Source organism: Ramlibacter sp. (assembly GCF_036383835.1). GTDB lineage: Bacteria > Pseudomonadota > Gammaproteobacteria > Burkholderiales > Burkholderiaceae_C > Ramlibacter. Next base: position 2,576 of record NZ_DASVNN010000109.1, read on the forward strand.
GCCGGACGACTTCCAGGACGACCACCCGATGCGGCACACGGTGACCAACCGGGCGCCGGAATACCATGTGACCGACACGCCCTGGGGCACCAGCTACGGCGCCTACCGCGAGGAAGCGGACGGCCGCATGTCCTGGCGCGTGGCCAACTTCCTGTTCCCCTTCTTCACGCAGGCGCCGAACTCGGACTTCATGAGCAACGTGGGCGTGCGCGCCTGGGTGCCGATGGACGACGAGCACACCATGGTGGTGATGCTGGGGTGGAAGAAGTCGCCGGGCGCCTACACCGGCATCCCGCTGAAGAACGGCAAGCCCATCCCCGGCTTCGCGCCGGCGGTGGACTACCTGCCGAACAGCACGGACTGGCACGGCCGCTGGCGGCCGGTGGCGCGTGCCGAGAACGACTACGAGATCGACCGCGAGGCGCAGCGCAGCAACGAGATCTACACCGGCATCCGCATGGTGTTCATGCAGGACCAGGCGGTCACCGAATCGATGGGCGCGATCACCGACCACTCCCTCGAGCACCTGGTGCCGAGCGACCAGATGGTGGCGCGCACGCGCCGCCGCGTGCTCAAGGCCGCAGTGGCGCTGCGCCAGGAAGGCACGCTGCCGCCCGGCGTGAGCGATCCGCAGGTGATGTGGGAAGCGCGCAGCGGCTCGTTCCATACGCCGGGGGAGGCCGATTGGCAGCAGGCCTATCGCGAGAAGCTGCGGGAGGCGACACGGGTGCCTCGCTAGGACGCCATCCTCGCGCAGGCGGGGACCCAGAGCATGAAAAAGCGGCGCAGCGCGCCGCTTTTTGCTTTGGGACGCCCTGGATCCCCGCCTGCGCGGGGATGACGGTTCATTGCGAGTAGAACCGCTCGAGGAAATCGAGCTGCGCCTGCCGCCAGTTCGCGCCGGGACGCACGGTGTCGCACAGCGAAAGATGGTTGTCGTCGCCCGGCCGATACGCCTCCCACCGCGGCACGCCGGATGTGTTCGGATCCCCGCTCGCCGCGAACGCCACCCACGCCTTGCGCATCGTCGCCGAGAGTGCTTCGTCGACCGCGTCGAAACGCGCCGTTTCGCCGGGCGGCGCCCGGTCGTAGTTGCCGAACGCGTGCGTCACCTCTTCGCCGTGATGCGGCCCGCCCTGCTGGTTCGGGCGGCGCCGTTCGAACAGGTACTTGAAGGTGCGCGGCTCCAGCCGCGCCATGCACTGGGCGAGCAGGCGCGTGCCGTAGTTGAACTGCGTGTCGGCGAACATGGCGGCCACTGCGGCACGCGCATCGGCATCGCCGCGCGCCGGATACAGCGCCATGGCCTCGGCCGCCGCCGGGCCGAAATTGGTGTCGACCTGCTGCCGGTACGCGGCCAGCGTGTCGGCCGGCCAGGTTTTCGTGAGCAGGGTGCCTTCGTCGCTGTTGCTGCCCACGATCAGCGGCATCGCGTTCATGCGCCCGGTGCGAAAGGCGGGACGTTCGTCCTCGGGCAGCAGCCAGCCGTCGCGGATGGGCCGCAGCACGCGCGGCGTGGTCAGGCCGCGCACGGACGGATTCAGCACCGAGGTGCGCGCCAGGACGTCGGTGGCCGATAGCGAGCGCAGGGTGGCGAGGTCCGGGCCGAGCTTCAGGCCCGCTTCCTCGGCTTCGCGCAGGGTCGCGAGCGGCCGACCCGCGCCCGGGCTGTGCAGGATCGCGCGGTCGAAGGCGCCGCGCGCGGACGGCGCGGCGAGCAGCAGGGAGATCGACGCGGAGCCCGCCGACACGCCGAAGGCCGTGATGCGGTCCGGATCGCCGCCGAAGCCCGCGATGTTCTCGCGCACCCACGCGAGCGCCGCCAGCTGGTCCAGCAGCCCATAGTTGCCCGAGACCTGCCGCGGCGATTCGCGGCTGAGGCCAGGGTGGGCCAGGAAGCCGAACAGGCCGCTGCGGTAGTTGAGTGTCACGACCACGGCGCCTTCCGCCGCGAGCCGTTCGCCGTCGGTGCGGAGGTCCGATCCACTGCCGGCGGTGAAGCCGCCGCCGTGGATCCACACCATCACCGGCAACTTCGCGTCGTGGCCCAGGGCGGGCGTCCAGATGTTGAGGTACAGGCAGTCCTCGTCCTGCCGCGGCGCCCGGTTGCGCGGATTCGCGGCCTGCGGGAAATCGGGCCCGAACGCCAGCGCGTCGCGCACGCCGTCCCAGCGCGGTGCCGGTTGCGGCGCGCGCCAGCGCAAGGCACCCACCGGCGCGGCGGCATAAGGAATGCCCTGGAAGACGGCGCCTTCCGCGCCCGAGCGCAGGCCGCGCAGGTGGCCGGACGCGGTTTCGATCGTGACGTACTCACCTGCAACGCGCATCGCGTTCCTCCGGAAAATCAGCGTCGTCCCAGCGAAGGCGTGGGGGGTTCGGCGGCGAGCCGGCGCCGCACTTCGGCCGCGAGCTCCACCAGCCGCTTGCCGTTGCGTTCCATGGCCGCCTGGGTCTGCTGCGTGGCGTTCGCCTGCGAGTTGAAGGCCATCAGCGTGCGGCCGTCGATGTGCACGAAAGGCGCGGCCACGGAATTGGTGGTCTTCTGGAAGGTGCCCGCGGCGATGCAGAAGCCGCGCCGGTCCACCTGTTCCACCGCGTCGTCGAGTTCGCCCTGCAGCTGCGGCCACTCCTTGCGGTAGTGGTCCTTCAGTTCGTCGTACAGCTGCCCGCGCTCCTGCGGCTGCATCGCGGCGATGCAGGCGCGGCCCATGGCCGTGCGGATCAGGGGCACGCGGAAGCCCACGCGCTGCCGGCGGTTGGGGTTGGTCTCGCCCAGCGCGTATTCCAGGTAGAGGATGCTCAGGCCCTCGTGCACGCCGAGGCCGACGTTGGTCTTCGTCCGCTCCGCCAGGTCTTCCATCAGCGGGCGCGCGATGGCGGGCACCGGCATGTTCACCAGATAGGGGTAGGCCAGGCTCACCACGCCGGCGGCGAGCTCGTACTTGCCGAATTCCGGCAGGTAGCGCAGGTAGCCCAGTTGCGTGAGCGTGTACGTCAGGCGCGAGACGGTGGGCTTGGGCAGCGCGGTGGCCGCCGCGATCTCGATGTTCCCGAGCAGCTTGCGGTCGAACTGGAAGGTCCGCAGGATCGCCAGCCCGCGGGCCAGCGCGTTGTTGAAACGCGGATCCTCGTCCTCCGTCCTGATCTGGATGCCTTCGGAATAATCCGGCAGGACCGGTTTGTCCTTGCGGCTGGGGCGCCCCACGTGTCCTCTCCTGTCATGCGTCCAACCCCGCAAGTCTACCGGCGTGTCGAGGCGGCCCATGGTCAGATGTCCAGGACGAGGACGGGATCCTTGCTGCCGGAGCAGCACACCATCATCACCTGGTTGGACTGCTTCTCCTCGTCGGAGAGCAGCGAGTCCCGGTGGTCGGGGCGGCCGGAGAGCACGCGCGTCTCGCAACTGCCGCAGATGCCCTGTTCGCAGGACGCCTGCACCGCGACGCCTTCCACCCGCAGGGTGTCGAGGATGGTGCAGCCCTTGGCGATGAAGATGCTGCGCCCCGCGCGCGCGAGCTGCACGGTGAAGCCGCCTTCGGCGGCGGCCGGCGCGGCGGCGCTGAAGCGCTCCAGGTGCGCGTGCCCCGCGGGACGGCCGGCGGTGGCGGATTCGAAGGCATCGAGCATGGGCGCCGGGCCGCAGCAGTACAGGTGCGCATCGGCAGGCGCGTTCGCCGCGATCGCCGCCAGCGGCAGCGGCGTGTTGCCGTGCTCGCAGTCCACGTGCAGGTGCAGGTTGCAGCCGGCGAGCACGTCGAGGAAGGCGGCTTCGGCGCGCCGGCGCACGCTGTAGTGCACCTCGAAGGAGGCGCCCAGCGCGCGCAGCCGCTGCGCCATGCAGGCGATCGGGGTCACGCCGATGCCGCCCGCGACCAGCACCGTGTGCGGCGCGGCCTCGTGCAGGGCAAAGTGGCTGCGCGGCCCGCCGAGCGTGAGCACGGTGCCGACCTTCAGCTGGTCGTGGATCCAGGCCGAGCCGCCGCGGCTCGCGGCATCGCGCTTGATGCCGACGACGTAGCGGTGCGTCTCCCCCTGCGGGTTGCACAGCGAGTACTGGCGCACCAGGCCGTTGGGCAGGTGCAGGTCGACGTGCGCGCCGGCCGTGAAGGCGGGCAGGGCGCGGCCATCGAGGGCGCAGAACTCGAACAGGTGGATGCCTTCGGCGGCGTAGCGGATCGCGGTGAGCCGCGCCTGGAGCGTCGCGGTGGCGGGCGTGGAGAAGGTGGTGGTCACGGGACTGCAGGCGTCCACGTCAGCTCCAGTCGGCGAAACACAGCCCGGTGCCCGTTCCGGCGGGCGTGCGATAGGCCGGGATGTATTCCATGCGGCGCAGCTCCAGGTGCTCCACGGCGCCCGCCATGCAGATCCAGTTGCGGATCTCGGAGCTGCCGGAGTTCAGCTGCCCGCGGGGCAGGGCGGCGATGCCGGCGACGTCGCGCTCGCGCAGCGCCTGCATGACGCGGCCGTCCAGGTCGGGGTCCACCGTGAAGTGGCTGAGGCCCCCCGAGGCCAGCACGCCGACGCGCAGCTCGCCCGGGAAGCGCTCCACCGCGGCGCGGATCGCCTGGCCCAGCTTGTAGCAGCGGGCCGGCGTCGGCTGGTTGGGCGGGTAGTAGGTGTTGAGGAACACCGGCACGACCGGGATCGTCTGGCCCGCCAGCAGCCGGTTGTGCACGAAGCCGAAGGCGTGGCCTTCGCCGTAGCCGGGCGCCAGCGTGTTGGCGCAGGACAGGTCGAAGTCCTCCAGTAGGTGCGCGATGAGGTGTTCCGCCAGCTTCGCGTCCACCGGGTAATCCCGCGGCACGTCGCGCTCGAAATATTTCGCGGAGGCGTAGCGCGCCCAGTCCGGCCCGGGGTGGCTCTTGAGCGGCACGTTGCGGATCGTCTCGCCACGGTAGAGCAGGATCGACGGCATGTTGTCGTCGTCGTAAAGCTCCTTCTGGTCGTCGCCCACGACGACCAGCGTGTCGAGCCTGGCGTTGCGCACCACCGCGCCGAGGCGCTCGAGTTCGGCCAGCGCCCGCTGGTGCTTGTCGGCGAAGGCTTCGGGCGTGAGCTCCGCGCCCAGCTCAGGCGGCGCCAGCTTTTCCAGCTCGGCGTAGCTCACCGGGCGCCCCTCCCGGGTCAGGTGCGGACGCTGGCGGTCGCGTTCGATGAAACGCCCCCAGTCCCCCACGGGCGCGTTGAGCATGGGCGTGTGCGACGTACCGATCCCCAGGACGATCTTGGACATGTGGTCTTGCGCCCCATGGGGGCATTCCGGTTGCGGTGTTCGAAAAATGGAATTAGATTTTGATTTAGATCAAAGCCGCCGTCAAAGAAAACCCCAAGACCGCATGGAGACGACCCCCCTGGGCCTGGAAGGCCTGTTCGTCCTCGAGCCCGTGGCGAGCTCGGACGACCACGGCCGCTACAGCTACTACTTCAGCGAACGCGACTTCGCCGCCGTGGGCGTGACGGCGCGCTTCGTGCAGGAGCACGCTTCGCGCTATCCGCTGCGCCACACGGTGCGCGGGCTGCATTTCCAGCAGCCGCCGCACGCGCAGACCAAGGTCGTGCGCGTGGCGAGCGGCCGCATCTGGGACGTCTGCGTGGACGTGCGGGTCGGTTCGCCCACCTATGGAAAACACGCATGCGTGGAACTCGCGGCGGGCGACTGGCGCCAGCTGCACGTGCCCCCGGGTTTCGCCCACGGCTTCTGCACGCTCGAGCCCGACACCGAGATCGCCTTTCGACTGACCGACTACAACAACCGCGACCACGCGGGCGGCCTGCTGTGGAACGACGCGGCGCTGGGCATTGCCTGGCCCTGCGGCGACCAGCCGGCCTGGGTGTTTCCCGCGGACCGGCAATGGCCGGCGCTGGCGGCGCTCGACTCCCCCTTCCACCCTTAGGAGACAAGACCCATGACCACCCGCCGCACCGCATTGCGCGGCCTTGCCGCCGGCGCCGCCGCCGCGCTGGCTGGCCCCGTGCTCGCGCAGGACAACACCGCCATCAACGTGCTGGTGGGCGCAGCGTCCTCGATGGACGCCACCGCCCGCCTCGTCGCCGACCAGCTGCGCAGCGCGCTGGGCCGCCCCGCCGTCGTCCTGAGCAAGCTCGGCGCGGGCCAGCGCGTGGCGCTCGGCGAATGCAAGCGCGCGGCACCGGACGGCCGCACCCTCGTGTTCGCCACCAGCGGGCCGTTCTCCGTCTACCCCTACATCTACAACAAGCTCGATTACGACCCGGTGGCGGACTTCACGCCCATCGTGGGCATCTCCTACTTCGACGTCGCGATCGCCACCGGCCCGATGACCGGCGCGGGCGACCTCAAGCAGCTGATGGAATGGCAGCGCGCGAAGAAGGACGCCGTGTTCGCTTCCGCGCCGGGCAACGGCTCGCTGTCGCATTTCGTGGGCATCTCCACCAGCCTGGCGACCAGGGTGCCGATGACGCACGTGCCCTACAAGGACAGCGGCGTCGGCATCGTCGACCTCGCCGCCGGCCGGCTGCCGATGCTGATCACCGGCCTGCAGCCCCTGATCGAGATGCACAAGGCCGGCAAGATCCGGATCATGGCCGTGTCCGGCGACGTACGCTCGCCGCTGGTGCCCGAAGTGCCGACGCTGAAGGAGGCCGGCGTCGACGTGGTCAGCAGCACCTACACCGGCGTGTTCGGCCCGGCGAAGATGCCTGCCGACGTGGTGAAGCGCCTGCACGACGCGATCGTGCCCATGCTGACCAACGCGGCGATGAATGAGAAGCTCGCGCAGCTCGCGATGACGCCGTGGCCGGCCACGGGCCAGCAGGTCTCGGCGCTGCTGGTCGAGGAACGCAAGCGCTTCGAGCACCTGGTCAAGGCCAGCGGCTACCAGCGGGAGGATGCGTGATGCGCCGGCGCGCGATGCTGCAGTCGGCGGCGGCCGGTGCGGCAGCGCTCGCACTGCCGGCGCTCCGGGCGCAGGAAGACAAGTCGCCCATCACCATCGTGGTCGGCGCCGGCGCTTCGGTGGAAGCCGCCGCGCGCATCGTGGCCGAACAGTTGAAGGAAGTGCTCGGCCGCACGGTGGTGGTGCTGCCGAAGTTCGGCGCCGGCCAGCGCATCGCGGTCGGCGAAGTGCGGCGCGCCGCGCCGGATGGCCGCATGCTTCTTTTCAGCACCAACGGTCCGTTCGCGATCTATCCGAACATCTACCGGAAGCTGGACTACGACCCGGTGGCGGACTTCACGCCGATCGCGGGTGTGTCCAGTTTCGACGTCGGCATCGCCACCGGCCCGGCCAGCGGCGCCACCGACCTGAAGCAGCTGATGGAGTGGGTGCGGGCGAAGAAGGGCGGCGAGATGGTGTTCGGTTCACCGGGCAACGGTTCGCTGTCGCACTTTGTCGGCCTGTCCATCGGGCTGGCGGCGAAACTCAAGACCGAACACGTGCCGTACAAGGACAGCGGCATCGGCGTGCTGGACCTCGCCGAAGGGCGCGTGCCGGTGATGATCACCGGCTCCAACAGCTTCGTCGAGATGCACAAGGCGGGCCGCGTGCGCCTGCTGGCCGTGTCCGGCGAGCAGCGTTCGCCGCGCACGCCCGACGTGCCGACGCTGAAGGAGGCCGGCCTCGACCTGAGCAGCGCTACCAGCACCGGCCTGTTCGGCCCGGCGCACCTGTCCCCCGAGTTCGCCAGGCGGGTGTCCGAGGCGGTGGCACCGCTGCATCGCTCGCAGGCGTTCCGCGACAAGCTCGCCGCCATCAGCATGACCGCGTGGCCCGCCACGCCGCAGCAGTTCGCCGCCTCGATCGCCGAGGAGCGCAAGCGCTTCGAACAACTCGTGAAGGCCGTCGGCTACCAGAAGGAGGACGCATGATGCGCCGCCGTACCGTATTGCATTCGCTCGCCGCGGGCGCCGCGGCCGTCGCCGCGCCCGCGCTGCGCGCGCAGGACAACTCGCCGGTCACGATCCTGGTGGGCGCCGCGTCCTCCATGGACTTCACCGCGCGCTTGCTCGCGGAGCACCTGAAAGACGCCCTGAACCGGCCCGTGGTGGTGGTCAGCAAGCTCGGCGCCGGCGGCCGCGTGGCGCTCAACGAGCTGAAGCGCTCGGCCCCCGACGGCCGCACGCTGATGTTCTCCACCAGCAGCGCCTTCGCGATCTATCCGCACGTCTACACCAAACTGGATTACGACCCGGTCGCCGACTTCACGCCGATCGCGGGCGTCAGCCTGTTCGACCTCGGCATGGCCACCGGGCCCATGACCAGCGCCGCCGACCTGAAGCAGCTGATGGCCTGGACCAAGGCCCAGGGTCCCGCCCCGGTCTACGGCGCGGCCCCGGGCGCCGGCTCGTCCTCGCACTTCGTCGGCATCGCGCTGGCGCAGGCGACGGGCTTGCCGCTCAAGCCCGTGCACTACAAGGACAGCGGCGTCGGTATCATCGACCTCGCTTCGGGGCGCCTGCCGATGCTGATCACCGGCACCAGCCCCGTCGCGGTGCAGCACAAGGCCGGCAAGATCCGGATGGTGGCCGTCTCCGGCGAGAAGCGCTCGCCGCTGGCGCCGGAAGTGCCTACGTTCAAGGAGCAGGGCTTCGACGTCGTGCTGGAGAACTCCGCGGCGCTGTACGGCCCGGCGAAGCTGCCGCGCGAGATCGTCGAGCGGGTGCATGCCGCGACCATGGCGATGCTGCAGCGGCCGGACGCGCTGGACAAGCTCGCCGGCCAGGGCATGACGCCGCAACCGCTGAACGGCACGCAGCTGGCCGCCTGGCTCGCCGCCGAGCGCAAGCGCTACGAAGGGCTCACCAAGGCGAGCGGCTACGTGCCGGAGACGCTGTGATCCTCGCCCTCGCACGCAAATTCCAGCAGGCCCGCAGCAACGGCGCCGACGCCCGCGGTGAGCTGCTCGCCTTGCTGCATCCCGAGGTGCGCTACATGGTGCTCGGCAAGGAACTGGCCGGCGCCGAAGCGGTGGCGGCCGAACTGCTGGCCGGCCATAACGGCGAACTGTCCCGCCGCCTCGACTGGCACGCACCGGAAAAGCATGGCCACGAGGTGCGCCTGGCGGGCGAGCGGCGCGCCGGCACGCGCGACCGCGGCCTGGTGGTCACGCTCGGCTTCGAGGGCGACGCCATCACCCTGGTGCAGGAGCAGCGCACGCCGGCGCCGCCGCCGGAAGCACAGCCCCTCGCTTTGCCGGAAGCCCTGAAGCGCCGCATCGACAACGCGCTGGCGGAGCGCCATCCGATGCTGATGTCGCACGTCGACGCGCAGGGCCAGCCGATCCTGAGCTTTCGCGGTTCGGTCCAGGTGTTCGGCGACGACCAGCTCGCGCTGTGGATCCGCGCAGCCGACGGCGGCTTCATCCGCGCCATCCGCGAGAACCCGCGCGTGGCGCTGATGTACCGCGACGAGGACGCCAAGGCCACCTACCAGTTCCAGGGCCGCGCGCGCGTGACGCAGGACGAGGCCGAGCGCCGACGCGTGTTCGAGCGCGCGCCCGCCGCCGAACGCGCCCACGACTTCGCGATGCTGGGCGTGGCCGTGGTGGTGGACCTCGACCGCGTCGAAGGTTATGCCGGCCTGGGCCCGCAAGGCCAGGTCGACGGCATCCGCATGCTGCGCGGCGCGCAGCCCCAATGAGCAACCGATTTCTGATGGAGCAACGATGACACCTCAAGACAGCCACGACCTCACCCGCGTGGGCCCCGGCACCGTGATGGGCAACTTCATGCGGCAGTACTGGATCCCGGCCGCCCGGTCCTCGGAACTGCAGAAGGACGGCACGCCGATCCGCTTGCTGCTGCTGGGTGAGAAGCTGGTCGCCTTCCGCGACTCCGAGGGCCGCGTCGGCGTGATGGACCACCTCTGCCCGCACCGCAATGCCTCGCTCGTGCTGGGCCGCAACGAGGAAGGCGGCATCCGCTGCATCTACCACGGCTGGAAGTTCGACGTGGACGGCCAGTGCGTGGACATGCCCAGCGTGGCGCCGCACCAGTGCTTCAAGGAGAAGGTGAAGGCCACCGCGTACAAGGCGGCGGACCGCAACGGGATCATCTGGGTCTACATGGGCCCGCGCCAGGACGATCCGCCGCCGATGCCGATGATCGAGGCGACGCTGCTGGACGAGAAGGACGTCGACATCCAGTTCATGATGCGCAGCTGCAACTGGATGCAGGCCCTGGAAGGCGACATCGACACCTCGCACTTCGGCTTCCTGCACGTTGGCCACCTCGATCCGGACGAGGTGCCGGAAGGCCATCCGCTGGAGCACACCGCCGGCGAGCGCGCACCCGAGTACCACGTGCGCGACAGCGCCTGGGGCACGACCTACGGCGCCTACCGCACGGTGAAGCCGGACACCTACTACTGGCGCTTCGCCAACTACATGTTCCCGTTCTGGACGCAGACGCCGCAGGGCGAGTTCCCGGTGAACATCCAGGCGCGCGCCTGGGTGCCGCTGGACGACACGCACACCATGGCGATCTTCGTGCGCCGCCGCACCGGCGGCCCGCGCAGCACGCTGGAGCCGCTGAAGAACGGCAAGCCGCTGGGCGGCGCGAGACCGGCGCCGGACTTCCAGCCCATCGACACCAGCTGGCTGGGCCGCTACCGCGTGGTGGCCAACGAGTCCAACGACTGGCTGATGGACCGCGAGGCGCAGCGCACCAACCGCATCTACTCCGGCATCGACCACATCGGCCTGCAGGACCAGGCGGTGACGGAAAGCATGGGGCCGATCACCGACCACATGCGCGAGCACCTCGGCCCCGGCGACCTGATGATCGCGCGCACCCGCCGGCGCGCGCTGCAGGCGGCGCGCGCCTTCGCCGCCGGCACGCCGGCCCCGGGCGTGAGCGATCCGGCGACGCTGATGGCCGCGCGCAGCGGCTACTTCGAGATGCCGACCTCGGTGGAGTGGCAGCAGGCCTACACGGACAAGATGCGCAGCGCGGAACGCGCGCTGAAGCAGGCGCAGGCGCAGGCGCAGCCGGAGGCGGTGCCGGCCAAGTGAGGATCGCCGCTGCGGGCGGCGTCAGGGAGCCGGCGCGCCCAGCAGCGACACGAAGCGGTCGATGCTGCCCGCCTCCAGGTAGGCGACGGCGCAGGCCAGCGCAGGATCCGGTGCCTTGATCGTGGCGCCGCAGCGGGCCTGCTCCACCCGCGCACGCGGTGCCTGCTCGCTTGCCGCGGCGGCCACGGCGGCGGCCGTCGGCGCCAGCAGTTCGACGTCGGGCGTGACGCCGGTGGTCTGCACCGCGCGGCCGGACGGCGCGTGGTAGTAGGACGTGGTGAGCTTCAGCGCGCCCTTGGTCTCCTCGCCGAGCGAGAAGGTCGTCTGCACCGTGCCCTTGCCGAAGCTGCGCTGGCCCATGACGACGGCGCGCCCGTTCTCCTGCAAGGCCGCGGCCACCAGCTCCGAGGCGGAGGCGGAGCGCCGGTCGATCAGCACCACCATCGGCACGCCGGGCAGCAGTTCGGCGGCATCGGCCTGCCAGCTGCGCTGGTTGCTCGGGGTGCGTCCGTGCAGCGACACGATTGCGCCCTGGCTGAGGAAAGTATCGGCCGTCAGCACGGCTTCGCGCAGCAGGCCGCCGGGATTGCCCCGCAGGTCCAGCACCACCGCGCGCGGCGCCTGCGTGGCGGTCGCTTCTTCGATCGCCCGCTGCAGCGCGGCCGACACCGCGCCGCTGAAGACGCCCAGGCGCAGCACCAGTACGTCGCCCTCCATGTTCCAGCGCAGGACCTGGCGGCGGATGATGTCGCGGGTGAGGGCGACCGTGAACTCCTGCGACCGGGCGCCGCGGCGGAGGGTGAGCGTCACCGGCGTGCCGGGGTGGCCGCGCATGCGGGCGATCGCGTCGGCGAGCGGCACGCCCGCCAGCGGCTGGTCGTCCACCCGCACGATCAGGTCGCCGCTTTGCACGCCTGCCTTCCAGGCGGGACCGTCAGGCACCGGCGCCACGACGCGCACCGCGCCTTCGCCCGCTTCCACTTCGAGCCCGAGGCCGCCGAAGTTGCCGCTCATGGAATCGCGGTCGTCGCCGCGGGCGCGCGGATCGAGGTAGCGCGAATAGTTGTCGAGCGTGCGCAGGGCGGCGTTCATCGCCTGTCCGAACACTTCGGCGGGCTCGGCCTCGCCGGCACGCGGCTGTTCGATCGATTGGCGGGCCGCCGCCGCGAGCTTGTGGAGGTCGACCTCGGTCGCGTAGCTGCGCTGCACCCGCTGCAGCACGGTGGCGAACAGTTCCTTGTAGAAGTCGGCCCGTTCGCCGGGGGGCAGCGCCCTCGCATAGGCCGCCTGCAGGTCGGTCACCGGGTCGTCGGTCGACGCGGCCGTCGACGCGGAGGCGGCGGTCGCGGCGAGCAGCACCCAGGCTGCGGCGGATGCGCGGAGCGTGGAGGGCAGGCGTCCCATGGTGCGGCAGAGAAGCGGCGACCGGCCCAGTATGACGTAAGCTTCGCCGCCATGCACACCAGAAAGATCGGGGCTTTCCCCGTCACCGCCATCGGCCTCGGCTGCATGAACCTCAGTCACGCCTACGGCACGCCGCCGCCGGCCGAGCAGGGCGAGCGCGTCCTGCGCGCGGCGCTCGATGCGGGCGTGACGCTGTTCGACACCGCCGCGCTCTACGGCTTCGGCGCCAACGAGACGCTGGTCGGCCGCGTGCTCAAGCCGCACCGCCACGCGTTCACGCTGTGCAGCAAGGGCGGGCTGGCCGGCGTGCCGGACGAGAACGGCGTGCTCAAGCGCGTGATCGACGGCCGCCCGGAGACGCTGCGCAGGAACTGCGAGGACAGCCTGCGCCGCCTGCAGACGGACGTGATCGACGTCTACTACCTGCATCGCTGGGACAAGAAGGTGCCGGTCGAGGAGAGCGTGGGCGCCATGAGCCGGCTGGTGGAGCAGGGCAAGGTGCGCGCGCTGGGCCTGTCGGAGGTGTCGGCGGCCACGATCCGCAAGGCGCATGCGGTGCATCCGATCGCCGCGGTGCAGAACGAGTATTCGCTGTGGACGCGCAATCCGGAGATCGCCTCGCTGCAGGCGACGAAGGAGCTGGGCATCGCCTTCGTGGCCTTCAGCCCTGTGGCGCGCGGTTTCCTGTGCGACGCCGTGCCCGACGTGACCGGTTTCGAGGCCAAGGACATCCGCCGCACCATGCCGCGCTTCGACGCCGAGAACCACGCGAGGAACCTGAAGCTGCTGCCCGCCTACCGGGAGCTCGCGCGCGAAGCGGGCTGCACGCCGGCGCAACTGGCGCTCGCCTGGTTGCTGCACAAGAGCGAGCACGTGATTCCGATCCCGGGCACCACCAGCGTCGACCACCTGGAGGAAGACCTGGCGGCGGCCGACGTGAAGCTGGACGCGGGACTGCTGCAGCGGCTGGAAGCCCTGGTCAACGAGAAGACGGTGGCCGGCAACCGCTACAGCGAACAGGCCAACCGCGAAGTGGACACCGAGGTGTTCTGATGCCGGAGATCCGCGTCCGCCGCGACGGCCACGTCGGCACCGTCACCGTGTCCAACCCGGACAAGTTCAACGCGATGACGGTGGCCATGTGGCAGGACCTCACGCGGGTGATCGAGGAGCTCGATGCGGATGCGGGCATCTCGGTGATCGTGCTGACGGGCGAGGGCACGCAGGCTTTCGTCTCGGGCGCCGACATCTCGCAGTTCGAATCCCAGCGGGGCGACGCCGAGGCGCAGCAGCGTTATGGAGACATCTACGATGCGGCATACCTCGCGCCGGTGCGCGCGGGCAAGCCGGTGATCGCGAAGATCCGCGGCATCTGCATGGGCGGCGGGCTGGGCCTGGCGGCCGGCTGCGACCTGCGCATCTGCGCGTCCGATGCGCGCTTCCGCATGCCGGCGGCGCGCCTGGGCCTGGGCTACAAACCGGCGGGTGTGGAGCGCTTCATCGCGCTGATCGGCGTGCAGGACACGCTGGACATCTTCCTCTCGGCCCGCGTCTTCGGGGCGGAGGAGGCCCTGCGCATGGGGTTCGTCAGCCGCGTGGTCGCGCCCGAAGAACTCGACCGTGCGGTCGGCGAGCTGGTGGGGAACATGGCCGACAACGCGCCGCTCACCATGAAGGCGGTGAAGCTCAGCGTGAATGCCTTCCTCGGCACGGCCCTGCGCGAAGAGGCGGAGGCGGCCGCCGGCGCGGCCAACGCCAGCGAGGACTACCGCGAGGGCGTGCGCGCCTTCGGCGAGAAGCGCAAGCCGGTCTTCCGCGGCCGGTAGGCGAACTTTCCGGTTCGCTCCGCATGCAGGTAAGTGCGGATGCCTCGTGCCGGTGCATGGGCCTAGAGTGGGCGGCCCCACAAATATAGGAGCGGCCCCCGCCGCCAGGAGACGAGCCATGCCCACCCCGTTCCGCCGGACCTTCCTCGTGTGCATGACGGCTGCCTTCGCGCTGGCCGGCGGCGCGGCGAGCGCGCAGATGCAGCCCTGGGAAAAGGAGCTGTACGACGCGGCGAAGAAGGAAAAGCCGGTCACCGTGTACACGGCCCACTACAACACCGAGGAGGCGGCCGCCCTGTGCAGCGCCTTCGAGAAGAAGTACCCGGACCTGAAGTGCAACTTCGTGCGCACGACCGCGCAGGTGGCCTACCAGCGGCTGCAGCAGGACATCCAGGCCAACACGCCGGTGGCCTCCGTCTTCAGCAGCACCGACGTGAGCCACTACCCGGAGCTGGAGAAGAAGGGGCTGCTGCAGAAGTACACGCCGCGCAATGCCGCCAACATGGTGGATTCGCTCAAGTCGTACAACGACAAGGACGGCCACTACTGGGTGACGGCCGCGGCGCTCATGCTCCTGACCTACAACACGCAGATGGTCGCCGAGAAGGACGCGCCGAAGAACTGGCCCGACCTGCTCGACCCGAAGTGGAAGGGCAAGGTGTCGATCGGCCATCCGGCCTTCAGCGGCTACGTCGGCACCTGGGTGGTGATGATGCAGAAGCTCTATGGCTGGGACTACTTCACCAGGCTGGAGAAGAACCAGCCGCAGATCGGCCGCTCGGTGAACGACACCGTGACGATGCTCAACTCCAAGGAGCGCGCGGTGGCCGCCGGGCCGGAGGCCACCACGCTCCTGAGCCGCGACAAGGGCAATCCGCTCGCGGTGGTGTACCCCACCGACGGCGCGCTGCTGATGGTGTCGCCCAGCGCGATCCCGAAGAACGCGCCTTCGCCGAACGCCGGCAAGCTGTACATGGAATTCCTGCTGTCGAAGGAAGCGGGCGAGGTGCAGGTGAAGTCGCACTCGCTCGCCGTCATGAAGGGCGTCGCGCCCGCGCCCGGCGCCAAGCCGCTGGAGCAGATCAAGGTGGCGCGGCCGACCGAGGACGAAATCACCAAGGGCATCCCCGAGGTGAAGGAGAAGTTCCGCGATACCTTCGGCATCTGAGCGCGGGCCCCGCGTTCCATGGCCTACGCCAAGACCACGCTCGAGGAGGCCAGCCTCCCCGGGCGGTTCGAGCAGCGCTGGAAGCACTGGGACAAGACGACGATCGTCTGGATCGTCGCCATCGCCTTCCTCGTCTTCCTGGTCGTCAATCCGCTGCTGCGGTTGTTCGTGGTCAGCTTCCAGGACGCCAACGGCGCCTTCACGCTCGCCAACTACGTTGCCGCCTACAGCCGCTCGCGCTACCTGGAGGCGCTGCTCAACTCGCTGATCCTGGGCGTGTCGGCCGGGGCGCTGTGCCTGGTGTTCGGCGTGCCCATGGCCTGGGCGCTGTCGCGCACCGACATGCCGTTCAAGGGACTGATCTGGATCGCGATCCTCGGCACCTTCATCATCCCGCCGTACCTCGGGGCGGTCGGCTGGATCCTGCTGGCGGGGCCGAACGCGGGCTGGTTGAACAAGGCCTGGATGGCGCTCACCGGCGCGGGCGCCGGCCCCTTCAACGTCTACTCGATGCCGGGGCTGGTGCTGGTGATCGCCTGCTACAGCTTCCCCTACGTCTTCGTGCTGACGAAGTCGGCGCTGGACCTGGTGTCGTCCGAGATGGAGGACGCGGCGAACATCCTGGGCGCGGGCAACCTGAAGACCACGCTGCTGATCACGCTGCCGCTGGTGCTGCCGGCGATCCTGGGCGCCTTCATCCTGGTGTTCCTGGAAGCGATCGCGCTGTTCGGCTCGCCGGCGCTGATCGCGCTGCCGGCGCGCTTCCACGTGGTGACCACGCAGCTGTGGCAGTTCTTCGAGTTCCCGCCCAAGATCGGCGTGGCCTCGGCGTATGCGATGCCGCTGCTGCTGATCACCGTCTTCCTGTTCTGGGTGCAGCGGCGCATCACGCACCGCAAGGGCTACGTGTCGCTCACCGGCAAGGGCGGCGAGCGGCGGCCGATGTCGCTGGGACCGTGGAAGTGGCTGATGCTGGGCTGGTGCCTGCTGGTGACCACGATGTCCTTCTTCATGCCGCTGGCGGTGATCTGCCAGGCGGCCTTCGCCAAGGCCTGGGGACGCGGCTTCTCGCTGGACAACCTGACGCTGCGCAACCTGCATGCGGTGCTGTTCGACAACGACCTGACGCGCACGGCCACGCTGCACACCTTCCTCTATGCGGGCGCGGCCTCGGCGATCGCACTGGTGCTGGCGCTGTGCGTCGCCTATGTCACCAACCGCAACCTGGTGAACCGGCACGTGAGCGGCGTGCTGGGCTTCCTGACCATGGCGCCCTTCGTGGTGCCGGGCATCGTGCTGGCGATCGGCTTCTACGCGGCCTACACGCGGCCGCCGCTGCTGTTGTACGGCACGGCGTGGATCCTGATCCTGGCCTTCACCACGCGCTTCCTGCCGATCGCCTTCGTCAACAGCAACGCGGCGATCCGCAGCATCAACCCGGAACTGGAAGAGGCCGTGCGCACGCTGGGCGGCTCGCGCCTGACGGCGATCCGCCACGTGGTGCTGCCGGTGCTCAAGCGCAGCATGGCCGGCGCCTTCATCCTGGTGTTCATCCCCGCCACGCGCGAGCTGAGCACGGCGATCTTCCTCTACTCGATCAATACGCAGGTACTCTCCGTTCTGCTGTTCGACAAGAGCGACGAAGGCAATTTCGAGATGCTCGCTTCCATCGGCCTGGTGCTGGTGGTGATCACGGTGGCCCTGATCCTGCTGGGATTCCGGCTGATGGGGCGCGACTTCATGCTGAGGAGGACGGTGGCATGAGCCAGTTGGTATTGCGCAATGTGTCGCGCACTTTCGGCGACTTCGTCGCCGTCGATGGCCTGAACCTGTCGCTGCGCGAGGGCGAGCTGGTGTCGCTGCTGGGGCCTTCGGGCTGCGGCAAGACGACGACGCTGCGCATGATCGCGGGCTTCATCTCGCCGTCGGCCGGCACCATCGAGCTCGATGGCAAGGTGATCTCCTCGCCGCAATCGAGCCTGCCGCCGGAAAAGCGCGGCATGTCCATGATCTTCCAGAGCTACGCGATCTGGCCGAACATGACGGTGGAGCAGAACGTCGCCTTCGGCCTGAAGCTGCAGAAGGTGCCGGCGGCCGAAGCGAAGCAGCGCGTCGACAAGATCCTCGACGTGGTGAAACTCAAGGCCCTGCGCGATCGCTACCCCGCCGAATTGAGCGGCGGCCAGCAGCAGCGCGTGGCGCTGGCCCGCGCGATCGTGGTGAATCCGGCGGTGCTGCTGCTCGACGAGCCGCTGTCCAACCTCGACGCCAACCTGCGCGAGGAAATGCGCTTCGAGATCCGCCGCCTGCACGACGAATTCCAGATGACCATGGTCTACGTCACGCACGACCAGGCCGAGGCGATGGTCACCTCCGACCGGATCGCGGTGATGAACAAGGGCCGCATCGAGCAGCTCGACGCGCCCTTCGAGCTGTACAGCCGGCCGAAGACGCGCTTCGTGGCGGGCTTCATCGGCCGCACGAACTTCCTGACCGGCGCGCGGCGCGAGGATGCCGTGGATTTCGGCGGCTTCCGGCTGCCGGCCCGCGCCTTGGCCGCCGATGGCCAACTGCCGGCGGAAGTGCAGGTGTCGATCCGCCCGCAGGCGGTGCAGCTGCTGCGCGACAGGCCCGCCGAGCGCGACGAGCGCTACTGCGTGCCGGCCAGCGTCCAGCGCCGCTCCTACCTCGGGGAGTCGTGGGATTACCACATCTCCCTCGCTCCGGCGCTCGAACCGATCCGCGTGACGGCGCGGCCGGGCGATGTCTTCGAAGTCGGGCAGACAATCTATGCCGAGTTCGACACTTCGCAGATCACCCTCGTCAGCTGACAGCAACGTCCACAAGGAAACCTCGCTCATGCCTCTGCCCCTCGAAGGCGTCCGTGTCCTCGACCTCACCAACGTCATGGCGGGTCCCTACTGCAGCATGGTGCTGGGGGACCTCGGCGCCGAGGTGATCAAGCTGGAAAGCCTGGACGGCGACAGCACCCGCAACTTCGAACCCAAGGTCAACGACGAGTCCTACTGCTTCGCGGTCCTGAACCGCAACAAGAAGAGCATCTCGGTGGACATGAAGTCCGCCGCGGGCAAGGACATCGTGATGCGCCTGGCTGCGCGCAGCGACATCGTGATGGAGAACTTCCGTCCCGGCGTGGTGAAGAAACTCGGGATCGACTACGAGAGCCTCAAGCAGGTCAATCCGGGACTGATCTACGCCTCGATGTCCGGCTTCGGCCAGACCGGCCCCTACGGGCGCAAGGGCGGATTCGACATCATCGCCCAGGGCATGTCCGGCATCATGATGATGACGGGCCACCCGGGCGGCCGGCCGGCCAAGGTCGGCATCGCCATGAACGACATCGCCTGCGGCGTGACCACGCTGTACGGCATCCTCGGCGCCTTCATCGGCAAGCTGCGCCACGGCCAGGGCCAGTACCTGGAGACCTCGCTGCTGGAAGCGGGCCTCGCCTGGAGCATCTGGGAATTCGGCGCCTGGTTCGGCGGAGGCGAGAAGCCCACGGCCACCGGCACGCGGCACCGCCGCTCCGCGCCTTACCAGGCCTTCCGCACGCAGGACGGCTACGTCACGGTGGGCGCCAGCGGCGACAAGCTGTGGCGCGCCTTCGTGGAGCAGGTGGTGCAGCAGCCCGGGTGGCTGGACGACGAGCGCTTCGCGCGCAACCCGCTGCGCGTGAAGAACGCCGATGCGCTGCAGGAGTTGATCGAAGCCATCTTCACCACGCAGCCGACGGCGCACTGGGTGGAAAAGCTGGACGCGGCCGGCGTGCCCGGCGGCCCGGTCTACACCTACGAGCAGACGATGTCGGATCCGCAGGTGCAGCACCGCCGCATGGTCTACGACATCGAGCACCCCGTGATCGGGCCGATGAAGACGCTGGGCCTGCCGGTGAAGTCCAACGGCGACCTGACGCAGATCCGCAAGCCGGCGCCGCTGCTCGGCCAGCACACCCGCGAGGTGCTGCGCGAGCTGGGCTACGCCGACGGCGACACCGACGGCATGTTGTCCAAAGGCGTGGTGAAGGCCACGGCGCTGCCGTGATCGCGCTGAAAACCGACCGCATGATCGCGCAGAAGGACGGCGCGGTCGGCTGGATCGTCTTCAACAACCCCGCGCGCCACAACGCCGTGTCGATGGCGATGTGGGAGGCGCTGGAGGAGATCGTCACGGACTACGCGGCCGATCCGGAAATTCGCGTGATCGTGGTGAAGGGCGCCGGCGAGAAGGCCTTCGTCTCGGGCGCCGACATCTCGGAGTTCGAGGAGAAGCGCTCCAGCGCCGAGACCACGGCGATCTACAACGAGCAGGCGCAGCGCGCGAACCATGCGCTGCGCCACGTGAACAAGCCGACCATCGCGATGGTCCGCGGTTACTGCGTGGGCGGCGGCGTTTCGCTGGCGTTGTCGTGCGACATGCGCATCGCGGCGGAGGGCTCGTCGTTCGCGGTTCCGGCGGCCAGGCTGGGACTCGGCTACGAGTTCGACGGCGTGAAGAAGCTGGTCGACGTGGTGGGTCCCGCGTTCGCGCGCGAGATCTTCTACACGGCGCGGCAGTTCACGGCGGCCGAAGCGCTGGCGATGGGGCTGGTGAACCGGGTGGTGCCGGTGGACGGGCTGGAGTCTTACGTGCGCGATTACGCGGCGGCGATCGCGGCCAATGCGCCCTTGACGGTGGCGTCGATCAAGACGCTGGTGGCGCAGACCTTGAAGCCGGAGTCGGAGCGGGACATGGCCTTGTGCGAAGAAGTCGTCGCGCAGTGTTTCGCCAGCCAGGATTACGTCGAAGGACGGCAGGCGTTCATGGAGAAGCGCAAGCCGAAGTTCCGGGGAAAGTGATGGTCATCCCCGCGCAGGCGGGGACCCAGGGCTTCCGCCTTCGTTTGCAATGCCCTGGCTTCCCACCTGCGCGGGAACGACGAGCGGAGGCACCCGGCTGCGCTCGCTGTGCAGCACATACAGGCCCGCCGCCACCAGCAAGCCGATGCCAGCCCACGCCACTCCATTCGGCACGTCGCCCCACACGACGAATCCCAGCACCAGCGCGAACAGCAGCCCGGTGTAACGGAAGGGCGCGATCACGCTCATCTCGCCGCTGCGCATCGCGACCGTCAGCAGGAAATAGCCGCTGGAGAGGAACGCGCTGGCCGTCGCCAGCAACGCGAGCTGTTGCCACGTCACCGGCTTCCAGTCCTGGAACAGCCCGAACACCGCAGCCAGCAGCGTGACCGCCACCGCGGTGCTCAGCGTGATCAGGATCGACGGGATGCTCCGGTCGATCGTGCGCGTCATCAGGTCGCGGCTCGCGTGCAGCAGCGTGCCGCCAAGGCAGAGCAGGGCGTAAGCGTTGAAGGCGGTGCCGCTTGGCTGCACCACCAGCAGCACGCCCGCGAAGCCGGTGGCGATCGCCATCCAGCGGCCCGCGCGGACCCGTTCGTTGAACGCGATCACCGCGAACAGCGTGAGAAACAGTGGCGTGGCCATGTTGATCGCCGTCGCATTGCCGATCGGCAGGTGGAACAGCGAGGTGAGGTAGGTCATGGTCGCGAAGGCGTCGAAGCCGGCGCGCAGCAGCACCTTGCGATCGAGCAGGGCGCGCATCCGGTCGGTCGCGCCCATCGCATGCGCGATCGCCAGCAGCAGCGCGGTGGCGAAGAGGCCGCGCACGACGATCAGCTGGGCGGCGGGAAGCGACTGGCTCACGAATTTCACGAGGGCGTCGTTGCTCACGAAGCTGGCCATGCCGGCCGCCATGGCCAGCACGCCGCGGCGGTTGGCGGCGCGCAGCGCCTCCGGGGCGGGGGATGTCATCGGGGAACGATCTTAAGGGGTGGCCAGCGAAGGCCGCCGCGGGCGCCGCCACGCAGGAATGCGGCTTCTTGAATGCGCGTCCCCGCGGGCGCATACTGGCTGGGTCCACTCGGCACGGGAGGACACCATGCCCGACAACACCTTCGAGAAGTCATGCGCCTACTGCGGGGCGTTCTTCCGCGTTTTGGTGCAGCACGGGCCGTTCGCGGACCACCTGGAGGAATACGCCTGCCCGGAATGCGGCATGCGCTACGAGACCGGCGCGGCGCACCGGCCCGGGGTGGAGTTGCTGGAAAAGCGGCGGGACGGCAAGACGGACCGGTACCAGGACACCATGTTCTAGGTCACCGCAAGCGCGCCGGCGACAACATCGCCTCGGTGAGCCCGAAGGCCGCGATCCTCCCCGGCAACGGCAGTCCCCTCGCCAGCGCCGCGCAAGCTTCGCCCATCGCCGGCGACGTCTGGATCCCGTAGCCGCCCTGGGCCGCCAGCCAGAAGAACCCCGGCGCCGCCGGATCGAATCCACCCACCAGGCCGCCATCGGCGACGAACGAGCGCAGGCCCGCCCAGGTGCGCGACGGCCGGCGGATCTCCAGCGTCGTCATCTCCTGGATGCGGGCGATCGCCAGCGCGATATCGAGCTCCTCCGGCTGCACGTCCTGCGGCGGCACGGGGTCGGCGTTGGCGGGCGAGCCGAGCAGCATGCCGGCGTCCTGCTTGATGTACCAGGACTCGTCGGCGCCGATCACGCAGGGCCAGGCGCGCGTGTCCATGCCCGCGGGCGGCGCGAAGGTGAAGGCAGAGCGGCGCTTGGGCTGCAGGCCGATGGAGGGCACGCCCGCGAGCCCGGCGACCACGTCGCACCAGGCGCCGGCCGCATCGATCACCACCGGCGCGCGCCAGGTGCCGGCCCTCGTCGTCACTTCCCAGTCGCCACCGATGCGGGCGAGCGCGGTGACTTCCGCATCGCACATCACCGATCCGCCCGCGTGGCGCAGGCCGCGCAGGTAGCCCTGGTGGATGGCATGCACGTCCATGTCCATCGCGCCGGGCTCCAGCACCGCGCCGACCAGGCGTTCGCGGCGCAGCGCCGGCACCATCGCCAGCGCCTCGTCGGGCGTGAGCCGGCGCGCATGCGGCGTCATGGCGCGCAGCAGGTCCCAGTGCGCCGCGAGTTCCCGTTCCTGGCCGGGCTGGGCCACCAGCAGGCAGCCGCGCGCGGCGAGCACCGGATGTTCGGCGAAGCCCGCCGGCGGCTGCTCGAGGAAGGCGCGGCTCGCGCCGGTCAATGCCCGCACCTGCGGCGTGCCATAGCTTTCCAGGAAGAGGGCGGCCGAGCGGCCGGTGGAGTGGTAGCCGGGCTGCGACTCGCGCTCCAGCACCACTACGCGGCCGTGCGGCGCCAGGAAGTAGCCGACCGAGGCGCCGGCGATGCCGCCCCCGACGACGAGGTAATCCGTGCTTTCGCTCATGTGGTTAGCATGCTAACGCCGCTACACTCGCGGCATGTCCCGCATTCTCACCGCTGCCGGCCGCTTCGCCGCCCGCGCCGTGCTGCTGTCGGCGCTGGCCGTGACGGGCGCCCTGGCCGAGTCGCCGGCACCGCCGCCGCACGATCCGATGACGCAGATGCTCCCCGATGCCAAGGGCGCGGTGGGCTGGTCCCTGCTGGCGAAGACCGCGATCCGCAAGGTCGACGGCAAGCTGGGCCCCGACTTCCCCGCGGCGCTGCGGCCCCTGAACGGCAAGACGGTGAAGCTGCAAGGCTACATCCTGCCGCTGGAGGCCGGCCAGACGCACCGGCGCTTCCTGCTGTCGGCGTGGTCGCCGAGCTGTCCGTTCTGCCTGACCGCCGGCCCCGAGGCGATGGTGGAAGTGAAGGCGCGCAAGGAAGTGAAATACTCGCTCGAACCGGTGGTGGTGCAAGGCCGGCTCGAGCTGCTGGAGAACGACGCGTCCGGCATGTTCTACCGGCTCGTCGAAGCGGAGCCGTCCGCGCTCTGATCGCATTTTTCCCAACCCGAGAGAGACAAAATGAAGAGAAGACAACTCGTCGCCGCGTGCGCGGTGGCGCTCCTGGCGCAGAGCCCGTTCGCCTGGGCGCAGAGCGCGCCCCCCATCAACGCCGCGACCGAAGCCGCCTTCGGCAAGCTGGGCGGCCACGCGCCCGTGAAGCAGGCGCTGGACTTCATCAAGGCCGAGGACGAGCGCACGCTGAAGGACCAGATCGAGCTGACCGAGATCCCGGCGCCGCCCTTCAAGGAGTCGGTGCGGGCGGCCGAATACCAGAAGCGCCTGAAGGCGCTCGGCCTGGCCGATGCGCGCATCGATGCCGAAGGCAACGTGATCGCCTTGCGCAAGGGCACCGGCCGCGGCCCGGTGCTGGTGGTCTCGGCACACCTCGACACCGTGTTCCCCGAGGGCACGGACGTCAAGGTGAAGGTCAAGGACAACAAGTACCACGCCCCCGGCATCTACGACGACGGCCGCGGCCTCGCCTCGCTGCTGACCGTGGTGCGCGCTCTGGACCACGCGAAGATCAGGACCGTGGGCGACATCGTCTTCGTCGGTACCGTCGGCGAGGAGGAACTGGGCGACCTGCGCGGCGTGAAGGCCTTCTTCCGCGACCACAAGAACGTCGACGGCTTCATCTCCTTCGACGGCGTGGACATCAGCCGCATCGTCAACCAGGCCACGGGCAGCCGCCGCTGGCGCATCGTCTACACGGGCCCGGGCGGCCACAGCTTCTCCGCCTTCGGCCTGCCGTCGGCGACGCATGCGCTGGGCCGCGCGATCGCCAAGATCGCCGAAGTGCGCACGACGGAGAACCCGAAGACGACCTTCACCGTCGGCACGCTCAAGGGCGGCACCTCGGTGAACGCGATCGCCGCGGAAGCGGAACTCGGTCTCGACATGCGCTCCAACAGCGCGGACGAACTGAAGAAGCTGGAAGAGAAGATCCTCGCGCTGGCGAAGGACGCCGCCGCCGAGGAGAACGCCCGCTGGAACCAGAAGGACGTGATCAAGGTGGAATTCAAGCTGGTGGGCGACCGCCCGGCCGGCGCGAGCTCCATGGATTCGCCGATGCTGCATGCCGCGCGCAAGGGCATCGCGTCGGTCGGCGGCGAGGTGAAGTCGATCATGGCTTCGAGCACCGATTCCAACCTGCCGATCAGCCTGGGCATCCCGGCGGTGACGCTGGGGAGCGGCGGCGTGGGCGGCGGTTCGCACGGCCCCGGCGAGTGGTATTCGCCGGTCAATGCGTGGCTGGGCCCGCAGAGCGAGCTGCTGACGATCCTGTCGCTGGTGGGCGTGGAGGGCGTGACGCAGCCGTTGCTGCCCAAGCGCTGATCGCGGGGGAGCGCCCCCACCCCAACCCTCCCCCGGAGGGGGAGGGAGAATGACAAAGGGCCCCGAGGGGCCCTTTGTCGTTGCTGCAGCGGATTACAGCGTGTCGATGAACGACCGCAGCTTGTCCGAACGGCTCGGGTGCTTCAGCTTGCGCAGCGCCTTCGCCTCGATCTGGCGGATCCGCTCGCGGGTGACGTCGAACTGCTTGCCGACTTCCTCCAGCGTGTGGTCCGTGCTCATCTCGATGCCGAAGCGCATGCGCAGCACCTTGGCTTCGCGCGGGGTCAGCGAGTCGAGGATGTCCTTCACCACGTCGCGCAGGCCGGCCTGCATGGCGGCTTCGATCGGCGCGGTGTTGCCGGTGTCCTCGATGAAATCGCCCAGGTGGGAATCGTCGTCGTCCCCGATCGGCGTTTCCATGGAGATCGGCTCCTTGGCGATCTTCATGATCTTGCGGATCTTGTCTTCCGGGATCTCCATCTTGGCCGCCAGGATGCTGGCGTCCGGCTCGAAGCCGAACTCCTGCAGGTGCTGGCGCGAGATGCGGTTCATCTTGTTGATCGTCTCGATCATGTGCACCGGGATGCGGATCGTGCGGGCCTGGTCCGCGATCGAGCGGGTGATGGCCTGGCGGATCCACCACGTCGCATAGGTCGAGAATTTGTAGCCGCGGCGGTACTCGAACTTGTCGACCGCCTTCATCAGGCCGATGTTGCCTTCCTGGATCAGGTCCAGGAACTGCAGGCCGCGGTTCGTGTACTTCTTGGCGATCGAGATCACGAGGCGCAGGTTGGCCTCGATCATCTCCTTCTTCGCTTCGCGCGACGAGGCCTCGCCCTCGTTCATGCGGCGGTTGATCTCCTTGAGCTCCGCCAGCGGCACGACCACCTGCGACTGCAGGTCGGTCAGCTTCTGCTGCAGCTCCTGGATGGCCGGGATGTTGCGCTGGATGATGACGCTCCACGGCTTGCCGGCCTGCGCCTGCTTCTCCACCCACTGGCGGTTCAGCAGGTTGGGCGGGAATTCCTTGATGAAGGTTTCCTGCGGCATGCCGCACTTGTCGACGATGATCCGGCGCAGCTCGCGCTCCTTCTTGCGGATGTCGTCGACCTGGCCGCGCACCATGTCGCACAGCTTCTCGATGGTCTTGGCCGTGAAGCGGATGGTCATCAGCTCCTCGGACAGCGCGTGCTGGCACTTCTGGTACGTGGCGGAGCTCCAGCCTTCCTTGTCGTAGGCCTTGTGCACCTTCTCGAACAGGCTGGCGATCTTGTCGAACCTCTCCAGCGCGGCGGCCTTGAGTTCCTCCAGCTTCCGGGTCAGCGCCTTGGAGCCGCCGGAGCCGTCGTCGTCGTCGTCGGCGTCGAACTCGTCGAAGTCTTCTTCCGCGACATAGTCGTCGGCTTCGTTCGGGTTGGAGAAGCCGTCGACGACGGTGGAGATGACGATCTTGCCTTCGCGGATCTCCGCGGCCAGGCGCAGGATCTCGGCGATGGTGGCGGGCGAGGCGGAGATCGCCTCCATCATCGCCATCAGGCCGCCTTCGATGCGCTTGGCGATCTCGATCTCGCCCTCGCGCGTGAGCAGTTCCACCGTGCCCATCTCGCGCATGTACATGCGCACGGGGTCGGTGGTGCGGCCGAATTCGCTGTCCACCGTGGACAGGGCGGCTTCGGCTTCCTCTTCCGCCTCTTCCACCGTCGCGGCGGTCGGGCCGGTGTTCGTCAGCAGCAGCGTCTCGGCATCGGGCGTCTGCTCGTAGACGGCCACACCCATGTCGTTGAGCATCGAGACGACGACTTCCAGCGTCTCGGCGTCCACCAGCTTCTCGGGCAGGTGGTCGGTGATTTCCGCGTGCGTGAGGTAGCCGCGCGTCTTGCCGAGCGTGATCAGGCTCTTCAGGCGCTGGCGGCGCTTGGCCATGTCTTCCTCGGACAGGACCGCCTCGTCCAGCCCGAATTCCTTCATCAAGGCGCGTTCCTTCGCCTTGCTGATCTTCATGCGCAGCGGCTTGACCTTCTCGACGACGGCCGCGGGTTCCTCGACGGCCGGCTCGCTGTCCTCGAAGTCGGCCTCGACGTCGGCGAGGTCGGTCTCGTCCGCCGCCTTCCCTTCGGCGGCCTTGGGCTTGCGGCCGCGCTTGGCGCCGGTGGCCTTCGGGGGCGTGTCGACTTCCGCGGTCGCCTTCGGCGGGCGGCCAGGCTTCTTCTTCACCGGTTCATCGGCGACGATGGCAGTCTTGGCGGACTTCTTCGTTTCTTCCTTGGCGGAGGCCTTCTCGACCTTGGCAGGGGACTTCGTGGGCACGGGCTTGGCTACTTTCGTTGCGGACTTGGCGGAGGCCTGCTTGCCGTCGCTCTTGACGACTTTCAGCTGGGCCTTGGCCGCGGACTTCGATGGTGTTTGGAGTGGCTTTCGGTCGGCGGGTTTCGCAGCAGGGGACGCCTTGGCGGATTTTTGAACGGGCATACGACCTCGGAGAAGGACAGCAGGAACAAAAAAGCGCCACGACGAACCCGGCGCGGGTGCAGGAGGCCGACCAGGGCCTCGACTCTCAGGGGCAAGATGGGTGGGCGAACATTTGGTGTGCAGCCCTTGCGGTGATTTGGCCTGGGCCCGCTGGGGGGCGCCGCTCGTGCTCGAGGGCCGGCCGGTCCGGAGGTGCTGCTGTCGCTCTTGCCGCCAGCAAACCCTACATTATAGGGTCGCCGGCGGATTTCAAGGCTTGCTGCCGGGTTTTTGTGCTTCCAGCAACGCCTGCAGCTTGCGGCTGAGGTTGTAGAGCCGTTCCATGCGGGAGGGATCCGTCCCCGGAAGCCTGGCGGCTTCGTCCATTTCCTCCTTGACCGCGTCCACCTGGATGGCCCGCAGCGATCGCCGCAGGTCGGACTCGTCGATCTCCTCCACGTCCAGCATCCGGCCGATCGGCTGCAAGTCGTCGAGCGCGTTCAGGCGGGAGGCCAGCTCGGAAAACGGCTGACCTTCCAGTCCGAGCTGCAGGACGGCCCACGGTTCGCCGCCATGCTCGTGGTGCCGGCCGTCGATCCAGGAAAAGAGGTCGCCGTGGGGCGACTGCAGCTCGCACAGCAGGTGGTGTTCGTCGTTGCCGAACATCTCCCAGGCCTGCGAATTGCGCAGGACCGCCCGGGCGATGTGCTCCGCCATCGCGATCGTCTTGGGCTTGATCGTGTGCCGCGGGCCGGCGCCGTAGGCCCGCCGCTTGTACGGCGACTCCGAGGATTTGCGCGGCCTGGAGCCCCGCGCCGGTTCCCGCCGGGCCAGTCCCCAGAGTTCGAGCAGGTCGTGCTCCCCCAGCTGCGCCCGGTCGGCGATCGCCCCGAGCAGTTGCTTCTTCAGCGCGCCTTCGGGAAGGAGCTTCCAGAGCGGGTTGGCGTTGCTCACCATCTTCGAACGGCCTTCGACCGTCGCCAGGTCGCAGCCCTCGGCCGCCGCTTCCAGCAGGAACTCGCTCAGGGGGACGGCGCCGCGGACGAAGCGGGCGAAGGCGTCCTGCCCGTTCTCGCGGATGTAGCTGTCCGGGTCGTGCTCGGGCGGCAGGAACAGGAACTTCACCGAGCGCACGTCGCTGGCGTAGGGCAGGGCGCCGTCCAGCGCCTTGCGGGCCGCCCGGCGGCCGGCGGCGTCGCCGTCGAAGCTGAAGACCACGCTGTCGGTGAAGCGGAACAGCTTCTGCACGTGCTCGGTGGTGCAGGCGGTGCCCAGGGTGGCGACGGCATTGGGAAACCCGAGCTGGGCGAGCGCCACGACGTCCATGTAGCCCTCGGTGACCAGCACGTAGCCGTGTTCGCGCAGGGCGTTGCGCGCCTCCCAGAGGCCGTACAGCTCGCGGCCCTTGCTGAAGATGGGCGTTTCGGGCGAGTTGAGGTACTTCGGCTTCTCGTCGCCGAGGACCCGGCCGCCGAATCCGATGCATTCGCCCTTGACGTTGCGGATCGGGAACATCACCCGGTCGCGGAAGCGGTCGTAGCGCTTGGCCTGTCCCGGGCTCGACCCGGGATCCATTTCTCCGACGATCACCAGGCCGCTTTCGGCCAGCAGGGCATCGTCGTAGTTCGGGAAGACGCTGGCCAGCGAGCGCCAGCCCTCGGGCGCGTAGCCCAGGCCGAACTGCCTGGCGATCTCGCCCGACACGCCGCGGCCCTTGAAGTAGTCGATGGCCTTCCTCGAGTTCTTCAGCTGCTTGCGGTAGGCCGCGCCGGCCTTTTCCAGCACGTCGGTGAGCGTCGCCTGCTTCTGCCGCTGCTCCACCTGGCGGGCGCGTTCCGCCGGGGACACGTTTTCCTCGGGCACCTGCATGCCGTACTGGCCGGCCAGGTCCTTCACCGCCTCCACGAAGTTCATGCCGGCGTGGTCCATCAGGAAACCGATGGCGTTGCCGTTCTTGCCGCAGCCGAAGCAGTGGTAGAACTGCTTGGAGGGGCTCACCGTGAAGGAGGGCGACTTCTCGGTGTGGAAGGGGCAGAGCCCGGAGAAGTTGGCCCCGGTCTTCTTCAACTGCACGTGGCGGCCGACGATCTCGACGACGTCGGCGCGTGCAATCAGTTCCTGGATGAAGTTCTGGGGGATGGCCACGGGGATGCGTATTCTGCACCGGGGCGAAAGGGGCTACGCTCCGACCGAGAATCATCCCAGGAGACCGCGATGGCCAGCATTTTCGACCAGGACCTCCCGCGCAACGAGGCGAACTTCACGCCGCTGTCGCCGCTGTCCTTCCTGGAGCGCGCCGCCGAGGTCTATCCGCAACGCACGGCCGTCGTCCACGGGCCGCTGCGCCGCAGCTGGCAGCAGGTGGACGAGCGCTGCCGGCGCCTGGCCAGCGCGCTGCGGCAGGCAGGACTCGGCAAGGGCGATACGGTGGCCGTGATGCTGCCCAACACCCCGCCCATGGTGGAGGCGCACTTCGGCATCCCGATGGCCGGGGCGGTGCTCAACGCGCTCAACACCCGGCTGGACCCGGAGACGGTCGCCTTCATGCTGGACCACGGCGAGGCGAAGGCGGTGATCGTCGATCCCGAGTTCGCGCCGGCGATGCAGAAGGCGATCGCGCTGCGCAAGGAAGCGCGGCCCTTGCTGGTGATCGACGCCGAGGACGCACTTTTCACCGGAACGGCGCAGCGCATCGGCAGCACGACCTACGAGGACTTCCTCGCCCAGGGCGACCCGGCCTTCGCCTGGGAGCTGCCCGCCGACGAGTGGGATGCCATCGCGCTGAACTACACCAGCGGCACGACCGGCAACCCCAAGGGCGTGGTCTACCACCACCGCGGCGCGGCGATCAACGCGATCTCCAACATCCTCGAATGGGACATGCCCAAGCATCCGGTCTACCTTTGGACGCTGCCCATGTTCCATTGCAACGGCTGGTGCTTCCCGTGGACGGTGGCCGCGCGCGCCGGCGTCAATGTCTGCCTGCGCAAGGTGGAAGCCAGGGCGATGGCCGACGCGATCCGCGAATACGGCGTGACGCACTACTGCGGCGCGCCCATCGTGCACGGCCTGCTGGTGAACGCGCCCCCGGAGCTGAGGCAGGGGCTGCCGCGCGGCGTGAAAGCGATGGTCGCCGGTGCGGCGCCGCCCGCTTCGCTGATCGAAGGCATGGAGACGCTCGGCTTCGACCTGACGCACGTCTACGGCCTCACCGAGGTGTACGGCCCGGCGACCGCCTGCCCCAGGCACGAGGAATGGGACGGCCTGGACATCGGCGAGCGGGCTCGCCTGAATGCGCGGCAGGGCGTGCGCTACCACCTGCAGCGCAGCGCCCGCGTGATCGATCCGCAGACGATGCAGCCGGTGCCGCTGGACGGCGAGACCATGGGCGAGATCATGTTCCGCGGCAACATCACGATGAAGGGCTACCTGAAGAACGCGAAGGCGACGCAGGAGGCTTTCGCCGGCGGCTGGTACCACACGGGCGACCTCGCCGTGCAGTACCCCGACGGCTACATCAAGATCAAGGACCGCAGCAAGGACATCATCATCTCCGGCGGCGAGAACATCTCGTCGATCGAGGTGGAGGACGTGCTGTACCGCCATCCCGCCGTGCTCGCCGCGGCGGTGGTGGCCAGGCCGGACCCGAAGTGGGGCGAGACGCCCTGCGCCTTCGTCGAACTGAAGCCCGGCGCCACGCTCACCCCGGAGGAAGTGGTGGCGCATTGCCGCCGGCACCTGGCGGCCTTCAAGGTGCCCAGGGCGGTGGTCTTCGGCGAACTGCCGAAGACCTCCACGGGGAAGATCCAGAAATTCGAATTGCGGAAGAAGGCGGGGTCGGCGTCGGCGATCGACGTGTGAACTAGATCTTCTGCGTCAGCCCCAGGCGTTCCATCGTGGCGCGCTCGGCCGCATACGTCTCGCGCGCCCACTTCGTGTACGCCTCGGTGTTCATGTAGACGACCGTCTGGTCGTACTTGTCGAAGGTGGCCATCACCGCGGGGTCTTCCAGCGTCTTGCGGAAGGCGTCGTGCAGGGTGCGCACGACCGCGGGGTCCATGCCCTTGGGGCCGCACACGCCGAAAGGCGAATCGGACACGGTCTTGTAGCCCAGTTCGTCCAGCGTGGGCACGGTGGGCCAGCGCTTGGTGCGCTTGCTGCCGTAGGTGGCGATCAGGCGCAGCTTGCCGGATTCCACGTGCGGCGCCCAGCCGGTCGCATCGCTCGCGGCCATGATGTGGCCGCCGAGGATGGCCTGCATGTTTTCCGCGTTGCCCTTGAAGGGAACGTGATTGAGCTGGATGCCGGCGCGCTGCGAGAACTCCTCCACGGCCAGGTGGGGGCTGGTGCCGATGCCGGTGGAGCCGTAGGTGAACTTGCCGGGATGGGCCTTGGCGTAGTCGACGAGGTCCTTCACCGACTTGATCGGCGAGTCGGCCGGCACCACGAGGCCGAAGGTGTAGCCGGTGAGGCAGACGATCCAGGTGAAGTCCTTCTGGGTGTCGAAGGCGACCTTCTGCATGTGCGGGATGCGGAACACGCCGTGGGGCAGCTGGCTCAGCGTGTAGCCGTCGGGAGCGGCGGTCACGAGGTCGATGGCGCCCAGCATGCCGCCGGCGCCGCCCTTGTTCTCCACCACGATCGGCTGGCCGAGCGTCCTGGACGCGCTCTGGCCCAGCGCGCGCAGCACGGCGTCGGTGGACCCTCCCGCGGGCCAGGGGCAGATCAGCCGGATCGGACGCGAGGGGAAGGCTGCCTGGGCGAATGACGGCAGCGCGATCGCCGCGGGCGCGGCCAGCGCGGCCTGCACGAGGCGGCGGCGCGAACGGTCGGGTTGGTGCATGGCGGTCTCCTGTGTTCTCGTCGCCGAATGTAGGACAGGGCTCCGCGCAGGCAAGGCGGGGAAAGCCCGGGGCCGGGTCGCCCCTGCGACACGCACGCGCGGCATACTCGCCGCCATGCCTGTGTTCAGCGCCGCGGGGACCTACGTCATCGCCCACCCCGGCACCTTCGCCCGCCGGGTGCTCAAGGGCTTCCAGTCCAACCAGGGCCTGCTGCTGGCCGGCGCGGTCGCCTATTACGCGCTGCTGTCGGTGGTGCCGCTCCTGATCCTCACGGTGATCGGCTTGTCGCATTTCGTGGAGCGGGCCGAGCTGCTCACCACGCTGGGGCGCTACCTCGAATGGGTCGTGCCGGGACAGTCGAAGGCGATCATCGAGGAGCTGTCCAACTTCGTCCAGCACCGCGAGGTGGTCGGCTGGGTGCTGTTCGTGACGATGCTGTTCTTCAGCTCGCTCGCCTTCACGGTGCTGGAAAAGGCGATGTCGGTGATCTTCCTGCACCGCTTCGCCGTGCGGCGCCGGCACTTCCTGGTGTCGGCGCTGCTGCCCTATCTCTACATCCTGTCGCTGGGCGTGGGCCTGCTGGTGGTGACCTTCGTGGCGGGCGCGATCCAGGCGATGGGGGAGAACACCATCCACTTCCTCGGGGGGGAGTGGTCGCTGCAGGGCGTGTCGGGTCTGCTGCTGTACCTGCTCGGGCTGATGGGCGAGATCTTCCTGCTCACCTCGATCTACATGGTGATGCCGGTGGGCCGGCTGCACTGGCGCCATGCCTTCGTCGGCGGCGTCACCGCGGCCCTGCTGTGGGAGGTCACGCGCAGGGTGCTGGTGTGGTACTTCAGCACCCTGTCGCAGGTGAGCGTGGTGTACGGCTCGCTCACCACGGCGATCGTGGTGCTGTTCAGCCTGGAGATCGCCGCGACCCTCTTGTTGCTGGGGGCGCAGGTGATCTCGGAGTACGAGCGGCTCGACCGCCAATGATTGTCGTCCCGGGCTCGACCCGGGACCCATGGATTGCGGGGCTGGCCCGCAATGACAATCTCAGTCGCCCATCACGATGCCTTCGCGGCGCGGGTCGGCGCCTCCGAGCAGCATCTGCCGTCCGTGCACGTTGCCGATCGTGATCGCCTGCAATCCACTGGTCATGTTCATCTCGCGCACCTCGTGGCCGCGGGCCTGCAGCGCCTGCACGGTCGCCGGCGGGAAGCGCTTTTCTTCCAGCAGCGTGGGGCCGTTGGTGGAGCCGAAGTTCGGCAGGTCCACCGCCTGCTGCGGCGTCAGGCCCCAGTGCAGCACGCCGTACAGCGTCTTCGCCGTGTAGTGGATGATCAGCGCGCCGCCGGGGCTGCCGCCGCTCATCACGAGCTGGCCGGTGGCCTTGTCGAACACCAGCGTGGGCGCCATCGAGGAGCGCGGACGCTTGCCGGCCTGCACCCGATTGGCGACGGGCCGGTTCTGCGCGTCGGCGGGCGCGAAGCTGAAGTCGGTGAGCTCGTTGTTCAGGAGGAAGCCGCGCACCATCTGGCGGGCGCCGAACTGGTCTTCGATGGTGGTCGTCATGGCGATCGCGTTGCCGAAGGGGTCGACGATGCTGATGTGCGAGGTGCCGTGCTCGATCTGCTCGGCGCCCGGCCCGTACAGGCTGGCGCGCGCGGCGGGATTGCCCGGCTGCGCGACCTTCATGCTTTGCGGCCCGATCAGGCTGGTGCGCGACGCGAGGTAGGCGGGGTTCAGCAGGCTCATCCAGTTGCCCCCGGGCGGCTGCACGAAGTCGGGATCGCCCAGGTATTGCGCGCGGTCGGCGAAGGCCAGGCGCGCCGCCTCGGTATAGAGATGCAGCCAGTCGGCCGAGGGCAAGCCGTCCTCCAGCGGCAGCGATTCCGCGGTGGTGTTGGACAGGATGCCGAGGATCTGGCCGATCGCGATCGCGCCCGAGCTGGGCGGCGGGAAGCCGCAGACCCGGTACTCGCGCGGCGGCGTGCGGTAGTCGTAGCAGATCGGCGCGCGCTTCTTCGGCTGGTAGGCCGCGAGGTCCGACAGCGTCATCCTGCCGGGATTGGAGGCATGCTTCTGCACCTTGTCGACGATCGCACGGGCGATGTCGCCCTCGTGCAGCGCGCGCGAGCCGTCGGCCGCGATGCGCCGCAGCACCGCCGCCAGTTCCGGGTTGCGCAGCAGGGTGCCGACGGCCTGCGGCTCGCCGTTCGCCTGGTAGAAGTAGGCGAGCGCGGTGGGATCCTTCTTCAGGTGCGCTTCGCCGGCCAGCAGGGTGTTCAGGCGCGGGCTCACCCGGAAGCCGCCTTCGGCCAGCCGGATGGCGGGCTGGAACAGCGCGGCCCAGGGCAGCTTGCCGTACTGCTTGTGCGCCATCTCCAGCATGCGCACCGCACCGGGCACGCCGACCGAGCGGCCGCCGACCACGGCGTCGTAGAAGGCGAGCGGCTTGCCGTCGGCGCCGATGAACAGGCGCTCGTCCACCGCCATCGGCGCCACTTCGCGGCCGTCGAAGGCCTCGACGTCGCGGCCGTTGTAGTGCAGCAGGAAGGCGCCGCCGCCGATGCCGCTGGACTGCGGCTCCACCAGCGTCAGCACCATCTGCACGGCGATCGCCGCGTCGATCGCGGAGCCGCCTGCCTTGAGCACCTGGTAGCCGGCGTCGGTGGCCAGCGGATTGGCGGCGGCGACGGCGAACTTGGTCGTCGCCCATCCCGGCTTGGCCGTGAGGCCCGAGGCCGCCTCGGGTTGTTGCGGGACGTTGTAGCTGAAGCTGCCCGCGCGCGCCGACGGCGCGGTGGAGGGCGGCGTGCTGGTGCAAGCGGCCAGCAGGCTGGCGGCAGCCAGCCAGGTCAGGATCGGGCGGCGCATCGTGGCTCCTGTCGTTGGATGTCTTGTCCAGCGACTATAGGGCGCGCCGCCCGCGCCGGGGGCCGGGTTACTTCGGCGCCAGCCGGATCGCGCCATCCAGGCGGATCACCTCGCCGTTGAGCATGTCGTTCTCGAAGATGTGCTTCGCCAGCTTCGCGTAATCCTCGGGGGTGCCGAGGCGCGAGGGGAAGGGCACGCTGGCAGCGAGCGCGTCCTGCACTTCCTTGGGCATGCCGAACAGCATGGGCGTGCCGAAGATGCCGGGGGCGATCGTCATGTTGCGGATGCCGTTGCGCGCGAGGTCGCGCGCGATGGGCAGCGTCATGCCGACCACGCCGCCCTTGGAGGCGCTGTACGCGGCCTGGCCGATCTGGCCGTCGTAGGCCGCGACCGAGGCGGTGGAGATCATGCAGCCGCGCTCGCCGGTGGACTCGGGCTCGTTCTTCGCCATCGCCTCGGCGGCCAGGCGGATCATGTTGAAGCTGCCCACCAGGTTGACCATGATGGTCTTGCTGAACACACCGAGGTTGTGCGCGCCGTTCTTGCCGACGGTCTTCTCCGCGGGCGCGATGCCGGCGCAGTTGACGAGGCCCACCAGCTTGCCGAGGGAGACGGCCTTGGCGACGACGGCCTGCGCGTCGGCTTCCTGGCTCACGTCGCACTTGACGAAGACGCCGCCGATGTCCTTCGCGACGGCCTCGCCCCTGTCGGCCTGCATGTCGGCCACGACGACCTTGCCGCCGGCGGCGGCCAGCATGCGCGCCGTGCCTTCGCCGAGGCCGGATGCACCGCCGGTCACAATGAAGACCTTACCCTGGATGTCCATCTCTCGCTCCTGGTGACGTTGACGTAAACGTCAATTATGGTCCAACGTCATTCCCGCGCAGGCGGGAACCCAGAGCGTCCAAAGGAAAAGCGGCCCGCAGGCCGCCTTTTTCGAATGCCCTGGATCCCCGCCTGCGCGGGGATGACGTGCCTTGCGCCGCGACGCGGCGCTACGCGCACGTCACTTGAACCCGACGCGGTCCAGCATCTGCTGGATCTTCACCGTGTTCGCGCCGACGGCCGCCAGCGGGATCGTTTCCGCCTTGAAGTCGCCGCCGCCGCTGATGGTCTGCAGCGCGGGGTTGTTCACCTTCACGCCCTTGACCGTGGGCCACTCGTTGTTGCCGTTGGCGAAGTAGTTCTGCGCTTCGGCGCTCGCGAGGTACTCGAGGAACTTGACCGCGGCGGCCGTGTTCTTCGCGTTCTTCGCCACCGCACCGCCGGCGATGTTCAGGTGGGTGCCCCAGGTGGACTGGTTGGGAAACACGATGCCCACGCGCTCCATCAGCGCCTTGTCGGCCGCGTCGTTCGAGCGCAGGAGGCGCGCGATGTAGTAGGTGTTGGTCACGGCGATCTGGCACTCGCCGGCGCCGACCGCCTTGATCTGGTCGGTGTCGCCGCCCTTGGGGTCGCGCGCCATGTTGGCCACGATGCCCTTCAGCCAGCTTTCCGTCTGCTGCTCGCCGACGTGCTGCATCACGGACCCGAACAGCGACAGGTTGTACGGGTGCGAGCCGGAACGCAGGCAGACCTTGCCCTTGTTCTTCGCGTCGGCGAGTTCCTCGTAGGTGTCGACGTCTTCGCGCTTGACCTTGACCTTGTCGTACACCACCACACGCGCGCGGGTGGAGAAGCCGAACCAGCTGGTGCCCTCGGCGGTGGACGCGCCGCGGTACTGCGCCGGGATCGCGTCTTCCAGCAGCTTGGACTTGACCGGCTTGAACAGGCCGTCGACTTCGCCGCGGTAGAGACGCGCGGCGTCGACCAGCAGGATCACGTCGGCGGGCGAGGCGGTCCCTTCGGCCTTCAGGCGGGCCAGAATACCGGCGTCGTCGGCGTCGACGCGATTGATCTTGATGCCGGTGGCCTTGGTGAAGTTGTTGTACAGCGCCTCGTCGGTGTTGTAGTGGCGGGCGGAGTACAGGTTCAGCACCTGCTCCTGCGCGCCGGCGGACGTGGCGGCGGCGGCGAGCAGCACCGCGAAGCCTGCGGCCTTGGAGATCATGGAAGTTTCCTTTCGGGGACGTCGGTTGGAACGGAGAGCATCATAAGACAAACACGAATCATTCTCAATAAGATAGGCGACTCGCAGGCGCGTCGCAGCTTGATCTGCGTCATGGCCTGGCTGCTGGCCGCCTGCGCGAGCGCACCCCCGGCCAAGCCGCCCGAGCCGCCGGCGCCGGTGGTGACCGCGCCCAGGCCGCTGCCGAAGATCGGGCTGGCGCTGGGCGGTGGCGCGGCGCGCGGCTTCGCGCACGTCGGCGTGATCCAGGTGCTCGAGGAGGCCGGGATCAAGCCGACGCTGGTGGTGGGCACCTCGGCGGGCTCGCTGGTGGCGGCGCTCTACGCGAGCGGGCGCTCGGGCGGGCAATTGCAATCCGTGGCGCTCAACATGGACGAGGCCGCGTTCGCCGACTGGACGCTGCCGATCTTCAGCCGCGGCGTGCTGCGCGGCGAGGCGCTGGCGCGCTACGTCAACACGCAGGTGAACCACCGGCTGATCGAGAACATGGCGCTGCCGCTCGGGATCGTCGCGACCGACCTGAATTCGGGACAGGGCGTGCTGTTCCGACGCGGCGATACCGGCACGGCGGTGCGAGCCTCGAGCGCGGTGCCGGCCGTGTTCCTCCCGGTGCGCATCGGCACGCACGAGTATGTCGACGGCGGCCTGGTGTCGCCGGTGCCCGTGCGCTATGCGCGCGAGATGGGTGCCGAGTTCGTGATCGCCGTCGACATCTCGAGCGCGCCCGAAGGCAACCCGTCGTCGGACCCGCTGCAGATCCTGCTGCAGACCTTCGCGATCATGGGCAAGAGCATCAACACCTTCGAGTTGAAGGACGCCGACCTGGTCGTGCGGCCCTCGCTGGTGGGCATGGGCAGCGGCGATTTCGCGGGCAAGCAGCGCGCGATCAATGCGGGGCGGGCGGCGATGCAGTCCTTGTTGCCGCAGTTGAAGGCGGCGATGGAAACCCGCACGGCGGCGCCGCATTGAGGGAATGAAAAAAGCCCTCAGTCTTGCGACTGAGGGCCAAGGGATCCCTGAACCATTGAAGGTGTCGAAAGGACCCGAGGAGACAACCTGAAGAACTCTCCCGTTCAGTGTCCGTGAGAGTATGGGTCAGACGGACCGCGGTTCGCAGAGTTCCTGCTCCACCAACGTGGTGTCAGGAACCTGCAAATCAAGCCTCAGGCGGCGCGCTTGGCCTTGCCGGTCTTGGCGGCGTTCACGGCCGTGTTGGCCACGGCGTTGAAGTTCGCTTCGGCGACGTCGGTGGCCTGCTTCACGGCCTTTTGCACGGACTCGAGGGCATTGTTGCCGGCGGCCACCGCGCTCTTGAACACGGCCACGGCGGTCTCGGACCCGGCGGGCGCGTTCTTGGCGGCGTTGTCGACCACGGCCAGGAACTTCTTCTGGGCGTCGGCGAACTGGCCTTCCACGGCCTTGCTGAATTCAGCGCCGGTGGCGGAGGTGATGTCGTACAGGTGGCGGCTGTAGGCGGCGGTCTTCTCGGCCAGGGGCTGGAAGAGGGCGGCTTGCAGGGCCAGCAGTTCCTGCGCATCCTTGACGGACAGGATGGTCTGGGTGGTTTCGGCGGCTTCGGCCAGGGCGGCACGGGAAGCGGTGACGTTCAGCTCGACGAGCTTCTCGACGCCTTCGAAGGCCCTGGTGGTCAGGCCGAACAGGGTTTCGACGTTCGCCTTCTGGGCGGCCAGGATTTGCTCAGCGGTCAGCATGGAATTCTCCGGGTAAGGGTGGGGGAGCGGACTTCTCGGTCACTGCCCTGAACTCTATGTTGCAGCGCAGCATGGAGGAAGTATACGGGCGTCCCGGCCTATTTCAAGAGTTTTTTGCTGCGATGCAACAATCTAGGCGCCCGACCCTAGTTCCGGACCGGCCGGACAATGGGTCGATGCAGGTTTTCTACGCCGACCAGTTCGTCCTGCCGCTGCCGCCGGGCCACCGCTTTCCCATGGCCAAGTACCGGCAGCTGCGGGACCGGATTGCAGCCGAACTGCCGGACATCAAGCTCATGCGGGCAGAACCCGCCACCGACGGCCAGCTGGCGCTGGTCCACACGCCGGGCTACATCGAGGCCATCAGCGATGGTTCGGTGGACCCCCAGGTCATGCGGGAGATCGGTTTCCCGTGGAGCCAGGCGATGGCGGACCGCGCCCGCCGTTCGGTCGGTGCGACGATCTCCGCATGCCGCGCCGCATTTGGGCAAGGCATCGCCGCCAACATCGCCGGGGGAACCCATCACTCCTATCCGGACAAGGGCGGCGGCTTCTGCGTGTTCAACGATGCGGCGGTCGCCACGCGCCTGATGCAGGCGGAGCACACGCGGCTGCGGCGCCCGCCCCTGAAAGTGGCGATCGTCGACCTCGATGTGCACCAGGGCAACGGCACGGCGCGCATCTTCCGCGACGACCCCACGGTGTTCACGCTGTCGATCCACGGCCAGAAGAACTTTCCCTTCCGCAAGGAAGCGAGCGACCTCGACGTGGATCTCCCCGACGGCACCGGCGACGACCCCTACCTCCAGGCGCTGGAACGCGCGCTGGAGGAGCTGTCGCACCGCTTCGATCCCGACCTGGTGATCTACCTCGCCGGGGCCGACCCGCACGAAGGCGATCGCCTCGGCCGCCTGAAGCTGACCTGGGACGGCCTCGAAGCGCGCGACCGCCGCGTGTTCGACTGGGCCTGGCAGCGCGGCGTGCCGCTCGCCTTCGCGATGGCCGGCGGCTACGGCCACCGCATCGAGGACACCGTGCAGGTGCAGATGAACACCTTCGCCGGGGCAGTCGCATACGCGCGGCGCTGGCACAATCGCCCGCGATGAGCGAATCGCACGCCAAGCCGCAGCCCGAGGGACGCGAAGGCTACAAGGCCTTCCGCGCCATCAGCACCCGCTGGATGGACAACGACGCCTACGGCCACGTCAACAACGTCGTCTACTACAGCTGGTTCGACACCGCGGTCAACGCGCACCTGATCGAGCAGGGCGTGCTGGACATCCGCCGCGGCGAGACCATCGGCCTGGTGATCGAGACGCAGTGCAACTACTTCGCGCCGGTCGCATTCCCGCAGGTCGTCGAAGCGGGCCTGCGCGTGGCGAGGATCGGCACCTCCAGCGTCCGCTACGAGGTGGGGCTGTTCGTGCAGGGCGAGCCGCTCACCGTGGCCAAGGGCCACTTCGTGCATGTGTACGTGGACCGCGCCAGCCGCCGCCCGGCGGCGCTGCCGGCACCGCTGAAGAAAGTGCTGGAGGCGCTGCAGTGACCCTCATGAACCAGGTCGGCACGGTCGTCGGCGACACGGCCAGCGTCGACGCGGCGATCGCCAGCCGCTTCTCCTGCCGCGCCTTCCTGCGCGGCAAGCCGGTGGCGCGCCACCTGATCGAGGAGATCCTGACGGTGGCGAGCCGCGCGCCCTCCGGGACCAACACGCAGCCCTGGCGCGTGTACGTGCTGCAGGGCGCCAGGCGCGACGAACTGGTGCAGAAAGTCTGCGCGGCCCACGACGCGGTCTACGCGAACCCGGCGCTCGCCGAAGATTACCGCGAGGAATACGACTACTACCCGACAAAGTGGGTGTCGCCGTACATCGACCGGCGGCGCGAGAACGGCTGGAGCCTGTACGGCCTGCTCGGGATCGCCAAGGGCGAGAAGGACAGGATGCATGCGCAGCACCAGCGCAACTTCCGCTTCTTCGACGCGCCGGTCGGCTTCATGTTCACCATGGACCGCATCCTCGGGCGCGGCTCGCTGATGGACTACGGCATGTTCATCGAGAACGTGATGGTGGCCGCGCGCGCGCGGGGCCTGCACACCTGCCCGCAGGCCGCCTGGAACGGCTTCGCGCGGATCATCCTGCCGCACGTGGGCGCCGGGCCGGACGAGATGCTGGTGTGCGGGATGTCGCTCGGTTACGCGGACCTCGAAGCGCGGGTGAACGCCTTCCACACGCCGCGCGAGCCGGCGGCGTCGTTCACGCACTGGGTGGAGTGACGGAAACGAGGGGCAACGCGGTTGCCCACGCTACAGCCGTTCCTTGTCCTCGAGCCTGGCATCGGGGTGGGTTCGCTCGAACTCGCGCACCTGCCGGTCGGCCTCGTCCTTCGCCAGCCCGTGGCGCTGCTGGATGCGCCCGAGCAGCTGGTCGCGGCGGCCGGCGATCACGTCGAGGTCGTCGTCGGTCAGCTTGCCCCACTGTTCCTTGACCTTGCCCTTCAACTGCTTCCAGCGGCCCTCGATGCGATCCTGGTTCATGACTGCACTCCTTCGCCTCCAGCGCATCTTCGTATCGCACAGCTTGCGCACGAGGTAGGAGCTTCCGCGCACGCGCCGTAGGCTGCGGCCGACATGCCCGGCACTTGCAGCGCGACGGCAGGTCCTGCCCGGCGGATAATGCGCGCTTTGCCCAACAAGAACGACGAGGAGCCTTCTTGACCCTGGCCGGCCTCCCGCTGGACTTCGTCCTGTTCGCCCTGACGCTGCTCGGCGTGGCCCTGTTCCACCGTCACACCCTGGCGGTCGCCGTGACCGGGATGGTGGCGATCGCGCTGTACAAGCTGGGCTTTGGCGATTTCGCCGGCGTTCCCGGCGTCCAGGGCCTGCTGGGCCTGCTGGCGCACGAGTGGGTCACGCTCGGGAACCTGCTGGGGCTGCTGCTCGGGTTCGCGCTGCTCGCGGACCACTTCGAGCGCAGCGAGGTCACCGAACTGCTGCCCCGCATCCTGCCGGACGACTGGAAGGGCGGCTTCGTGCTGCTGCTGATCATCTTCGTGATCTCCAGCTTCCTCGACAACATCGCCGCGGCCATGATCGGCGGCGCCATGGCGCACGTGTTGTACGCGGGCAGGGTGCATGTCGGCTACCTGGCGGCCATCGTGGCGGCGAGCAACGCGGGCGGCGCCGGCAGCGTGATCGGGGACACCACCACGACGATGATGTGGATCGCCGGCGTTTCCCCGGTGCAGGTGTTCGAGGCCTACGCCGGCGCGATCGTGGCGACCCTGTTCTTCGGCGTGGTCGCGGCCCGCCAGCAGCACGCCTGCCAGCCGATCATGCGCGACAACCCGCGCGACATCCACCTCGACCACGCCCGCCTCGCGATCGTGGCGATCATCCTGGCGACCGCGATCGCGGCCAACGTCTGGTTCAACCTGCGGCACCCGGAAGTGCTCAACGCCTTGCCCGTCATCGGCATCGCGGTCTGGGTGGCGCTGTTCGCCACGGCGGGCTGGCGCCGGCCGACCTGGAGCCTGCTGCCGGGGGCCCTGCGCGGCAGCGTCTTCCTGCTCTCGCTGGTGATGTGCGCTGCCATGATGCCCGTGAAGGCGCTGCCGGCACCCACCTGGGCCACCACCTTCGGCCTGGGCTTCGTCAGCGCGGTGTTCGACAACATCCCGCTCACCGCGCTGGCGTTGCGCCAGGGCGGCTACGACTGGGGCTTCCTCGCCTTCGCGGTGGGCTTCGGCGGCTCCATGATCTGGTTCGGCTCTTCCGCCGGCGTCGCGCTGTCCAACATGTATCCGCAGGCCCGTTCGGTCGGCGCCTGGCTGCGCGGCGGCTGGCACGTGGCGGTCGGCTATATCCTCGGGTTCGCGGTGCTGCTGGCCGTCGTCGGGTGGGATCCCGAAGGCCACGCGCGCCAGAAGCCGTCCGCCCCGTCGGTCGAATCGCCTGCTCCCGTCCAGACCCAGCCACACAAACCATGACGAAACCCCGCATCCTCGTCGCCCGGGCCGTGTTCCCGGAAACGCTAGCCCGCCTTTCGCAGCACTTCGAGGTGGAAAGCAACCAGGCGGACGCCACCTGGACCAGGCAGGAGCTCGCGCAGCGCCTGCAAGGCAAGGCCGGCGCCTTCACCACCGGCACCGAGCGCATCGACGCCGAGGTGCTCGCCGCCTGCCCCGATCTGAAGATCTGCGCCAACATGGCCGTGGGTTACAACAACTTCGACATCCCCGCGATGACGGCGCGCAAGGTCCTGGGCACGAACACCCCCGACGTGCTGACCGAGACCACGGCGGACTTCGGCTTCGCGCTGCTGATGGCCACGGCCCGCCGCATCACCGAGAGCGAGCATTACCTGCGCGCCGGCCAGTGGACCAAGTGGAGCTACGACATGTTCGCCGGCGCCGAGGTGCACGGCAGCACGCTGGGCATCCTGGGCATGGGCCGCATCGGCCAGGGCATCGCCAAACGCGGCGCCCACGGCTTCGGCATGAACGTGATCTATCACAACCGCTCGCGCCTCTCGCCGGAGCTGGAAGCCGAGTGCAAGGCGCGCTATGTGTCGAAGGATGAACTGCTGAAGACGGCCGACCACCTGGTGCTGGTGCTGCCTTATTCGGTGGAGTCGCACCACACCATCGGCGCGCAGGAACTGGCCCGGATGAAGCCGACCGCCACCCTGGTGAACGTCGCCCGCGGCGGCATCGTCGACGACGCCGCGCTGGCCCAGGCCCTGCGCGACAAGCGCATCGCCGCCGCCGGGCTCGACGTGTTCGAGGGCGAACCCAAGGTCCACCCCGACCTGCTGACCGTGCCCAACGTGGTGCTGACCCCGCACATCGCGAGCGCGACGGTGCCCACGCGCAAGGCGATGGCGAACCTCGCCGCCGACAACCTGGTCGGCTTCCTGGTGAACGGCAAGCCGCTCACTCCCCTGAACCCTGAAGTACTGACGAAGTAGTGGAAATCTGGATCGTGATGGCGCTGGCGCTGGCCAGCGTCGTGTTGATGGTGGCCTTGCTGATGCGCAAGCCGCCGGTGCTGGACACCGGCCGTGCCGAACTGATGGCAGCCAACGAACGGCTCGAGCGCGAGCTGCGGCGCGAGATCAGCGAGAGCTCGCGGGGCCTGCGCAGCGAGCTGACGCAGACGCTCGCGACCTTCCAGGAAACGCTGATGCGGCAGGCCCAGGAAGCCAACCGCACGCAGAACGCGCAGATCGACGCCTTCGCGCAGCAGCTCGCGCTGACGCAGAAGACGATCGCCGATTCGCTGCGCGACCTGAGCGAGGCCAACGCCCGCCGCATTTCGGAGGTGCGCGCGACGCTGGAAACGCAGCTCAACGCGATGCAGCAGACCAACGCGGCGAAGCTCGAGGAGATGCGCAGGACGGTCGACGAGAAGCTGCAGTCCACGCTGGAAGCGCGCCTGGGCGAGAGCTTCAAGCAGGTGGCCGAGCGGCTGGAGCAGGTGCACCACGGCCTGGGGCAGATGCAGAACCTGGCGCAGGGCGTCGGCGACCTGCAACGCGTCCTCACCAACGTGAAGACCCGCGGCATGTTCGGCGAGGTGCAGCTCGAGGCGCTGCTGGAGCAGGTGCTGACGCTGGAGCAGTACGGCAAGCAGGTCGAGACCAAGCCGCGCAGCAACCAGCGCGTCGATTTCGCGATCAAGTTCCCCGGCCGCAGCTCCGACGGCTCGTCGGTGTGGCTGCCGATCGACGCCAAGTTCCCGCGCGAGGACTACGAGCGCCTGCTCGACGCGCAGGACCGCGCCGATGCGGCCGGCGTCGAAAGCGCGGGCCGCGCGCTGGAAGTGCGCATCCGCGAGGAAGCCAAGTCGATCTGCGAGTACTACCTGTGCCCGCCGTACACCACCGACTTCGCGATCCTGTTCCTTCCGATCGAGAGCCTCTACGCCGAGGTGCTGCGCCGTCCCGGCCTGATGGACCGGATCCAGCGCGACTACCGCGTCACGCTGGCCGGACCCACCACGCTGCTGGCGATGCTCAACAGCCTGCACATGGGCTTCCGCACGCTGGCGCTGGAGCAGCAGGCGTCGGAGGTGTGGAAGGTGCTCGGCGCGGTGAAGACCGAATTCGACCGCTATGGCGAATGGGTCGCGCGCATCAAGGAGCAGGTGCAGAAGGCCGCGGACACCGTCGACAAGGCCGACACCCGCACGAAGATGATGCGGCGCGCGCTGAAGAACGTCGAGGCGCTGCCGGACGGCCAGGCCCAGGCGCTGCTGCCCCTGGCCGACAACGGTGACGACAGCGACGCCTGACCCCCGCGGCACGGGGCGCGAGCTCGCGCGCC
This sequence comes from Ramlibacter sp., assembly GCF_036383835.1. GTDB lineage: Bacteria > Pseudomonadota > Gammaproteobacteria > Burkholderiales > Burkholderiaceae_C > Ramlibacter. The sequence continues at coordinate 47,399 of NZ_DASVNN010000109.1, forward strand.
TGATCTCCGGCCAGATCTTCCTGCACGCCTGCATGGCGGGCATGCGGCTGGCCGCGCCGCTGATGGCGCTGCGCGCAGGCTACAGCGCGGCGGCGGTGGGCGTGCTGCTGGCGCTGTTCGCGCTGACCCAGGTGTTCCTGGCGCTGCCGGCCGGGCGCTTCGCCGACCGCCATGGCCTGAAGCGGCCGGTGGGCCTGAGCGTGACCGCGGCGGTCGTGGGCGCAGGCCTGGCCGTGGCCTGGCCCGTGTTCCCGGTGCTGTGCGTCGCGGCCTTGCTCACCGGCGGCGCCACCGGCGCGTCGGTGATCGCGCTGCAGCGGCACGTGGGCCGAGCCGCGCAAACGCCCACGGAGCTGAAGCAGGTGTTCTCCTGGCTCGCGATCGGGCCGGCGTTCTCCAACTTCCTGGGGCCTTTCGTGGCCGGGCTGGTGATCGACCACGCCGGCTTCCGCTGGGCCTATTTCGTGATGGCGGTGCTGCCGCTGCTCGCCTGGGCCTTCATCCGCGGCGCGCATGAGGCGCCGCTGCCCGAACGCTCCGCCAACGCGGGGCGGCAGCGCGCCTGGGACCTGCTGCGCGACCCGATGTTCCGGCGGCTGCTGCTGGTCAACTGGTTCCTGTCCTCGGCCTGGGACGTGCACACCTTCGTGGTGCCGGTACTGGGGAACGAGCGCGGCCTGTCGGCCTCGGTGATCGGCACCATCCTCGGCGCCTTCGCCGCCGCGGCGGCGGCGCTGCGCGTGGTGCTGCCGGTCCTGGCTTCTCGCATCCAGGAGTGGGCGCTGGTGGCGGGCGCCATGCTGGCCACGACCATGATCTATGCCGTCTATCCCTTCATGCAGACGGCGGTGACCATGGGCGTGTGCTCGGTGCTGCTCGGCCTCGCGCTGGGCTGCGTGCAGCCGATGATCATGAGCATGCTGCACCAGATCACGCCGCACCACCGCCATGGCGAGGCGGTGGGCATGCGGCTGATGGTGATCAACGCCTCGAGCGTGGCGATGCCGATGCTGTTCGGCGCGGCCGGCGCCGCCGTGGGCATCAGCGCCGTGTTCTGGACGGTGGCGGCGATGGTGGGCGCCGGTTCCCGCCTCGCCTTCGGCCTCAAAGGCGATAGAACGTCTTGATCAGGTTCCAGGCCGTTTCGGGATCGTCGGCGAACTGGAACAGGTCCAGGTCGGCCGGCGAGATCACCCCTTCGTCCACCAGCATCTCGAAGTTGACCAGCCGCTTCCAGTAGTCGGAGCCGAACAGCACGATCGGCACCTGGCGCGCCTTGCGCGTCTGCACCAGCGTGATCACCTCGAACAGCTCGTCCAGCGTGCCGAAGCCGCCGGGGAAGGCGACCAGCGCCTTCGCGCGCATCATGAAGTGCATCTTGCGCAGCGCGAAGTAGTGGAACTTGAAGGACAGCGCCGGCGTGACGTACCGGTTGGCGGCTTCCTCCATGGGCAGCGCGATCGACAGGCCGACGCTGACGCCGCCGGCTTCGTCGGCGCCGCGGTTGGCCGCTTCCATGATGCCGGGGCCGCCGCCGGTGCAGACGAACAGCTGGTCGCGCGGCTCCTTGTCCGCGCTGTACTCGGCCACCAGCCGGCCGAAGGCGCGCGCCTTCTCGTAGTAGTGCGCGTTGCGGGCCAGGGCGCGGGCGCGGCGTTCGTCCACCTTGCCGGGACCGGTCTCGCCGCCGGCGTCGGCGCCGGCGGGCTGCTGCGTCACGGCGCCGGCGGCCGCGGCCTGCTGCACCAGGGCGTCGGCCTCCTGCTGGTCGCGAAAGCGCGCGCTGCCGAACACGACGATGGTGTTCTCGATGCCGTGGGCCTGCTGTTCGAGGTCGGGCTTGAGCAGTTCCAGCTGGAAGCGGATGCCGCGCGTCTCGCGGCGCAGGAGGAATTCGGGGTCGGCGAAGGCCAGACGGCTGGCGTCCGGATCGAGGGGCAGACCGGCATCGGCATGGGACTTCAGGGTGGCCCAGGCATCGGCCAGGCGCCGGTCGTGGATGTTGCGGGTCGAAGACATAAGCGCCGATTGTGGCCGGATTCGCCGCCCGGGCGGGGCCGCGACTGTCGAGGAGGCGTATGCTGTGGCGCAAACAACCCGGGGGGAAGAGGTTGGAGAATCCGGTGTACCACGTGGTGCTCGAGGGCCGCACGCTCGGCCCGTATGACCGGCGCACCATCGTCGGCATGCGCATCAAGAAGACGCTGAGCAGCCAGGACGTGCTCGTCGATGCCGACGGCGGGCGTCTCACGGTGGGCGAGCTCGTGCGCGGCCAGCCTCCCGTTCCGGCGTTCCAGCCCAGCCGCGGCGAGGGCACCGGCAGCTATTCCATCATCCAGTCCACGCTGTCCGGCAGCATCGTCGAGGTCGAGGGCAAGGGCTACGAGATCCCGAAGTTCCAGGGCGAGGTGGAAGTCCGGGTGCAGACCAAGGTGCTGCGGGTGGCGGGGCGTTTCCGCGAGGGCAAGTCGTGGAAGGAAGACCGCGTGAAGTTCCCGCTGGACGACATCGCCCATGCCCGCCTGCGCGGCAGCGTGGTCGACCTCTGGGTGCGCACCGCCGATGCCAAGCAGGGCCTGCAGCGCGTGACGCTGGAGATGTTCACGCCGGAAGCGGCCGGCGAGCTCACCGAGAAGCTGCCCTACACCGCGCCGTGGCCGGGCAGCGAGCCGCTGGCGGCACGCGGGCAGGGCGGCGGTGCGCTGCACCCCATGTTGTGGACGGCGGTCGTGGGCACCGTGCTGCTGGTGGGCGGCGTGCTCGTCTGGGTGCTGACGCAACACTGAGGGGCGGCGCTCAGGACGCCTGGTCCGCGAGCCATGCGAGCAGTGGCGCGCGCGCCGGCGCCAGGCCCTTGTAGGCGAGCACGGCTTCGCTCATGGAAGCGAGCGCGTCGTGCAGGCGCAGTGCGTCCTCGCGCGTGGCGACCGCCTCCGTGAGCGGCGTCAGCATCACGTGGATCGTGAAAACGGCCTGGCCGGGCACGCCGGCCACCGGGAAGAAGGTCTGGCGCTCGGCGCGCAGGAAGCAGGCCTGCGCGAAGCCCCCGGGGTCCGGTGTGGAAGGCCAAGGCGCGCGCGGATGCCGCCGCGGATGCTGGTCGTGGCGGCAGCTGGGCGTGATCGTCCACACGGAGCGCTCGAAGCGCTCGCCGCCGGTGACCAGCTGCACGAGATGCTGGCCGGCCGAGAGGATGGCCTGGTTGTCGGCCACCGGTGCGTGCACGGCGGCGAAGTGCAGTCCCAGCTTGTCTTCCGGCGCCCAGTGCGACGGCACGCAGACGCACAGCCAGGGCAGGGTGGAGGTGGCGCCGTCGAGGACGGCGAAATCCTCCTCGAAGGCGAGTTCGATCGGTTCGCCGGCGGCCAGGCCCTCGGCGCGCGCCCGCGCCAGGATCGCGGCGATCGCCGGCTGTGCATCGAAGCCTGGGACCGCGAGCCGGCTCGCGCCGGCGTCCAGCACGCGCTTCTTCTCCTGCCACAGCGCACTGCCCGGCGCGAGCGGCGTCAGGTGCGTCGCGCCGGGGCCGAGCCGCTGCAGCCCGGGCTGCATGCGGAACGGGACGGCGATGCGGTTGGGATCGAAGCGGGGGGCAGGCATCGGACACAAAAAAGGCTCCTTGCGGAGCCTTCCTGTCATGTGCGCGAAGCTTACACGCGGCGGCGGTATTCGCCGGTGCGCGTGTCGATTTCGACCTTGTCGCCCTGCGCCACGAAGATCGGCACGCCGATCTCGAAGCCGGTGGCGATCTTGGCGGGCTTGAGCACCTTGCCGGAGGTATCGCCCTTGACGGCGGGCTCGGTCCAGGTGATCTCGCGCTCGACGCTGGTGGGCAGTTCGACCGAGATGGCCTTGCCTTCGTAGAACACCACTTCGGCGGGCAGGCCGTCCTCGAGGTAGTTCAGGGCGTCGCCCATGTTGTCCTTCTCCACCTCGTACTGGTTGTACTCGGCGTCCATCCAGACGTACATCGGGTCGGCGAAGTAGGAGTAGGTGCAGTCCTTCTTGTCGAGGATGACCTGGTCCATCTTGTCGTCGGCCTTGAAGACGAGTTCGGTGCCCTGGTTGTTCAGCAGGGACTTGAGCTTCATGCGCACGGTGGCGGCGTTGCGGCCACCGCGGGAGTATTCGGTCTTCAGCACGACCCACGGCTGGCCGTTCTGCATGATCACGTTGCCGGCGCGGATTTCTTGGGCGATTTTCATGACGGTGTCTTCGGGTGGAAGCCGCGCTCGCGCTGAAGAAATTCTGCGGGTGGCGGCGAATGCGCGCGAGCGGTGGGGCCCGCAAGCGCAAAGCTCTATATTCTAACCCGGCCGGCCGCGAATCGCTGCAGCTCGGTGGCGAGCTCCGGCAGGGCCTGGGCCCGCTCCAGCGCCCGCGCGAAAGTGTCGCGCCAGCCCGCCGGGTCCAGCGGGGGCAAGGGCGCGGCCACCACGTCGTTCCACGCCAGGAAAAAATCACGCAGGTCGGGCGGCGGCTGCAGCCAGGCGAGGAATGCTTCCAGCTTGGCGTGGTGGGCGTCGTCCTCCTGCTGGGGGTAGATCTGCCAGACGAAGGGCACGCCCGCCAGCAATCCGCGGACGAAGGAATCCTCGCCGCGCACGAAGTTGAGGTCGGAGGCCCACAGCAGTTCGTCGTAAGCGCGCTGGCTCATCAGGGGCAGGAAGTGCAGGCGCACGCCGTTCCCCAACTGGCCTTCGTAGGGGCGCACCGCCGCCGTGGCCCGACCTGCCGTCACGAGCAGGTCCGTGGGGTCCGGCAGGCCCGCCAGGTGCGCGAGCAGGTCCGGCAAGGCGTCCGGCTCGTAGCAGAACAGGCTGATCACGCGGCTGCCTTCCACGGGGATGCCGTGGCGTTCGCGCCAGCCGGCGCGGTCGAACTGCGAGCGGCGGCGGGGCAGGTCGGCCTCGCGCAGCAGGCCGCCCGTGCGGCCGGTGAAGCCCGGGTAGACGAAGTGCTTGGTCAGGCCCGCGCCCGGCCCGGACATCACGGGCGAGGGCAGGCCGTGGCTGCGCTCCACATAAGGTTCCGCCGAGAGGTATTCGAGGTTCAGCCACGCCGGCGGCCGCTGCGCGGAGGCCATGCGCGCGACGAAGGCCGGCGGCGGATCGCAGCCGAAGGCTTCGACCGCGACGTCGCCGGGCCCGAGGTCGGGGGATTCGCCGGTCCAGTGCACGACCTGGACCCTCGGCGCGCCACCGGGCGCCATCCACTGCAAAGCCGAGGGATCGTCGATCCACAGGCGCACTTCTTCCCCGCGCGCGGCCAGCTCCGCCGACACCCGCCAGCACACGCCCACGTCGCCGTGGTTGTCGATCACCCGGCAGAAAAGGTCCCACTTCATGTGGCTCGGATAATAGGGCCATGGTGCAGGACCACTCCGATGAACTCCTGGCGCAGGTCGCCGCGCTGCCGGCGCTGCCGGGCGTCTACCGCTATTTCGACGCGCAGGACACCGTGCTCTACGTGGGCAAGGCGCGCAACCTGAAGAAGCGCGTCTCGAGCTACTTCACGAAGAACCATGGCGGGACGCGCATCGGCCACATGGTCGGCAAGATCGCGCGGCTGGAAACGACGGTGGTGCGCTCGGAAGCCGAGGCGCTGCTGCTCGAGAACAACCTGATCAAGACGCTCGCGCCGCGCTACAACATCCTGTTCCGCGACGACAAGAGCTATCCCTACCTGAAGATCACCGGCTCGCCGGACAAGCTCGGCTTCGCTTCGAACGGCAAGGCGGGTGGGCCGTCCGCCGCGGTGTTCCCGCGCGTGGCCTACTACCGCGGCTCGGTCGACCGCAAGCACCGCTACTTCGGCCCCTATCCCAGCGCCTGGGCGGTGAAGGAGTCGATCCAGCTGCTGCAGAAGGTGTTCCGCCTGCGCACCTGCGAGGACACCGTGTTCGCCAACCGCACGCGGCCCTGCCTGCTGTACCAGATCAAGCGCTGCACCGGTCCCTGCGTGAATCTCGTCTCGCCCGAGGACTACCACCAGGACGTGCTCAATGCGGAGGCCTTCCTGCGCGGCGACACCCAGGCCGTGCTGAACCAGCTGGAGCAGCGCATGGTGGCGCACGCCGGGAAGCTGGAGTTCGAGCAGGCGGCCGAACTGCGCAACCAGATGGCGGCCCTGTCCAAGGTGCTGCACCAGCAGTCGGTGGAGACGGTTTCCGACAAGGACGTGGACATCCTCGCGGTGGTGGTGCAGGGCGGCAAGGCCTGCGTCAACCTGGCGATGGTGCGCGGCGGCCGGCACCTCGGCGACCGTGCCTACTTCCCGAGCCACGTCGAAGACGCGAGTGTGGTGCAGGAGTTCGACGATGCGGCCGATGCGGTGAAGGCGCGGCCCGTCGAGGAGCAGGTGCTCGAGGCCTTCATCGCGCAGCACTACCTCGGCGTGCCGGTGCCGTCGGCCCTCATCACCAGCCACCCGGTCGCGCCGGAGCTGACCGAGGCGCTGTCCGAGCAGACGGGCGTGCGCATCGGCGCCGTCCACAATCCGCGCGGGCAGCGGCGGCTGTGGCTGGAGATGGCCCAGAAGAACGGGCAGCTGCAGCTTGCGCGGCTGCTCGCGGAAGAGGGTTCCCAGCAGGCCCGCACCCGGGCCCTGGTGGACTCGCTCGACCTCGCGCCCGACCATCTCGACACCTTCCGGGTCGAGTGCTTCGACATCTCGCACACGGCGGGCGAGGCGACGCAGGCGTCCTGCGTGGTGTTCCACCACCACGTGATGCAGAACCGCGAGTACCGCCGCTACAACATCGATGGGATCACGCCGGGCGACGACTATGCCGCCATGCGGCAGGTGCTGACGCGGCGTTACGCGCGGCTGGCGCAGGCCGGGCGCGACACGCCGGATGCGACGCCGCCGGAGGACGAGTCCGTTGCCGGCGATGCCGTCGCCGACGAAGTCGTCGCGGCAGAAACCGTGTCCGCCGAAGCGGCCACGATCGAAGTGCCGGCAGACGCGCCCGCCAAGCCGAAGCGCGAGAAGCCCGGGGGCGGCGGCAGCGCCCAGCGCCTGCCGGACCTCGTGCTGGTCGACGGCGGCCGCGGCCAGGTGAGCATGGCGCGCGAGGTGTTCGCCGAACTGGGCCTCGATCTGTCGGTGATCGTCGGGGTGGAGAAGGGCGAGGGCCGCAAGGTGGGCCTGGAGGAACTGGTCTTCGCCGACGGCCGCGAGAAGGTCTACCTGGGTCGCGAGTCGGCGGCGCTGATGCTGGTGGCGCAGATCCGGGACGAGGCGCACCGCTTCGCGATCACGGGCATGCGGGCCCGCCGCGCCCGCGTGCGCGTGGGCGGCAGCCAGCTGGAGGAGATCCCCGGCGTGGGCGCGAAGAAGCGGGCGCGGCTGCTGCAACGCTTCGGCGGCGTGCGCGGCGTGGCCTCGGCCAGCGTGGAGGACATCGCCACGGTGGAAGGCATCTCGCGCGAGCTGGCGGAGGATATCTACCGGGCGCTGCATTGAGTTCGTCCCGGGCATGCCAGAATCGGTGCCCATGTTCTTCACGGTCCCGACGCTCCTCACCTGGACGCGCATCATCGCCATCCCCTTGCTGGTCGGCGTGTTCTACATCGGGCTGGAGCCGCGGCTGCAGAACCTGGTGGCCACGGTCATGTTCATCGTCTTCGCGGCGACCGACTGGCTCGATGGCTACCTGGCGCGCCGCCTGAACCAGACTTCGTCCTTCGGCGCCTTCCTCGACCCGGTCGCCGACAAGTTCCTGGTGTGCGCCTCGCTGCTGGTGCTGGTGCACCTGAAACGTGCGGACGTCTTCGTGGCCCTGATCATCATCGGGCGGGAGATCGCGATTTCCGCGCTGCGCGAGTGGATGGCGCAGATCGGCGCCTCCAAGAGCGTCGCCGTGCACATGCTGGGCAAGGTCAAGACCACCGTGCAGATGGTCGCGATCCCCTTCCTGCTGTTCGACGGCCAGCTGTTCGGCGTGATCGACACCGAGGTGTGGGGCACCTGGCTGATCTGGATGTCGGCCATCCTCACCGTATGGTCGATGATCTACTACCTGCAGAAGGCGCTGCCCGAGATCCGCCGGCGGGTGAAATGAGCGCGGCGGACCGCGGCGGCCCGCTGGTGCGGGCGATGCCCGCCGTCTTCGTCCTGATCTGGAGCACCGGCTTCATCGTGGCGCGCTACGGCATGCCGCATGCGCCGCCGATGAAGTTCCTGGCGCTGCGCTACGTTCTTTCCGTGCTGGCCTTCCTGGCGTGGGCGTTCCTCGCCCGCGCCGCCTGGCCGCGCAGCCGCGCGCAGTGGGGGCACCTCGCCATCACCGGCATCCTGATGCATGCGGGCTACCTGGGCGGCGTGTGGGCCGCCGTGAAGGCCGGCATGGGTGCGGGACTCGCCGCGCTGCTGGTGGGCCTGCAGCCGGTGCTGACGGCGATCTGGATCTCCCTGGGCGGCGGCCGCGTCGCGCCGCGCCAGTGGGCCGGGCTCGGGCTCGGCCTCACCGGCCTGCTGCTGGTGGTGTGGCAGAAGCTCGGGATCGGCGAGGTGCATCCGCTGAACCTGCTGTTCGCGCTCGTCGCGCTGCTCTCGATCACGGCCGGCACGCTGTACCAGAAGCGCTTCGTCGCGCCCTGCGACGTGCGTACCGCGAACCTCGTGCAGCTCGCCGCGGCCTTCGCCGTGACGATCCCGCTGGCGCTGCTGGAATCCGAAGGCATCCGCTGGGCGCTGCCGGACGGCGCGGTGAATGCCGAGCTGGTGGGCGCGCTCGCCTGGTCGGCGCTGGGTCTCACGCTGGGCGGCAGCTCCCTGCTCTACCTCCTGATCCAGCGCGGGGCCACCACGTCGGTGACCAGCCTCATGTACCTGGTGCCGCCGACCACGGCCTTGATGGCATGGGTGCTGTTCCGCGAGCCGATCACGACGGTGATCGTCGCCGGCATGGCGCTCACCGCCGCGGGCGTGAGCCTGGTCGTGCGGCAGCCGAAGCGGTGAGCTTCCACGGCTCGGCGCGGAAGCGCTCGGCCAGGAAGTCCACCAGCAGCCGGATGCGCTTGGGCGTGCTGGGCGTGTGCGGCGCCAGCCAGTGCACGTCGGCGTCGGTCATCGCGTAGCCGGGCAGCACGCGCACCAGTTCGCCGGTGGCCACGGCGCCGGCGATGTCCCACAGGCTGCGCAGCATGATGCCGTGGCCGGCCAGGCACCAGTCGCGCACCAGCTCGCCGGAATTGCTGGAGAGCGGGCCGCCCACGCGCACGCGGACCTCCGCCTTGTCCCGCTCGCGCTGCAGCCGCCACACGTCGAACTGCTCGTTCTCGCGCACCACCAGGCAGTCGTGCGCGGCGAGCTCCTCCACGCTCGCGGGCATGCCGCGGCGGCGCAGGTACTCGGGCGAAGCCACCAGCACCCGCTGGTTGCGCGCGAGCCGCCGGCCGGTCCATTCGGTCGCGCGCTGCCCGCGCACCGCCCACAGCCACACCGCGCCGTCGAAGCCTTCCACCGCGAGGTCGGGCAGTTGCTCCGTGAGCTGCAACTGGACGTCGAGCTGCGGATGCCGCGCCTGGAATTCGGCGATTGCCGGGCCCAGCCACACGCGCCCGAAGCCGAAGGTCGCGGCCAGGCGGATTCGCCCCACGGGCTCCTTGTGCCGCTCCTGCAACTCGGCTTCCATGGCCTGGAAGCCGGCGAGCAGGCCGATCGCGCGTTCGCACAGCGCCTCGCCTTCCGCGGTGGGCACGACACGGCGGGTGGTGCGCTGGAACAGCTTGAGCCCGAGCTTCGCCTCCAGCGCGGCCAGCCGCTTGGTGATCACGGAAGGGACGACGTCGGCCGCGGCGGCCGCGGCGGCCAGGCTGCCGTGCTCGCGGATCGCCAGCAGCAGCTCGAGGTCGGGGCGGTCCAGGTGGGGGCTCATTGCTTCTCGTTCGGAAAGAATCGCTTGCCGCATTATTGCTGGCGCGGCCGAGGGCCGGATGCCAGAATGCGGGCCATGTTCGAAGGCTTCGAGTCCCTGCAGCTGGATCGCGAAGGCGTGGCGCTCCGCGTGCGCCGCGCGGGGCAGGGCGCGTCGCTGCTCCTGCTGCACGGCCACCCGCAGAGCCAGGCCATGTGGCACCGGGTCGCGCCGCAACTCGCCGAACGCTTCGAGGTGGTGCTGGTGGACCTGCGCGGGTACGGCGACTCCGGCCGGCCGCCGGCCGGGGAACAGTCCGCCGCCTATGCGAAGCGCGAGATGGCGCTCGATGCGCTGCATGTCATGCGCGCGCTGGGCCACGAGCGCTTCCAGGTGCTGGCGCACGACCGCGGGGCCCGAGTCGCGCATCGGCTCGCGCTCGATCATCCGCAGGCCGTGGAGCGGCTGCTGCTGCTGGACATCGCGCCGACCCTGGCCATGTACCGCGGCACGACGGAAGCCTTCGCGCGCGCCTACTGGCACTGGTTCTTCCTGATCCAGCCGGGCCCGCTGCCCGAGGCGCTGATCGCGTCCGACCCGGTGCGCTACGTGCGCAGCGTGATGGGCGCGCGCCACGCGGGCCTCGCCGCCTTCGCGCCGGAAGCGCTCGCCGAATACGAGCGCTGCGCCGCGAACCCGGGCACCGCCGCCGGCATCGTCGCCGACTACCGCGCCAGCGCCGGCATCGACCTGCAGCACGACCAGGCCGACCACGACGCCGGCCGCAAGCTCGCCCAGCCGCTGCGCGTGCTGTGGGGCGAGCATGGCGCCGTCGGCCGCAACTTCGACGTGCCGGCGCTGTGGCGCGCGGCCGCCACCGATTTCACCGGCCGCAGCCTGCCCTGCGGCCACTACATCGCCGAGGAAGCGCCCGCGCTGCTCCTCGACGAAGCCTTCGCATTCCTAAGGAGCACCCCGTGAGCAAGAAGAGAATCGCAGTCCTCGCCGGCGACGGCATCGGCAAGGAAGTCATGCCCGAAGGCGTGCGCGTCGTCGACGCGGCCGCCCGCAAGTTCGGCATCGACCTCCAGTTCGACCACTTCGACTGGTCCTCCTGGGACTACTGCGAGAAGCATGGCCAGTACATGCCGGACAACTGGAAGGAGCTCGTCGGCGGCCACGACGCCATCTTCTTCGGCGCGGTGGGCTGGCCCGAGAAGATCGCGGACCACACCTCTCTGTGGCAGTCGCTGCTGCTGTTCCGCCGCGACTTCGACCAGTACATCAACCTGCGCCCGGCGCGCCTGATGCCCGGCATCGTCGCGCCCGTCGTGCGCAAGGACGGCAGCAAGCGCGAGCCTGGCGAGATCGACATGTACATCGTGCGCGAGAACACCGAGGGTGAGTACTCCGCCGTCGGCGGCCGCATGTTCAACGGCACGGAGCGCGAGATCGTGATGCAGGAGACGATCATGTCCCGCCACGGCGTCGACCGCGTGCTGAAGTTCGCCTTCGAGCTGGCGCAGAAGCGCGGGAAGAAGCACCTGACTTGCGCGACCAAGTCCAACGGCATCGCGATCACCATGCCCTACTGGGACGAGCGCTTCGCCGAGATGGCGAAGAACTACCCGGGCATCAAGACCGACAAGTTCCACATCGACATCCTGACCGCGCACTTCGTGCAGCGCCCGGACTTCTTCGACGTGGTGGTGGCGACCAACCTGTTCGGCGACATCCTCTCGGACCTGGGCCCGGCCTGCACCGGCACCATCGGCATCGCACCCAGCGCCAACATGAACCCGGATCGCACGCACCCGTCCCTGTTCGAGCCCGTGCACGGCTCGGCGCCCGACATCTACGGCAAGAACATCGCCAACCCGATCGGCCAGATCTGGGCCGGCGCGATGATGCTGGACTTCCTGGGCCACAAGGACGCGCACGACGCGATCCTCGCCACCATCGAGAAGGTGCTGGACCCGAAGTCCGGCGCACCGAAGACGCCGGACATCGGCGGCAAGGCGAGCACCACCGACCTGGGCAAGGCGATCGCCGCCGCCCTGTAACGGCTTGCTGCTGCGCACCTCGCAGCGCAGCATGCCCGCTGGTCCTGCGACGAACGCGCACGTGAGCGCGCGCTCGTCGTCGGGTTGGGCCTAGAATGCGTCCCCGCGTGTTGTATTGCCGCAGGGCGTATTGACACCTCTCGCGACGCTGATCTTTAATCGACGGCAGTGGCCGCAAGGCCGCCCGCACTGTCTCCCCTTCCCGCCGCGCCGACATCTCGGAGCCTGCCGGGAACGGGAGACAAATTTTTGAACGAAGAGACGCGTCCGTCCAAAACTCATTCCTGCACGAGGGGCCCAGTGAACAAGACCGAACTGATCGAGCACATCGCCAAACACGCCGACATCTCCAAGGCCGCCGCCACGCGCGCGCTGGAGTCGATGATCGGCGCGGTGAAGACCACGCTGAAGAAAGGCGGCTCGGTTTCGCTCGTGGGTTTCGGCACTTTCGCGGTGGGCAAGCGCGCCGCCCGCAGCGGCCGCAATCCCCGTACCGGCGCACAGATTAAAATCAAGGCTGCCAAGGTGCCCAAGTTCCGTCCCGGCAAGGCGCTGAAAGATGCGCTGAACTGATGGCCGGTCTCCGGTGGGGTGCTTAGCTCAGCTGGTAGAGCGGCGCCCTTACAAGGCGTAGGTCGGCGGTTCGATCCCGTCAGCACCCACCAAAAGAAGAAAGGCGAACCGCGGTTCGCCTTTTTGTTTGATTTGAACGAGTCCCGAGCATGTTCGATTTCGTCCGCAACCACAACAGGGTGATGCAGATTCTTCTGTTCATCCTGATCGTCCCCTCCTTCGTCCTGTTCGGGCTGGAGGGCTACAACCGCTACCGCGAGGGCGGCGAGACGGTCGCGAAGGTGGACGGCCGCGAGATCAGCCGCACCGACTGGGACAACGCGCACAAGCAGGCGGTGGACCGCCTGCGCGAGCAGATGCCGAACCTCGACGCCAAGCTGTTCGACTCGCCCGAGGCCCGCTACGGTACGCTGGAGCGGCTGGTGCAGGACCACGTGCTCGCCGCCGCGGTGGAGCACAACCACCTGCTGGTGGGCGACCAGCGCGTCGCCCGCGAATTGCAGAACAACGAGCTGATCGCCGCGCTGCGCGGCGCCGACGGCAAGCTGGACATGCAGCGCTATCGCGACGTCCTCAAGCGCCAGGGCATGACGCCCGAGATGTTCGAGAACAACGTCCGCAACGACCTCGCGCGCGGCCAGGTGCTCAATGGCGTGCTGCAGACGGCTTTCATGCCCAAGGCGCAGGCCGGCGTCGCCCTCGACTCCTACTTCGAGCGGCGCGAGGCGCAGGTGGCCCACTTCAATGCGGCGGACTTCCGCGGCAAGGTGGCGCCGACCGACGCGGAGCTGCAGGCCTTCTACAAGGAGAACCCGCAGCTGTTCCAGGCGCCGGAGCAGGCGAACATCGAATACGTGGTGCTCGATCCGGCCGCGGTGTCGAAGGACGTGACGGTCAACGAAGCGGACCTCAAGACCTATTACGAGCAGAACGCCTCCCGCCTGGGCGGCAAGGACGAACGCCGCGCCAGCCACATCCTGATCGCGGTGCCCAAGGGCGCACCGCAGGCAGACAAGGACAAGGCGCGCGCGAAGGCCGAGGCCGTGCTGGCGCAGGTGAAGAAGAACCCGGCCGGCTTCGCCGACATCGCGAAGAAGGAATCGCAGGACCCCGGCTCCGCGGCACAGGGCGGCGACCTCGACTTCTTCGGGCGCGGCGCGATGGTCAAGCCGGTGGAGGACGTCGTCTTCGGCATGAAGACGAAGGGCGAGATCAGCGGCCTGGTGGAGTCCGAGTTCGGCTACCACATCGTGCAGCTCACCGACATGAAGTCGGAGAAGCCGCCCACCTTCGAGGAGATGCGGCCGAAGCTGGAGGAGCAGGTCAGGCGCGAGCAGGCGCAGAAGAAGTTCTCGGAGTCCGCCGAGACCTTCAGCAACACGGTCTACGAGCAGCCGGATTCGCTCAAGCCGGTGGCCGAAAAGCTGAAGCTGGAGGTGCGCACCGCGCAGGCGGTCACCCGCACGCCGCAGGCAGGCGTGAAGGGCCCGCTGGCCAACCCGAAGTTCCTCCAGTCGCTGTTCTCTTCCGACGCGCTGGAGCGCAAGCGCAACACCGAGGCGGTGGAGTTCGGGCCGAGCCAGCTGGTGGCCGGCCGCATCACGCAGTATTCGCCGGCGCACGCGCGTCCCTTCGAGGAAGTGAAGGACCAGGTGCGCGATCGCGTGGTCGCCACCAAGGCCGCGGAGCTGGCGAAGAAGGAAGGCGAGGCGAAGCTGGCCGCCTGGAAGGCCAATCCGGCCGGCGCCCAACTGCCGGCGGCCGTGGTGCTGTCGCGGCAGGCGGCGGACAAGCAGTCGCCCAAGGTGGTGGAGGCCGCGCTGCGCGCCGATCCTTCGAAGCTGCCGGCGCTGGCGGGCGTGGACCTGGGCCTCGAGGGCTATTCCATCGTCAAGGTGAATCGCGTGCTGCCGCGCGAGGCGCCGGCCGCGCAACAGGCGCAGCAGGAACTGCTGCAGTACGCCCGCGCCTGGACGACGGCCGAGGCGGAGGCTTACTACAACCTGCTCAAGGACCGCTTCAACGTCCAGATCAAGGTGCCGAAGCCGAAGGAAGGCGCGACCCGGTAAGGCGCGCGCCGGGGCCGCGCCCGCGGGGCGCGGCTTGCGAGGGCGCCGCTAGCAGCCGTCGCGGCAGCGGAACTTCAGGCCGGTTGCGAGCTTGAAGGCCTGCAGCCGCGAGCGCGGCACGTGGCGGCCGCACATGAAGCAGCTCATGGTCCCGCCATAGGGACCCGGGAAGTCGGTGCCGGTCGACTTCGACTCGTAGCGAAGGCCGCCGGCGCGCACCTTCGTCTTGACGTCGTCCTTCACCCGCGCACCTCGCCGTCCGGCGGCTGCGTGGTCGAGGGCAGGGGCGGCGGCCGCGTGGTGCTCTTGCGGTCCTCCTTCTCCTGCTTCTTGCGCTTCTTGTCGAGTTCCCGCTGGCGTTTCTCGAACGCGTAATTGGGCTTGGCCATGGTGTTCTCCGCGTGCGCGGGCCGCGCATGGGGCGGCGGCCCGTCAGGGTTTCTTACTGCATCAGTGTCACCACGGCTCTTGGATGGCGTGTTTCGCATCCCATGGTAGCCGATCAGCGCGTGCCCGCACCGGGGGGCGCCTGATGAATTGTCGGGGAGGTGCGGGAAAGCCGCGAGACCGAAATGCGCGTCCTGGTCAGGACAGGGGCACTTCGAGAAAGGAGGGGGTGGGGTGGCTGATGGGACTCGAACCCACGACAACAGGAATCACAATCCTGGACTCTACCAACTGAGCTACAGCCACCGTGAGCCTGCGATTATAGCCCGGCCGGCGAACGGCTTGCGCGTTCAGGCGTTCACGAGGACCAGCTTGCCCTTCACGGCGCGCGAACCCATGTGCGCGTAGGCGGCCTTGAGCTCGGCCATCGGCATCGCGCGGTCGATGACGGGCTTGACCTTGCCCTGGGCGTACCACTGGGCCAGCTGGCCCATCATGGCGGCGTTCGCCTTCGGTTCGCGGCGCGAGAACTCGCCCCAGAACACGCCGACGATGGACGCGCCTTTCAGCAGCGGCAGGTTCAGCGGCAGGCTCGGGATCGGGCCCGCCGCGAAGCCCACCACCAGGTAGCGGCCGCGCCAGGCGATCGAGCGGAAGGCCGGCTCGGCGAACTCGCCGCCCACGGGGTCGTAGATCACGTCGGGGCCCTTGCCCTCCGTCGCGGCCTTGACCGCTTCGCGGAAGGCATTGGGCACCGCATGCTGCGTGTAGTTGATCGTGGCGTCGGCCCCGAGCGAGAGGCACAGATCGCATTTCTCGTCGGTCGACGCCGCCGCGATCACGCGCGCGCCCATCGCCTTGGCGATCTGGATCGCCGCCGTGCCCACGCCGCCGGCGGCGCCGAGCACCAGCAGCGTCTCCCCGGCCTTCAGCTGCGCGCGATCCACCAGTGCGTGGTGCGAGGTCGCGTAGATCATGATGAAGGCGGCCGCATCGACGAAGGGAAAGCCGGGCGGCAGCGGCATGCAGCGGTCCGCCGGCGCGACGGCGTGCGTGCCGAAGCCGCCGGTGCCGGAGAGGCAGGCGACCGGCTGGCCCACCTCCAGGTGCGTGACGCCTTCACCGAGGGCAGCCACCGTGCCCGCGTATTCCGAACCCGGCACGAAGGGCAGCTGCGGCTTGAACTGGTACTTGTTCTGCACGATCAGCAGGTCGGGGAAGTTCAGGCTGGCCGCCTCGATCTCCACCAGCACCTCGCCGGCCTTCGGCCGGGGCGTGGGCAGTTCCTTCCATTGCAGCGCTTCCACGCCGGTGGGGTTCTCGCAAAGCCAGGCATGCATGGCGTCACTCTCCTTCGTGGCGCCCATCATAGGCAAGGCCCCCGGAGGGCGGATGTCCCTGCCGTGACCGCCCCCTACAATCGACCGGATCACCATGAAGATCCTGCTTTCCAACGACGACGGCTACCAGGCGCCCGGCATCGTGGCGCTGTACGAGGCGATCCGCGACCTCGGCGACGTCGACGTGGTGGCCCCGGAGCACAACAACAGCGCGAAGTCGAACGCGCTGACGCTGAATGCGCCGCTGTACGTCAACATCGCGTCCAACGGCTTCCGCTACGTGAACGGCACGCCGGCCGACTGCGTGCACATCGCGCTCACGGGCCTGCTGGAGCAGCGGCCCGACCTCGTGGTGAGCGGCATCAACAACGGCGCCAACATGGGCGACGACACGATCTATTCCGGCACCGTGGGCGCCGCGATGGAGGGCTACCTGTTCGGGATCCCGGCGATCGCCTTCTCGCAGACGGAGAAGGGCTGGGCCAACCTGGACGCCGCCGCGCGCAAGGCGCGCGAGCTGATCGAATATTTGGTGGCGCACCACCGCACCGACGCCGCGCACTGGCTGCTGAACGTCAACATCCCGAACCGGCCCTACGAGGAACTGAAGCCCTACAAGGTGTGCCGCCTCGGCCGCCGGCACGCGGCGGAGAAGGTGATCGCGCAGACCAGTCCGCGCGGCGACACCATGTACTGGATCGGCGGCGCCGGCCTGCCCAAGGACGACGCCGAGGGCACCGACTTCCATGCTTCGCTGCAGGGACACCCCACCATCACGCCGCTGAAGGTGGACCTGACCGACCACGACGCCTTGCGCTACTGGGGCCAGGCCGCCGTGCAGATCGCGCGCGGCGAGGGCGGCGCATGACGCGCCGGCCCGGCTTTCCCGCGCGGCTCGATACGGGCGGCACGCCGCCGGCCCGGCGCACGTCCGCGGTCGC
>NZ_DASVNN010000110.1:0-17151 GCF_036383835.1 Ramlibacter sp.
CGACGCGCCGGCGGCCGCCGCTGCCGCTGAAGCCGCCGAGGCCGCCTTCTGGGCGTCGACGGCGCGCACCAGCTTCACCGTCATCTTGTAGTTGTAGATCCTGCGCACATCCTTGGGCGGCAGCGTGACGGAGCCCGCCACGATCTCGATGAGCTCGGGCTTGGTGATCCAGGGGCTGCCGCTCGCCAGGTTGCGCAGCAGCTCGGAGACCCGCTCGTTGGACTGGGCGACACCGACGAAGGCGACGCTGTCGTTGGTCTGCTTCATGGCCGTGAGGTACACGCCGTCCGGCAGCAGGCGCACCATGTCGTTGAGCAGGTACACCGGCATGTTGCGGTTGGCCTGCAGGTCTTCCACCGCCTGCTGGCGGGCGCGCAGCGCGGCGATCTCCTCCTGCAGGGCGGCGATGTCCTTGATCTGGGCTTCCAGCCGCTTGATCTCGTTCTTCAGGACCAGGTTGCGGTCCTCCTGCGCCGAGATCTGCGCCGCGTACCAGAGGTAGATGCCGCCGGCGATCAACGCGCCCGCGACGGCGGACGCGCCGAGCCCCGCGTAGAACGTCTCGCGGCGACGCTTGCGTGCCGCCTCGCGGTGCGGCAACAGGTTGATCAGGATCACTGCAGGAACCTCCGCATGGCGAGGCCGCACGAGGTGAGGTACGAGGGCGCCTCGCGGCGGACCTTCTTCTCGCGCACGGCGTCGCCGAACTGCATGCCCTGGAACGGGTCGGCCAGGGCACAGGGGAACGAGGTCTGGGCCGTGATGGCCTCGCTCAGCCCGGGCAGCGCCGCGGAGCCGCCGGCCACCATGATGTGGTCGATGCGGTTGTGCGGCGTGCTGGTGAAGAAGAACTGCAGGGCACGGGCGACTTCCTGCGCCATGCTGTCGACGAAGGGACGCAGCACCCCGTGCTCGTAGTCCTCGGGCAGCTCGCCGCTGCGCTTCTTGGCTTCCGCCTCCTCGGCCGAGAAACCGTACTGCCGCACGATCAGCTGGGTGAGCTGGGCGCCGCCGAAGGCCTGGTCGCGGTCGTACAGCACCTCGTCGTTGCGGATCACCTGCATGCTGGTGGTGGACGCGCCGACCTCGAACAGGGCGACCAGCTGGTCCTTGCCTTCCAGCGGCAGGTTGCTGATCAGCCGGCCGGCGGCCAGGCGTGACGCATAGGATTCGACGTCGATGATCACGGGCTTCAGGCCCGCTGCTTCGGCCAGGCCCTGGCGGTCCTGCACCTTTTCCTTGCGGGAGGCGGCGATCAGCACCTCGACGTCGCCGCTGGAGGTGCTGCTGGGGCCGACGACGCAGAAATCCAGGCTCACCTCGTCGAGCGAGAAGGGGATGTACTGGTTGGCCTCGGTCTCGACCTGGATCTCCAGCTCCTGGTCCGACATGCCGCCGGGCAGGACGATCTTCTTGGTGATCACGGCCGATGCCGGCAGCGCCATGGCGACGTTCTTGGTGCGGGTGCCGCTCTTCTTGACGACGCGGCGCATGGCCTCGGCCACTTCGTCGAACTTCTCGACGTTGCCGTCGTTGATCCAGCCGCGTTCCAGCGGCTCGATGGCGCAGCGCTCCAGGATGTAGCCGCCGTTCTTGGCCAGGCCGAGTTCGACCAGCTTCACGCTGGAAGAGCTGATGTCCAGGCCCAGCAGGGGTCCGGACTTGCTGCCGAACAGAGAGCCGAATAAGGTCAAACCCGTCTCCTACGACGCCTCGTGTCAAGGCGTAACGAACTTAAGATTCCACTTCAATGCTAGCCGTAACATCCTTGTCGGACAAAGGAATTTCGGCGCAAAGGGGAAGCGTCCGTTGTCAAAAGCCGACGAGCTGGAGTGCCATACTTGGCTGCGCTTTACCATGTGCCGCGAGGCCCCCGCAAGCGTGCATCCGACGCGCGTGACGGAACCGGATGCCAGCCGGTCGGCTCAGATGAAGGCATTTTTATAATGGGCGCCCCGGGCCGCCCAATGGAGTTTTATGGCTGACGATCCCTCTCGCGACGCTCCCGGCGCCGCGCCGCGCCGCCCGTTCTGGCAACGTTTCCTGCTGAAATCCTTCGGCTGGGCGTTCGGCCTGCTGTTCGCGCTGTTCGCGGTCGGGGCCACGGTCGCCGGCGTCGCCCTGGCCGTCGCCTATCCCAACCTGCCCGACATCGGCGACCTCTCGGACTACCGGCCCAAGCTGCCGCTGCGCGTGTTCAGCGCCGACGGCGTGCTGATCGGGGAATTCGGCGAGGAGCGCCGCAACCTGACGCCGATCGCCGAGATCCCGGCCGTCATGAAGAACGCCGTGCTGGCGATCGAGGACTCGCGCTTCTACCAGCACCACGGGGTGGACTACAAGGGCCTGATGCGCGCCGGCATCGCCAACCTGGGCCGGGCCAAGAGCCAGGGCGCCTCGACGATCACCATGCAGGTGGCGCGCAACGTCTACCTCTCCTCCGAGAAGACCTTCACCCGCAAGCTCTACGAGGTGCTCCTGACCTTCAAGCTGGAACACCTGCTGACGAAGGACCAGATCCTCGAGATCTACATGAACCAGATCTTCCTGGGCAACCGCGCCTACGGTTTCGCGGCGGCCTCGGAGGCGTATTTCGGCAAGCCGATGAAGGACCTGACGATCGCCGAGGCGGCGATGCTCGCGGGCCTGCCCAAGGCACCGTCGGCCTACAACCCCATCTCCAATCCGACGCGCGCGCGGACCCGGCAGCTGTACATCATCGAACGGATGGAGGACAACGGTTTCATCACCGCCGAGGAGGCCGCGGCCGCCAAGAAGCAGGAACTGCGCGTGCGCACCGGCGCCCAGCAGACCCCGGTCCGCGCCGAGTACATCGCCGAGACGGTGCGCCAGCTGGTCTACGCGCAGTACGGCGACGAGACCTACACCCGCGGCCTGAACGTCTACACGACGGTGAAGGCCAACGAACAGGAAGCGGCGTACAAGGCCCTGCGCAAGGGCATCATGGACTACGAGAAGCGCCAGATCTACCGCGGCCCCGAGCGCTTCGTCGACCTGCCGGCCGATCCCAAGGAGCTGGACGACGCGATCGACGACGCGCTGGCCGAACATCCGGACAACGGCGACGTGATGGCCGCCGTGGTGCTGGAAGTCAACCCGAAGAAGATCGTGGCGGTGCGCGGCAACGGCGACCGCTTCGAGATCGTCGGCGCCGGCCTGGAAGCCGCGCGTTCGGGCCTCTCGGACAAGGCCACGCCCAAGATCAAGATCCGCCGCGGCGCCGTGATCCGCGTGATGAAGACGCCCAAGGACACCTGGGAGATCACCCAGCTCCCCGAAGTGGAAGGCGCCTTCATCGCCCTCGACCCGCGCGACGGCGGGATCCGCGCCATGGTCGGCGGCTTCGACTTCAACAAGAACAAGTTCAACCACGTCACGCAGGCCTGGCGCCAGCCCGGCTCGGGCTTCAAGCCCTTCATCTACTCCGCGGCGCTGGAAAAGGGCTTCGGGCCCTCCACCATCGTCAACGACAGCCCGCTGTTCTTCGATTCCGGCGTGACCGGCGGCCAGCCCTGGGAGCCCAAGAACTACGACGGCAAGTTCGAGGGCCCGATGCCGCTGCACACGGCGCTGGCCAAGTCCAAGAACATGGTGTCGATCCGGATCCTGCAGGCCGTGGGACCGCAGAACGCGCAGGACTGGATCAGCCGCTTCGGCTTCGATGCCGAGAAGCACCCGGCCTACCTGACCATGGCGCTGGGCGCCGGCTCGGTGACGCCCATGCAGATGGCCACCGGCTACGCCGTGTTCGCCAACGGCGGCTACCGCGTGAACCCGTGGCTGATCACGCGCATCACCGACTTCAAGGGCAAGCCGCTGGTGGAAAGCCAGCCGCCGCTGCTGAACGAATCGATGCGCGCCATCGATGCCCGCAACGCCTTCATGATGGACCGCCTGCTGCAGGAGGTCGCCCGCTCCGGCACGGCGGCGCGCGCCCAGCGCGACCTGAAGCGCCCCGACCTGTACGGCAAGACCGGCACCACCAACGACTCGATCGACACCTGGTTCAACGGCTTCAACCCGACGGTGGTGGCGGTGGTGTGGATGGGTTACGACACGCCGCGCTCGCTGGGCGACCGCGAAACCGGCGGCGGCCTTAGCCTGCCGATCTGGATCTCCTTCATGGACACCGCCCTCAAGGGCGTGCCGGTGATGGAGCCGTCCGCCCCCGAGGGCGTGATCAACGTCGGCGGCGAATGGTTCTACGAGGAATACGCGCGCGGCAACGGCGTGGCGAGCCTGGGGGTGCCGGGCGCCGACAGCAGCGGCACCGGCAACGGCGTTGGCGAGCCGCGCGCCCCGCGCATCGCCGGCCCGTCCGGCGAGCAGTCGCCGGGCGCTCCGATGGGCGATCGCGCCATGCAGCCGCCGCCTCCCGCGCCCGGCGAGGAGCGCCGCAGCATCCTGGATCTGTTCAGGAACTAACGGGCGCTGAACTCCAGCGCCCGGCCGGCCTGCTGGCTCGCATACTGGGTCAGGTCGGCGAAGAATTCGCTTGCCGTTTTGGTGTCGCGCCAGGCCTGCCCGTCGAACTTGTAGTGGAAGCCGCCCGCCCGGGCAGCCATCCAGATTTCCTGCAGCGGCTTCTGCATGTTGACGATGATCTGGCTGCGGTCGGCGAAGGTCAGGGTCACCATGCCGCCGACGCGCTGGTTGTCGACGTCGGCGTCGGTGCTCTCGTTGATGCCATCGCAACTTGCCTCGACGGCGGCGAGCAGGGCTTCCGCGCGGTCGAGGTATTCCAGATCGGTCATTACAATTTCCAGATGTTCGGTGTCCTCCAAATTCTAGTCAGCACCCCCGCCCGCCGCCGGGGTCTGGCCATCGTCGCTACCGGGGCAGCCGCCCTGCTCGCCGCCTGCGGCCAGAAAGGTCCGCTTTTCCTGCCGACGGGCGAGGCCGCCGCCGGCCGCGCCACGCTGCCGCAGACGCTGTCGCCGTCCACGGCCGTGACGCCCAATCCGGCCGCGTCCGCCCCGGTGCCGCCCACCGGCACGGCCAACCCGGTGCGCAATCCATGAGCGCCGGTTCGCACCCCCTGCCGGGCACACCGTTCGTCCGGTACCAGGGCGACGCGCTGTTCGTGGAAGACGTGAGCCTGGCCGAGCTGGCCAGGACCCACGGCACGCCGCTGTTCGTCTATTCGCGCGCCTCGATGCTGGCGGCGCTGGCCGCCTACCAGCGCGGCTTCGCCGGCCGCAAGGCGAAGATCTTCTATGCGCTGAAGGCCAACTCCTCGCTGGGCATCCTGCAGGTGTTCGCCAGGGCGGGCTGCGGCTTCGACATCGTCTCCGGCGGCGAGCTGGAACGCGTGCTCGCCGCGGGCGGCCGCGCCGAGGACGTCATCTTCTCCGGCGTCGGCAAGACCCGGCGCGAGATGCGCCGCGCGCTCGACGTCGGCATCCACTGCTTCAACGTGGAGAGCGAGGCCGAACTCGAGGTGCTGAGCGAAGTGGCGGCGGAGATGGGCTTGAAGGCGCCCGTGAGCCTGCGCGTCAACCCGGACGTCGATCCCAAGACGCACCCCTACATCTCCACCGGCCTCAAGGGCAACAAGTTCGGCATCGCGCACCGCGACGCCCTGCGGGCGTATCGCCGCGCGGCTTCGCTGCCGGGCCTGCGCGTGGTCGGCATCGACTGCCACATCGGGTCGCAGATCACCGAGACGGGCCCGTATCTCGACGCGATGGAGCGCGTGCTGGACCTCGTCGCCGCGGTGGAATCCGCGGGCATCCCGCTGCTGCACATCGATTTCGGCGGCGGCCTGGGCATCGCCTACGACGGCGAGCAGCCGCCGGCGGCCGATGCGCTCTGGAAGGAACTGCTGGCGCTGCTGGATGCGCGCGGCTACGGCGAGCGCCAGATCATGATCGAGCCGGGCCGCTCGCTGGTGGGCAACGCCGGCGTCTGCGTCACCGAGGTGCTGTACCTCAAGCCCGGCGAGCAGAAGAACTTCGCGATCGTCGACGCGGCGATGAACGACCTGCCGCGCCCGGCCATGTACCAGGCTTTCCACGCGATCGTTCCGCTGCAGCGCACGGCCGAAGCCGGCCACGTGTACGACGTGGTGGGGCCGGTGTGCGAAAGCGGCGACTGGCTGGGCCGCGACCGCACGCTGGACGTGAAGCCGGGCGACCTGCTCGCCGTGCTGTCCGCGGGCGCGTACTGCATGGCGATGTCCAGCAACTACAACACGCGCGGCCGGCCGGCGGAAGTGCTGGTGGACGGCGCGAAGGCGCAGGTGATCCGCGAGCGGGAGGACATCGCGGACCAGCTCAGGAAAGAGAAGCTGCTCCCGTGACGATGGTGGGCACCGGAGGTGCCCACCCTACGCCAATACGTTTACCGTGCCGGCGTTCTCGTAGGGTGGGCACCCCTGGTGCCCACCGCTGCCTGCGTCGAACGCCGGCGGTTCCACACCCGCCACCCCAGCAGCACGGCGAGGATCGCGGCGTACACCGCCACCTCGGCGAAGTTGTTCTTCGCCGCCCGCATCCAGAAGAAATGCAGGATCGCCAGCGGCGCGATTGCATAGACGATGCGGTGCAGCGCCTGCCAGCGCTTCGCGCCCATCGCTTTCACCGCGCGGTTGAAGGACGTCGCCGCCAGCGGCGTCAGCAGCAGGAAGGCGGCGAAGCCCACCAGGATGAAGGGCCGCTTGGCGATGTCCTTGGCGATCTCCGCCATGTCGAAGCCCTGGTCGAACCAGGCATAGCAGGTGAGGTGCAGCACCACGTAGAAGTACGTGAAGAGCCCCAGCATGCGGCGAAAGCGCGCGAGCGCCGGCAGGTTCGCCATCACGCGGACCGGCGTGACGGCGAGCGTCAGGCACAGGAAGCGCAGCGTCCAGTCGCCCGTCGCGCGTTCCAGGTATTCGGCCGGGTTCGCGCCCAGGTTGTCGGTGAACGCGCCGAACAGCAGCCAGGCGAAGGGCAGCAGCGAGAGCGCGAACACCAGCGGCTTGGCCGCGGGATGCAGCAACTTGCGCGCGAGCGCCATCAGTAGTTCTTCTTGAGGTCCATGCCGGCGTACAGCTGGCCGACCTGCGCCTCGTAGCCGTTGAACACCAGCGTCTTGCGCTTCTTGGCGAACAGGCCGTCCTCGCCGATGCGGCGTTCGGTGGCCTGCGACCAGCGCGGATGGTCCACGTTCGGGTTCACGTTGGAATAGAAGCCGTACTCGTTGGCGGCAGCCTTGTTCCAGGCGGTTTTGGGCATCTGCTCGGAGAAGCGGATCTTCACCAGGCTCTTGCCGCTCTTGAAGCCGTACTTCCACGGCACCACGATGCGCACCGGCGCGCCGTTCTGGTTGGGCAGCACCTCGCCATACATGCCGAACGTGAGCAGCGTCAGCGGGTTCATGGCCTCGTCCATCCGCAGGCCTTCGACGTACGGCCAGTCCAGCACGCGCGAGCCCACGAAAGGCATGGTCTTGGGATCGGCCTGCGTGATGAACTCGACGAACTTCGCGTTGCCCAGGGGTTCGACGCGCCTGGCCACGTTGGAGAACGAATAGCCCACCCACGGGATCACCATCGACCAGCCCTCGACGCAGCGCAGGCGGTAGACGCGCTCTTCCTGCGCGCTCCACTTCAGCAGGTCTTCGAGCGCATAGCGCCCGGGCTTCTTCACCAGGCCCTCGATCTCCACGGTCCACGGCGAGGGCTTGAGCGTGTGCGCGTTCTTCGCCGGATCGTCCTTGTCGGTGCCGAACTCGTAGAAGTTGTTGTAGCTCGTGGCGTCCTTGTAGTCGGTCACCTTCTCCATGGTCGTGGCACCGGCGACGCCGGAGCGCACCGCCTGCAGCGCGGCCAGCTTGCCGGGCCGCTGCACCTGCTGCGCCAGCGCCTCGCGCTGCGCCCAGCCCGCCAGCGCCGCGCCGGCGGCGCCCGTCGCCATCCACTTCATCAGCCGCCGGCGGTCCTCGTACACCGCGCGCGGCGTGATCTCGCTCGTCACCGGGTGCTGGAAGCCGTCACGACCCGTCCTGATCAGCATGGAGTTCTCCTTGTGTCGCTGGTGGATACGCACCGAATCCCGGCAAGGATTCGAAAAAGGGACCCGGAGGTCCCTTTCTTACAGTTCGCCGTAGCTGTGCAGGCCCGAGAGGAACATGTTCACCCCGAGGAAGGCGAAGGTGGTGACCGCCAGCCCCACCAGCGCCCACCACGCCGACACCGTGCCGCGCAGGCCTTTCATCAGGCGCATGTGCAGCCAGGCCGCGTAATTGAGCCAGACGATCAGCGCCCAGGTCTCCTTGGGGTCCCAGCTCCAGTAGCCGCCCCAGGCTTCCGCGGCCCACAGCGCGCCCAGCACCGTGGCGATGGTGAAGAAGGCGAAGCCGACGGCGATCGCCTTGTACATCACGTCGTCCAGCACTTCCAGTGCCGGCAGGCGTTCGGCGATGCGGCGGCGGCCGAACAGGATGCCCGCGACGATCAGCGCGGACACGCCCATGTAGACGATCCAGTAGCTGCTGCTTCCCGCGGCGGTCTGGCGGAACACGACCGGCTCGAAGCACAGCACGATCCCCAGCATCCACAGCGGCGCCAGCTTGTACCAGCGCGTCTCCGCCGCCTGCTGCTTCACGAGATAGGCGAAGGCCACCATCGCGGACAGCGCGAAGGTGCCGTAGCCGACGAAGTTGGCCGGCACGTGCAGCTTCATCCACCAGCTCTTGAGGGCCGGCACCAGCGGCTGGATCTCGTGCGCCTCGCGCGCCACCGAATACCAGACCAGGAAGCCGACCGCGGCGCTCACCACCAGCATCACGAAGGCGCCGATGGAGCGGGTGCCGTACTGGTCCTCGAAGTACAGGTAGAACAGCGTCGTCAGCCAGCAGAACAGGACGAAGACTTCGTACAGGTTGCTGACGGGGATGTGGCCGATGTCCGGGCCGAGCAGGTAGCTCTCGTACCAGCGCACCATGGTGCCGATCAGCGCCATGCCGACGGCGACCCAGGCGAGCCGCGACCCGAGCAGTTCGAACGCGGAACCCTGTCCCCGCGCGATCATCCCGCCCCAGTAGAAGACCGTGCTCATGACGAACAGCACGCTCATCCAGAGGATGGCGGACTGGCTGGAGAGGAAGTACTTGAGCCAGAAGACGTTGTCGGCCCGCGCCAGCTCGCCCTGGTAGGAGGCGACGCCCAGCAGCGCGAAGCCGGCCACCGCCAGCATCAGCGTGCGCAGCGGCCGCCAGAACCAGCCGATCCAGGTCGCCGCGGGCACCGCGCCGAGCAGGATGCCCTTCTCGTACACGTCCATGTACGACTGGTACCTGGCGAAGGCGTAGATGCCGCCGGCGGCGACGACCAGCGCGAACAGCCAGTCGAACAGGCTGCGCCTGGAAAAGTAGCCCTCGTGCAGGGTGAGGGTGGTGGTGGCGGTGTTCATCGCTTGTCTCCCAGCAGCGCGTCCCGGAGCCGTTGGAATTCACGGTCCACGTCCAGCAGCTTCCGGTTGCTGGAGAGCGCCATGCGCGCTTGCGAACCTTCCTGGGCGGGGCTGAGCCACACCCAGACCCGGCGTTCCCGAACATACAGCATGGCGAAAACCCCCAGGATCAGCAAGGCGCAACCGAGATAGACGATGTAGTGGCCGGGCGAACGGGTCACCTGGAACACGCTGGCCTGGACCTGCTTGAAGTCCTTGAGCTCGAAGGCCATCGGAACCGGGTAGGAGTGCACGTCGCTGAGCGCCAGCACCGCCTGCGTCATGAAGGCCTGCGTGCGGTCGTCGCGCGGCAGCGGCTTCGCGGCCGCCTTCTCGCGCGAGAGCTGCGCCAGCTCGAACAGCGCGCCGTTGAGGATGCGCACCAGCACCTCGCCGGCCCGCTCGCGCTCGGCCACGGGCACGTTGGTCTCGATGAAATCGGACACCGCCTGCAGGCCGCCGGCGGCCTTGCCGGAGCCGGCCTCCGCGCCCGCGAACAGCGACAGCGCGCGCGCCGCCGACACGGTGAGCTGCTGCGCCAGTTCGGGCCGCGCCGGATCGGTGGCCAGGCGCGCGTAGTTGCGCACCGCCGCCTCGCGCATGGCTGCATCGCCCAGCGCCGCGCGCAGGCGCAGGAAGCCGTCGAGGGAGCCGTTGTCGTCGGCGGGGATGCGCAGGTAGCGGAAGGGATCGGCGGGGGTCTCGCGCATCCCGAGCAGGAACAGCGGCACGCCGTCGCCGAGGTCCACCGGCAGCATGTAGTTGTGGAACTCGCGCGCCTGGCCCGAGGCGTCGCGCAGCTTGTAGGTGATGCTGGGGCCGACGTTGCGCAGCTGCTTCTTGCTGTTCGCCTTGTTGGCGGCGCCGAGGCGGGCGTCGAGCGAGGACCGCAGGTCCACCTTGCGCACGTCGGCGCCGCTGCCGCCGGCGTCGCCCAGGTTCTCCACGTTCATCACGCGCAGGGCGGTGTACTCCAGCCGCATGCGGTCGCCGCCGCGCGTGAGCTCGGTGGACGACCCGATGGTGCCGAGCACCTCGAAGCCCTGGCCGCTGCCGTCCAGGGGCACCGACTGCAGGCGCACCGAGGAGCCGCCGTCGTCGAAACCGGACTGGTAGATCTCGATGCCGCGATAGCGCACCGGGTGGTTCACTTCCACCCGCGCATCGACCTTCTCGCCCGTCTCGCGGTCGTGGATCACGATGTCGCTCGCGAACAGCTTGGGCATCCCCGTCGAATAGTGTTCGATGGAGAACTTCTTCAGCTCGATCGCGAAGGGCAGCTCCTGCAGCAGGATGCCGTCGGACTGGTTCAGGATCGCGGTGGACGACTGCGTGCCCTCGGACACCGGCAGGTTGCCGCGGAAGGTGGGATTGGTGCTGGGCAGCCGGTGCTGCACCGGCACCTCCGAGATCATCCCGCCGCCGCCATAGGGCGTCTTGCCGCCCCACAGCATCTGCGCGCGCACGATCAGGTCGCCATCGAGCAGGCCGCCCAGGCAGATCAGCACGATGGAGCAGTGCGCGGCCAGGTAGCCGACCTTGTTGGCGCCGCCGGCCTTGGCCGCGACCATCCAGCCGGTGGCACGCTGCTGCAACCGGACTTTCCAGCCGGCCTTCGCCAGCGCCGCACCCACCCGATGCGCCTCGGCTTCCGGCGCGCCGGCCAGCGTGCCTTCGGCGCGGTGGTGGAAGGCCAGCAGGCTGTTCTCGCGGATGTTTTCCTTGTAGGCCTTCAGGTCCGCGACGATCTTGGGCGTGTTGCGCGCGATGCACAGCGAAGTGCTGGTCACCAGGAAGGCCAGGATCAGCAGGAACCACCAGGCGCTGTACACCGTGTTCAGGCGGATCGCCATGAACAGATCCGCCCAGAACGGGCCGAACTGGTTGATGTAATTGGGCAGCGGTTCCTGCTGCTTCAGCACCGTGCCGATCACCGAGGCGATGCAGATCACCGTCAGCAGCGAGATGGCGAAGCGCATGGAGGACGCGAGCTCCAGCAGCCCGCGCAGCGTCTGCGGAGGGCTCGCGGGGCGCGGACCGGCGGTGGCGGTGGCGGTGGCGGAAGAATTCGTCATCAATAAAAAAGGCGGGCCCCCCTCAGAGGTGCCCGCCCGTATTGGTGTTGATTGTCGGCGGTTGGTTCAACAGCGCGGTTGATCCGGCGCAAGCCGGCGTGCCATTTACCGCAATCCGGCGATGTAGTCCGCCACGGCGCGGATCTCGCGATCGTTGAGCTTGGAGGCGATCTGCGACATCTGCGGGCTGTTCTTGCGGGCGCCGTCGCGGAAGGCGACCAGCTGGCCGGCGGTGTAGTCGGCATGCTGGCCGGACAGGCGCGGGTACTGGGCGGGGATGCCGGCACCGTTGGGGCTGTGGCAGCCGGCGCAGGCGGGCATCTGGCGGTTCTGGATGCCGCCGCGGTAGATCTTCTCGCCCAGCGCGACCAGTTCCTTGTCCTTGGCGAAACCGGCCTTGGACTTCTGCGAGCCCAGGTAGGCCGCGATGTTCTTCATGTCCTGGTCGGTCAGCTGCGAGGCGAAGCCCTGCATGATGGGGCTCGGGCGCTTGCCGCTCTTGAACTCCGTCAGCTGCTTGACGATGTACTCGGGATGCTGCTGCGACAGCTTCGGGTTCGCCGGCGTGCCGGAATTGCCCGCGGCGCCGTGGCAGGCGGCGCACACCGAGTTGTAGCGCGTGTCGCCGGCGGCGATGTCCGGCTTGGCGGGCGCGGCGGGGGCCGGCGCGGCGTGCTGGGCCGAGGTCGAAAGCGCGAACACGGCCAGCGTGGCAGCCAGCAGCAGGGTAACGGGCGTCTTGATCACGGTTATTGGACTGATGATTGGCGCAAAACCCGAGGATTCTACAATGCCGCCCTCCCCCTACTTCCCGTCCCCATGAGCTCCCCGCCCGGCCCTCGCGCCCAAACAACATCGCCTGCCGCGGCGCAGGCCGTGGCCTGGCTGCACACCGCCCGCTTCCTCACCACCGCGCCGCGGCTGGAACACCTGCCGCCGGGAGACGTGCCCGAGATCGCCTTCGTCGGCCGGTCCAACGCCGGCAAATCGACGTCCATCAACACGCTCACGCAGCAGAAACGGCTGGCCTTCGCCTCGAAGACGCCCGGCCGCACGCAGGCGATCAACCTGTTCTCGCTCGGCAAGCAGGGCGTGACCGACGCGGTGCTCGCCGACCTGCCCGGGTACGGCTACGCCGCCGTGCCCAAGGCCGACAAGATCCGCTGGCAGCAGGTGATGGCCAACTACCTCGTCACGCGCGAGAACCTCATGGGCGTGGTCATGCTGGTGGACCCGCGCCACGGACTTACCGAACTCGACGAGATCCTGCTGGAGGTGATCCGCCCGCGCGTGGAGGAAGGCCTCAAGTTCCTGGTGCTGCTGACCAAGGCCGACAAGCTCAACCGGGCGGAGCAGAACAAGGCGCTGTCCATCGCGCGACTGCAGACGGGCGGCGGCGAGGTGAAACTGTTCTCCGCCCTCAAGCGGCAGGGCGTGGAGGAGGCCTCGCTGCTCCTCTGGCAGTGGACCCACCCGGAACCGGAACCAGGATCGACATGACCCTCCAGACCTGGCAGCAGGCGCTCCCGCACGGCATCACCCTCAGCTGCCGCGCCGCCGGGGAGCGCGGCCGCCCGGTCCTGGTCTTCCTGCACGGCTTTCCCGAAGCGGCGTTCGTCTGGGACGAGCTGCTGGAACATTTCGCGCAGCCCGCCAACGGCGGCTACCGCTGCGTGGCGCCGAACCTGCGCGGCTACGAGGCCTCTTCCCAACCCGCGGAAGTCTCGGCGTACCGCCCGAAGCACCTGGTGCAGGACATCGTGGCGCTGGCGCAGTTGGAAGGCGCGCCGCTCGCCTGCCTGGTGGCGCACGACTGGGGCGGCGCGGTGGCCTGGAACTTCGCCAACCAGCACGCCGCGCTCACGCGCAGGCTGGCGATCATCAATTCGCCGCACCCGGGCGTCTTCCTGCGCGCGCTGCAGGCCAGTCCCGCGCAGCGGCAGGCGAGCCAGTACATGAACTTCCTGGTGCGGCCCGACGCCGAAGCCCTGCTGCGCGAAGACGGCTACCGGCGGCTGTGGAAATTTTTTGCCAGCCTGGGCGGCACGCCCTGGCTCACCGATGCGGTCCGGGAGCAGTACCGCGCGGTGTGGGACCGCAGCCTCACCGGCGGACTGAACTACTACCGCGCCTCGCCGCTGCGGCCGCCGCGCCCGGAGGACCCCGCCGCGGCGAACATCACGCTGCCGCGCGAGATGCTCACCGTGGACATCCCGGCGCTGGTGCTGTGGGCGATGGAGGACGCGGCGCTGCTGCCGGAGCTGGTGGAGGGCCTGGAGGAGTACGTCCCGGACCTCACGCTGGAGAAGGTGCCGGGCGCATCGCACTGGATCGTCCACGAGCAGCCGCAATTCGTCGCGCAGCGGCTCGCGGCGTTCCTCGCTCAGTAGACGCCGGGCTCCCCGGGCGGGCGCGTCTTGAAGCGCTTGTGCACCCAGTAATACTGGGCCGGCATCTCGTCGATGTAGCCCTGCAGGCGCAGGTTCATGAGCGCGGTGTCCGCTTCGACGTCGCCGGTGGGAAACCCCGGCCAGGCGTCCAGCACGCGCACCTCGTAGCCCGCGGGCGTGAGCCGGGTCACCACCGGCACGATCTTCGCGCGGCCGAGCCGCGCGAAGCGCGAGAGCGAGGGGACCGTGGCCGCCGGGATACCGTAGAAGGGCACGAAGATCGACTCCTCCGGCCCGAAGTTCATGTCCGGCAGCAGGTACATGACGTCGCCGGCACGCAGTGCCGACACGATCTCGCGCACCCCCTCGGAGCGGCTCATGGGACGCGCGCCGCCGAAGCGGTGGCGGCCCTTCAGCACCCAGGCGTCCACCACCTCGTTGCTCTGCTTCGTGTAGATGCCGATGAAGCGGCGCCGCAGCTGCTGCGTGAGGCCGGTCACGCCGGCGTCGAGCCCGACGAAGTGCGGCGCGAAGACGATCGCCGGATCGCCGCCGGCGAGCTCGTGCACGGAGCCCGTGAGCGTCACGCGGCGGCGCACCACCTCCGGTTCGGCGTGCCACAGCCAGGCGCGATCGAGGAAGGACTGGGCCACGTTGACGAACACCTCGCGCGTGACGCGGCGGCGCTCCGCGTCGCTCCAGTGCGGGAAGCACAGGCGCAGGTTGGTGTCGACGACCTTGCGGCGCGAAAGCACCACCGCGTGCAGCAGCAGGCCCAGGACGCGGCCCATGGCCCGCACCCAGGACAGGGGCAGCGGCGCGATGGCGCGCATGAAGAAGATTCCGAGGCGGCTCATCACGTTACAAGTTCCTCGCGCGGCTGCTTGTAGCGCGCATAGCCCCAGAGGTACTGGTCGGGTCCGGCGCGCACCAGGCGCTCCATGGCGGCATTCACCTGCGCCGCCGCCGCCTGCGGGTCGCGCGGGAGATCGCCTTCGAGGTCGTGCAGGTGCACCCGGTAGCCCCGGCCGCGGGGCAGGCGCTCGCCCCAGGCCAGCAGCACCGCGGCGCCGGTCTGCTGCGCCAGGCGCGCCGGCAGGGTCATGGTGTAGGCCTCGCGTCCGAAGAACGGCGCCCACACGCCCAGCCCGGCGGGAGGCACCTGGTCCGGCAGCAGCCCCACCGCCTCCCCCGCCCTCAGCGCGCGCAGCATCTGGCGCACGCCGGCCAGGCTGGTCGGCACCGCGCTCATGCGCGGCCGGTCGCGCGAGGTGGCCACCAGCTCGCGCAGCCACTCCTTGCGCGCCGGCCGGTAGAGCACGGTGATGGCGCCGAAACGGGCCGCATAGGCCTGCGCCGTGACCTCGAAGCACCCCAGGTGGGGGGTGAGGAACAGGATGCCGCGGCCCTGAGCCCGCAGGGCCTCGATCAGCTCGGGGCGGTCC
The DNA here is from genome assembly GCF_036383835.1 of Ramlibacter sp. Taxonomy (GTDB): domain Bacteria; phylum Pseudomonadota; class Gammaproteobacteria; order Burkholderiales; family Burkholderiaceae_C; genus Ramlibacter. The sequence continues at coordinate 15,366 of NZ_DASVNN010000110.1, forward strand.
CATTGCACGGCGGGCGTGCTTCCGAACCACAGCCGGGGCGTCTCGGCCACCAGGCGGCCGGCCTCCGCGACGGCGCGGCGCACCTGCCCGAAGCCGTAGCCCGCCTGCCGGGCGTTCTCGAGGAACCGCCGGCGGTAGGTGGGGGACAGCAGGAAGGCCAGCCAGCCCACGCCGGCGCCGCAAAAGTGCAGCAGCGGTAAGGGCCAACCCGATATCAGCTTCAGGAGTCGTTTCACCCGGATTAGAATTTGCGTGTCGCCGAGTTATGGAACTACTTGCAGGGCGACGTTAAAAAGTTCTGCTAAAGCGTTCGCCCAGGCTCCGGCTGAAGGCAACGCGCCTTCAGTCAAACAACGGAGTTTATTCAAATGGCGAACGACTTCCTCTTCACCTCCGAGTCCGTCTCGGAGGGCCACCCCGACAAACTGGCCGACCAGGTCTCCGACGCGATCCTCGACGCGATCTTCGCGCAGGACCCGCGCAGCCGCGTCGCGGCCGAAACCCTGGCCAACACCGGCCTGGTGGTGCTCGCGGGCGAGATCACCACCAACGCGCACGTCGACTACATCCAGGTGGCGCGCGACACGATCAAGCGCATCGGCTACGACAACACAGAATACGGCATCGACTACAAGGGCTGCGCCGTCATGGTCTGCTACGACAAGCAGTCCAACGACATCGCCCAGGGCGTGGACCATGCGTCCGACGACCACCTGAACACCGGCGCCGGCGACCAGGGCCTGATGTTCGGCTATGCCTGCGACGAAACGCCGGTGCTGATGCCCGCGCCGATCTACTACGCGCACCGCCTGGTGGAGCGCCAGGCGCAGCTGCGCAAGGACGGCCGCCTGCCCTTCCTGCGCCCCGACGCGAAGTCGCAGGTCACCATGCGCTACGTCGACGGCAAGCCGCACAGCATCGACACGGTGGTGCTGTCCTCGCAGCACAGCCCGGAGATGAGCGACGGCAAGCACATGAAGCCGGCGTTCGTCGAGGCGGTGATCGAGGAGATCATCAAGCCGGTGCTCCCGAAGGAATGGCTGAAGGAGACGAAGTACCTGATCAACCCGACCGGCCGCTTCGTGGTCGGCGGTCCCCAGGGCGACTGCGGCCTCACGGGCCGCAAGATCATCGTCGACACCTACGGCGGCGCCTGCCCGCACGGCGGCGGTGCCTTCTCCGGCAAGGACCCGTCCAAGGTGGACCGCTCGGCCGCCTACGCCGCGCGCTACGTCGCCAAGAACATCGTGGCCGCGGGCCTGGCGCGCCAGTGCCAGATCCAGGTCGCCTATGCGATCGGCGTGGCCAAGCCGATGAACGTGACGGTCTACACCGAAGGCACGGGCGTCATCCCCGACGACCAGATCGCGTCGCTGGTGCACGACCACTTCGACCTGCGTCCGAAGGGCATCATCCAGATGCTGGACCTGCTGCGCCCGATCTACAGCAAGACCGCGGCCTACGGCCACTTCGGCCGCGAGGAGCCCGAGTTCACCTGGGAACGGACCGACAAGGCTGCGGCGCTGCGTGCGGCGGCTGGTCTGAGGTAAGCCGTCATCCCCGCGCAGGCGGGGACCCAGGGCATTTGTCTTGAAGCGGCGCTGTTGCGCCGCTTCCCGCTTTTGGGCATCGGGGCGCGTCGCGTCAGGCGGCGCGCGGTGTGGTCCCGCTGGGGCGGCGTCCCCCTCGCGCTCCGCGCTACGGGGGCAAACCTGAAAGTCGGATCCCGGCGCCGCCACGCGAAGAACTCCTCTGGAGTTTGCCCGCGCGCGGGCAAACTCCAGAC
>NZ_DASVNN010000111.1:0-3583 GCF_036383835.1 Ramlibacter sp.
TGGCCGCGATGCTCGCGGGCGCGATGGTGCTTTACTTCGGCGCGCTGCTCGCCGCGGGCGTGAAGCTGCGCCAGTTTGTCACGCGATGACGACGGCAGGCTTCTTTGCAAGCCGGACCGATTGACGCGCACTGGCCCGTCCATTACAACGACTCCATGCCGTCGCTTCAATTCACTGAACCTACGCCACTGGAATATTTCCGGATGCTGGTGGAGAGCGACGAGCAGTTCCCCCTGCTCGAGGCCGCGGCCAGCGTGGCCCAGGACGAATACCCCGACCTCGACCTGCAGACCGTGCTGGGCGACGTCGACCAGCTGCTCGCCCGCCTGAAGCGCCGCATCCCCGCCGACGCCGCCGCACTGCAGAGGCTGCGCACGCTGAACCAGTTCTTCTTCCGCGACCTGAGCTTCGGCGGCAACGTCAACGACTACTGCGACCCGGACAACAGCTACCTCAACGTGGTGCTGCGCACGCGCCGCGGCATCCAGATCTCGCTGGCCGTGCTGTGGATCGAGCTGGCGCAGGGCATCGGCCTGCACGCGCGCGGCGTCTGCTTCCCGGGCCACTTCATGGTGAAGGTGAACCTGCCCAAGGGCCAGGTGGTGATCGATCCCTTCACGGGCCAGTCCCTTTCGCGCGAGGAACTGTCGGAACGCCTGGAGCCGTACAAGCGCCGCAGCGGCCTGGTCGACGAGTTCGAGGTGCCGCTGGGCCTGTACCTGCAGGCGGCGCCGCCGCGCGACATCCTCGCGCGCATGCTGCGCAACCTGAAGGAGATCCATCGGGCGCAGGAGGACTGGCAGCGCCTGATCGCCGTGCAGGACCGCCTGCTGGTGCTGCTGCCGGACGCCTGGGCCGAATACCGCGACCGCGGCCTCGCGCACGCGGAGCAGGGCCACACGCCCGAAGCGGTGGAAGACCTGGAGATGTACCTGGTCCACGCGCAGGACGCGCTGGACATCGATGCGATCGCCGATCGCGTGGCCGACCTGCGCCGCGCCAGGCAGTAAGGCGCCGCGCCTGGGTTCAGCCCCGCATCAACCCGCCGGAGAGACCGCCGGCGATGGCGGTGCGTCCCGCCTCGTTCATCGGCCGGCCCCCCAGCACGGAGGGCCGCCGCTGCGCCAGGATGGGTTCGCGCCTCGGCGCGGGCACGGCCACCGGTTTCAGCACCGGCTCCAGCCACTGCAGGATCGGATTCCACTGGCCCAGGTCGAACTTGAAGCGTTCGGGCGGCAGGTCGAACAGGGTCTGGCCGTATTCCGAGCTGCGCACGTAGACCTGCGTCTCGCGCAGCATGCCCACCATCGGCACCTTGTGTTCCGCGGCCCAGGCGCGCAGCACCTGCGCCGCGTCGGTGCGGTTGTCCACGCGCATGCCGACGGTCGCGATGCGGCACTGGCCCTTCATCACCCGGGGCTGGTTTGCCAGTTCTTCCAGGCAGGCCGCCGCGGACTCGCGGTCGAACACGGAGGGGCACACCGGAAGCACGATGGCGTCGGCGAACATCACGATGCGCTGCAGTTCGAAGCCGTGCATGCCGCCAGGGGTGTCGAGCACGACGTGCGTGATGCCCGGGGGCACGCGCAGCACGTTCTTCTGGTCCACGACCCAGGGCGCTATCGTCGGCAGCGAGGCATCCCGTCGACGCAGCCAGCTGCGGCTGGACTGCTGGCGATCGACGTCGCCCAGCATCACGGCGAGTCCCTCGCGGGCGCACCACGAGGCGACGTGGGTGGCGAAGGTGCTCTTGCCGCTTCCACCCTTGCGGTTCACGACCGCGACGACTGGCATGGGATCCTCCCTGTGCTGAAGGGCCAGTTTCCGGCAGGTTCGCCGGCAAGTCCAGCCTCTGTAGGGCGGAGTGTGCTTCCAGTTTTGTAGCGGCGCAACGTGGCTGCCGCCTGTCCGCGGCTAGCTGCCGTTCGCTTCCGTCCGCCGCCCGGCGGCGATCGCGACCAGGGCGAGCGCGCCGACGCCCGCGCCGGCGACGAAGGTGCTGGCGCCGCCCAGGCGGTCCCACAGCAGGCCGGCCAGGCCGCTCGCCACCAGCAGCGCGATGCCGCTCGCGAGGTTGAACACGCCGAAGGCGGTGCCGCGCAGCGGCGCGGGCGAGGTGTCGGCCACCATCGTCGCGAGCAGGCCCTGGGTGAGGGCCATGTGCAGGCCCCACAGCGCGATGCCGGCCCACAGCAGCGGACCGCGATCGGCCGCGGCCAGCAGCACGTCGGCGACGACCAGCACGGCGAGCCCGATCGCCAGCAGCTTGCGGTGCGACATCCGGTCGGCGAGCCGGCCGAAGGGATAGGCGCCCACCGAATACACCACGTTCATGAAGATCAGCACCAGTGGCGCCCAGGCGATCGCCAGTCCGCCCTGCTGCGCGCGCAGCACCAGGAAGGCCTCGCTGAAGCGCGCCAGCGTGAACAGCGCCCCGATGCCCACCACCCACCAGTAGGCGGGTTGCAGCTGCCGCAGGCTGTCGCGCCGGATCGGGTTGACGCGCTTCGTGCCCGGCGGCTGCTCCGGCTCGCGCACGCCGAACAGCAGCAGCGCCACCGAGAGCACGCCGGGGATCACCGCGACCCAGAACACCGCGTGGAAGTCGTTGGCCCACAGCAGCATCAGGCCGATGGCGATCAGCGGCCCGAGGAAGGCGCCGATGGTGTCGAGCGACTGCCGCAGGCCGTAGGCGGCGCCGCGCTGCTCGGGGGCGGCGAGTTCGGCCACCAGTGCGTCGCGCGGCGCCCCGCGCATGCCCTTGCCGACGCGGTCGATCAGGCGGGCGGCGAGCACCAGGCCGGACGTGGTGGCCAGCGCGAACAGGGGCTTGGAGGCGGCGCCCATGCCGTAACCCAGCACGGCGAGCGGCTTGCGCCGCCCCAGCCAGTCGCTCCAGGCGCCGGAGAACACCTTGACGATGAGGGCGGTGGCCTCGGCCGCGCCTTCGATCAGGCCCACGGTGAGCATGCTGGCCCCGAGCCCCGTGACCATGAAGACGGGCAGCAGGCTGTGGATCATCTCCGAGGAGACGTCCATCAGCAGGCTGACGAAGCCGCGCGCCCAGAGGCCCGCGGGCAGCCGGGCCCGGGCCCGGGCGGGCGCCGCGGCGTCAGCCGACGGTGACGGGCGCTCCGTTGCCACGGGCTGCGATGCGGCCGATCTCGTGCACGGATTCGCCCTGCGCGCGCAGGGTGTCGGCGACGGCGGCGGCTTCCGCGGCGGCAACGACCACCACCATGCCGATGCCGTTGTTGAAGGTGCGGTTCATCTCGTGGTCGTCGATCGCCGCGGTCTTCTGCAGCCAGGCGAAGAGTTCCGTCTGCGGCCAGCTGCCCTTGCGCAGCTGCGCGGCCAGGCCGTCGGGCAGCACGCGCGGGATGTTCTCCAGCAGGCCGCCGCCGGTGATGTGGGCCAGCGCCTTGATCCCGGCGTGCTTCGCCAGCGCGGCCAGCACCGGCTTCACGTAGAGGCGGGTCGGCTCCATCACCGCCTGGCGGAACGGCTTGCCGTCCAGCGTGGCGGGCAGGCTGCCGCCGGCGCGCTCGATGCACTTGCGCACCAGCGAGAAGCCGTTGGAATG
>NZ_DASVNN010000112.1:0-35304 GCF_036383835.1 Ramlibacter sp.
GGCACCGGTGTCGCGAGTCAGAATCGTACGCACGGCTCGATACGCTTCGCTCTCGTAGCCGCGCTGGGCCGCCTGCCCGGTCCTCGCAGGCGCCATGCCTTCATGCGCGACCCCGGCCCCGCCCGCACGGGGGCTGGCAGCCGACGCGATGCGACAAAGCAAAAAAAAACGGCGCAAACAGCGCCGCTTCCATACAAATGCTCTGGGTCCCCGCCTGCGCGGGGATGACGTCAAACTTCCGCCTTGTCGCGCGCCGCATCCAGCGCCGTGCTCACCGCGTCGCCGAGCTGCGCGATGTCGAAGGGCTTGCGCAGGATCTTCGGCTTGCCGGCCAGGCGTTCCACCGCGGCCATGTCGGCATAGCCGGTGGCGAGGATCACCGGGACGTCGCCCACCATCTTGCGGGCTTCGGAGATCACTTCGGCACCGGTCATGTCCGGCATTGCGTAGTCCACCACCAGCAGGTCCGGCTTCACCGCGGCGAGCGAAGCCAGCGCCTCGTGGCCGTTGGCCGCTTCGGTGACCTTGTAGCCGATGAGGCTCAGGCATTCGACGATCACGCGGCGCACGTCCGGGTCGTCTTCCACCACGAGGATGTGGCAGGACCCGGCCAGCGCGGGCACCTCCGGCTGCTGACGCTCCGTGGTGACGTCCTCGGTGTCGGCGTCGGCCTCCGGGAAGAACATCTCCACCGTCGTGCCCGTGTCCGCGCTGCGGATGCGCGCCACCCCGCCGGACTGGCGGGTGAAGCCATAGACCTGGCTGAGCCCCAGCCCGGTGCCGCGGCCCACCGGCTTGGTGGTGAAGAAGGGATCGAACACCTTGGGCAGGATGCTGGACGGGATGCCGCTGCCGCTGTCGCTGACGCTCACCAGCACGTAATCGCCTTCGGGCAGGTCGCGGTCGGCGTCGAGAAAGCGCGTGCCGGTGCTGATTTTCAGCTTGCCGCCCTCGGACATCGCGTCGCGCGAGTTCACGGCGAGGTTGAGGACCGCCATCTCCAGCTGGCTCGCATCGAGCATCACCGTGGCGTCTTCCTCGCACAGGTCCAGTTCCACCTCGATGCCGGAACCGACCGAGATTTCCAGCAGGTCCTTCATGCCCAGGATCAGCTGGTTGACGCGCGTGAGCCGCGGCAGCAGCGACTGGCTGCGGGCGAAGGACAGCAGCTGGTTCGTCAGGCGCGCGCCGCGGCGCGCCGCGCTCTTGGCGCGGTCCACCACCGGCTTGACCTTCTCCTCCTTGGCGTAGAGGGACACCAGCTCCAGGTTCATGTTGACCACGTGCAGCAGGTTGTTGAAGTCGTGGGCGATGCCGCCCGTGAGGCGGCCGATCGCCTCCATCTTCTGCACCTGCGTGAGCACCGCCTGCGCCCGCTCGCGCTCGTTGATCTCCTTCATCAGGCGGTCGTTGGCGCTGGCGAGTTCCTTCGTGCGCTTCAGGATGCGGTCCTCGAGCTCGCCGTTGAGTCGCTCGAGCTCGGTCCTCGTGCGCTTCAGCTCATCGAGGTGCTCGCGCCCCGCATACTGCCGCCGGCGCGCGCGCACCGCCGACTCCGCCGCGCTCGCCAGCGTCTCCGCGTTGAGCGGCCGCTCCAGCAGCACCAGGTTGCCGAGGCTGTGCAGTGCCCGGAAGTCCTTGTCGGCACGGCGGCCCTCGCGCTTGGTGGCCAGCACCACGAAGGGGAAGTCGGACCAGGGCGGCTGGTTCTTCAGCCAGGTGTGCAGGCCATCGTCGGACAGCAGTTGCGGCAGCGCTTCCTCGGTGACGATCACCGCGGCTGCGCCTTCGTCCATCGCCGCGAGCAGCTCTGCGTCGGTCGCGCAGACGTCGCACGCGATGCCCTGGTGCTCCAGCACGGTTCGCACGACGTTGGCATCCCTGCCGCGGGGCGCGTGGATGAGGACCCGCAGTTCCATCATTTCTTCCCGCCCGGTCGGTCGCCCAGCAGCGGCAGTTCGCCGCGGTAGGCTGCCACGCCGGTCAGCACGCCCTCGAAGTCGGTCAGTTCCTGGCCCACTTCCAGTCCCTGCGGCCCCATGCGGAATTCGCGGATGGTCTGCTCGTGCTGGTTGGTGCGGCTCTTCACCATCGACACCGCCTTCAGCAGGCGTCCCCTGGCCTCGAAGAAGCGGAACGTGAGGATCCCGTCGGACAGGTAGCTCATGTCGACGTCGCTCCCTGCATCCCCGATCACGCCGTGCTGGCCCAGGATCAGGATGGTGACGATGTTGAGGTGGTTCAGGTAGGTCAGCAACTCGTGCATCTGCAGCATCAGGTACTTGCTGCCCGGCATGGCTTGCAGGTACGCGTTGAGGCTGTCGATCACGATCATGTGCGCTTCGACCTCCTCCACCGCGTGCCGCACCATGTGCGCGAATTCGCCGGCCGACACTTCCGCGGGGTCCAGCGGGATCACCTGCAGGTGACCGCTGGCCAGGTAAGGCTCGAGATCCATGCCCAGCGCCTTGCCGCGGACCAGGAGCGTGGAGAGCCCTTCGTCGAACAGGTAGTAAGCCGCGCGCTCGCCGCGCCGCAGCGCCGCCAGCACGCAGGCCATGGCCGTGGTCGTCTTGCCCACGCCGGACGGGCCGTTGAACAGCGTGTTGCTGCCGCAGGCCAGCCCGCCTCCCATCAACTGGTCGAGCTTGGGGATGCCGCTGCTCACCACCTCGTGCGTCGCGGACATGCGGTGTTCGGCGGCCACCAGGCGCGGGAACACGGCCAGCCCGCCGGTATCGAGCACGAAGTCGTGGTCGCCCCCGCGGAACTTGATGCCGCGCATCTTCAGCACGCGCAAGCGCCGGCGCTCCGGGCCGTACTGGTCCACGGCCTGCTCCAGGTTGATCACGCCATGGGAGATGCTGTGCAGCTGCAGGTCGGTGTCGCGGCTGGACCGGTCGTCCAGCAGCAGCACGGTGCAGCCCTGGTCGGCGAAGAACTTCTTCAGGGCCAGCACCTGGCGGCGATAGCGCAGCGGATCCTGCGCGAGCAGCCGCATCTCCGACAGGCTGTCGAACACCACGCGCTGCGGCTTGCCGTGCTCCACGGCGGCGATCACGCCGCGCACGGTTTCACCGAGTTCGACCTGCGAGGGATGCAGGATCGACTGTTCGAGCTCGGGACTCAGGCCTTCGCTGCTCACCAGCTCGAAGAGCTCGATGCCATCGAGGTCCCAGCCATGCGACGCGGCCACCGTGCGCAGTTCGGCGCTCGTCTCCGACAGCGTGACGTAAAGCCCCTTCTCGCCCTGCTGCACGCCCTGGCGGAGGAATTGCAGGCCGAGCGTCGTCTTGCCGGAGCCCGGGTCCCCCTCGACGAGGTAGACGTGCCTGGCAGGAAGGCCCCCGCCCAGAACGTTGTCGAGGCCGGCGATGCCGGTCGAGGCGCGCTCCTGGGCAGGAATGGGAACGGTGATGTCGGGGCGTTTCATCCAATACGAACAGCCGCGAGACAAGCGGCTGCGCGACCATCCTACCGGCTGGGCGCTTCGCCGGGTGTAGGCTCATTCCGACATCGGGGGACCGGAACCTCCTGCGTCACGCGCCGGCTTCCGCTTCCTGCAGCGTGCGCCACATCACCTTGCCGCTGCCGCTCTTGGGCAACGCGTCGACGAACTGCACGATGCGAGGCACCTTGTACACCGCCATGTTCTCGCGGCACCAGCCCACGATCTGCTGCTCGGTCACCTGGCCCCTGTACGCGGGCCGCAACACCACCACCGCCTTGACCGTCTCGCCACGGTAGCTGTCGTGCGCGGAGATCACGCAGGCTTCCTGGATCGCCGGGTGGCGGAACATCAGTGCCTCCACTTCGGCCGGCCACACCTTGAAGCCCGAGGCATTGATCATGCGCTTGAGGCGATCGGTGAGGAAGAAGTAGCCGTCCTCGTCGATGCGCCCGAGGTCGCCGGAGCGGAAGAAGCGCTTGCCCCCGAGGGTGACGAAGGCGGCTTCGGTGGCCTCCGGCCGCTTCCAGTAGCCCTCGAACACCATCGGCCCGTGCATGATGATCTCGCCCTGCGCGCCGGGCGGCAGTTCCTCCAGGGTCTCCGGATCGACCACCCGCGCATCGCAGCTCATGAAGGGCACGCCGAGGCATTGCTGCTTGGGCGCATCCGGCGGGTTGCTGTGCGAGGGCGCGGCGGTTTCCGTGAGGCCGTAGCCTTCCACGTAGCGCAGCTGGAACTGCTCGAACAGGCGCTGCGCCACGGCCTGCGGCATCGCCGCGCCGCCGCCGCCGATGTGCTGCAGGCTCGAGAGGTCGTAGTCCGCGAAGTTCGGGCTGCCGAGGAGGTCGATCACCATCGTGGGGATGTTGGTCCAGGTGGTGACCTTGTAGCGGGAGATCAGCCGGCCGGCGACGTCGCGGTCCCAGCGCGGCATCATCACCAGCGTGGAGCCGGTGTAGATGTTGGTGTGCATCACGCTGACCATGCCCGTGATGTGGAACATCGGCACGACCTGCAGCGTCACCGACTCGGGCGTCGCGTTGCCCCAGAGGCTGCTCGCCATCGCGTTGTGCAGGATGCTGCGGTGCGGATGCATGCAGCCTTTCGGCTGGCCCGTGGTACCGCTGGTATAGGGCAGCAACGCGAGATCCCCGGGGCCCACTTCCAGCGGCGGCAGCGGCAGGTCGTTGGCGAGCGCGTCGGTCCAGGCCAGCACCTCTCCGCCTTCGATCGCGGGCAGCGGATGGCGGGTGAGCAGCCAGTCCTTCCAGGTCTCCGGCATGGTGCCGGCTTCCGTCCCCTGCGGGTCGAAGGCGTCGGTGAACTGCGTGACGACGAGATGCGCGAGCCGCTGCCCGGTCGGCAGCTGCGCATTCGCCCTGGCGAGCTCGGGCGCGAGGTCGCCGGTGGTGATCGCCACTTTCGCATCGGGATCGACGATGTAGTGCTTCAGCTCCTCGGCCCGGTTCATCGGATTGACCGGGACCACCACCGCGTTGGCCCGCAGGATCGCGAAGTGCGCGACCAGCAGCTGCGGGCAGTTCTGCATGTCCAGCAGCACGCGGTCGCCCTTGCGCACGCCCAGCGCGTGCAGGCGGGCCGCGAGCCGCTCGGCGAGGTGCTGCACTTCGGCGTAGGGATAGGCGCGGCCGAAGAAGACGACGGCGGGCTTGTGCGGATAGCGGCGGGCGCTGATGGCCAGGTTGTCCCACAGCGACGTGGCGGGGACGGTCAGCGAGTGCGGCAGGCGCTTGGGCCAGAACTGGTGGTGCGGGCGGTCCATGGGGAGGCGTTGAGTGCTGCGCCGACCATAAACCCATCGCTGCCGCGCGACATGCGGGGAAGCCCCACGACCGTCCCGCGGGCGACGCACCCGCCGCGTCAGTGTTCGTGGCGGTGGTGCGCGTCGGGAAAGTGCGGATGCGAGTGCACCATGGGCTCATGCCGGTGGGGATGGCTGTGCTTCGTGCCCGGCGGCACCGACGGTACGTGCGCATGCTCGTGGTGTTCGTCACCGGCACCGTGCACGTGCTCGTGCGCGTGTTCCAGCGCGCGGTGCGCGTGCCGGTGCTCGTGCCGCTCGGTCAGGTGCAGCCAGACCCCGAGCGCCATCAGCGCCGCCGCGAAAGCCAGGCGCGCGTCGACCGCCTCGCCGAGCAGGAGCACCGCGAGCAGCGCCCCGAAGAAGGGCGCGACCGAGAAATAGGCGCCGGTGCGCGCGGTGCCGAGCGAACGCAGGCCCAGCACGAACAGCACGAGGCTCACGCCGTAGCTGAAGAAGCCCAGCAAGGCCGCCGCGCCCACCGACGGCAGCGCCGGCCAGGAGGCCCCCAGCGCCAGCGCGAGGACCAGGTTGGTGCCGCCCGCCGCCAGCCCCTTCACCATCGCGATCCAGGACGCGTCGGCCAGCGACACCTTGCGCGTGAGGTTGTTGTCGATGGCCCAGGCGAGGCAGGCGGCGAGCACCAGCAGCGCGGAAGTTCCCGCGTCCGCGGTTCCCTCCCGCGGCCACGCCAGCACCACGCCGCCGGCGACGATGGCCGCCATGCCGAGCGCCACGCGGCGGTCCACGTTCTCGCGGAACACGAACCAGGCGAGCAGCGCCGTCAGCACGCCTTCGGCATTGAGCAGCAGCGACGCCTGCGACGCCGGCATGCCCGCGAGTCCCAGCATCAGCAGCACCGGGCCGGCCACGCCGCCGGCCAGCACCGCGCCGGCGAGCCACCGCGCTTCGCCCGGCCGCAGGCGCACAGGGGCGGCGCCGCGCAGGCGGCGCAGCAGCAACAGGCCCAGGCCGGACCCCAGGTACAGCAGCGACGCGAGCAGCCAGGGGCTCACCTGCAGCAGCAGCAGCTTGGCCAGGGGCGCGGCCGCGCCGAACAGCAAGGCGGCGGCCAGGCTCGCGGCCACGCCCGGGTGCCGCCAGGTGGGGCGTTGGGAAAAAGACGTCATGCAGCCCCGATGCTAGCCCGCGTGCGTCCGCGCCGGCTCGGTCACAATGCCCGGCAAGCCGGCCGATGTCCCTGCACCACCCTCATCATCACGACCCCCATGGCCACGGCCATGACCACCACGCCCTCCCGGAAGGCCCGGTGCCGCCCGGCTACCGCCGCGTGCTGTGGATCGCGCTGGCGGTCAACGCGCTGATGTTCGCCATCGAGATCGCCGGCGGCCTGTCCACCGGGTCGGTGTCGCTGCTGGCCGACGCGATCGACTTCTTCGGCGACGCGGGCAACTACGCGATCTCGCTGGCGGTGCTGGCGATGGGTGCGGTCGCTCGGGCACGCGCGGCAGTGTTCAAGGCGGCCAGCATGGTCCTGTTCGGCGTCGCGGTGCTCGGCCGGGCGGCCTGGGCCGCGTGGAACGGCGCGGCGCCCGAGCCGCTCGCGATGGGTGCGATCGGCACGCTGGCGCTGCTGGCCAACGTCGGCGTCGCGGTCCTGCTGTACGCCTACCGCGACGGCGACGCCAACATGCGCAGCGTGTGGCTTTGCACGCGCAACGATGCGATCGGCAACGTGGCCGTGATGCTGGCGGCAGTGGGGGTGTTCGGGACCGGGACCCGCTGGCCCGACCTGCTGGTCGCGGCCGTCATGGCGGGCCTGGCGCTCTCCGCCGGGCTGAGCGTGGTGCGCCAGGCGCGGCGGGAGCTGGTGTCGCGAAGCGCTTGACGCTCCGCGCCGTTGTTCAACGGAAAATACGGGCGATGACGAAGCCGGCGGCGAAGGCGACGCCGAGCGCGGCCAGCGGGTTGGCGCGCACCTGTTCGCGGGCCATGTCGCCGTACTCTTCCTGCATGTTCATCACGCGCTCGCTGCCGTGGCCGATCTTCTGCTCGAGCGAATCGACGGCCTCGTGCAGGCTCTGCGCCATGCGGCGGACACGGTTCGCGTCACCGTTGAGGCCGGCGCCGTTGCTGCCGCCGGTGCCGGAGCTTTCGGAGCTGGTGGGGAAGGGGTTCTGGGTCGCGGTGTCGGCGTTCATCGTGGTCCTCTCTCGGCTTGTTGCGGGTGAAATGCCGGCACTTGCCGGCGGAAGCGTTGCCGGCGCGATGCCGGCGAAGCGTCCACTGTAGGAAGCCCAGCGATTCGCCGCCGTACGAATCTTCTGGACCGCGCGTAGGATTTGTCCTTCCGCGGGAAGGGCTGCAAATCACTCGACTATGATCGCCGGCATGCGCCGCTGGCTGCTGCTGTTTCTCGTCCTGCTGTTGCCCCTGCGCGGGCTGGTGGGCGAAGCCATGGCCGGACAGATGCTGGCCCAGTCGGCGCAGGAAGCCCAGGCGCCACAACAAGGGCACGCCGCGGCCCACGACTGCGACCAGCATGGCGCCGCGCACGCCGACGAGGCAGTTGCAGCTGCGCAAGACGAAGCGGCCGGAGCGCACGGCGACTGCCCCACCTGTGCCGCGTGCCAGGTGTGCTCCTCGTTCGCGGTGATCCCGTCCGCCGTCGCTCCCGCATCCACTCGCCTCTCGCAGGCACCGCCGCCCGCCGTGACGGTCGCCTTCCATAGCGCCGAGCCCGCGCACGCCTTCAAGCCGCCCAGAAGCTGATCTCCTGCCCGTAGTGCGTCCGCAGCGCGCGCTGTCGCGTTGCGCCGCTCACTCATCCGCCTGGAGATCCGCATGACATCGCCCTGGATGGCGGCCGCGCTGGCCGTCCTTGCCCCGGCGGCCCTGGCCGCCGACCCCGCCGACGCGGCCGCGCCCGTGCCGCCGCCGCATTACAGCTCCGTCTTCACCGGCCCGGCCGGCGTCGAAGAAGACACGGTGGACTGGAAGAAGGCGAATGCCGACGTCGCCCGGTTCCCGCGCGGCCACATCGACCTGCTGCGCTGGGAAGAGAGGCAGCAGGACCAGGCCACGCCGGCGCCCGCACCGGCACCGGCGCGCCCGCAGGAGAAGCCATGAAGAACGCGCTGGCCTTCCTCGCTGCCGCGCTGGCACTCGCAGGCTGTTCCGCGCCGGCGGGGCCGGACGCCTTGCGCCGGGACGTCGAGCAGCTCACCGCGACACGCACCGGCATCGCACCGTCGGACAAGCGCGAGACCGTGCAGCAATTGCTCGAGCCGCGGCCGCTGGCCGCCGACACCGCGGTGCGCATCGCACTCCTGAGCAACCCCGCGCTCGAAGCGAACTTCGCCGCGCTCGCGATCAGCGACGCCGAGCGCGTGCAGGCGGCGCAGCTGCCCAATCCGCACCTGAGCCTCGGCCGCTTGCGCGAGGGACAGGTGCTGGAGATCGAACGCATGCTGAGCTTCAACGTGGTGCAGCTGCTCACGCTGCCCTGGCGCGCGCAGTACGCCAGCCAGTCGCTGCAGCTCGCACGCCTGCGCGCCGCGCAGGAGGTGATCCGCACCGCGGCCGACACGCGTAAGGCCTGGATCCAGGCCGTGGCCGCAAGGCAGACCGCGCAATACCTGCGCGACGCCCGCGAGGCGGCGGAAGCCGGCGCGGAGCTGGCGCGCCGCATGGCGCGCGTAGGCAACTGGAGCAAGCTGCAGCAGGCGCGCGAACAGGCCACGCTGGCCGACATCGGCGCCCAGCTTGCCCGCGCGGAACAGGCTGCGGTCGCAGAGCGCGAGAAGCTCACGCGCCTGATGGGCCTGTGGGGCGAGGACGCGAACTACACCCTGCCCGATCGCCTGCCGGACCTGCCGAAGGACATCGCGGAAGCGCGCGACGTCGAAGCCACCGCGCTGCGCGAGCGCATCGACGTGCGCGCCGCCCGCGACGAGAGCCGCTACGTCGCGCAATCGCTGGGCCTGACAAGGGCCACCAGCGTGGTGGACGCGCTCACCCTGGGCGTGGTGCGCAACACCACCTTCGACAACGCCACCGGTGGCAAGGCAACCAGGCGCGGCTTCGAAGTGGAGCTGCCGATCCCGCTGTTCGACTGGGGCCAGGCGCGCAGCGCGCGTGCCGAGGCGACCTACCTGCAGTCGGTGGCGCGCGTGCGCGAGGTCGCCGTGCGGGCCCGCAGCGAAGCCCGCGAGGCCTGGCACGGCCAGCGCACGGCCTACGACGTGGCGAAGCACTACCGCGACGAGATCGTGCCGCTGCGCAAGTTCATCGTCGACGAAACCCAGCTGCGCTACAACGGCATGCTCGCCAGCGTGTGGGACCTGCTGGGCGAAGCCCGCAACCACATCGCCGCCGTCAACAACGCGATCGCGGCACAGCGCGATTTCTGGATCGCCGACACGGACCTGCGCACCGCGCTCACCGGCACCTCGCCCGGCGCGCTCGCCGCCATGAGTGCCGGCGGCACGGCGCCGGCCGCGTCTTCCGAAGGACACTGAACATGCAACGAAGAGCCTTCTTCGGCGGCGCCGCGATGGGCGCGATCGCCGCCGCCTCCGTGAGCAAGGTGGCGCTGGCCGCCGTGCCGGAAGCGGTGATCGCGGACCAGCCCGCCACCGCGCCGCCGCTCGTGCCCACCACGGGGCGTCCCTACAACCCGGTCGTCACCCTCAACGGCTGGACCCTGCCCTGGCGCATGAACCGGGGCGTCAAGGAATTCCATCTCGTCGCCGAGCCCGTCGAGCGCGAGTTCGCGCCGGGCATGACCGCGCGCCTGTGGGGCTACAACGGCCAGTCGCCCGGTCCGACCATCGAAGTGGTGGAGGGCGACCGCGTGCGCATCTTCGTCACCAACAAGCTGCCGGAGCACACCGCGATCCACTGGCACGGCCAGCGCCTGCCCAACGGCATGGACGGCGTCGCCGGCATCACGCAGCCGCACATCCCGCCGGGCAAGACCTTCGTCTACGAGTTCGAGGCACGGCGACCGGGCACCTTCATGTACCACCCGCATGCCGACGAAATGGTGCAGATGGCGATGGGCATGATGGGCCTGTGGATCACGCACCCGAGGGGCGCGCATCCGCTGATCGACCGGGTGGACCGCGATTTCTGCTTCCTGCTGGCGGGCTTCGACATCGATCCGGGCAGCGCGGTGCCCAGGGTGAACACGATGCTGGACTTCAACCTGTGGACCTTCAACTCGCGCGTCTTTCCCGCCATCGATCCGCTGGCCGTGCGCCAGGGCGACAAGGTCCGCATCCGCGTCGGCAACCTCACGATGACGAATCACCCGATCCACGTGCACGGCCACGAGTTCACCGTGACCGGCACCGACGGCGGGCCGATCCCCAGGACGGCGCGCTGGCCCGAGGTGAGCGTCGACGTGGCCGTCGGCCAGATGCGGCAGATGGAGTTCGTGGCCGATGTCGAAGGCGACTGGGCCCTGCACTGCCACAAGAGCCACCACACCATGAACGCGATGGGCCACGCCGTGCCGACCATGATCGGCGTCGACCACCAGGGCCTGGTGAAGAAGCTGCAGAAGATCGTGCCCGACTACATGGTGATGGGCGAGCGCGGCATGGCCGACATGGGCGCCATGGAAATGCCGATCCCGGACAATACGCTGCCGATGATGACCGGCCGCGGCCCCTTCGGCCCGGCGGAGATGGGCGGGATGTTCACGCTGCTGAAGGTGCGGCGCGACCAGAAGCCGGGCGACTACCGGGACCCGGGCTGGTACCGCCATCCGCAGGGCACCGTCGCGCGCGAGTGGACCGGCGAGATGCCGGCGCCGGCCCGCACCGCGGCGCCCGCGCCGCAGAAGAAATCCGTGCCGCTGGACGTGCGCAAGCCGGCGGGCCACGAAGGACATCATTGAGAGCGAGGAAAAAATGCACATCCGCAAGACACTGGCCGTCGCCGCCGCCCTGCTCGTCGCCTCCGCGGCGTGGGCGCACGGCGACCAGCACGCCGCGCAGCCCGCCGACGAACTGGCGAAGGAGCAGACGCCCTGGGGCATCGCCGGCGACGCCAGGGACGCGCGCACCATCGAGATCCGCATGGGCGACGACATGCGCTTCCGGCCGGCCCGCGTCGAGGTGCGCGAGGGCGAGACCATCCGCTTCGTCGTGCGCAATGGCGGCAAGATCCTGCACGAGATGGTGATCGGCACCGCGCAGGAACTGAAGGAACATGCCAGGATGATGAAGAAGTTCCCGAAGATGGAGCACGACGAACCTTTCATGGCCCACGTGAAGCCCGGGGCGAAAGGCGACCTGGTGTGGAACTTCAACCGGCCCGGCACCTTCCAATTCGCATGCCTGATCCCCGGCCATTTCGAAGCCGGGATGAAGGGCACCATCGTCGTCCAGCCCAAGGGGAAAAGACAATGAACCACGATTTCGGCGTGCGCCGCGGCCTGCTGCTCGCGCTCGGGGCACTTCCCTTCGCTTCGTTCGCCCAGCAGGCCGGCAAGACCCTGGTGGAAGTCTGGAAGGACCCCAACTGCGGCTGCTGCCAGGACTGGGTGAAGCACCTGCAGGACAACGGTTTCGCCGTGAAGGTGCACGAGAACGGCAACGGCGCCATGCGCGCGAAACTGGGCATCCCGCCCAGGCTCGGCTCCTGCCACACCGGCTTCGTCGGCGGCTACGCCCTCGAGGGCCACGTGCCGGCGAAGGAAGTGCGCCGCCTGCTGAAGGACCAGCCGGAGGCCGTGGGCCTCGCGGTCCCCGGCATGCCGGTCGGCTCTCCCGGCATGGACGGCAGGATCTACGGCGACCGGCGCGATCCGTTCGACGTGCTGCTCGTGCTGAAGAACGGCGAAACGAAGGTCTACGCCTCGTACAACAAGGCCTGAACGGAAACCATCATGACGAAACGATTCACCGCCGCCCTGCTGGGCACCCTGCTCGCCACCGCCGCCTTCGCGCAGGCGGCCCTCACCGAAGGCGAGGTCCGCAAGGTGGACAAGGCCATCGGCAAGATCACGCTGAAGCACGGCGAGATCAGGAACCTCGACATGCCGCCGATGACGATGGTGTTCGGCGTCAAGGACAAGACGCTCCTCGACAACGTGAAGGCCGGCGACAAGGTGAAGTTCGCGGCCGACAAGGACGCGCAAGGCAACTACGTCGTCACCGCCCTGGAGAAATGAACGCGGCACGCCGCTGCACCGAGGGCCCGCCATGAAGATCGGGGAACTTGCTGCCGCATCGGAAACGGCGGTGGAAACCATCCGCTACTACGAGCGCGAGGGCCTCCTCGCGGAGCCGGCACGCACCGGATCGAATTACCGCAGCTACGGCCCGGAGCACCTGGCCCGTCTTCGCTTCATCCGCTACTGCCGCGGCCTCGACATGTCGCTCGACGAAGTGCGGGTGCTGCTGCGCTTCAAGGACTCGCCGCACGAAAACTGCGGCGACGTGAACTCCGTGCTCGACGAACACATCGGGCACGTCAGCCGCCGGATCAAGGAACTCCGCGCCCTGGAAAAGGAGCTCAAGGAACTGCGGTCGCTCTGCGGCGAAACACGGGAGGCCCAGGAGTGCGGGATCCTGGAAGGTCTCGCGAAAGCCTCGAGCGCCCCGAAGCAGCAAAGGGCCGCGGGTCATCTCAAGGGCCTCCACCGTCCCGGTTGACCCTGTAGCGGCTTCAGGGTTTCCAATCGCCGTCAGAGAGGAAAAACCAAGATGTCCGCAAGCTGCTGCTCCCACTCGGCCTGTTCCAGCCCTCCCGTCGACCCGCGCTACCGCAAGGCGCTCTGGGTGGCACTCGTGCTCAACGCGCTCATGTTCCTCGTCGAGCTTGGTGCGTCCTGGAGTTCGGGTTCCGTCTCCCTGCTGGCGGACTCGATCGACTTCTTCGGGGACTCGGCCAACTACGCCTTGTCGCTGGCGGTGCTCGGCCTCGCCGCATCCACCCGCTCCAAAGCCGCACTGTTCAAGGCGGCCTGCATGGGCGCGTTCGGCGTTTTCGTCCTCGGCAAGGCGCTCTACAACCTGCAGGCGGGCGTCCCCCCCGAACCCCTCACGATGGGCGCCGTCGGATTCGCCGCGCTCGCCGTCAATGCGGGCGTCGCGGCCTTGCTGTTCCGGTTCCGCGCGGGCGACGCCAACATGCAATCGGCATGGATCTGCTCACGCAACGACGCGCTGGGGAACGTCGCCGTGATGCTCGCCGCCCTCGGCGTGTTCGGGACGGGCCATGCCTGGCCCGACCTGCTGGTGGCCGGCGTGATGGGCAGCCTGGCGCTCAGCGGAGCCTGGACCGTGCAGAAGCAGGCGCGCGGGGAGCTGCGGCCTGCGGTCCATGCGCACTGACCGGCCGCCTGCTTGCCGTGCCGGCGCTCGGCCGGGCCGTGTCGACGCTACTGACCTCCGCTTTCACAAAAGGGATTCCTTTCAAGTGAGGTGAGGTTTGGGATGCGAGGTTGCGAGTGGCTTCGTCACGGATGCAGACGAAGCCACGTGCCTGGGACGGCGGCGGTGAAGCAGATACCAGGCCGCGGGAATGACCAGCATGCTGAGCAGAGGGGCGGTGACCATGCCGCCCACCATCGGGGCTGCGATTCGCGTCATGACCTCCGAGCCGGTGCCGCTACCCACCAGGATGGGAAGCAGGCCACCCATGACCACTGCAACGGTCATCGCCTTCGGCCGGACACGAAGGACTGCACCTTCGCGAATCGCGGCCAGCAGGGTGTCGTCGCTGTCCGGCTCGCCGGCTGCGAGCCGCCTGGAGTACGCGTTCTTCAGGTACACCAGCATCACCACGCCAAACTCCGCGGCCACGCCGGCGAGCGCGATGAAGCCCACGGCAGTCGCAACGGAAATGTTGTGCCCCAAGGCCCAGACCAGCCAGAAGCCTCCCACCAGGGAGAACGGGACCGCGGCCATGACCAAGCCCGCATCCTTGAAGGAGCGGAACAGGAGGTACAGCAGCACGAAGATGACTGCCAGCGTGGCTGGCACCACCACCTTGAGCCGCTCCGCGGCCCGTTCCAGGTATTCGAACTGTCCCGACCAGGAAACGGAATAGCCCGCCGGCAGCTTGACCTCCTTGGCGACGGCAGCCTGCATGTCCGTGACGACAGAGCGCAGGTCTCGGCCCCGCACGTCGACATAGACCCAGCCGGAAAGGCGAGCGTTCTCGCTACGGATCATCGGCGGGCCCTCCTGGATGTTCACGCGCGCGACGTCCTGCAGCAGGAGCTGGGCGCCTTTGTCGGTGACGAACGGGAGGGTTCGCAGCCGCTCCAGCGAGTCGCGAATCTCTCGCGGGTATCGCACGTTGATGGGAAACCTCTCGCGGCCCTGGATGACTTCCCCCACGTTCTCGCCGCCAATCGCGGTAGAAACGATGCTCTGGACGTCCGCAACGGAAAGCCCGTACCTGGCGGCGGCGGCACGGTCGACGTCCACGTCGATGTACCGGCCACCGGTGAGCCGCTCGGCGAGAGCCGATGACACGCCAGGCACCTTCTTTACGGCCGACTCGACCTGGCCGGTGAGCCGGTCGATGGTCGCCAGGTCCGCGCCGGCCAACTTGATGCCCACCGGGCTCTTGATGCCGGTGGCCAGCATGTCGATGCGATTGCGGATGGGAGGCACCCACACGTTCGAGAGGCCAGGCACCTTGACGATGCGGTCCAGCTCCTCCACCAGCTTGTCCGGCGTCATCCCGGCACGCCACTGCCCGCGGGGCTTGAACTGGATGGTGGTCTCGAACATCTCCAGCGGGGCCGGGTCGGTGGCTGTGTCGGCACGGCCCGCCTTCCCGAAGACCCGCTCCACCTCGGGAACGGTCTTGATGAGGCGGTCGGTCTGCTGCAGCAGCTCCGAAGCCTTCGAGGCCGAAAGGCCAGGCAGCGCCGACGGCATGTACAGGAGGTCCCCTTCATCCAGAGGCGGCAGGAACTCCCCACCCAGGCGCATCAGCGGGACGACTGTCAGCGCCAGCAGCACTGCGGCGATGGCCAGCGTCGCCTTCGGAAATCGAAGCACGGCCTCCAGGGCGGGCCTGTAGATGGCCATGAGAAACCGGTTCAGCGGGTTGGATGCTTCGTGCGGGATGCGGCCTCGCACCAGGTACCCCATGAGGACGGGCACCAGCGTGACCGACAGGCCGGCTGCGGCAGCCATGGCGTACGTCTTCGTGAACGCCAGGGGTGAGAACAGCCTTCCCTCCTGCGCTTCCAGCGTGAAGACCGGCACGAATGACAGCGTGATGACGAGGAGCGAGAAGAACAGCGCCGGTCCGACCTCCACGGAAGCCTCCGTCACCAATTCCCATCGTTCGGCCAGCGTCGGACCGCGGCCATGCCGATGCTCGAAAGCCTCGAGGTGCTTGTGCGCGTTCTCGATCAGGACGATCGAAGCGTCGACCATCGCTCCCAGTGCAATCGCGATTCCGCCCAGCGACAGGATGTTGGCGCTGACGCCCTGCCACTGCATGACGACAAACGCAGCCAGCACGCCGACGGGCAAGGTCACCACGGCCACGAGCGCGGAGCGCAGGTGGAAGAGGAAAGCCGCGCAGACCAGGGCGACGACGACGAACTCCTCGACCAGCTTCCAGCTCAGGTTGTCCACTGCCCGGTCGATGAGCAGAGAGCGGTCGTAGGTCGGGACGACCTCCACGCCCGGTGGCAAGCTGGCCTTCAGGGTCGCCAGCTTCGCCTTGACCGCCTCGATGGTGGTTCGCGCGTTCTTGCCGGAACGCATGACGACCACGCCTCCGGTCACCTCGCCCTGGCCGTCCAGCTCCGCGATGCCACGTCGCATTTCCGGGCCGATCTGAACGAACGCGACATCACGCAGCAACACCGGAGTCGCTCCGGACACGCTGATCGGGATGGTGCGGAAGTCCTCCAGCGACCGCAGGAAGCCTCGCGAGCGGACCATGTACTCGGCCTCCGCGAGCTCCACCACCGAGCCGCCGGCGGCCTGGTTGGCCTTCCGCAGCGCCTCCACGACCATGCCCTGCGTCACGCCGAGTGTCCGCATGCGGTTCGGGTCCAGAACGACCTGGTATTGGCGCACCATGCCGCCGATGCTCGCGACTTCGGCCACATCCTGTACGGTCTTGAGCTCGAACTTCAGGAACCAGTCGTTGAGCGCACGCAACTGCGAGATGTCGTTCCTGCCGGTGCGGTCCACCAACGCGTATTCGTAGACCCAGCCCACGCCCGTGGCGTCGGGCCCGAGAGAGGCGTTGGCACCCGCAGGCAGCCGGCTCTGGACCTGGTTCAGGTACTCCACGACGCGGGAGCGAGCCCAGTAAGGGTCCGTCTTGTCGTCGAAGAGGACGTAGACGAAGGAATCGCCGAAGAAGGAGTAGCCGCGGACGACCTTGGCGCCCGGAACACTCAGCATGGTCGTGGTCAGGGGGTACGTGACCAGGTCCTCGACGACCTGAGGCGCCTTCCCGGGGTAAGGCGTCCGCACGATGACCTGGGTGTCCGACAGGTCGGGAAGCGCGTCGAGCGTCATCCGCTGCGCTGACCAGATGCCAGCCAGGACAACGAAGACCGTCGCGATCAACACCAGGAAGCGGTTGCGGATGGACCAGCGAATGAGCGTCGCTATCACTTGCCTGCTCCCGCGGGCGTCACGGCGACGAGCTCATAGCCCATCGGACCGCCCTGCTTGAACTCGAAAGTGACGGAGTCGCCGGGCTTCACGCCAGGAAAGGCCTGCGGATTGGGCTTGCCGAATCCCATGGTCATGGCCGGCCACTTGAGCGCCGGCACCGGCCCGTGGGAGAAGGTGATGGCCTCGGCATCGACCTTCTCCACCTTGCCCTCCGCCTTGAAGGTCCCGGCCGCTGCGGGTTTCTGTGCCTGAGGAACAGGCGCGCTCGCGGCGGGAGCGGCCCGTCCTGCTGCAGCCATCCCGCCCAACACAGACTTCAGCCGAGCCTCGGAGTCCACCAGGAATTGCCCGCTGGCGACGACTTGGTCCCCCTCGTTCAGCCCTTGCACCACTTCGAGTTGGTCTCCGAGGTCAGCGCCGAGAGCGACCTCGCGGGGTGCAAACGCTCCGTTAGCGCTGCGCACGATGGCAACGGCACGCGTTCCGGTCCGAATCACCGCCTCGGCGGGTACGACCAGGCGCGAGGTGACCGGCCCCGCGACTTGCAGGCGAAGCAGCATGCCCGGCGTCAGGCGGCCGCCCTTGTTGGCGACCTCGAACCTGGCCTGCACGGTGCGGGTGTTCGCGCTGACCTGCGGCAGGATTTCCTTCAGCTCGCCGTCGAACGCCTGCGAGGCATCCGCCTGCAATGCGGCCTTGACCTTCTGGCCGCGCTGGAGGCGAACCGCCTGGACCTCCGGCACTTCCGCCACGGCCCAGACCCGTTCCAGGCCGGCAATCCGGAACAGCGTCATGCCCGGATTCACGGCGACGCCCTCGCGTACCCCGAGCTCGGCGACGACGCCGCTCACGGGCGCCGGCACGGTGAAGCGAGCCTGCGCCGTGCCCACTTGCTCGCTCTGGCGAAGCAGCGCATCGGGAATGGACATGGCACGCATGCGGTCGCGTGCCGCCTCCAGGAGGTCCTGGGACACGCCGGCGCGCTTGAGGGCCAGATACTCGTTCTGCGGGCCCAGCCAATCCGGCGCATAGACGGTCGCCAGTGGCTGGCCTCGCCGGACGTACTCCATCGGGGCGCGAACCAGCAGCCGCTCCACATAGCCGTTCACGCGCGTCTGGACGGCCGCGGTCAGTCGCTCGTCGAACTGCACGGTGCCAACGGCATCGAAGGAGCTTGCAACCTGCGCTCGCGTCACGGTGGCCGTGCGGATCCCGAGGTTCTGTTGCACTCCCGGACTGACCTTCACGCCGGCATCGGCCTGCTCGTCGGCGTAGACCGGCACGAGCTGCATGTCCATGAAAGGCGACTTCCCGGGCTTGTCGAACCTCGGGCCCGGAACCATCGGGTCATGCCAGTACAGGACCTTGCGCTCGCCCTGCTGGCCCGCGGCTGGCGCGCTTGCCACCTTCTGCGGCGGGTGTGCGAAATGCTTGCCGGCGAAGTACCCGCCCGCGGCAAAAGTCGCGGCGGCCAAGGCCGCTGCCGCAATGTGGCTGCGCTTCATCGGGCAACTCCGGGAATGGGTTTGAAGGTGAGCTGCGCCTGCACCTTCGCGAGGTCGCGCCGCAGGTTGAGGTGCTTGCGAAGCGTGTCCACTTCCGCGTGGCGCGCCTCGAAGAGAGTCATGAGCGGAAGCTGGTTCGAGCGGTAGCCGGCAAGTGCAGCCTGCGTTCGCTGCCGGGCCGGCACGACGACGCCGGTGCGGTACCGCTCCCCGCGTTGCGCCAGCCGCTGGGCGTCGCTGGCAAGCGCGCGGTATTCGGCAGTCGCCATCCGGGATGCACCTTCCAGGCCGGCTTCGGCCTTCTCCACGAGCGCGAGTTTGGCCGCCGTCTCGCGGTCTTGCCTTTCCCCGGGCGAGACCGGCAGCGGGATGTTCACGCCGATGGACACCATGTCCGGGAAACCGGTGCGCTGGCCGTAGGAGGCCTGCCACGTCCAGTTCGGCCTCCGATTCGCTGCCGTGGCAGACGCTTCGGCGCGCGCGAGTTCGATTTCGCGCAGGGCTTGCAACACGGCCGGATGGGCGGCCACATAGGCCTGCTCGCTGGGCACAGTTGGCAACGCGGGCATCGCGAGTTCGTCCGGTCGGAGTCCGACCCACCGCTGCAGGCTGGCCAGCGCCGCCGACTGCATCTGCTGCATCTCGGCGGATTCGTCCTCGGCCACCCCGCGTGCGGCCGTCGCCTGCAGGACCTCCTGGCTGTTGCCCGTCGATGCAGACAAGCGCGCCTTCGCGGCTTCGGCTTC
Source organism: Ramlibacter sp. (assembly GCF_036383835.1). Lineage (GTDB taxonomy): Bacteria > Pseudomonadota > Gammaproteobacteria > Burkholderiales > Burkholderiaceae_C > Ramlibacter. The sequence goes on from NZ_DASVNN010000112.1 coordinate 19,107, forward strand.
CTCGTGCACGTGGTGTTCGGCCAGCGTGGTGAGCCTGAAGCTCTCGCCGGCGAAGTAGGCATCGAGGTAAGCCAACGCGGCCTGGAGGCGGGCCTCTGCCACTGCAACCTGCTCTGCCAGCGCCTCGCGGCCGACCTGAGCCTGCGCGGCTGCCTGGCGCAGGGCGCGCTTTTCGGAGGACACCCACTCCTGGCTGATGCCGACCCTCTTCATGGTCATGGAGTCGGCGGTCGTGCGAAGCCGGTCCGCCCCGGTCACCGGCAGGTTGTCGATACCCACGCCGAGCATCGGGTCCGGCAGCTGTCCCGCGGCCCGCGCGGCTTCCGCGGCGCCGGCGGCACCTGAGCGCGCGGCGCGTGCCGCTTGAGAGCGCTGTGCAGCAAGCTCCAGCGCCTGGTCCAGGTCAAGGGATGCGGCCGAACCGAGGGCCGGAAGCATCGCGGCGAGTGCAAGAGCCGCGGGAAGAAAACGCGAAAACATGGAATCTCCGAAGACAACGAAACGGTTGTCGGCCTGCGGGCATGCCGCGGCGACGCCGGTGTGTCGACGGAGATGTCAGACTCGGAGTCTGAGCGTGGAGAGGAAGAGTGGGTCCGGAGGGGGCCGCGCCTGGCCTGCCTCGGCAAAGTGTGCGGATTCGGCGTCAGCCGCGTCCAGCACCGGAGCGACGACCAGGACCTGCACGACAGCCGGCAGGCTGACCGCCGGAACCTGAACGGGGTCAGCCGACTGCGGTGCGCTGGCACAGTGCTGGTAGCAAAGGCCGGGCTGCTCCTGGTCCATCGGCTGGCCTGCACCCATGGCCATGCCCTCGCAGGGCTCCCCGGACGCCATCTGCATGACCGGCATCCGGCCCTTCTGCGGAGGCTCGGGGCAGACATAGTTCGCCAGCGCCAGCTGTGAGAACAGCAGCGACAGCACCACCAGGAAGGTGGTGGTCAGGCGTTGAGCGGAGCGTCGGAACATCGAATGGGAAGTGTAGCCGTCAGCTGCGACTTTCCGCAGCGGAAGTTGCCGACACCGCCCGGCATCCCGAACGGATCAGCCCGCGCAGCAGGAGCTCGAGCCTGTTTGCAGCGGCGGGCATTTCTGTGTGCCGTAGGAGCAGAACACGCAGCAATCGCCCGCCAGGGGGCGCAGCAACGTTTTGCAGTTCTCGCATTCATAGAACCACTGGCAGGCATCCGTCGGCATGGTTTCGGTCTTCAGGTGCCCACACTCCGGGCACCTGAGCGTGGATTCCAGGACAACAGCCGTCACGTCAGGCACCTGCAGCGGAGTCGGAAGCCGCCGCGCTCCACGACCGCACATCATTGGTTTTCACGGCATCCATTTGAGCTAGTCTATGTGCGGACCCGAGTACGGAGTCAACAGGCATGCGTGCCGCCACGTCATCTGGCCGGGCGCAAGCGACGGAAGGTGAGCTGTCCGCGCATCGATGCTCTGATGAGCGCGGACGGCGCCGAGGCATACCGGCCGGCCCGAGCACGTTCCCGTCGGTAACCGGCAACCCGCAATCGTAAACGTGTGCACGGCCCGGCTTTCCCCCGCGGTGCCGCTCCCTAGACTGGCTGCAGCCAGGAGATCGAACGATGTCGCACGAAAAGTACGAGGAATACCAGGAGTGCATCTCGGCTTGCCAGAACTGCGTGGTGGCCTGCAACCACTGCGCGGCCTGCTGCCTGCAGGAGCCGCAGGTGCAGCACATGGCGCGCTGCATCGGCCTCGACATGGACTGCGCCCAGTCCTGCCAGCTGGCCATCGCGCTGATGGCGGGCGGCAGCGACTTCGCTCCGCGCGCCTGCGAGCTCTGCGCGGAAGTGTGCGAGGCCTGCGCCGAGGAGTGCGGGCGGCACGACGCGGACCACTGCCAGCAATGCGCCGAGGCCTGCCGCCTGTGCGCCGATCACTGCCGCAACATCGCGCTGGCGGCGGTGGCCTGACGGCGCCCCCCTTTCCGGTCGTCCGCGCCAGGTCGATGGCGGCCGGACGGAAGTCATGACGGAGCGGACGAACGATGCCTGCGCGCGTCCTGCCTGCTCGGCCGCGCCGCACATAATGGCCGCATGAGTTCCAGCATCACCGACGTGGCCGGCATCGAGGTGGGCCACTTCACCGATCCGCGGCGGCCCACGGGCTGCACCGTGGTGCTCGCGCGCGGCGGCGCCGTGGCGGGCGTGGACGTGCGCGGCGCCGCGCCCGGCACGCGCGAGACGGACCTGCTGTCGCCTTCCAACACGGTCGAACAGGTGCATGCCGTGCTGCTGGCGGGCGGCAGCGCCTTCGGCCTCGACGCGGCGGGCGGCGTGATGCGCTGGCTCGACGAACAGGGCATCGGCCTGGCGGTCGGCCCGGCGCGCGTGCCGATCGTGCCGGGGGCGGTGCTGTTCGACCTGGCGCTCGGCGATGCACGCATCCGTCCCGACGCGGCTGCCGGCTATGCCGCCTGCCAGGCCGCATCGCATCAACCGCCTGCGGAAGGCAATGCCGGCGCCGGCGCAGGTGCCGTCGTGGGCAAGATCTTCGGCTTTCCGCGCGGCATGAAAGGCGGCATCGGCACGGCGTCGGTGACGGTGAATGGCGTCACCGTCGGCGCGATCGTCGCGTGCAATGCACTCGGCGACGTGATCGATCCGGACACCGGCCGCATCGTCGCGGGCGCCCGCACGCCCGATGGGCGATCGCTGCTCGATGCACGCCGCGCGCTGCTGCGCGGCGAGGAGCCGCGGCCCCTGCTTCCGGGCAGCAACACCACCATCGGCGTGATCGCCACCGACGCGGCGATCGGCAAGGTGCAGGCGGGCCGCCTCGCCACCATGGGCCACGACGGCCTGGCGCGCACGATCAACCCCGTGCACACGCCGTCGGACGGCGACACGCTGTTCGCGCTGGCCACCGGCGCGAGCGGCCGGTCGCTGGGCATGATGACGCTCGGCACGATGGCCGCCGAAGCCTGCGCGCTGGCGGTGGTGCGCGCGGTGCGCGCCGCGCGCGGGCTGCACCTGGGAGACCTTCACCTGCCCGCCGCGGGTGAGCTGACATGAGCGCCGCACGGCCGCCCGAAGGCGCTCGCCCCCTCCGCTTGCGGAGGGGGGAGGCAAAGCACGAAGTGCGGAGCCTGGGGGAGGTTCTCCATTGAAACCGGTGAAAGTCTTGCGCTATACGCTGCTGTCGATCCGTGACCTGCTGTTCTCCGCCGGCCCGGTGGCGGTGCTCGCCATCGCGCTGCTGGTGCTCGCCTACTGGTGGCTCGACCCGAATCCGCCGAAGAAGGTGCGGCTCGCGACCGGCCCGGCGCAGAGCGCCTACGAGGAGTTCGGCAAGCGGTACCAGAAGGCGCTGAAGGCCTACGGCATCCAGGTGGAGCTGGTGCCCACCGAGGGCTCGCCCTCCAACCTCAAGCTGCTGCGCGGCGGCGGCGCCGACGTCGGCTTCGTGCAGGGCGGCGCGAGCGACCGCAACGCCAACGAGGAAAGCGGCATCGTCTCGCTCGGCAGCCTGTTCGTCGAGCCGGTGTGGCTGTTCTACCGCGCGGAAGTGGCGAAGAACCTGCCCGGCGGCGCGCTCACCTCGCTGACGCAGCTGCAGGACCTGCGCGTCAACATCGGCGCGCGCGGCAGCGGCTCGCCCTTCCTGATGCGGCGGCTGCTCGAAGCCAACAAGATGGATCCGGCGCAGCTGAAGCTGTCGCGGCTGGACCAGACTTCGGCGACCGTGGCCTTCCTCAACGGCGAACTCGACGCGATCGTGTTCGCGTCCGCGCCGGAATCGCTGATGGTGCAGATGCTGCTGCAGACGCCCGGCGTGAAGCTGATGGACTTCAGCCAGAGCGAGGCCTACTCGCGGCGCTTCCCCTTCCTCACGCCGGTGGTGCTGCCGCGCGGCGTGGTCGACCTGTCGGGCGACCTGCCGCCGCAGGACGCGCGGCTGGTGGCCACGACCACCTCGCTGCTGGCTCGCGAGGACACGCACCCCGCCCTGCTGCAGCTGTTCGCGCAGGCCGCCAGGGACATGCACAGCCCCGGCGGCTGGTTCAACCGCGCCGGCAGCTTCCCGAGCGTGGAGCAGCGGGAGTACCCGGTCTCGCGCGAAGCGGAACGCACCATCCGCAGCGGCCAGCCCTTCCTGCAGCGCTGGCTGCCGTTCTGGCTCGCCAACCTGGTGGAACGCATGTGGCTGGCGCTGGGCATCATCCTCGCGGTGCTGCTGCCGCTGTCGCGCATCGTGCCGCCGCTGTACCAGTTCCGCATCCGCTCGCGCGTGTTCCGCTGGTACGGGCAGCTGCGCGAGATCGAGAACCGGATGCACGCGCAGCCCGCGCAGGCCCCGGAGCTGGTGCGCGAGCTGGATGCGATCGAAGCGAGGGTGGGAAGGATCAGCGTGCCGCTGTCGTATGCGGACGAGCTCTATGCGCTGAGGAACAACATCGACGCGGTGCGGCGGAGGGTGATGTCTGGTGGGCAAGCAGAGCTTGCCCACCCTACGGCCGATACCACCGAGCCGGCCGTCATTTGAGTCGTAGGGTGGGCAAGCTGCGCTTGCCCACCAGCGCCGATCAGCGCGCCGAGACGGTCATCACGCCCGGATGGGACAGGCGGCCCTTCAGCTCGGCCAGCTGGGTCTCCAGCTCCGCGGCCTTCTGCGCGCCGAGGCGGGCGTTGGCGATGTGGCGGCGCGTCTCGATCGGCAGCGAGGCGGTGTTCTTGCCGTTCCACTTGTTGCGGCCCTTGACCGACAGGTTGTAGTAGATCGACACGCCCTCGCGCAGCTTGGTGGCCCGCTCTTCCGGGCTCAGCTTCAGCGCGGCGATGCGCTTGGCGCTCCACAAGGCCGCGTCGCGCAGGTGGATGGCGGCGGCATGCACGGCCTGCACCGGGTCGGCCGGGTCCGTCAGGCCCACGGCCCTGGCGGTGGCCGGCTCGAACTGCGCGATGCCCAGGTTGGGCGTGCCGTTCTTGCTCGCGCCCATGCGCGGGATCCACGAGGTTTCGGCGTTGATGATGCCGTAGACGTCGCGGTAGCTGAGGCCCACCTCGTCGAGGTCGGCGTAGTCGGCGGCGGCGCGCACCAGCATCAGGCGCGACGAGGGATCGGGCGTCTTCAGCGTCTCGCCGGCGTAGCGCACCGGCAGCCACTTCATGTCGTCGCGCAGCTTTTCGTAGTGGTTGATCTTGAAGCTCAGCGGCACGCTCCTGGCCGCCGTCGCGAAGGCGATCTGGGGCAGCTTCGCCACGGCGAGCACGCCTGCAGGCTCGGCCGCGAGCCGGCCCGCCTGCACCCGCTGGGCCAGGGTGTCCGACAGGGGCGCGGAAGTCGTCGCCACCGAGCCCGTGAGGCCGATGCCCAGCAGCGCGGCCAGCATGGCCACGTTGTGCGCGGAAGTCACGTGCGAAGCGATGCGCTCTTTCATCCTGTGCGTCCCCTGTTTGAAATTGCGAACAAGACTTACAGACCGCCCCGTGTCGGCGGAAGTTCGCGCTGTTACAGCGTCCCGTCCTACATCGCCCGCAGGTGTGAAAAACTCATGCGATAGCGCGCGAATGAGAGGGCACGTCGGCTCCGTATGCCTGAGGCAGCACCGTTGCGCCGGCGCCGCATGGGGCTTGGCGCACTTTGTATACATGTATAAAGTCGGGCCGCATGCCTGCCTCTGCCATTGCCCAGACCACCTCGTCCGCCGTGACCCAGCTGCTGAGGCAGTCGCTCGACCATGGACGCTGGGCCTCCGGCTCACCGCTGAGGCAGGAGGAGATCGCCGCCGAGTTCGGCGTGAGCCGCGTGCCGGTGCGCGAGGCCCTGTTCCAGCTGCAGGCCGAGGGCCTGGTGGAGATGGTCCCGAACAAGGGCATGTACGTGCGCACCGTGAGCGCCGCGGACCTGCGCGAACTGTTTCGCCTGCGCCGCCTCATCGAAACCGACGTGCTTGCGGAGGCCGTGCCGCTGCACGACGCAGCGAGCATCAACCGGCTGGAGACCGTGCAGGCGGCGCTGGACAAGGCGAAGTCCGTGGCCGACTGGATCGCCGGCGACCGCGGCTTCCACGAAGCGCTGTACGCGCCCGCCAACCGGCCCGAATCGATGACGATGGTGCGCCGGCTGCGCTTTCTCGTCGACCGCTTCTACTTCGCGCGCATGAAGCCCACCGCGCGCGCGCAGGGCTGGCACGAGGAACACCACGCCCTGATCCGCGCCGTCAGGCGCCGCGACGCGAAGGCCGCGGCGAAGGTGCTGCAGGCGCACCTGGCGGAAACCGAACGCAGCGCGCTAGTGGCGCTGCCCACCACCTGAAGGAGCCGGGCATGGCCGCCTATGGCTGCACCGTCGAATGGTCCCGCGGCGAGGCCGCATTCACCGACCTGCGCTACAGCCGCGCGCACGAGTGGCGCTTCGACGGCGGCGCGGTGGTGCGCGGCTCGAGCTCGCCGCATTCGGTGAAGCTGCCTTTCTCCGATCCGGCGGCCGTCGACCCCGAGGAGGCGCTGGTCGCCTCCGTCTCCAGCTGCCACATGCTGTGGTTCCTGTCGCTCGCGGCGGCACAAGGCTACGTGGTGGACGGCTACGCCGACGCGGCCGAAGCGCAGCTCGGACCGGTCGGTTTCGGCCGCCAGGGGATCACCGACATCGTGCTGCGCCCGCGCGTCGCCTTCTCGGGCCCGCACCGGCCCGATGACGCCGCGGTGGATGCGCTGCATCACGTGGCGCACGAGCGCTGCTACATCGCCAACTCCCTGCGCACCGCGGTGCGCGTCGAAGGCAGCTGGAGCCATGCCGCGGGCTAGCGCCGCGCGCTACCACGTGTACGTGGTGGAGCTCGACGACCGCGTGTGGAACGCCGCGCGCTTTCGCCGCTGCAATCCCGGCTACCGCCTCGGCATGCCCTTCGTCTACGTGGGCATGACCGGGCTCGACCCCGACCTGCGCTTCGACCGCCACAAGGCCGGCATCCAGGCCAATGCCTACGTGCAGGAATACGGGCTGCGGCTGCGGCCCGATCTCTACGCGGTATACAACCCCATGCCGTACCGGGCGGCGGTGGAGATGGAGGTGGAACTGGGGATCGCGCTGCGCGAGAAGGGCTACGGCGTCTGGCAGGCGTGAGCGTGCGTCAAAGGCTGTTGCGCCACGCGGCCTGCGCGACGGCATCCAGCGCGCCATCGACCACCGGATGGGCGGACACGAGCCGCAGCGTCCCCTGCGCGTGCATCTGCTGCAGCTTGCGCCGCGTCATCGAGCGCGTGATGCCGCTCGCATGCGTGAACATGAAGAGCAGTCCGTGCGGGCTGGACCAGGTGAGCTGCCAGCGCTCCCAGCCGTCGGCCAGCAGGTCCACGTAGGAGCCCGCCACGAGTTCCGCCGGCGGCAGCGTGTCGCTGTCGGCGCCGGTGGTGCCCAGGGGGATCGCCGCATCGGGCACGAAACCGGATTCGTGCATCTCCAGCGGCGCCAGCCAGGTGTTCACCCGCTCCGGCGGCGCCTCCGGTTCGAAGGACTGCAGGGCACTGCCGGTGGCCGTGGAGAGCGCGAGGTCGCGCAGCACCGACAGCAGGTTCTGCCAGCGCTGCGTGTCGGCCGGTAGGTGGTCGATGCTCGCCAGGCCTTCGTCGATGCGGTTCTTCAGCATGCGCTGCTGGCTCGCGACGCGCGTCACCAGCGACGGCTGCACGCTCCACAGCACCGTGTGCACCACCCAGCCGTAGCCACCCGGGTCGTCCGCGCCGCTCTGGTCCGTCAGGCGCGCCTGCGCCATCACCTGGGCCCACGGGCCGGTGAGGAAGGCGAGCGCTTCCGGCGGCGCGCCGGCGGCTTCCTGGCGTTCCAGCACCTGCTGGCCGATGCGTTCGGCGAGCATGTTGCGCTGCTCGGCGCGCAGCAGCGCGCGCACCGCGCGTTCGCGGTTGCGCCGGCCGCGCGGCTGCGCCTCGTCCCAGGCTTCCTCCAGCGCGGCCAGCGCCAGCTCGAAATTCTCCGGGCCGCTCGCGCCGCGTTCGAGCAGTCCCTCGCTCGCGTCCTGCAGCGCCCCCAGGAAGATCCGGAAGCCCGGTTCTTCCGCCGACGTCCAGGCCAGGCTGCGCTGGGTGAGTTCCTCCAGCAGGCGGCGCGCCGGATGCTCGCGGTCGCTGAAGAAGCGCGGGTCGACGAGCGCCAGCCGCAGGAAGGCGGGCTCCAGCTCGCGCACGACCTGCTGCACCTTCGGCAGCAGGCGCGAATCGTCCGCGAGATGGTCGATCATCAGGTGGACGACTTCGAGTCCGAGCTGCTGCGCCGGGTGCCTGGCCTCGGCACGCAAGGCATCGCGGAAGGCCGCCAGGCTGTCGCGCTCGCGCCCGGGCATGGCCGCCTGGCGCTGGCGCAGCTGCAGCATCAGCTGGTCCACCTTGCGCATGTCCTGGATCATTTCCAGCGCCGCCGGCACGGTGTCGGAGAAGTCGTCGTCGGCGAACACGATCAGGCCGCCGTCCGCGCCTTCGCCCCGCTCCCCGGCCAGCAGCTTGCGCAGCTCGCGGATCGTGAGCTGCGTGGCGCGGTCGCGGGCCTGCTGCTGCAGGTCGGCATCGTCGTCCAGCACCACGACTTCGCGGTCGGGCATCAGGCGCGCGGCCGTGGCGGCATAGGTTCCGGCGAGGTCCGGCGCCATCAGCGGCGGCAAGTGGCGCAGCCAGCGGCGGCGCACCACCGGCGAGATCGGGCTCTGGCGCGCCAGCCGGTAGATCGCCCGCACGTACACCTCGGGGCGCAGCGGATGGCGGTGCAGGCCGCCTTTCGGCGTGAGCTGCGCCGCCGCGAGCGTGGATTCGAGCTGCGCGAGCTGCGGCTGGACCGCGGCTTCCAGCACCTGGGCGGCCCGCACGAGATCCTTGTTCTCTTCGAGCTGCTCGTCGCCGAGGCGCGACAGCGAGTCGAAGCTGAGGGAGGTCGCGCGGTCGCCGGAAATGGCCTGCGCGAATTCCGCCAGCAGCGCCTGCGGGAAGGCGGTCGCCAGCGCCGGCTGCTGTTCGCGCAGCACGGTGACGGCCTCCAGCAGCATCGCCCGCTCGATCGCGTCGTCGATGCGAGCCGCCTTCTCCGGCAGCTCGCGAAAGGCGCGCGCGAGCATGGCCTGCATCAGGTCGGCGCCCGCGAGGGCGGCGTCCTTGATGCAGGCGCGATACAGGGCCTGGTATTGGGTTGGCAGCGCTTCGCCGCGCATGCGGCCCCCCTCCTCGTTACTTCAGGGCTTTATAACGCACCCGGTGCGGTCTTGCACCTTCTTCGCCGAGGCGCTTCTTCTTGTCCGCCTCGTACTCCTGGTAGTTGCCGTCGAAGAACACCCACTTGCCCTCGTCTTCGGCCGCCAGGATGTGGGTGGCGATGCGGTCCAGGAACCAGCGGTCGTGGCTGATGACCATCACGCTGCCCGCGAATTCGAGCAGCGCGTCCTCCAGCGCCCGCAGCGTTTCCACGTCGAGGTCGTTGGAGGGTTCGTCCAGCAGCAGCACGTTGCCGCCCTGCAGCAGCGTCTTGGCCAGGTGCAGGCGGCCGCGTTCGCCGCCGGACAGCATGCCGACCTTCTTCTGCTGGTCGCCGCCGTTGAAGTTGAAGCGGCCGCAGTAGGCGCGGCTGGCCATCTGGAACTTGCCGATGTTGATGATGTCGAGGCCGCCGGAGACGTCCTCCCACACCGTCTTTTCGTTCGCCAGCTCGTCGCGGTGCTGGTCGACGAAGGCCATCTGCACGGTCTTGCCGATCTTCACCTCGCCCGCATCGGGCTTCTCCTTGCCGGAGATCATCTTGAACAGCGTGGACTTGCCGGCGCCGTTGGGGCCGATGATGCCGACGATGGCGCCCGCGGGCACCTTGAAGCTCAGGTTGTCGATCAGGACGCGGTCGCCGAACGACTTGGAAACGTTCACGAACTCGATGACTTCATGGCCCAGGCGATCGCCCACGGGAATGAAGATCTCGTTGGTCTCGTTGCGCTTCTGGTATTCGTAGTCGGACAGTTCCTCGAAGCGGGCCAGGCGCGCCTTGCTCTTGGCCTGGCGGCCCTTCGGGTTCGAGCGCGCCCACTCCAGTTCCTTCTTCATCGCCTTGGTGCGGGCGTCTTCGGTGCGCTGCTCGGTTTCCAGGCGCGCTTCCTTCTGCTCCAGCCAGGTGGAGTAGTTGCCCTTGTAGGGAATGCCGCGGCCGCGGTCCAGTTCCAGGATCCACTCGGCGGCGTTGTCGAGGAAGTAGCGATCGTGCGTGATGCCCACCACCGTGCCCGGAAAGCGGGCCAGGAACTGCTCCAGCCACTCCACCGACTCGGCGTCCAGGTGGTTGGTGGGTTCGTCCAGCAGCAGCATGTCGGGCTTGGACAGCAGCAGGCGGCACAGGGCCACGCGGCGCTTCTCGCCGCCGGACAGGTTCTTGATCACGGCGTCCCAGGGCGGCAGGCGCAGGGCGTCGGCGGCGATCTCCAGCTGGTGCTCGGTGTCGCTCTCGGCGCCGGCGGCGGCGATGATCGCTTCCAGCCGCTGCTGTTCCTCGGACAGCTTGTCGAAGTCGGCGTCGGGCTCGGCGTAGGCGGCGTAGATCTCCTCGAGCTTCGCCTTCGCCTCCATCACCTCGCCCATGCCGCCTTCCACCGCCTCGCGCACCGTCTCGTCCGGACTGAGTTGCGGCTCCTGCGGCAGGTAGCCGATGCGCAGGCCCGGCATGGGAATGGCCTCGCCCTCGATCTCCTTGTCGATGCCGGCCATGATCTTCAGCAGCGTGGACTTGCCCGAGCCGTTGAGGCCGAGGACGCCGATCTTGGCGCCCGGGAAGAAGCTGAGCGAGATGTCCTTCAAGATCTGCCGCTTGGGCGGCACGATCTTGCTGACGCGGTTCATGCTGTAGACGTACTGGGCCATGGGGAATGTTCTGCGGGAAACCGGCGATTATCCCGCATCACGAAATCCCGAGGCCCTTGCTCCCTCTACCGCTCGCACGAGAGGGGCGAGGCGCGCGGAATTATTCGGGCTTGTTGCCCACCGAGTTCTTCAGCGCGGCGCGCGCGACGTGGTCCAGCGCCTCGTCCACCACCGGACGGTCGGCGACGATGCGCAGGCTGTCGGTGCTGCGCAGCTTGTCCAGCGAGCGGCGCGACATCGAGTGGGCGGTGCCGCCCACCGAAGTGAACATGAACAGGGTGGCGTGCGGGCTGCTCCAGGTCAGCTGGGCGCGCACCCACTCGCCCTTGATCAGGATCTCGACCCAGGTGCCCACCCGCATGTCCTGGTCCTTCGGGGAGCTGCCCAGCTCCACCACCTCGACGACTTCCTCGGCTTGTGAAACGGCAGGCGCGACCTCGGGCTGCGACGCCGCTTCCGGCGCGGCCACCTTCTCGAATTCGGTCTCCAGGCCCGGGAAGTCCACGTAGCCGGACTCCTGCACCTCGACCCCGTCGAGCCACATCTCCACCGCGCTGTCGCTGAACTTCGATTCTTCGTGCCAGGCGGCATCGGCCGCGGCTTCGGCGGCCTTGTCGCGGCCTTCCTGCACCGCCGCCTTGTGCAGCGTGATCAAGTGGTCGAAGAAACGCTGCGTCAGCTCCGGCGGATAGCCGATGCGCTGCAGGCCTTCGCGCATGCGGTGCAGCAGGCCGGGGATCATCTGCACCAGGCGGCGCGCGCGTCCGCGCTGCGAGCTGGTCTTCTGCACGCTCCAGACGAGGTCTTCCACCAGGGCGCGGTAGCCGTGCGGGTCGGAGGAGCCGTCCTCGCAGCTGAGCTGCGCCTCGGCCACCACCTGGGCCCAGGCGTTGCGCAGGAAGTCGCGCACGAAATCGGCGACGTCGAGGCCGTCGAGCATGGCCAGGAATTCGGAGGCGAGCTTCTGCGCCAGCAGGTTGCGCTGCTCCGCGTGCAGCAGCGCCTTGGCGGCCTCCGTGCGCCTGACCTTGGAGCCCTGGTCCTGCTCGCCCCACTGCGACTCCAGGTGGCCCAGCAGTTCCTTGAAGGTTTCGGCGTCGACGACCTTGCTCTCGAGCCAGCGCGAAGCCGATTCGACGGAACCCATGAAGCGCTCCCAGCCGGCATCCTGCTCGGAGGTGAACGCGAGGCTGCGCTGCGTGATGCGATCGAGCACCTGCCGCGCCGGATGGCTGCGGTCGCTGAAGAAGCGCGAGTCGGCCTGCGCCAGCTTGTGCACGCCCGACTCCATCGCCTTGAGCTGGCGCTTGAGCGCGGGCAGCAGGCGGCGGTCTTCCAGCAGGTGGTCGAACATCATGCGCACCACCTCTTCGCCGAGCTGCTGGCCGATGCGGCCCGGCGCCAGCGCGGGTTTGCCGACGTCCGCCAGCATGTCCACCGGCGCGGTGGCGGTCGCCTGCGGCTTGGGCCGCTGCTCCAGGCGCTTGACCAGTTCCTCGGTCTTCTTGAGGTCCTGCAGCATCGCCATCGAGGCGGGAACCGTGTGCAGGAATTCGGCCTTGCGCGGCTGGTCGAGGTCGCCCACCAGCAGCTTGCGCAGCTTGTCGAGGGTCAGCAGCGTCTTGGATGCGGTGTCGGTGACCGGCGTGCCGCCCGCGGTGACCTTGCTGATGCGGCCGCCCAGGGGCACCGCGGGCTCCACGCCGGTGGAGCGCAGCCAGTCGCTCAGCTCCTTGTAGATCTTGCGCAGGCTCACGCCCAGCAGGCCGGCCGCCGGCGTGATCAGCACTTCGCGCACCTGCGGCTCGGTGATGAACTGCGACAGCGCATGCTGCAGCGAGCGCACGAAGACATCCGGCCGGAGCGGGTTGAGGCCCGGCTGGATCGTGCGCCATCCGAGCATGGTGCTGACCAGCGCATCGGCCGACGGCAGCGTATCGTCGACCGCGAGCTGGACCTCCTGCTGCGCCCGGGCGATCTCGATGCTCTGGTCGAGCTGCGCGTCCTCGAACAGCTGCAGGTCCTCGAAGCGCAGCGCCTCGGGCTGCACCTGGTCCTTGCCGCCGCCCTCGTAGACGAGCCGCGTGAGTTCCTCGACGAAGGCGCCCTTCACCTGCGGCTTCTTCTCCTGCAGCAGCATGATGGCGTTGCGCACCGGCTGCGGCTGGAGGGCCGCCACCCGCTTGCCGCCGGTGGCCAGGGCGCCGAGCTCCAGGCCCTGCAGCACGTCGTCCATCAGGGGACCGGCCTGTTCCAGCGTCGCCGCGAGGCAAACATGGAGGGACGGCTGCAGCGCGGTCGGGTCGTCCGCCACGCCGAGGCGCAGCTTCATCGTCTTGGTGGCCATGGTGTGCAGCGATTATGGTGCCGGCACTTCAGGGTGCCACTTTTTGGCAGGACGGGTGACACTTTGCGCGCGACGACCGGCGCCCTGCGGCGATGGCCGGTGCGTTCGCGCAACGGCTGCCGAGGCAGGCCTTTCCCGAATCTGCGACAATGCCTGTTCTCGCGGCCTCCAGTTGCATGCGAGCTCAGCGTTTCCGCTGGGGACGAAGCGGGCCTTTTGCGCCCGCCGGCTCCCGACCCCTTGAACCTCATCTGCCTTGACTGGATCCGGCCTGCGTGGCCCGGAACGGCCGATGCCCCAGCGCCCGGGAAGGCGCTCCCTCATTAATGACGTTTGAAGAACTGAATCTCGCTCCGGCCATCCTGAAAGCAGTCCGCGAGCAGGGCTACGAAACCCCCACCCCCATCCAGGCCCAGGCCATCCCGGCCGTTCTCGAAGGCCACGACCTCCTCGCCGGCGCCCAGACCGGCACCGGCAAGACCGCCGGCTTCACGCTGCCCATGCTGCACAAGCTGAGCAAGGGCCAGGTCAAGACGAACAAGTTCGGCAAGGACGGCGTCGCCGCCCTGGTGCTCACGCCCACGCGCGAACTCGCCGCGCAGGTGGAAGAGTCCATCCGTACCTACGGCAAGTACCTGCCGCTCACCTCCACGGTCATCTTTGGCGGCGTGGGCATGAAGCCGCAGGTCGACCGCATCAGGAAGGGCGTCGACATCCTGGTCGCCACGCCCGGCCGCCTGCTCGACCTGCACCAGCAGGGCCACCTGGACCTGTCCACCGTCGAGATCCTCGTGCTGGACGAAGCCGACCGCATGCTAGACATGGGTTTCCTGCCCGACGTCAAGAAGGTGCTGGCGCTGGTGCCCAAGGAAAAGCAGAGCCTGCTGTTCTCCGCCACCTTCAGCGACGAGATCCGCGACCTGGCCCACACGCTGCTGCGCAATCCGCAGAGCATCCAGGTCACGCCGCGCAACACCACGGTGCAGCGCATCACGCAGGTGGTCCACCCCGTCGGGCGCAACCGCAAGAAGGAAGTGCTGGCCCACGTGATCCAGGAACACGACTGGTCGCAGGTGCTGGTGTTCACGCGCACCAAGTTCGGCGCCAACCACGTGGCCGACTACCTGAACAAGCAGGGCATCACCGCGATGGCCCTGCACGGCAACAAGAGCCAGACCGCCCGCACGCAGGCGCTGGCCGGCTTCAAGAGCGGCGAGATCCGCGCGCTGGTGGCGACCGACATCGCCGCCCGTGGCATCGACATCGACGACCTGCCGCACGTGGTGAACTACGAGATCCCCAACGTGCCGGAAGACTACGTGCACCGCATCGGTCGCACCGGCCGTGCCGGCCGCGAAGGCCAGGCCGTGTCGCTCGTCTGCCTGGACGAGGAAGGCTTCATGCAGGAGATCGAGCGCTTCACCAAGCAGGACATCCCCGTGCAGGTGGTCGAGGGCTTCGGCCCCGAGGCCGGCGAGCAGGCCGAGCCGATCGCCATGGGCCGCCAGGTCCTGTGGGGCGGCAAGGGCCGCCCGCCCTCGCGCGAAGTGCTGAACGCGGCGGCCAAGGCGGCGCGCAGCGAGATGATGCAGCGCATCCGCGAGAACAAGGACAAGCAGGGCCAGCCCGCGCGCCGCAAGCCGGACGGCGAAGGCCGCAACGGCAACGGCCAGCAGGCGCGCAACGGCAATGGCCAGCAAGCGCGCAACGGCAACGGCAGCGGCCGTGCGAAGCCGCAGCAGCCGCAACAGCCGCGCGGCCCGAAGCCGCAGCACGCCCGCAACGGCCAGAACGGTCACAACGGCAACGGCCAGCCGCGTCCGCAGCAGCCGCGCGATGCGGGCCGCGAGCGCGACGAGGACGGCGACGAGCGCATGCCGCGCAACGTCGATCCGCTGCGCACCAACCTGCCGGGCCGCCGCGACATGACGGGCGTCAAGCGCGTGAACAGCAACGGCCAGCCCGATCCCACGCGCACCAGCATCGACAGCATGGGCGCCACCGGCCGGGGCCGCAACAACCGCGGCGGCGGCGGCGGCCGCTCCGGCAACCCCACTCGCAATTACGGGCGCTGAGGAGCACACTGGGGCTCATGGATCCCTCGCCCCCCGCCCCGCGCACCGCCTTGCTGGCAGGCGCGACGGGACTGGTGGGACGCGAGATCCTGCAGGGCCTTCTGGCCGACGAGAAGGTGACGGTGGTCCACGTGCTGGGCCGCCGGCCACCGGCGCTGCGGCACCCCAAGCTCCTGTCGCAGGTCGTCGACTTCGCCGCCCTGCCGGCGCTTCCTGCCGTCGATGAGGCCTATCTGGCTCTCGGGACCACGATCAAGGTGGCCGGGAGCCAGTCTGCTTTCCGGGCCGTCGATTTCGACGCCAACCTCGCCGTCGCGGTGGCCGCGCAGGTCGCGGGCGCGCGCAAGCTCGGGTTGGTCAGCGCGATGGGCGCCGATGCGCGTTCGCGTGTCTTCTACAGCCGCACGAAAGGCGAACTCGAGGAGGCGCTGTCCGGCCTCGGCTACGAAGGCCTGGTGATCGCACGGCCGTCGCTGCTGGTCGGCGACCGCGAGGCGCTCGGCCAACCGGAGCGCCTCGGCGAACGCATCGGCGAGCAGGTGAGCCGCTGGCTGCGGCCGGTGATCCCGGCGAACTATCGGGCGATCCGGGCTCAGGACGTGGCGAAGGCCTTGTTGCGGGCAGTTCCGACATCACGCGGGAAGCAGGTGCTGCTCTCGGGCGCGATGCAGTGATTCCGTCATTCCCGCGCAGGCGGGTCTTTCTCCCTCTCCTCGCGTCACGCGGCGCTGGGAGCTCTGCTTGATCGACGTTTCCCATCCTCGCAGCCTCGGCCCCCCTACGCACAACGTCAGGACCCATGGCGGTGGTGACGGCCACGCACCAATGCGTCACCGCCCTGCCCTGCTGCCAGCCCCCGTGCGGGCGGGGCCGGGGTCGCGCATGAAGGCATGGCGCCTGCCCGG
>NZ_DASVNN010000113.1:0-52731 GCF_036383835.1 Ramlibacter sp.
CCGCGCAAGCGCCCCTTCCACACCATCATCCCGGGCTTCCTCACCCAGGACCGACGCCCGCTCGTGAGCTTCGGCCTGATGGGCGGCTCGATGCAGGCCCAGGGACACGTGCAGGTCGCCGTGCGCATCGCCGACCAGGGCATGAACCCGCAGGCGGCGAGCGACGCGCCGCGCTGGCGCATCCACGACGACAACCACACGGTGGCGGTGGAGTGGAACTTCCCGCCCGAGGCGATCGAAGGCCTGCGGGCGCGCGGCCACGAGCTGCGCGTGGCGCAGCGCTTCGACACGGAGTTCGGCTCGGCGCAGCTCGCGATGAAGACGGAACACGGCTACATCGCCGCGTCCGACCACCGCAAGGACGGCTACCCGGTCGGGTTCTAGTTCACCACGAGCTTGCGCTCGGTGATCAGCCGCTTCCACTTGTTCGTCTCGGACGAGACGATGGTGGCCATCTGCTGCGGCGTGCCGCCGGTGGGCACGGCGCCCAGCAGCGACATCTTCTTCTGCAGCTCGGGGTCCTTCAGCGCCGCGTTGAACGCGGCGTTGACCTTCTGCACCACCTCGGACGGCGTGCCCCGCGGGGCGTAGATTCCGAACCAGTTGCTCACGTCGAAGTTCTTCAGGCCCTGCTCGTCGAGCGTGGGCACGTCGGGCAGGAAGGGCAGCCGCTTCAGGCTGGTGACGCCCAGGATGCGCAGGCGGCCTTCCTTGATGTGCGGCATGGCGGTGACGACGTTGTCCATCAGCATGTGGACCTGGCCCGAGACCATGTCGTTGAACACCAGGCCGGTGCCGCGGTAAGGGATGTGCGTCATGAACACGCCGGCCTGGGCCTTGAACAGCTCGCCGGTCAGGTGGCTGTTGGTGCCGTTGCCGCTGGAGCCGAAATTGAGCTTGCCGGGCTGCGACCTGGCGACCTTGATGAATTCCTGCAGGTTGTTCGCCGGAACGGTCTTGCTCACCATCATCACGGTCGTCGTGCTGGCGACGTCGATGATGGGGGCGAAGTCGCGCTCGACGTTGTACGGCGTCTTGGGATTCACCAGCGGACCGATCGAGTGCGTGCTGCCGGTGGCGATCAGCAGCGTGTAGCCGTCCGGATCGGCCTTGGCGACCAGGTCGGAGCCGATGGTGCCGCCGGCGCCCGGCTTGTTGTCGATGACGATGGTCTGCCCCAGCTTGTCCTGCGCGAACAGGGAGATCGCGCGGGCCAGCACGTCGGTGGCGCCGCCGGCCGGGAACGGCACGACGAGCCTCACCGGCCGGGAGGGATAGGACTGGGCGGCGGCGCCGGTGGCGGCCAGGGTGAAGCTCAGCGCGAGCAGCAGGCGGCGGGAGATGGTTCTTTGCATGGTCGTGAAGGTCGGATTTCCGATGATGGCATCTGCAGCAAGAGCCGTGCCCTCGTAAAATCCCGCCTTCCTTTCTTCGTATGGCGCTCGCGGGCGGTGCCGATGAAGTTCGATCTCACGCGCCCACCTGCCTGATCGTCATCCCCGCGAAGGCGGGGACCGAGGGCTTCCATGAACGAAGAGCGGCCATCGGCCGCTCTTTTGCTTGAACGCTCTCGTTCCCCGCCTCCGCGGGGATGACGGAATCTCAATCGATCGTCGCCCCGCTGCGCTTGATCACCGGCCCCCACTTGGCCAGCTCCGCGCGCATGAACGCGGTGAACTGCGCCGGCGTGCCCGGCTCAGGATCCATGTATTGCGCCTGCAGCTTGTCGTGCGTCGCCGGGTCGCGCATCGCCGCCACGAACTCGCGGTTGAGCCGCTCGACGATGGGTGCCGGGGTGCCCGCGGGCGCCACCAGGCCGATCCAGGCGCTGCCGTCCATGGGCAGGCCCGCTTCGCGGAAGGTCGGGATGTTCGGCAGTTGCGGCACGCGCTTGGCGGTGGACACCGCCAGCGCCTTGAGGCGGCCGGCCTGCACCTGCGGCATCACCGCCAGCGGCGCCAGGCTCACGATCTGCGTGTCGCCCTGCAGCACGCTCGTCACGGCCGCCGGCGAAGACGCATACGGCACGTGCACCACGAAGCTGTTGGTGAGCGTCTTGAGCATCTCCACGCTCAGGTGCGACAGGCTGCCCACGCCGATGGACGCGTAGTTGTACTTGCCCGGATTGCGCCGCAGCAGGTCCATCAGCTCCTTGAGCGTGTTCACGCCCAGCGACGGGCTCACCGCCAGCACGTTGGCCTGGTGCACGCCGAAGGTGATCGGCGCCAGGTCCTTGAACGGGTCGTACGGCATGCGCTTGTACAGCACCGTGTTGTTCACCAGCGGCCCCGTGATCGACACGCCGATCGTGTAGCCGTCCGGCGCCGCCTTGGCCACGGCGTCCGTGCCCAGGTTGCCGCCCGCGCCGGCGCGGTTCTCGATCACCACCGGCTGCTTCAGGCCCTGCGCCGCGCGCTCGCCGACGATGCGCGCGAACACGTCGGGCGTGGAGCCCGCCGCGAACGGCACGACGATGCGGACCGGCCTGGCGGGATAGTCGCCCTGGGCACGCGCGGGCGTCCAGGGGCCGGCCAGCAGGGCCGCGGGCGTGGCGGCAAGGGCTTTCAGGAGGCTGCGTCTTTGCGTCACCGGTCGCTTTCCTTGGGTGCTTCGTTGTCGTCGGTTTCGGTCTGGCCGAAGTACTGCTGCTCGCAGGCGATGTAGCCGGCCACGAGCGCGCGGTAGGCGGCCTCCACCACGTCGGGCAGGCCCTCGAAGCCCCCGTTGAACGCGGGCTGGTGCCGCTGCGCCAGATCGCGCACGTGCGCGAACACCTGCGCCTGCCGCGCCGGCGCGCTCACCTGGAAGGCATCGCGCTTGAAGCGCGCGGCGTCCTTCACGTACATCGCGCGCTCGGCCATCAGCCTGACGATGGCTTCGTCGATGCGGTCGATCTCGGCACGGATGCCGGCGAGGTTCTCCGCCAGCGGGCGATAGGAGGGATCGGTGAAGCGCCGCACCGGGCCGCCCTGCGCGTCGGGTTCGCGTTGCGGCCGATGCTGCGTCGTCATCTCACCCGACCCACTTGCGGGCGTTGTGCCACAGCTGCATCCACGGGCTGGGCGCGGACGCATCGCCCGAGGTCCAGGACATCTGGATGTTGCGGAACACGCGCTCCGGATGCGGCATCAGCGCCGTGAAGCGGCCGTCGGCGGTGGTCACGCCGGTGAGGCCGCCCGCGCCGCCGTTCGGGTTGAAGGGATAGCGCTCGGTCGCCTGGCCATGGTTGTCGACGAAGCGCAGCGCGCGGATCACCTGCGCTTCGTTGCCGCGATGCGCGAAGTTGGGGTAGCCCTCGCCGTGCGCCACCGCGATCGGCAGGCGTGCGCCGGCCATGCCCTGCAGGAACAGGCTGGGCGAGTCCATCACCTCCACCATGGCCAGGCGCGCCTCGAAGCGCTCGCTGCGGTTGGTGGTGAAGCGCGGCCAGGCCTGCGCGCCGGGGATGATGTCGGCCAGCTCGGCGAACATCTGGCAGCCGTTGCACACGCCCAGGCCGAAGGTGTCCTGGCGGGCGAAGAAGTCGCGGAACTGCTGCGAGAGCACCGGGTTGAAGGTGACGCTGCGCGCCCAGCCGATGCCCGCGCCCAGCGTGTCGCCGTAGCTGAAGCCGCCGCAGGCGACGACGCCGCGGAACTGCTTCAGGTCGTGGCGGCCGGACTGCAGGTCGGTCATGTGCACGTCGACGGCGTCGAAACCCGCTTCGGTGAAGGCGTAGGCCATCTCGACGTGCGAATTGACGCCTTGTTCGCGGAGGATGGCGACCTTGGGACGGGCCGTGTTGACGTAAGCGCCGCGGCCCTCACCCCTGCCCTCTCCCGCAGGCGGGAGAGGGAGACCTGCCTTGCTCCCTCTCCCCTCTGGGGAGAGGGTTGGGGTGAGGGGCAGGTGCACATGCAATCCCGGATCCGCGGACTCGCCCGCCGCCGCATGCTCGCTGTCCGCGCAGACCGGGTTGTCGCGCTGCTGGCAGATCTTCCAGCTGACGCTGTCCCACACCTGGTGCAGGTCGGCGAGCTTGGCGGCGAACACGGTCTTGGTGTCGCGCCAGACCTGCACTTCGCCCTTGCCGACGTCGATGGTGGACGCGAGCGGCCGGGTCTGGCCCACGAAGTGGCTGTGCTTGGACAGGCCGTGCGCGCGCAGCACCTGCATCACCTCGTTGCGGTCCGCATTGCGCACCTGCAGCACGACGCCGAGCTCCTCGTTGAACAGCGCCTTGAGCGTCAGTTCCTCGCGCCGCGGGCCGACCTGCGCCGCCCAGTTCTTGGCGTCGCCGTACTCGGCGCGGCTGTCGCTGATGCCGTCGCCTTCGGTGACCAGCAGGTCCACGTTGAGCGCCACGCCCACGTGGCCGGCAAAGGCCATCTCGCAGGCCGTGGCAAGCAGGCCGCCGTCGCTGCGATCGTGGTACGCCAGGATGCGGTCCTGCGCCCGCAGCGCATTCACCGCGTTGACCAGGTTCAGGAGGTCCTGCGGATCGTCGAGGTCCGGCACCTCGCCGCCCGGCTGGCCCAGCGCCTGCGCCAGGATGCTGCCGCCCATGCGGTTGCGGCCGCGGCCCAGGTCCACCAGCACGAGCGTCGAGTCTTCGTCCGCATCGAGCTGCGGCGTCAGCGTGCCGCGCACGTCGGCCAGGCTCGCGAAGGCGGTGACGATCAGGCTCACCGGCGAGGTGACCTTCTTCACCTGGCCGCCTTCGTTCCACTGCGTGCGCATCGACAGGCTGTCCTTGCCCACCGGGATAGCCACGCCCAGCTGCGGGCACAGTTCCATGCCGACGGCGCGCACGGTTTCGTACAGCGCGGCATCCTCGCCCGGCTCGCCGCAGGCGGCCATCCAGTTGGCGGACAGCTTCACGCGCGACAGCTCGATCGGCGCGGCCAGCAGGTTGGTGATGGCCTCGGCCACCGCCATGCGGCCCGACGCGGCGGCGTCGACCGACGCCAGCGGCGTGCGCTCGCCCATGCTCATCGCCTCGCCGGCGAAACCCTTGTAGTCGGCCAGCGTCACGGCGCAATCCGCCACCGGCACCTGCCAGGGTCCGACCATCTGGTCGCGGTGCGTGAGGCCGCCGACGGTGCGGTCGCCGATCGTGACCAGGAAGCGCTTGGAAGCGACCGTGGGATGGCTCAGGACCTGGATCACGGCGTCCTGCAGCTTCACGCCGGAAACGTCGAGCGGCGCGGATTCGCGGGCGACGGTCTTCGCGTCGCGGTGCATCTTGGGCGGCTTGCCCAGGAGCACGTCCATCGGCATGTCCACCGGCGTGTCGGCGCCCTCGTCGGCCACGACGAGTTGCCGCTGCTCGGTCGCCACGCCCACCACCGCGAACGGGCAGCGCTCGCGCTCGCAGAAGCCGCGGAACTGCTCCAGCGACTCCGGCGCGATCGCCATGACATAGCGCTCCTGGCTCTCGTTGCTCCAGATCTCCTTGGGCGCCAGGCCGGACTCTTCCAGCGGCACCTGGCGCAGGTCGAAGCGCGCGCCGCGACCGGCGTCGTTGGTCAGCTCGGGGAAGGCGTTCGACAATCCGCCCGCGCCGACGTCGTGGATCGCCAGGATCGGGTTCTTCTCGCCCAGCGCCCAGCACTGGTTGATCACTTCCTGCGCCCGGCGCTCGATCTCGGGGTTGCCACGCTGCACCGAGTCGAAATCGAGTTCGGCGGTGTTGGTGCCCGTGGCCATCGACGAAGCGGCGCCGCCGCCCATGCCGATGCGCATGCCGGGGCCGCCCAGCTGGATCAGCAGCGTGCCGGCCGGGAACGGGATCTTGTGCGTGAGGCCGGCGTCGATCGCGCCGATGCCGCCCGCGATCATGATCGGCTTGTGGTAGCCGCGGGCCACGCCCGCCACTTCCTGCTCGTACTCGCGGAAGTAACCGAGCAGGTTCGGCCGGCCGAATTCGTTGTTGAACGCCGCGCCGCCCAGCGGGCCTTCGGTCATGATCTGCAGCGGGCTGGCGATGTGCTCCGGCTTGCCGAAGCGGCCGTCCCACAGTTTCGAGACCGTGAAGCCGGTCAGGCCCGCCTTGGGCCGCGCGCCGCGGCCGGTGGCGCCCTCGTCGCGGATCTCGCCGCCGGCGCCGGTGGACGCCCCCGGGAAGGGAGAGATGGCCGTGGGGTGGTTGTGCGTCTCCACCTTCATCAGCACGTGGTGGGTGGCCTCCGCCTTGCGGTACAGGCCGCCGTCGGCGGGCAGGAAGCGTTCCACCGCGTGGCCTTCCATCACCGCGGCGTTGTCCGCGTAGGCGACGATCGTGTGCTCCGGGTGCGCCTGGTGCGTGTTGCGGATCATGCCGAACAGGCTCTTGTCCTGCTGCACGCCGTCGATGGCGAAGGAAGCATTGAAGATCTTGTGCCGGCAGTGCTCGCTGTTCGCCTGCGCGAACATCATCAGTTCGACGTCGGTGGGATTGCGGGCGAGTCCGGTGAAGGCCTGCACCAGGTAGTCGATCTCGTCGTCGGCGAGCGCCAGGCCGAAGCGGCGGTTGGCCTCCTCCAGCGCCGCGCGGCCGCCGCCCAGCACGTCGACGTGCTCCATGGGCTGCGGGTGCAGTTCGGTGAACAGGGCCGCGGCCTCGGCGCGGCTCGCCACCACGCTTTCGGTCATGCGGTCGTGCAGCAGGGTCGCGATCGCCTCCAGCTGCGCCCGCTCGAGCGCCGGCTTGCCGAGCCAGCCGCCCTGCAGCTGCACGCGATACTCGACGACGCGCTCGATCCGCTTGAGCGCCAGGCCGCAGTTGTGGGCGATGTCGGTGGCCTTGGAGGCCCAGGGCGACACGGTGCCGAAACGGGGTGCCACCACCAGCAGCGGGCCTTCCGACGCACCGGCGTAGGGCTCTCCGTAGGTCAGCAGTGCCGCGATGCGTTCGCGTTCCGCGGCGCTGGGGGCGTGGTCCCCCGCCACCAGGTGCACGAAGCGTGCCGACAGGCCGGCCACCTTGGGGTGGACCGCTTGCAGGCGCGGCAGGAGTTGCTGGATCCGGAAGTCGCTGAGAGCCTGTCCGCCCTCGAACTCGGTGATGTGCAGGGACACTGTCTGAAGCCTGTCTGGGGAGTGGACCCTCCAGCCGCTGACTGGGGCTGGAAGCAACCCGGGATTCTACCTGCGGGGGAATGGGCGCTCTGGGATAATCCCGCCCATGGGTATCACCGTAAAAGACGAAGCAGGCATCCAGGGGATGCGCACCGCCGGCCGCCTGGCCTCGGAAGTCCTCGACCACCTCACGGCCTTCATCAAGCCGGGCATCACGACCCGCGAGATCGACCGCATCGCGGCCGAGCACATGAAGAAGCAGGGCTCGACTTCCGCCACGCTGGGCTACCAGCCCTCCGGCTACCCGCCCTACCCGGCGTCGCTCTGCACCTCGGTGAACCACGTGGTGTGCCACGGGATCCCGAACGACAAGCCGCTCAAGAAGGGCGACATCGTCAACGTCGACGTCACCGTCATCCGGGACGGCTGGTACGGCGACACCAGCCGCATGTTCGTGGTGGGCGAGGCTTCCATCGCGGCCAAGCGCCTGGTGCAGATCACCTACGAGGCCATGTGGCACGGCATCGTGCAGGTCAAGCCCGGCGTGCGCCTGGGCGACATCGGCTGGGCCATCCAGAAGTTCGCGGAGAGCAACGGCTTCTCCGTCGTGCGCGAGTTCTGCGGCCACGGCATCGGCCGCGGCTTCCACGAGGAACCGCAGGTGCTGCATTACGGCAAGCCCGGCACCCTGGAGGAACTGGTGCCCGGCATGACCTTCACGATCGAGCCGATGATCAACGCCGGCCGCCGCGACGTGAAGGAGTTCGGCAACGACGGCTGGACCATCGTCACCAAGGACCACTCGCTGTCGGCGCAGTGGGAGCACACGGTGCTCGTCACCGAGACCGGCTACGAGGTGATGACGCTCTCGGCCGGCAGCCCGCCTCCGCCGGCATTCGTCAAGGGATGAACAAATTGAACGTCATCCCCGCGGAGGCGGGGATCCAGGGCTTCCAGGACGCGGACGCCCTGGATTCCCGCCTCCGCGGGAATGACGTTCTCTCGGTCCGCGACGCCTGCAAGGCGCGCAAGGCGCAACTGCTTTCCGGCCTGCAGACCGACGGCAACTCCACCCGCACGATCAAGCCGCTGCTGCAGGCCCTGAGCCAGGCGGCCGACGAGGCGCTCAAGGCGCTCTGGGCGCACGCCGGGCTGCCCGCCGGCATCGCCCTCGTGGCGGTCGGCGGCTTCGGCCGTGGCGAGCTCTTCCCCCATTCCGACGTCGACGTCCTGCTGCTGATGCCGGACGGCATCTCCTGCGACGACGACCTCCGGCTCAAGCAGCGGGTCGAGAACTTCATCGGCAGCTGCTGGGACGCCGGCCTCGAGATCGGCTCCAGCGTGCGCACCCTGGAGGAATGCCTCGCGCAGGCCGCCAGCGACGTGACGGTGCAGACTTCGCTGCTGGAATCGCGCCTGGTCACCGGCTCGCGCAAGCTGTTCGCCGCCTTCCAGGAGCGCTTTCGCGCGCAACTCGACCCGCGCGCCTTCTTCGTGGCCAAGACGCTGGAGATGCGCCAGCGGCACACCAAGTACGAGAACACGCCCTACTCGCTGGAGCCCAACTGCAAGGAGTCCCCCGGCGGCCTGCGCGACCTGCAGGTGATCCTGTGGGTGGCCAACGCGGCCGGCTTCGGCAAGAGCTGGGACGAACTGGCGCGCCGCGGCCTCGCGACGGCCTTCGAGGCGCGGCAGATCAAGCGCAACGAGGCGCTGCTCTCCACGATCCGGGCGCGCCTGCACGTGGTGGCGCGTCGCCGCGAAGACCGGCTGGTGTTCGACCTGCAGAACGCGGTGGCGGAGTCTTTCGGCTACAAGGCCGTGATGCGGCCCGACGGCCGCCTGCTGCAGCGTCCCAGCGAACGGCTGATGAAGCGCTTCTACTGGGCCGCCAAGGCCGTCGCCCAGCTGAACCAGATCCTGCTGCTGAACATCGAGGAGCGGCTCAATCCGGCGGCTTCCGAAGCCCGCGCGATCAACGAACGCTTCTTCGAGAAGGCCGGGATGATCGAGGTCGCCAGCGACGACCTCTACCTGAAGGACCCGCGCGCGATTCTCGAGACCTTCCTGCTGTTCCAGGCCACGCCGGGCATCAAGGGCTTGTCGGCCCGCACGCTGCGCGCGCTGTACAACGCGCGCAAGGTGATGGACGCCAGCTTCCGCAACGATCCGGCGAACCACGCGACCTTCAAGGCGATGCTGATGCAGCCGCAGGGCATCACGCATGCGATGCGGCTGATGAACCAGACCTCGGTGCTCGGGCGCTACCTGTGGGTGTTCCGCCGCATCGTGGGGCAGATGCAGCACGACCTGTTCCACGTCTACACCGTGGACCAGCACATCCTGATGGTGCTGCGCAACGTGCGCCGGTTCTTCATGGCCGAGCACGCGCACGAATATCCGTTCTGCTCGCAGCTGGCGGCCGGCTGGGACAAGCCCTGGATCCTCTACACCGCGGCGCTGTTCCACGACATCGCCAAGGGCCGCGGCGGCGACCACTCGGAGCTCGGCGCGCGCGAGGTGCGGCGCTTCTGCCGCCAGCACGCGATCGACGCCGGGGACTGCAAGCTGGTCGAGTTCCTGGTGCGCGAGCACCTGGCCATGAGCCGCGTCGCGCAGAAGGAAGATCTCGGCGATCCTTCCGTGATCGAGAACTTCGCCCGGCGCGTGGGCAACGAGCGCAACCTCACGGCGCTGTACCTGCTCACCGTGGCGGACATCCGCGGCACCAGCCCGAAGGTGTGGAACGCCTGGAAGGGCAAGCTGCTGGAAGACCTGTACCGCTACACCCTGCGCGCGCTCGGCGGCGGCAGGCCCGATCCCAAGGCGGACGTCGAGGCGCGCAAGCGCGAGGCGCTGGTGCAGCTGCAGCTCCACGCGCAACCTTTCGAGGCGCACAAGAAGCTGTGGGACACGCTGGACGTCGGCTACTTCATGCGGCACGACGCCGGCGACATCGCCTGGCACACCCGCCACCTCTCGCGCTATGTCGGCACGGCCAAGGTGCTGGTGCGCGCGCGCATGTCGCCGGTGGGCGAAGGCCTGCAGGTGATGGTCTACACGCCCGACCAGCCGGACCTGTTCGCGCGCATCTGCGGCTACTTCGAACAGGCCGGCTTCAGCATCCTGGACGCGAAGATCCACACGGCCACCAACGGCTACGCGCTGGACACCTTCCAGGTGGTCACCGCCATGATGCCGGACCACTACCGCGAGCTGTGCAGCATGCTGGAGTCCGACCTGGCCGGCACCATCGCGGCGGCCGGCCCGCTGCCCCCGCCGAGCCGCGGCCGCGTGTCGCGGCGGGTCAAGA
This sequence comes from Ramlibacter sp., assembly GCF_036383835.1. GTDB lineage: Bacteria > Pseudomonadota > Gammaproteobacteria > Burkholderiales > Burkholderiaceae_C > Ramlibacter. The sequence continues at coordinate 10,352 of NZ_DASVNN010000113.1, forward strand.
GCTTCCCCATCCCGCCGCGGGTCGACCTGCATCCGGACGAAAAGGCGCAGCGCTGGCTGCTCTCCGTCTCCGCCAGCGACCGCGTCGGCCTGCTGTATTCGATCGCGCGCGTGCTCGCGCGGCACAAGCTGAACCTGCAGCTCGCCAAGGTGTCGACGCTCGGCGAGCGCGTCGAGGACACCTTCCTGATCGACGGGCCGGAGTTGCAGCAAAACCGCAAACAAATCGAGATCGAGACGGAATTGCTGGAAGCGATCTCGGCCTGAGCCTTCCGCCTGCGCAGAATGCGCCGGAGGAGGAAGGACATGTTCGGCTGGTTGAAAGGCAAGCAGGTGGCGGAGCCGCCGCCCGAGCGCAGCACGTCGCTGCCCGGGGAAGTGATCTGGCGCGATGGCACCACCTTGCCGATCCCGGACTGGGAGCGCCACGACTGGCCGGATGCCACCGACGGCGCGAAGCTCCACGCCTATGCGAATGGACTGGCGGCCGCGTGGGTCGATGCGCTCGGCACGCAGTTGCATTCGGGCTATCGGCGCGACGAATCCGCCAGCTTCATGCTGCTGTCCGCGCTGGAGCCGCGGCCTGCGCGCGCCCTGCTGGATTACCTGGAGCGCTCCCTGCGGCGCGTGCTGACCACGCTGCCCGGCATCGCCAGCGATGAAGGGCACGGCAAGACGGTCGTCCTCGTGCTGGACGACGAGGACAGTTACTACCAATACATCGCGCACTACGGCAGCGGCAGCGACGAGCCCGAGGCCTTCAGCGGCGGCATGTTCATCGACTGGGGTTACGGGCACTTCGTATTCGCCCAGGGCCCGTTCGAGCAGATGGAGCCGGTCGTGGTGCACGAGCTCACGCACTGCCTCGTGCGGCACCTGCCCATCCCCGCGTGGCTGAACGAAGGCCTCGCAGTCAACACCGAACGGCGCTTCTCGCCTTCGCGCCCGCGCTATACCGCCGCCGAACTCGCCTTCCTGTTCGGGCGTTTCTGGAACGCCGACACCATCCAGGAGTTCTGGACCGGCAAGAGCTTCCTGCGGGCCGACGACGGGCAGCCGCTCAGCTACGAGCTGGCACGGCTGCTCGTGCAGTTGCTGGACAAGGACTACGACCGGCTGGCGCGCTTCTGCGGCCAGGCGCTGCGCGAGGACGCAGGCGAAGCAGCGGCGCGCGCGGTGCTTGGCGCCGGCCTGGAGGAGCTCGCTGGAATCGTGCTTGGCCCCGGTGAGTGGCGGCCGCAACCGGTGCTGTGGAGCTCGGGAACGGAGAAGGGGCAGTTCCGCCCGGAGGGAGATGCGCGCATGACTGCTTGCCGCGCTACGCCAAATCCCTAGCCAGCCGTCAGGGTCCCGCAATCCTGCCGAGCTACCATCGCCAGCGCATCGGCCCGTGATGTCATGAAAGCCGAGCCAGTCGTTGGAGGAACCCAGAGATGTTGAAGTTCGCCGCGCGGCGCAGCCTGGTGCTGCTCGCGCTTGCCGCCGCCACGAGTGGCGTGCTCGCCCAGAAGACCCCTGCTCCGGCCGCTGCCGCCGCCACCAAGTGGCCGACCAAGCCGGTGCGCATCGTCGTCGGCTTCCCGCCGGGATCCACGCCGGACCTGGTGGCCCGCACGATCGCCGAGCCGCTGTCCAAGGACCTCGGCCAGCCCGTGATCGTGGAGAACAAGGTCGGCGCCGGCGGCAACATCGCGGCCGACACGATCGCCAAGGCGACCGACGACCACACCATCGGCGTGATGATCAACGGCAACATGACCATCGCCAGGCTGCTGAATCCGGCGGTGCCTTTCGACCCGATCAAGGACTTCCAGCCGATCAGCCTGATCGGCACCGCGCCGCTGGTGCTGGCCGCGCCCGCGAGCGCATCGTTCAAGACCGCGGAGGAGTTCTTCCTGGCCGCGCGCAACGGCGGCGGCAAGTGGAGCTACGGCTCGCCCGGCGTCGGCACCGTGGGCCACATCGGCATGGAGCTGCTCAAGACCAAGACCAACATGGATCCGCTGCACGTGCCCTACCCGGGCAACCCGCAGGTGATCCAGGCGCTGATGACCAACCAGATCCAGCTCGCGCTGCTGCCTCCCGGCCTCGCCGCCGCGCAGATCAAGGCGGGCAAGCTGAAGGCCGTGGGCGTGACCTCCACCGCGCGCAGCCCGCTGGTGCCGGAATATCCGAGCCTGCAGGAGCAAGGCGTGCTCGGTTTCCAGCTGGAGATCTGGACGGCGGCCGCCGCCCCGAAGTCGATGCCCAGGCCGATCGTGGAGCGCCTGTCGGCGGCGGTGTCGCGCATCGCCCGCACACCGGACGTGCGCGCCAAGCTGTTCCAGCAAGGCTGGCAGACGGCGGGCACCACGTCCGAGGGCCTGGCCAACCGCATCAAGCAGGACACCGCCGTGCTGGGCGGCGTGATCATGATGCGGGGGATCAAGGCGGAATAGCGGTCATCCCCGCGCAGGCGGGGAGCCAGAGCATTCAGGAAAGCGGCCGGCGGGCCGCTTTTTCCTTGGAAGCCCTGGTTTCCCGCCTTCGCGGGAATGACGGAACGGACTTAATCGTCCTCGCCCGCGTCCAGCCCGGGGAACAGCACCTCGGTGAACCCGAACTGCGTGAAGTCCCGCACGCGCATGGGGTAAAGCTTGCCGAACAGGTGGTCCACCTCGTGCTGCACCACGCGGGCGTGGAAGCCTTCGGCTTCGCGGGCGATGCGCTTGCCGCGTTCGTCGAAGCCGGTGTAGCGGATCGCCTTCCAGCGCGGGACCACGGCGCGCAGGCCGGGCACCGACAGGCAGCCCTCCCAGCCGTCTTCCTCTTCCGCGGACAAGGGCGTGATCTCCGGATTGAGCAACACCGTCTTCGGCACGGGCGGCGCGTCGGGATAGCGGGGATTCGGCGCATCGGTGCCGAAGATCACCAGCTGCAGGTCGACGCCGATTTGCGGCGCGGCGAGGCCGGCGCCGCTGGCGGCCTTCATCGTGTCTTCCATGTCGGCGACGAGCGCGCGCAGTTCGGGGGTGCCGAAGGCGCGCACCGGCTGCGCCGTGCGCAGCAGGCGGGCATCGCCCATCTTCAATATCTCTCGGACAGCCATGGATACGAGCATACCCCGAGAGGTTTCCGTCCCCGCGCGGGCGGCGGCGATGGTATGTTTTGCTTGTGACTGCACCAGGCTCCGCCACCGCCACCCGCCCCTTGTCCGCCGCGGCGCGCTGGCTTTTGCTCGCGCTGGCGGCCGTCTGCGTGCTGCTGGGGGTGATCGGCATCTTCGTGCCGGTGCTGCCCACGGTTCCCTTCCTGATCCTGGCGGCCTGGGCGGCCTCGCGCTCCTCGCCGCGCCTCCACCAGTGGCTGATGACGCATCCGCGCTTCGGCCGGCCGCTGCGCGACTGGGAAATGCACCGCGTGGTGCCGCGCTACGCCAAGTGGGCCGCCACCGTGATGATCGCGATCAGCGCGGGGACGCTGCTGCTGGTCGCACCGCGCAGCTGGTGGCTCGCGATCGGCGCCGCGGTCCTCGCGATGGCGGCGGTGCTCGCGTGGTTGTGGCGGCGCCCGGAGCGCCGGCCCGACTGATCAACCCGCCAGCAGCCGGCGCAATCCTTCTTCGTCCAGCACGGCAACGCCGAGTTCGCGCGCCTTGTCCAGCTTGCTGCCCGCTTCCGCTCCGGCCACCACGTAGTCGGTCTTCTTGCTGACCGATCCGGCGACCTTCGCGCCGGCCGCTTCCAGCAGGTCCTTCGCCTCGTCGCGGGACAGCGTCGTCAACGTGCCCGTGAGCACCACGGTCTTGCCCGCCAGCGGCTTGGGCTCCTGCGCGGCAGGCGGGCCCTCTTCCCAATGCATGCCGCAGGCGCGCAGCTGCTCGATCACCTCGCGGTTGTGCGGCTGCTGGGAGAAGGCGTGGATGCTCTCGGCCACGATCGGGCCGACGTCGGGGACCTGCAACAGCTGCTCGACCGGCGCGTCCATGATCGCATCCAGGTTGCCGAAGTGCCGCGCGAGGTCGCGCGCCGTCGACTCGCCGACGTGGCGGATGCCCAGGCCGAAGAGGAAGCGCGGCAGCGTCGTCGCCTTGGATTTCTCCAGGGCCGCGAGCACGTTCTGCGCCGACTTCTCGCCCATGCGCTCCAGCGCGACGAGATTCGCGAGGCCCAGCCGATAGAGGTCCGGCAGCGTGCGGATCACGCTGGCCTCGACCATCTGGTCCACCAGCTTCTCGCCCAGGCCTTCGATGTCCAGCGCGCGGCGCTGCGCGAAGTGCAGGATGGCGTGCTTGCGCTGCGCGCTGCAGAACAGGCCGCCGGTGCAGCGGTGGTCGGCCTCGCCTTCCTCGCGCACGGCTTCCGAGCCGCACACGGGGCAGGCCTTCGGCATGTGGAACACCGGCGCGTCCGCGTGGCGCTTGTCCGGCACCACGGCCACCACTTCGGGGATCACGTCGCCGGCCCGGCGCACGATCACCGTGTCGCCGATGCGCACGTCCTTGCGGTGCACCTCGTCCTCGTTGTGCAGCGTGGCGTTGGTCACCGTCACCCCGCCGACGAAGACCGGCTTCAGCTTGGCAACCGGCGTGAGCTTCCCGGTTCGGCCGACCTGGATCTCGATCCCCTCGACCGTCGTCATCTGCTCCTGCGCCGGGAACTTGTGCGCCACCGCCCAGCGCGGCTCGCGCGTGACGAATCCGAGCTGCCGCTGCAGCGCCAGGCCGTTCACCTTGTAGACGACGCCGTCGATGTCGAAAGGCAGGCCGTCGCGTTCGCGGCCCACCAGCTGGTGGTAGGCGATCAGGTCGTCGGCGCCGCGCGCCACCGTCACGCGCTCGGAGACCGGCAGGCCCCAGGCCTTCAGCGCCATCAGCACGTCGTGGTGCGTCGCGAAGGCGGGGCCGTCGACGATCTCGCCCCAGCCGTAGGCGAAGAAGCTCAGGGGCCGCTGGCGCGCGATGCCCGGATCGAGCTGGCGCACCGCGCCGGCCGCCGCATTGCGCGGATTGACGAAGGTCTTCTCGTTCCTGGCGCCCTTGGCGATCTTGTCGCGCTGCAGTTCGTTGAGCCGATCGAAGTCGTCGCGGCGCATGTAGACCTCGCCACGGACTTCCAGCACGGGCGGCAGGTCCTTGCCGCGCAGGCGCAGCGGGATCTGCCCGATCGTGCGGATGTTCTGCGTGACGTCCTCGCCGATCTCGCCGTCGCCGCGCGTCGCGGCCTGCACCAGCACGCCGTTCTCGTAGCGCAGGCTGATCGCGAGGCCGTCGAACTTCAGCTCGGCGACGTACTCGATCGGCCCGGCATCTTCCTTCAGGCCCAGCTCGCGCCGCACGCGGGCGTCGAAGTTGCGCGCGCCGCTCGCCTCGATGTCGGTCTCGGTGCGGATCGACAGCATCGGCACCCTGTGCCGCACCTTGGCGAAGCCCTCCAGCACCGCGCCCCCGACGCGCAGCGTGGGCGAGTCCGGCGTGCGCAGTTCGGGATGCTGCTCCTCCAGCTTCTGCAGCTCCTGGAACAGCTTGTCGTATTCCGCGTCGGGGATGTCCGGCTGGTCCAGCACGTAGTACTGGTGGTTGTGGTGGTGCAGCAGTTCGCGCAGCGCGTCGACGCGCTCCTGCACTTTTCCGGAAGCGCTCATGGGTTCAGGAGAAAAGCCGCCGGGCCTGCGGCGAACCGGCGGAGAGGTCGCGCGCGTCCAGCGTGTCGTAGAGTTGCTCGAGGTCGGCGCCGATGCGGTCCAGCGCCTCCTTCGGGATCACGTGGCCGTTGTCGTCGGTGATCAGGCCGTCCATCGACGCCGCCAGCGCGATCGCCGCGTCGGCCATGCGCGCGAAGGGCTGCTCGCTGCGCGGCACGTGCGTCACGTCCAGGCTGAGGATCACGTCGCGGATCGCCGAATGGGACGGATCGTCCGACAGCGCCGCCTGGGTCGAGAACGCCAAGCCCAGCACCGGGGGGCCGCCGGGCACGCTGGCCGGCTGCACGAGGCGGCCCGGGATCGCTCCGGCGACGAAACCGAGGCGCGACGCGTTCTGCTGCACGTAGCCCGGGCTCCAGGCGGCATTGCGCGCGCGCAGGGTGAATCCCAGCTGGGCGTCGTGCGTGCTGGCGAACTGGTCCAGCTCGCGCGCGCGGGCGACCTCGTCGCGCATCTCGGGGAATTCGGCGGCGCCGTTCACCGCGTCGGCGAAGGCCTGCGTCTTCATCACGAATTCGGAGAATTCGATGTCATTGAGCGCGCCGCTGCGGTTGGCCAGTTGCACGCCGGCCTGGAACGCGGTGTAGCGCTGGCCGGCGCGCGGCGTCTCCCAGTCGCCCGTGGCCTCGTTGCGGCCCTCGATGGCGAAGGGCTTGCTGCCGGCGCGGCGCGTGGGCGGCAGGGCCGACAGCGCGAGCTCACCGGACGCCGTCGCATCGACGGCGATCTGCGCCAGCGCGTCGATCAGCGCATCGAGGCCGGGCTTCCGTTCAGGCAGGGGCAACGGTGCGAGCGGGACGTCGTCCAGCACCGGCTCATTGCGCTCCTGCACGTCGGCCGCCGCCGCCTGCGCCACGGCCACTTCGGCCTGCCGCGGCGTCGCGCGGCGCGTGGTCCACGCATTCCATCCGACCAGGAAGGCGAGCACGAGCCCGCCGAGGACGGCGAGACCGAGCGTGAAACCGCTCATGCGGCCTCGGCCATCGACACGGCGGACTCCATGTCCACCGCCACGATGCGCGAGACGCCCTGCTCCTGCATGGTCACGCCGATCAGCTGTTCCGCCATCTCCATCGCGATCTTGTTGTGCGAGATGAAGAGGAACTGCGTCTCCTTGCTCATGCTGCTCACGAGCTTGGCGTAGCGTTCGGTGTTGGCGTCGTCCAGCGGCGCGTCCACCTCGTCCAGCAGGCAGAAGGGCGCGGGATTGAGCTGGAAGATCGCGAACACCAGCGCGATGGCGGTCAGGGCCTTCTCGCCGCCGGACAGCAGGTGGATCGTCTGGTTCTTCTTGCCGGGCGGCTGCGCCATCACCTGCACGCCGGAGTCGAGGATCTCCTCGCCCGTCATCACCAGCTTGGCGTTGCCGCCGCCGAACAGCTCGGGGAACATGCGGCCGAAGTGCTCGTTGACGGTGTTGAAGGTGCTGCCCAGCAGCTCGCGCGTCTCGCCGTCGATCTTCCTGATCGCATCCTCGAGCGTGGTCATCGCCTCGGTCAGGTCCTTGGTCTGCGCATCGAGGAACTGCTTGCGCTCGCGGGCGGTGCTCAGTTCCTCCAGCGCGGCGAGGTTCACCGCGCCCAGCGCGGCGATCTCGCGGTGGAAGCGGTCGATCTCCGACTGCATGCCCGAGAGGCGCACGTTGCCATCCTCGACCGACCTGGCCACGGCCTCGAGGTCCGCCTGCGCATCGGTCAGCAGTTGCGTGTACTGCTCCAGGCCCAGGCGCGCGGCCTGTTCCTTCAGCTGCAGGTCGGTGATGCGCTGGCGCAGCGGGTCGAGTTCGCGTTCGAGCTGCAGGCGGCGCTCGTCGCTGGCGCGCAGCTTGGCGGTGAGGTCGTCGTATTCGCTGCGCTTGGCGCCCAGCACCTGCTCGCGTTCGGACTTGAGCTGCAGCGCGCCCTGCAGGCCGGCTTGCGCCGCTGCGTCGGTCAGGCGCGCGAGCTCGGCGCGGGCACGCTCTTCTTCCGAGGCGATCGACGTCGTCTGCTGCGTGGCCGTCACGATCGACCGCTGCAATTCGCCCTTGCGCGCTTCCAGCGCGCGCTGCGAGAACTGCGCTTCCTGCGCCTGGCGCTCCAGGCTGCGGTGCTGCTCGCGCGCTTCCGCAAGCTTGCGCTCCGCCTCGATCACGCGCTCGTCGAGCTGCGCATGCCGCTCCTGGCTGTCCGCCAGCTGCATGTCCAGCTCCTCGAACCGCCCTTCGGCGGCCACGCGGCGTTCCTGCAGTTCTTCCAGCAGCGCGTCGACTTCGGCCATGTCGCCGGCGATCTGCTCGCTGCGGGCGCGGGTCTGTTCGGCCAGCTGCGTCAGGCGCAGGGTCTCGACCTGCAGCTCGTGGGCGCGGCTCTGGTTCTCGGCCGCTTCGCGGCGCGCCACCGTGAGGCGCTGCGAGGCGTCGCTGTAGGAAGCTTCGGCGCGTACCAGCGCGGTGCGCGCTTCCTCGGCGATCAGGACCTGGGCGCGCAACTGCTTCTCGAGGTTCTCGATCTCCTGCTGGCGTGCGAGCAGGCCGGCCTGCTCGGAGTCCTGGGCATAAAAGCTCACGCTGTGCGCCGTGACGCAGTGGCCCGACTTCACGTAGATCGCTTCGCCGGCCTGGAGCTTGTCGCGCGCGGCCAGCGCCTCTTCCAGAGAGCCCGCGGTGTAGCAGCCGTGCAGCCAGTCGGACAGCAGCGCCTTCTGGCCGGCGTCGTTGAGGCGCAGCAGGTCGGCGAGACGCGGCAGCGCGGCGGCCGCTTCCGGCGCGCCGGCCGGGGGGGCGTGATAGAAGGCCAGCTTGGCCGGCGGCGCGTCGCTCGCGAAGGCGCGGACCATGTCCAGGCGCGAGACCTCCAGCGAGCTCATGCGCTCGCGCAGCACCGCTTCCAGCGCGTTTTCCCAACCCTGCTCGATGTGGATCTTCGTCCACAGGCCCTGCAGGCCCCCGAGGCCGTGCCTGGCGAGCCAGGGTTGCAGCTTGCCGTCGGTGCGGACCTTTTCCTGCAGCGCCTTCAGCGCTTCCATGCGCGCCGACAGGTCGGCCTGGCGTGCGCCCTGGGTGTTCACGTCCTGCTGCCTGGCCCGACGGCCTTCATCGAGCTGCGGCACCTGCTCCTGCAGTTCGTGCAGGCGCGCATCCGCCGTCTCGGCCGCTTCCTGCGCCGTCGAGAGTTGCGACTGCAGGTTGACGAGGCGCTGTTCGTCCGGCGCAGCCAGCGCATTGCGATCCGTCACCAGGCGCTCGCGGCGCTGGTTCAGCTGGCGCGACTGCTCCTCGATGTTGCGCTGGTCGGCGGCCAGCACCTGGATCTGCTGCTGCACCTGGGCGACCGCACCGCGCTGCTCGGAGGACTTCGATTGCGCCTGGCGCACGGCCTCCTCGAGATCGGGCTGCTGCAGGCCCTGCTCCTCCACCTGCGCGGCGAGCAGCGCAGCCTTTTCCTCGGCATCGAGCGTCTGCGCGGCGAGGTTCTCGGTCTCGGCTTCGGCTTCTTCCTTGCGCGTCGCCCACTGCGCCGTCTGTTCCTTCAGCTGGATCAGCCGTTGCTCGACGCGCTGGCGGCCTTCCACCACGAAGCGAATTTCGGCTTCGAGCCGGCCCACTTCGGCGCTGGCTTCATAGAGCTGTCCCTGCGCCTGGTTCACCTGGTCGCCGGCGGCGTAGTGCGCCTGGCGGATGGTTTCCAGCTCGCTCTCGACGCGGCGCAGGTCGGCCACGCGCGCCTCGAGGTCGTTGACCGCCTTGTCGGCGTCGCCCTTGATCTTGCCCTGGTCGCCTTCGGCTTCGGCGCGCTTCAAGTACCAGAGCTGGTGCTGCCTGAGAGTGACGTCGGCCTGCAGCTGGTTGTACTTCGCGGCCACCTCGGCCTGCTTTTCCAGCTTCTCGAGGTTGTTATTCAGCTCGCGCAGGATGTCTTCCACCCGCGTGAGGTTCTCGCGCGTGTCGTGCAGGCGGTTCTCGGTCTCGCGGCGGCGCTCCTTGTACTTGGAGACGCCCGCGGCTTCCTCGAGGAACAGGCGCAGTTCCTCGGGCTTGGATTCGATGATCCGGCTGATCGTGCCCTGGCCGATGATGGCGTAGGCGCGCGGGCCCAGGCCCGTGCCCAGGAACACGTCCTGCACGTCGCGGCGCCGCACCGGCTGGTTGTTGATGTAGTAGCTGGAGGTGCCGTCGCGCGTCAGCACGCGCTTGACGGCGATCTCGGCGAACTGGCTCCACTGGCCGCCGGCGCGGTGGTCGGCGTTGTCGAAGACCAGTTCGACCGAGGAGCGCGAGGCGGGCTTGCGGGTGGTCGTGCCGTTGAAGATCACGTCCTGCATGGACTCGCCGCGCAGTTCGCTGGCCTTGGACTCGCCCAGCACCCAGCGGCAGGCGTCCATGATGTTGGACTTGCCGCAGCCGTTGGGCCCCACCACCCCGACCAGCTGGCCGGGCAGCATGAAGTTGGTGGGCTCGGCAAAGGACTTGAACCCGGAAAGCTTGATCGATGTGAGACGCACGGCCCCTCGCCCCTGCTGATTCGAATGAAGACGCCGGCTGCGGGCCGGCGTCGTTGCGGGAAATGATAACCGCTGGTCCCCGCACCGCCCTCTAGCTCGGCCGTGACTTTGCGCAACAGGCGGGGCCGCCGGTGTCTCCCCGCACCCAGCCCCGGACCGGCCCCGGCAGATCCCTGTGTGGCGCCCGCGCCGCATTCGGCCCCACCGACTTCCCCTTTCTGGGGAGTTGTTTACGCCGTAGTCCTAATGGACTATAGGGGATTTGCCTAGTCCAGCGTCAGATTGCGCCTGCAACGCAGCAGGAGCAATCCATGGAACAGGTCGTCAGTTCGAGTTACCAATCGGGCTTCGTGGCCCTTTCTTACGCGATCTCCGCGATCGGGAGCTACGTCGCCCTCAACTCCGCCAACGGGATCCGGCGCCCCGACGGCCGGATCCGGTTGGGCAGCACCGTGGCCGCGGGCATCGCGCTCGGCGGCATCGGCGTCTGGTCCATGCACTTCATCGGCATGCTGGCCCTGAAGCTCGATGCCGGGAGCAGCTACGCGATGGTGGAGACCGTCGTCTCGCTGGTCGCCGCCATCGTCGGCAGCGCGCTCGCCCTGGGCTTCGTGGCCAGGGCGCCGCACCGCCTGGGCCGCATCGCCGGCGCCGGCCTCCTGCTCGGCATCGGCGTGGTGGTGATGCACTACCTGGGCATGTTCGGGATGAAGATCGGCGGCTTCATCCGCTGGGACTACGAGGTCGTGGCGCACTCCGCGATGATCGCGGTGGCGGCGGCCACGGCGGCACTGTGGCTCGCCTTCAACACGGCGTCCATCGGCATGCGGGCAGTCGCAAGCCTCGTCATGGGGGTGGCGGTGTGCGCGATGCACTACACCGGGATGCGGGCCGCGGAGTTCGTCTGCACCGTGTCCGACCGCGCAGCCACGCCCCAGGGCTTCGGCTACGTGAGCGCCGCGGCATTGCCCTACCTCGTGGTGTTCGGCGCGATGACCATGGCCGCCCTCATCACCGTCTACCAGCTGTACCAGTCCAGCACGGAGGACTACGAAGACATGGAAAGCCGGCTCGCGGCGTAGCGCGCGGCCGACCGATGCCTGGCGCCACGGCCGAGAGCCGGCAGGGCGTGCCGGCCTAGCTGCCCACGTGCATCGTGAACAAGGCGCCGTTGGACATCCGGCAGTTGCCGGTGCCCAGCGTCGGCGAGTTCATCGTGTAGCGGCAGTTCAGGAAGCTGCCGCGGTTGCCCGCGCCATTGGCCACGCCCTCGCGGCTGGAGCCTGCCACGCGCGTGGCCTCGCCGTTGAAGCTTTCGCCGCTGATCACCGGGGAGAAGTGGCCGCGGCCATTGAGATCGTTGGTCACCACGGCAGGGACCACGCCGTAGGGGCCGGCCTGCTCGTTCGCCGGGTACAGCCGCGCGGTGAAGGTCACCGGCACCGCGGGCGCGGCGGCACCGGCGGGGACGACGACGGTGTTTCCGGCCGGCATCGGCTGCAGCGGCACGACGTAGCAGCCCGCCAGCGTGGAGACGGCCAGGGCGATACCGGAAAGGGAAGCGATCTTCATGGGATCTCGTGGTGGCGCAGGCACATGCCTGCGACGCGGAATGTGCCCGCAGGCCCCTGAAGCAGTACCGGATTTCGGCGATCGAACTACCGCGCGCTACTTTCGGTTCACTTTGACGCTACTTCGGCCCGCTGCGGCGCGCGCCGGTGCATGAGGGCGAACCACACCGGCGGGAGCGCCGCCAGCAGCAGGCACCCGGCATAGCCCGTGGGCAGCTGCGGCGCGGGCAGCATCCGCAGTTCGGCGTAGGGCTTCCAGCCGTGGACGTGGTGGTCGGAGTGGCGCTGCAGGTTCAGGAGGAGGCTGTTGCCCAGCATGGTGTCGGTGTTCCAGGCGTGGCCGGTCGCGAAGGGCTCGGGACGGCCGTCGGGACCGGTGCGCCGCTGCAGCCCGTAGTGCTCGATGTAGTTGACCGTCTCCAGCAGCCACACGGCGAAGGCGGACTGCACGATCCAGAACACCAGCATCTTCCACTGCGCCGCGACGATCAGGACGCCGAACACCGCGACGTTCACCGCGGTGCTCCACACCAGCGGGCTGCGATGCCAGCCCTTGCGGTGCAGGCGCAGGCGTTCGGCTTCCAGCCGCCACGCATCGCGCCAGCTGCCCCACAGCGTGCGGGGCAGGAATCGCCACAGGCTCTCGCCGGGACGCGCACTCGCCGGGTCGTCCCAGGTCGCGGCGCGCACGTGGTGGCCTCGGTAATGCTCCACCATGAAGTGGCCGTAGTTCACGGCCGTCATCAGCACCCATCCGAGCAGGCGGTCGGCGCGGTGGCGGCTGTGCCCCAGCTCGTGGGCGAAGGTGATGCCCTGCGCGCCGGCGACGAAGCCGGCGGTGTAGGCCACGCCGAGCACCGTCAGCCAGTCCGCCTCGGCGACGGCCTGGAAGCCGACGGCGAACAGCAGCAGTTCCAGCGGCACGAACGCGCGCGGGATCCAGGCGAGCCATGCGGCGCGCGGATCGGGCGCGGGCGAGCGCCACAGCGGAGGCAGCGCGGCCTCCAGCAGCGCGATGCCGGCCCAGATCGCGAACGCATTGAGCGCGGCACGTTCCGGGTGCGACGACACGGACACCAGCGTCAGGGCCGGAAAGATCACTGCCAGCAGGAAGCGCAGGTCGGACGGGCGCAGGAGCGACATGGGCCCATTGAACCTCTGCAGCGGCGGCAGCGTCAATCGAGACAGGGATAATCCGGGGATGAATCCCCTGCTGGCTAAGCTGCAGCCCTATCCCTTCGAGCGGCTTCGGCAATTGTTCACCGGCGTGACGCCCAATCCTTCCTATCGCCCCATCAGCCTGGGCATCGGCGAACCGAAGCACCCCACCCCGGCCTTCATCAAGCAGGCCCTCGCCCGCGCCATGGAGACGCCCGGGCACGATCTCTCGGGCTATCCGGCGACGGCGGGTTCGCCCGAACTGCGGCAGGCCTGCGCACGGTGGCTGGAGCAGCGCTATGCGCTGAAGGTGGACCTGGCCACGCAGGTGCTGCCGGTGAACGGCTCGCGCGAAGCGCTGTTCGCGCTGGCGCAGACCGTGATCGACCCCACGAAGCCCGCCGTGGTGGTCTGCCCCAATCCCTTCTACCAGATCTACGAGGGCGCGGCCCTGCTCGCGGGCGCCGAGCCGTACTACGCGCCGAGCGACCCGGCGCGCAACTTCGCCGTCGACTGGGACAGCGTGCCCGAAAGCGTGTGGGCGAAGACGCAGCTGCTGTACGTCTGCTCCCCCGGCAATCCCACCGGCGCGGTGATGCCGCTGGCGGAGTGGAAGAAGCTGTTCGAGCTGCAGGACCGCCACGGCTTCGTGATCGCCTCCGACGAGTGCTACAGCGAGATCTACTTCCGCGACGAGCCGCCGCTGGGCGGGCTGGAAGCGGCCGCGAAACTCGGGCGCGGCGACTTCCGCCGGCTGATCGCGCTGACCAGCCTGTCCAAGCGCAGCAACGTGCCGGGCATGCGCAGCGGCTTCGTCGCGGGCGACGCCGCGCTGATCCGGCAGTTCCTGCTCTATCGCACCTACCACGGCAGCGCCATGAGCCCGATCGTGCAGTCGGCCAGCATCGCCGCCTGGAGCGACGAGCAGCACGTGGTGGAGAACCGGGAGCTCTATCGGCGCAAGTTCGCCGAAGTCACGCCCCTGCTGGAGCAGGCGCTGGACGTGCAGCTGCCCGACGCCGCCTTCTACCTGTGGGCGGGGGTGCGCGGAAGCGACACCGCGTTCGCCCGCGACCTGCTGGCTCAATACAATGTGACCGTGCTGCCGGGCAGCTACCTGGCACGCGAGGCCGGGGGCGTGAATCCCGGCACCGGCCGCATCCGGATGGCGCTCGTGGCGGACACCGCCGAGTGCGTCGAGGCCGCCCAGCGCATCGTGCAATTCGTCCAGAACAATTCCAGGTCACCCTCATGAGCCAGCAGCTGCAACAGATCATCGACACCGCGTGGGACGACCGCGCCAGCCTTTCCGCCGCCTCCGCACCCAAGGAGGTTCGCGATGCCGTGGAGCACGTGATCGCGGAACTGAACACCGGCAAGCTGCGCGTGGCCACCCGCCAGGCCGTGGGCCAGTGGACCGTGCACCAGTGGATCAAGAAGGCGGTGCTGCTGTCCTTCCGCCTGAACGACAACGTGATCATGAAGGCCGGCGAGCTGGCCTTCTTCGACAAGGTGCCCACCAAGTTCTCGCACCTGTCGCCCGAGGAGATGGCGGCCACCGGCGTGCGCGTGGTGCCGCCGGCCGTGGCCCGCCGCGGCAGCTTCGTCGCCAGGGGCGCGATCCTGATGCCCTCTTACGTGAACATCGGCGCCTGGGTCGACGAAGGCACCATGGTCGACACCTGGGCCACCGTGGGCTCCTGCGCGCAGGTCGGCAAGAACGTGCACCTGTCCGGCGGCGTGGGCCTCGGCGGCGTGCTGGAGCCGCTGCAGGCCAATCCGACCATCATCGAGGACAACTGCTTCATCGGCGCTCGCTCGGAAGTGGTCGAAGGCGTGATCGTCGAGGAGAACTCGGTGCTCGGCATGGGCGTGTACATCGGCAAGAGCACGCCGATCTTCAACCGCGACACCGGCGAGATGATCTACGGCCGCGTGCCCGCGGGCAGCGTGGTGATCAGCGGCAGCATGCCCAAGAAGACGAAGAACGGCACGGACTACAACACGTACGCGGCGATCATCGTGAAGACGGTGGACGCCAAGACGCGCGCTTCCACCAGCCTGAACGACCTGCTGCGCGATTGAGGGACCACCGTCGTTCCCGCGGAGGCGGGAACCCAGGGCGCCCTGGATCCCCGCCTGCGCGGGGATGACGAACAAAAGAGGAGTTGTCGATGGGAACGATGGAGCGGATCCTGCGCCTGATGTCCGAGAAGCGGGCATCGGACGTCTACTTGTCGGCCCAGGCGCCGGCGATGATCAAGATCAACGGCCAGACGCTGCCGATCAACAACCAGCTGCTGCCTTCCGATGCCCCGCGCGCCCTGCTCGCGGAAGTGCTCCCCGCGCACCGCATGGAGGAGCTCGACGCCAGCGGCGAGCTGAACATGGCGCACCAGGTCGAGGGCGCGGGCAACTTCCGCTTCTCGGCGATGCGCCAGCGCGGCTCCATCGCGGCGGTGATCCGCTACATCGCCACCGAGATCCCGCCGCTGTCGACGCTGCAGGTTCCGATGATCCTGGCCGACCTGATCATGGAAAAGCGCGGCCTGCTGCTGATGGTGGGCTCCACCGGCGCCGGCAAGAGCACGACGCTCGCGGCGATGATGGACCACCGCAACGAGAGCACCACCGGCCACATCCTCACGATCGAGGACCCGGTGGAGTTCATCTTCAAGAACAAGAAGTCCGTGGTGAACCAGCGCGAGGTGGGCAGCGACACGCAGTCGCTGCAGACGGCGCTGAAGAACGCGCTGCGGCAGGCGCCCGACGTGATCCTGATCGGCGAAATCCGCGACCGCGAGACCATGTCCGCCGCCATCGCGTATGCGCAGTCGGGCCACCTGTGCCTGGCGACCATGCACGCCAACAACAGCTACCAGGCGCTGAACCGGATCTTGTCCTTCTACCCCGTGGAAGTGCGCCCCACCATGCTGGGCGACCTGGCCGCGGCCATGAAGGCAGTCGTGTCGCAGCGCCTGCTGCGCACGGTGTCCGGCGGCCGCGCGCCGGCGGTGGAGATCATGCTCAACACCAAGCTGGTGTCCGAGCTGATCGAGAAAGGCGACTTCTCCGGCGTCAAGGAGGCCATGGAAAAGTCCATGGCCGAGGGCTCGCAGACCTTCGAGATGGACATCGCCCGCCTGATCATGGACGGCATCGTCGACAAGAAGGAAGGCCTGGCCTACTCCGACTCGCCGACCAACCTGCAGTGGCGCCTGCAGAACAGCGCCCACGCCGTGGCACAGGCGGAAGGCAACGACGGCGACAGCGAGGCGGACCTCGACGACCAGCCGTCCTTCACCGAGATCACGCTGGACGTGAAGCACGGCTGACCGGGGCGCGGGCCCTACACTACGGGCCCATGTCCAAGACGCTCCACCTGGCCGAGCAGCTGATCGCGCAGCGCTCGGTCACGCCCGAAGACGGGCAGTGCCAGCCCATCCTCGCCCTGCGCCTGCAGGCGCAGGGTTTCCGCTGCGAGACCATCGTCAGCGGCCCCGCCGATTTCCGCGTGAC
The DNA here is from genome assembly GCF_036383835.1 of Ramlibacter sp. Lineage (GTDB taxonomy): Bacteria > Pseudomonadota > Gammaproteobacteria > Burkholderiales > Burkholderiaceae_C > Ramlibacter. The sequence goes on from NZ_DASVNN010000113.1 coordinate 26,763, forward strand.
CAACCTCTGGGCCAAGCGTGCCGGCACCTCGGGCCGCACGCTGGTCTTCGCCGGCCATACCGACGTCGTGCCCACCGGCCCGCTGGAACAGTGGAGCAGCGATCCCTTCGTGCCCAGCCACCGCGACGGCAACCTGTACGGCCGCGGCGCGGCGGACATGAAGACCTCGATCGCCGCCTTCACGGTGGCGGCGGAGGAGTTCCTCGCGGCGAACCCGAATCCGAAGCTCGGGATCGCGCTGCTGCTCACGAGCGACGAGGAAGGCCCCAGCGTCGACGGCACCGTGGTGGTCTGCCGCCAGCTCGAAGCGCGCGGCGAGAAGCTGGACTTCTGCATCGTCGGCGAACCGACTTCGGTGGAGCGCCTGGGCGACATGATCAAGAACGGCCGCCGCGGCAGCCTTTCGGGCAAGCTCACCGTCAAGGGCATCCAGGCACACATCGCCTATCCGCAACTGGGCAGGAACCCGATCCACATGGCGATGCCGGCGCTCGACGAACTGGCGAAGACCGAGTGGGACCGCGGCAACGCGTTCTTCCCGCCGACCAGCTTCCAGATCTCCAACATCCACGGCGGCACCGGCGCGGGCAACATCATTCCCGGCTCGGTGGTGATCGACTTCAATTTCCGCTTCGCCAGCGTGAGCACGGCCGAAGCGCTGCAGAAGCGCGTGCACGAGGTGCTCGACCGCCACGGCCTCGATTACCAGCTCGCGTGGACGGTGGGCGGCCAGCCCTTCCTCACCACGCCTGGCGAACTGGTGGGTGCGGTGCAGGCGGCGATCCGCGAGGAGACCGGCTTGACCACCGAACTCTCCACCACCGGCGGCACCAGCGACGGCCGCTTCATCTCGCGCATCTGCCCGCAGGTGATCGAGTTCGGCCCGATCAACGCCAGCATCCACAAGATCGACGAACACGTGCGCGTGGCGGACCTCGAGCCGCTGAAGAACATCTACCGCCGCACGCTGGAGCACCTGGACCGGCAGTCGTGAAGCTGATCGCGCTATTGGAGGAAATGGCCGCCCGCATGGACGCCGCCGGCGTGGGCTTCGGCCACGGCACGACCAACGCCTTCGACGAGGCCGCGTGGCTGGTGTTGTGGAAGCTGGGGCTGCCGCTGGACGCGCTCGACGAACACGCGGAGCGCGAACTGTCCGATGCGGAAGCCGCCGGCGTTCGCGCGCTGGTGGAAGAACGCATCGCCACCCGCAAGCCCGCCGCCTACCTGACGCGCGAGGCCTGGCTGCAGGGCGTGCCCTTCTACGTCGACGAGCGCGCGATCGTGCCGCGCAGCTTCATCGCGGAACTGATCGCCGACGGCGGCTTCGATGCCTGGCTGTCGGAGCGCACGCACCGCGTGCTGGACCTGTGCACGGGCAACGGCAGCCTGGCGGTGCTCGCGGCGATGGCCTATCCCGACGTGCAGGTCGATGCCGCGGATCTTTCGCCCGAGGCGCTCGAGGTCGCGCGGATCAACGTCGACAAGCATGGCTTGCAGGACCGCATCCGCCTCGTGCCCTCCGATGGCCTGGCCGCCCTGCCCGGCCCGTACGACCTGATCCTGTGCAATCCGCCGTACGTCAACGCAGCGAGCATGGCGCAGCTGCCGGCCGAATACCGCGCCGAGCCGGAGCTCGCGCTGGCGGGCGGCGCCGATGGCATGGATTTCGTGCGGGCGCTGCTGCGCGATGCGCCTTCTCGCCTGGACGAGCAGGGCGTGCTGGTCCTGGAGATCGGCAACGAGCGCGAGCACTTCGAGCGCGCGTTTCCGCAGCTCGAAGCGGTGTGGCTGGAGACGAGTGCGGGGGGCGACCAGGTGCTGCTGCTGACGCGCGACGATCTCCTGTAGGCTGGGGCAACCCCGGCGCTGGGGTTCCACCCCAGCCTACCTCCGGGGCACCACCGCCCCAATGCGAAAATCCCTCCCGTGATCCAACTTCGCAACGTCACGCTTCGCCGTGGCGCCAAGGTCCTCCTCGACGGCGTCTCCGTCACCATCAACCCCGGCGAGAAGGTCGGCCTCGTGGGCCGCAACGGCGCCGGCAAGTCCACCCTCTTCGCCCTCCTCAACGGCAGCCTGCACGAGGACGCCGGCGACTTCTCGGTGCCCGCGCAATGGCGCCTGGCGCAGGTCGCGCAGGACATGCCCGAGACCGACGAACCCGCCACCGCCTTCGTGCTGGATGGCGACACGCGCCTCGTCACGCTGCGCGAGGAACTCGCGGGCGCCGAGGCCAGCGGCGACGGCATCGCCATCGCCCACGCGCATTCCGACCTGGCCGACGCCGGCGCGCACGACGCCGCGCCGCGGGCGCAGGCCCTGATCCTCGGCCTGGGCTTCCGCCCCGACGAACTGGACAAGCCGGTGTCCAGCTTCTCCGGCGGCTGGCGCATGCGCCTGCAGCTGGCGCGCGCGCTGATGTGCCCGTCGGAGCTGCTGCTGCTGGACGAACCGACCAACCACCTGGACCTCGACGCCCTGGTGTGGCTGGAAGGCTGGCTGCAGCGCTACGCCGGCACGCTGGTGGTGATCAGCCACGACCGCGAGTTCCTCGACGCGGTGACCGACGTGACGCTGCACATCGACCACCAGCAGCTCGCGCGCTACGGCGGCAACTACAGCTCCTTCGAGTTGCTGCGCGCCCAGCAGCTGGAGCAGCAGCAGGCCGCCTTCTCGCGCCAGCAGGACAAGATCGCGCACCTGCAGAAGTTCATCGACCGCTTCAAGGCCAAGGCCACCAAGGCCAAGCAGGCGCAAAGCCGCGTCAAGGCCCTGGAGCGCATGGAGAAGATCGCGCCGGTGCTGGCCGCCGCCGAATTCACCTTCGAGTTCAAGGAGCCGCAGAACCTGCCGAACCCGATGCTGGCGATCCAGGACGGCGCCTTCGGCTATGCGCCCCCACCCCAACCCTCCCCTGGAGGCGCAGGGAGTCCCACGCAGATCCTGGGCAACGTCAACCGCTCCGTCCTGGCCGGCCAGCGCATCGGCATCCTGGGCGCCAACGGCCAGGGCAAGTCCACGCTGGTCAAGACGATCGCGCGCACCATGCCGCCGCTCGCCGGGCGCGTCACCGAAGGCAAGGGCCTCGCGATCGGCTACTTCGCGCAGCAGGAACTCGACGTGCTGCGGCCGCAGGACACGCCGCTGGAGCACATGGTGCGCCTCGCGCGGGAACTCGCGGCCGCCACCGGCCAGTCCGACCGCGAACAGGACCTGCGCAACTACCTGGGCCAGTTCCTCTTTTCGGGCGACATGGTGCAGCAGGCCGTGGGCTCCATGAGCGGCGGCGAGAAGGCGCGACTCGTGCTCGCAATGATCGTGTGGCAGCGCCCCAACCTGCTGCTGCTGGACGAGCCGACCAACCACCTGGACCTGGCCACGCGCGAGGCGCTGTCGATGGCGCTCAACGAATTCGAAGGCACGGTGATGCTGGTGAGCCACGACCGCGCGCTGCTGCGGGCCGTGTGCGACGAGTTCTGGCTCGTCGGCCGCGGCGGCGTCGGACCGTTCGACGGCGACCTCGACGACTACCAGCGCTACCTGCTGGAAGAATCGCGCCGCATCCGCGAACAGGTCGCCACCGCGAATGCCGTCGCCGCGGCACCGCAGGGCGCCGAGCCACGGCTGAATCCGCAGGAGCAGCGCAAGCTGCAGGCCCAGCAGCGCCAGCTTCTCTCCACGCGTCTGAAGCCGCTGAAGAAGGAACTGGAGCAGGCCGAGCGCCGCATCGCCGCCCTCGAGACCGAGAAGGCGCAGCTGGAAGGCCGCCTGGCCACCGTGCTCACCCCCGCCGAGATCGCGGACGCGGGCCGCCGCCTGAAGGCAGCGGCGGAAGAACTTGGAACGCTGGAAGAGCGCTGGCTGGAGCTCTCCGGCGAGATCGAGGCGGCCGAAGCCGGCGCCATAGCCCCCGGCTGACACGGGCTCGCTCCGGCAGACGATCCGGCGTGATGCACGGCCGGGGTCCAATCGGTGCAGATCCAAGAACGACAAGAGCAGCACCATGGAAGTCTCGGACATGCTCGGCTACGCGGCCGCGACCCTGACCAGCCTCTCCTTCGTCCCGCAGGCCTGGCGCACCTTCCGCACCAAGGACGTGAGCGGCATCTCGCTGAAGATGTACGCCGTGTTCACGCTGGGCGTGGCCGTCTGGCTCGCCTACGGCATCGTGCTCGGCGAGGTGCCGATGATGCTGGCCAACGGACTCACGCTCGTCCTCGCGTGCGCGGTGCTGGTCATGCGCCTGCGCTATGGCAGGCGAAGCCCGGCATCGCCGGCGGGGTGACCACGGAAGATGTAATGCGGGTTCGGATTTGAAAAAGGCCGAGGTACGAATCGTCGTCCGTGCACGACAATGGTCCGCAGAGTTCGAACGAGACGAGCCGTACGCGGACGAGACATGGAATTGAAAGTATTCGTGGTCGAGGATTTCCCCAACATGCGCACCCTGCTGTCCGACCTGTTCCAGTCCATCGGCCGCATCCAGCTCGTGGGGTCCGCGGACACGGAAGCCGAAGCGCGGCTCTGGCTGGACGAGCACCAGGGGGAATGGGACGTGGCGATCGTGGACCTGGTGCTGAACCAGGGCTCCGGCTTCGGGGTCGTGTCCCACGCGAATGGCCGGCAGGACCCCGGCAAGGTGGTGGTCCTGAGCAGCTTCGCCACGCCGGGCGTGCGCAGCCACTGCCTGTCCCTCGGCGCTTCCGCGGTGTTCGACAAGGGGGACACCGCGCTGTTCAGCCGCTGGATGAACGAGCAGGCCAGCCGGCTCGCGCCTGCCGCCTGACGGCATGGCCGGCGCTGCGCCGCTGTGCCACCATTGCGCCCCATGTCCAGACCCAGCAAAGACGAGCGCGAAGCTCAGGAGCTCGATGCACGCGGCCTCGGTTCGCCCCGGTCCGTGCTGCGCGCCCACCGCACCTTGAGCGGCATGCAGCCGGGCCAGTCGCTGAAGGTGCTGACGTCCGAAGTGCACACGCTCGCCGAGTTCCAGTCGCTCGTGAAGCACGTGCCGGGCTACGAGCTGCTGTCGCAGGAGCAGGTCGGCAGCGACTACGTGCACCTGCTGGTGCGCCGCCGCTGAAGCGTCAGACGGCCGGCTCGCGCGCCGCGCGTACGTCGATCAGCTTGTCCAGGAGCTGCGCCAGCTCCCTCGGATTCACCGGCGACACCAGGTAGGCATCGGCCCCGGCGCGCTCGGCGGCCGCCCGCGCATGGCCCGTCACATAGATCGCCGAGACGTGCACGATGGGCACCGCCGCCATGTCCGGGCGCTCGCGCAGCTGGCGGCACACCTCCACCCCCATGATGTCGGGAAGGTGCACGTCCAGCACCACCGCCGATGCGCCACCGGCCAGCGCCAGCGCCTCGGCCCCGGTGGCGGCTTCGAGGGTCTGGAAGCCTTCGGCGCGCAGGAACCGCGACAGGGCGTAGCGGCCGGCTTCGGTGTCGTCCACCACGAGCACCTTGTAGTTGCTGCGTTTCGTCATGGGACGCGGATGATAAGGGCGCGCCAGGAAAAAAGGGTTTGCCGCCCGCAAGGACGGCAAACCCTCTGTGTTGGTGGTAGGACGTACAAGATTCGAACTTGTGACCAACGGATTAAAAGTCCGCTGCTCTACCAACTGAGCTAACGTCCCAACCGATTTGCCGCTGTTTGTGCAGCAGCAAAGCCCACGATTATAGCGTCACTTTTTGCGTCTTCCTCGCGGCGATGCGATCGAGCACCCATCCGGCTGCACATTGGCCGAAAGTCGCGGTGACGCTGACCACCGATCCGTAGCCGTGGCAGTTGAGCGAGCCGTCGCCCTCGATCGCGCACGACGGGTCCGGCGGCGCCACCGCCTCGCGGCTGAACACGCAGGGAACGCCGATGCGCTTGCCTTCCCTGGGCGCGCCGTGGAACTTGCGCAGGCGGTAGCGCAGCTGCGCCAGCAGCGGGTCGTGCGTGGTGTGGGCGATGTCGTCCACGTCGACCTTGTGCGCCAGGCGCTTGCCGCCCGCCGCGCCGCAGGAGATGAACAGCACCTTGCGTTCGCGCGCCCACACGGCCATGGCCGTCTTCGCCTTCAGTGCGTCGCAGGCGTCGATCACCGCATCCACGCCCGGCGGCAGCAGCTGCGGCCAGTTCTCAGGCTCGACGAAGTCCTCCACCGGGTGGACGGCGCAGCGCGGATGGATCTGCGCGATGCGGTCGCGCATCGCCAGCACCTTGGCCTGGCCCACCGTGCTTTCCAGCGCGTGGATCTGGCGGTTGATGTTGGATTCGGCGACGTGGTCCAGGTCGACGAGCGTCAGCGCGCCGACGCCGCTGCGCGCCAGCGCCTCGGCCGCCCAGGAGCCGACGCCGCCGATGCCGACCACCGCGACATGCGCGCGGCGGATGGCGGCGGCGCCGTCCATGCCGTAGAGGCGCTCGAGGCCGCCGAAGCGGCGCTGCAGGTCCGCGGCCTCGTCGAGGTGGGTCATGCGCTCCCGGGGGGCGTCAGCGCAGGCGGGCGAGCCGCTCGCGCGCGGCGCTGGCGGCTTCCGACTGCGGATAGGCCTTCACGAGGTCGTCCAGCGTGCGGCGCGCGCTCGCGTTGTCCTTCAGTTCGATCTGGCAGTTGGCGATCGACAGCACGGCTTCCGGCGCGCGCGGATGGTCCGGCGCCTGCTGCAGCAGCGCGCGAAAGTTCGCGATGGCGCCGCGGTAGTCGCGGTTGGCGTACTGCGCGTTGCCCAGCCAGAACAGCGCCGTGGGCCGGTAGCCGCTGGACGGGTACTTGCGCACGAACTCGCCGAAGACCGTCTGCGCGGCGACGAAGTCGCCCTTGCGGAAGGCGGCGAGCGCGGCCTCGAAGTCGCGCTGCTCCTGCGGGTCGGCGGCGAACTCGCGGCCGTCGACCGTCACCTGCACCGGCTCGAACTTGCGCAGGCGCTCGTCGACGCCCTGCGCGATGTCGCGCTGGCGCCGCTGCACGTCGGCGAGGTCGCGGGTGATCTGTTCGTCCGTGCCGCGCAGCCGCGCCAGGTCCTGGCGCAGCGCCTCGAGCTGGCCCTGCAGCTCCAGCAGGCTGCGGCGCAGCGTGGCGTTCTCGTCGTTCGCGCGCTTCAGTTCCTCGGAGAGGCTTTGCCGCTGCTGCTCGACGCGCTGGCGCAGCTCGAGGATGGCGCGGCGCGCCTCGTCGTCCTCGAACAGCGCGGCCTGCGCCGCGGCGGTGAAGAGCATTCCGGCCAGCAGGGCCGATCCCAGCGCGGTACGTTTCATGGCTTTCATCGGTAGCTGATCTCGGCGCGGCGATTCTGCGACCAGGCGGTCTCGTCGCTGCCCGGCGCGGCGGGCTTTTCCTTGCCGAAGCTCACCGCCTCGATGCGCGCCTCGGGCACGCCCAGCACGCCCAGCGCGCGGCGCACGGCCTCGGAGCGGCGCTGGCCCAGCGCCAGGTTGTACTCGCGGCCGCCACGCTCGTCGGTGTGGCCTTCGATCACGATGTTGCGGCTGCCGTTGGCGCGCAGCCAGCGCGCGTGCGACTCGAGCAGCGACTGGAACTCCGGCTTGATCGAGTAGCTGTCGTAGTCGAAGTAGACGATCCGCGCCACGGTCGTCGGCGGGCCGGGCTGGTTGCGACCCGCTTCGTCCGCCCGCACTTCCGGCACGCCACGGCTGCTGGCGCCGTTGTTGGGGCCTCCGGTGCCGGGGCCGACGCTGGTGGCCGCACGGTCCTCGACCGGTACGTCGTCGAGCTTGACACCGCTGGCGCACCCCGCCAGCGCGGCCGCGACGGCCAGAGCCAGGAACACACGCTTCTTCATTCCAAAATCCTCCTGGGGATAGCTGCTTGCATTTGGGTTCAGCGCTGGAACGGGCCCCAGTCGGGCTCGCGGATGTCGCCGCCCCTGCCCGGCAGGCGCGTCTTGATCTTGCCGTCCAGCGTCGTGGTCATCAGCGCCTCGCTGCCGCCCTGGCGGGTGGCATACATGATGAGCTTGCCGTTGGGCGCGAAGCTTGGGCTCTCGTCCGCGGTCGTGTCGGTGACCGACTGCACGTTGCCGCTGGCGAGTTCCATCACCTGCAGCTTGAAGGCCCCACTGATGCGGGAAATGTAGGCCAGCCATCGTCCGTCGGGGCTGAGGGCCGGCGAAATGTTGTAAGACCCCGTAAAGGTGACGCGCTGCGCATCGCCGCCGCTGGCCCCCATGCGATAGATCTGCGGCTGGCCGCCGCGGTCGCTCACGAAGAAGATGCTGCGCCCGTCGGCCGAGTACAGCGGCTCGGTGTCGATGCCGCTGGACTGGGTCAGCCGGCGCGGCTCGCCGCCGGCGGACGAAATCGTGTACAGCTGCGAGCCGCCGTCGCGGGTGAGCGTGACGGCCAGCGTGCGGCCGTCGGGCGACCACGCCGGCGCGCTGTTGGAGCCGCGGAAGTTGGCGATCAGGCGGCGCTGGCCCGACGAGATCTCGTGCACGTACACCACCGGCTTGCGCGACTCGAAGGACACGTAGGCCAGCTGGCGGCCGGTGGCGGACCACGCCGGCGAGATGATCGGCTCGTTGCTCGCCAGCGCGGACTGCGCGTTCTCGCCGTCGGCGTCGGCCACCCACAGGTTGTAGCGCGGGCCGGCCTTGGTCACGTAGGCCATGCGCGTGGAAAACACGCCTTTGTCGCCGGTGAGCTTCTCGTAGATCATGTCGGCGATGCGGTGCGCCGCGAGCCGCAGGTCGGCGGCCTGCACCACGAAGCCGTCGGCGGCCAGGCTCTGGGTGCGCACCACGTCCCACAGCCGGAAGCGCACGTCGTAGCGGCCGTCGGCCAGGCGCGTGACGCTGCCCACCGCGAGCGAGTCGGCGCTCTTCTGGCGCCAGGGCGCGAGATCGGGGCGGCTGGTCTCGTCGAGGCCGGCGCCCGCGGCCGCATCGACCGGGCGGAACTGGCCGCTGCGTTCGAGGTCGGCGTTGATGATCGCGGCGATCTTCTGCGGTGCTTCGGCCTCGCCCCGGAAGGGCGCGACCGCGATCGGCAGCTGCGTCAGGCCGACGCCGGTGACTTCGACGCGGAACTGCGCGAGCGCGGGGCCCGCGGCCGCGGCGCCGAGGAAAGCCGCCAGCTCGCGCCGGCGCCAGAGTACACGATCATGCATGCTGCGGAGTCTCTCCTTGTTGTGGGGTGCCGCCTCGCGGCAGACGGCGCATGTTAAAGCCCCTGCCGTCTCGGAGCCCGGTCCATGAGCCAGAGTTTCAGGTACTTGTAATAAGTTCCTTCGGCGATCGACAGCGCCAGGACCAGGCCCAGCCGCCCGTCGCGCCAGCCGCTTCGCAGGATGTAGGTGCGGAAGAAAGCCCACAGGCCGCGGCCCATCGCGCCGGCCAGCGAGCTGCGCTGGCCTTTACCGAACATTGACTCGGCGGAGGCGCTGGAATAGCGATTGAGCTTCTCCAGCATGCTTTCGAGGTCGGGATAAGTGGTGTGCAGCAGGTCGCCGCGCAGGGTGCCGGTGGCGCCGCGCACCACGAGCCTTTCGTGCACGAGGTCGTCCGAGAAGCGGGCCGAGCCGCGGCGGAACAGCCGCACGACGCGGTCCGGGTACCAGCCCGAATGCGCCATGTACTGGCCGCAGAAGCTGGATCGGCGCGGCATCGACCAGGCGTCGGGCCCCTCGCCGCGGGCGATCGCCGCCAGGATCTGCTCGCGCAGTTCGGGAGTGACGCGCTCGTCGGCGTCCAGCGACAGCACCCAGGGCTGCGTCGCCTGGTCCAGCGCGCGGTTCTTCTGCGGGCCGAAGCCGGGCCAGTCCGGGGTGCGCACGACACGCGCCCCGGCGGCTTCCGCGAGTTCCACCGTGCGGTCGCGGCTGCCGCAATCGACGACGACGTGCTCGCCGGCGAAGCCGGCCGAAGCAAGGCAGTCCGCGATGTTGGCCTCCTCGTCGCGCGTGATCACGATGACACTGAGGCCGGCCGGGCCGGGCCCGCCGGCACTGGATAATCCGGGCATGGGCGGGGATTATGCTCGCCGGCCCGGGCAGGCCCTTCCGCGCCGCCGGAGGGCCGCGGCGGACGCTCCGCTGCGAGGCGCCAGAACAACAGGGAACCTTCGATGCCGGATTACGCGATCACTTTTGCCTGCTACAACCAGGTGGACTACACGCGCCAGTGCGTGGACAGCCTGGTGCGCCACGGCTACGACCTGGGCCGCGTGGTGGCGGTGGACAACGCCTCGCGCGACGACACGCGCGGCTACCTCGAATCGCTGCCGCTGGGTGGACGCATCTACAACCGCGACAACCTGGGCTGCGGCGTCGCCTGGAACCAGGGCGTGCTCGCCCTCCAGTCCGAATGGACCGTCGTGATGAACAACGACGTGGTGGTGTCGGCCGGCTGGCTCGAAAGCCTGATCGGGGCGGCCGGAAAACGCGGCCTGAAAGTGATCTCCCCCGCGCTGGTGGAAGGCGCGCTCGATTACGACTTCGAGGGTTTCTCCGTGGACGCCTCGTCGCGCATGCGGGACGTCGCCCGCGAGGGCGCCCGCCACGCCGTGTGCCTGTGCGTGCACCGCAGCGTCTGGGCCGACGTCGGCTACTTCCAGGCCATGCCCAGGCTCTGGGGCTTCGAGGACACCCTCTTCTTCCACGCGCTGGACCAGGCCGGCATCGAGACGGCGATCGTCGGCGACTCCTGGCTGCACCATTTCGGCTCCGTCACCGTCAGTGCGATGAAGCAGGAGCGAAAGCTGTCCGCCAAGGAGGGCCTGGGCGCGCGCGACAACTATCGCATGCTGGGCAAATCCACCCTGCGCCGCAAGTGGGATCGCTTCGCGCGCCGCCGCCAGGAACAGGCCTGGCGCGAGCAGGAACTCGCCGCGCACGGCATGACGCTGCACGGCGAGCGCCGCGACGGCGCCTTCAGCTGGCGCTGAGCGGCGTGTCCTCGCGGTGCGACTCGGCCAGCGCCGCGCCGCACAGCACCGCCGCCATCGCCGCGTAGAAGCTCGCCAGGTACTTCAGGTCCACCACTTCGGTGGACAGGCTGCTCACGAGGATCGTGAGGAAGAAGGCGAAGCCCATGGCCGCATTGCGCCGGTAGCCCTGCGCGAGCAGCCGGCGGCTGCAGGCCGCCAACGGCACCAGCAACAGGGCCGTCGTGGCCAGCAGGCCGCCGATTCCGGAACGCACGGCGTTGGTGACGATCTGGTTGTGGAACGCGGACCGGAAGGCCATCGCACTCGCTTCCGGGGATGCGTACCCGAACGCACCGGTGAAGCCGGCGGCGGCGCGGTGAATGTCGCCGATGCCGGCCCAGGGATGCTGCGCCACGAGGTCCGCGGCGATCCGCAGGAAGGTGATCCGCATGCCCACCGAGGTGTCCGGCGCCACGCCGTGCCAGGAGTAGCCGAGGAGCTCGTGCAGGCCCAGGCCGAGCCGCTGGTGCACCGTGGGCACGGCGAGGTAGGCAAGCACCGCGGCCAGTACCGCGAGCACCCAGCCCGCGATCGAGGCGGACCAGTGCCTGCGTCCCCAGACCAGGTGCAGCCAGACCGCCAGCACGATCGGCACGGCGGCCCAGCCCGAACGCGAGCCGGAGCGCACCGACAGGTAGATCCCGAGCAACACGCCGATGACGCGCAGGAACACCCCGGCATCGGGCCCGCGACGCCAGTCCTCCGGCGCCAGGGACATGAGGCACATCATCGAGAACGCCAGGGCCAGGTAGCCGAACACCAGCGGGTCGGCGAAGCTCGTCGTCATGCGTGCCGGCTGCCAGCGCGCGGGCTGGCCGCCGACGACGTGCCAGGCCAGCGTGATCAGCAGCGACAGCGGCAGGATCCAGGCGAGGTGCGTGGCGGCATCGACACGCCGGCGGGCGATCAGCAGCAGCAGGGGGATGCCGAGCAGCATCCGGGCCGGGGCGTCGAACTGTGCGGCATACGCGTCACCGCGCAACGAGGCCGCCGCCGCGACGGACAGCACCGGCAGCAGCAACGCCAGCACGCAGGCGGCGAGCCAGTGCCGCTCCCCCGGACGCCAGGGGGTTGGCGGCAGCCGCCCCCGCGCGAGCAGCAGGATCGCCAGCAGGCTGGCCACGAACAGCACGCCGCTGCTCCACCCGTTGAGGGTGACCACGAACAGGGGGGCGGCGCAGGCGAGCAGCGTGGCGAACGGCGCGAGGCGTTCAGCCCACCTTGGCATGCTGTCTCATCGGGAGTTCCGGGCGGCGCCGGGGTCGTGCGCGGAGGACGCTGGGCGAATCGCTGGATAATCCGGGCATGAATCCGGATTATGCCTGCAGCCCCCGCCGTGGCTGACCCCTCTCCCGGCGGCGCGGCGGCCGCAGCACCCGCCGCCTCCGGCCCTCCGCCCGCCACTCTCCTCGAGCGCATCCGCCGCATCTTCCCGTACATCGAGCACGTGCGCAGGATGTGGCTGGTGGTGCTTGCGGCCACCATCGTGGGCGCCGCCACGGAGCCCGCCATTCCGGCGCTGATGAAGCCGTTGCTGGACAAGGGCTTCAAGGCGGACTTCAACCCCTGGCTGGTGCCCGCCGCCCTCCTCCTGCTGTTCGGGATTCGCGGCACCGCGGGCTTCATCGCCGACATCGCGCTGGCCAAGATCGCCAACGAAGGCATGTACAGCCTGCGGCAGGCGCTGTTCGGGCGCCTGCTCGACGCGCGGATGGACCTGTTCACGCGCGAATCGGCCAGTTCGCTGTCCAACAGCATCGTGCACGAGGTGCAGAACGGCTTCAACATGCTGGTGAACGCCCTCACCGGCCTGGTGAAGGACAGCCTGGCGGTCGTCGCCCTGCTGCTCTACCTGATGTGGATCAACTGGCAGCTGACGTTGATCGTCCTGGTGATGGCACCCGCGGTGGCCTGGCTGATGCGCACGGCGTCGCGGCGGCTCTACCGGCTCGCCCGCAGCAGCCAGGAAGCCACCGTCGAACTCGCGTATGCGGTGGAAGAGAACGTGCTGGCCAACCGCATGGTGCGCCTGCACGCCGCGCAGGGCGCGCAGGCCGGCCGCTTCCGCGCGCTGAGCCTGTCGCTGCGGCGGCTCGCCATGAAATCGGCCGTGGCCTCCGCGCTGCTCACGCCGACGACGCACATGATGGCGGCGGCCGCGCTGTCGGTGGTGGTGTGCATCGCGCTGTGGCAAAGCGGCGGCGACATGACCGTGGGCTCGTTCGCGGCCTTCGTCGCGGCGATGCTGATGCTGATCGCGCCGGTGAAGCGCCTGTCCGAGCTCGCCAACCCCATCGCCCGCGCCCTGGCTTCGCTGGAGCGTTCCTACGACCTGGTGGAGAAGACGCAACCGGAAAGCGGCGGCAGCTACGCGCCGGCGGAGCGCGCGCGGGGCCACCTCGAACTGCGCAACCTGACGGTGACGTACCCGGGCGCGAGCCGCCCGGCACTGGACCACTTTTCGCTGGAAGTGCGGCCCGGCGAGATCCTCGCCCTGGTGGGTCCGTCCGGCTCGGGCAAGACCACGCTCGCGAACCTGCTGCCGCGCTTCGTGGAGCCCTCGGGCGGGCAGGTGCTGCTGGACGGCCATGCACTGTCCGAATGGGAACTGCAGGCGCTGCGACGGCAGTTCGCCATGGTGAGCCAGGAAGTCGTGATGTTCAACGACACGCTGGCGGGCAACGTGGCCCTGGGCAACGAACTCGATCGCGCGCGCGTGGAGCGGGCGCTGGAAGCGGCGCACCTCTCCTCGCTGGTGCAGCAGCTGCCGCAGGGCATCGACACCCCGATCGGCCACAACGCCGCCAAGCTGTCCGGTGGCCAGCGCCAGCGCCTGGCGATCGCGCGCGCCCTCTACAAGGACGCGCCGATCCTGGTCCTGGACGAAGCCACCTCCGCGCTGGACACCGAATCCGAGCGGCTGGTGCAGGAAGCGCTGAACACCCTGATGGCCGGACGCACCACGGTGATCATCGCGCACCGGCTGTCGACGATCGAACACGCGGACCGCGTGGCCGTCCTGGACCACGGCCGGCTGGTGGAAAGCGGCACCCACGCCGAGCTGATCGCGCTGGGCGGCATCTACACGCGCCTGCACGCGCTCCAGTTCGGGACGTCATGAACGCGTCGCCCCGGCGGGTCCTCGTGGTCACCTCGCGGCAGATCGGCGACGTCCTGCTGACGACGCCGCTGCTGCGCGCCGCCCGGGAACGCTGGCCGGCCGCCCGCATCGAGGTGCTGGGGATCGAACGCACGCTGGGCATGCTGAAGGGCAATCCGGACGCCGACGAACTGCAGGAAGTCCCGGCCCGCCTCGGCTGGCGCGGCGGCATCGCGCTCGCGCTGCGCCTGTGGCGCCGCTACGACCTCGCCCTGGTGACCGACGTCGGCGACCGCGCCCACATCCTCGGCTGGATCGCCGGCCGCGCCCGCAGCGGCATCGTGCCGGAGCAAAGCGGCAGCAACTGGTGGAAGAAGCGGAGCCTGGACCACGCCGTCGTGGCGGCGGGCGACCGCGGCGAGGTGCACTCGGTGGCCGAGAAGCACGCCCTGCTCGCGCCCTGGCTGCCCGCCGGCGCGGCGGTGCCGCCGGTGAGCGTCCCGCCGGCGCGGCCCTTGCCGGAGGACCTCGCCGCCCTGCTGCGTCCCGGTTTCGTACTGGTGCACGCGCCGTCCATGTGGGACTACAAGCAGTGGCCGATCGCGCATTACGACGCCGTGGTGCGCGCGCTGCTCGCCGAAGGACGCCAGGTCGTCCTCACCGGCAGCGGCAGCACCCGCGACCAGGAGTGCATCGCCCCGCTGCGGCGTCTTGGCGAGGCCCCGCAGCTGGTCGACACCTCGGGCCGGCTCGACTTCAACCAGCTGGTGCGCCTGTTCGCGGACGCCGCGCTGTACATCGGCCCGGACACGTCGGTGTCGCATCTCGCGGCGGCCGCCGGACTGCCGGTGATTGCGGTGTTCGGTCCCACGAACCCGCAGCGCTGGGCCCCCTGGCCGGCCAGCGCGCCGCAGCCCGTGCGCTTCGTGCGGCGCGCCGCGATCCAGCAGGTGGGCAACGTGACGCTGCTGCAGGGTCCGCAGGACTGCGTGCCTTGCGGACGCGCCGGCTGCGAAGACCATCGCGGCAGCCGCAGCGACTGCCTGCCCGCCATCACGCCGGACCGCGTGCTGCAGCAGGCGCGGCGCGTGCTCCCGCCGGTGACCCGCATCGAGGAAACCGCCTCGAATGCGTAAGCTGCACCAGTTCAGCGCCGGCGAGTGGCTGCGCCTCGTGCCCTTCGGGCAGGCGTTCCGGCAGGTCCGCAACCACCTGCTGCTGCGGCACTACCGGCACGTGCGGCCGCCGCAGCTCGCCGAATTCCTGGCCCGCCACCACCACCTCAAGGGCGGCCGCGTCGCGATCGTGATCGCCTTCCGCCAGCCCTGGTCGCTCGACTGGCAATTGCAGATGGCCGCGCGTTACCTGCCGGGCACCGAGCTGCTCGTCTTCGACAACTCCGGCGACGAAGGCATCCGGCGGGAGATCCAGCGGGTCTGCGACCACCACCAGGTCTCCTGTTTCGGGCTGCCGCCCTACCAGACCGCGCACGTGAACCGCTCGCACGGCATGGCGATGTCCTGGGTCTACCACAACGTGGTGCGTGCGCTGCGGCCGGATATCTTCGGCTTCCTCGACCACGACCTCATCCCGATGGAGCCCGTCGACGTGGACGAACGCCTGCGCGGCCAGCCGGTGTACGGCGTGCTGAACGCGGGCAACCTGGGCCACTGGTCGCTGTGGGCCGGCTACTGCTTCTACCGCTTCGCCTACACGGAAGGCAAGCCGCTGAACTTCCTGTACGACTTCTCGCGCCAGCTGGACACCGGCGGGCACAACTGGGACACCCTGTACAGCGTGCTGCCGCGCGCGGACCTGCGCTTCGCGCCGCAGCAGTTCCTGCGCATGCAGCCGCCGGCGGCGGCGGAATCGCGCCAGGTCGAAGTGATCGACGGCGCGTGGATCCACATGGGCGGGATCAGCTACAACGACAACTTCCAGAGGAAGCACGCCTTCTTCGCGTCGATGAAGAAGGCGATCGACGGCGGGGCGGGGTGGCGGGAGCTGGAGGTCTTCTGACTGCTGCCGGCGAATCCTTGTAGGGTGGGCAAGCGGAGCTTGCCCACCCTACGACGACCTGCCCCGATGGCAGACGACGACGTTCAAAGCAGCACGATGTCGTACTGCTCCTGGCTCATGCCGTTCTCGCTTTGCAGGGAGATCGGCTTGCCGATGAAATCGGACAGCCCCGCCAGGTGCGCGCTCTCCTCGTCGAGGAACAGCTCGATCACCTTCGGCGCGGCGATCACGCGGTATTCGCGCGGGTTGAACTGGCGGGCCTCGCGCAGGATCTCGCGCAGGATGTCGTAGGCCACGGTGCGCGGCGTGCGCACGGTGCCCTTGCCCTGGCACGAGGGGCAGGGCTCGCAGAGCAGGTGCGCCAGCGACTCGCGCGTGCGCTTGCGCGTCATCTCCACCAGCCCCAGCTGCGAGAAGCCGCCGGCCATCGTCTTGACGCGGTCGCGCGCCAGCTGCTTGCGGAACTCCGCCAGCACCGCCTCGCGGTGGTCCTCGCGCTGCATGTCGATGAAGTCGACGATGATGATGCCGCCCAGGTTGCGCAGGCGCAGCTGCCGGGCGATGGCCTGCGCCGCTTCCAGGTTGGTCTTGAAGATCGTGTCGTCGAAGTTGCGCGAGCCGACGTAGCCGCCGGTGTTCACGTCGATCGTCGTCAGCGCCTCGGTCTGGTCCACGATGAGGTAGCCGCCCGACTTCAGGTCCACCCGCCGCCCGAGGGCGCGCTCGATCTCCTCGTCGACGTTGTACAGGTCGAAGATCGGCCGCTCGCCCTTGTAGTGCTGCAGCCTGGCGGCCGCCTTGGGCATGAACTCGCGCCCGAACTCCGCCAGCACCGCGTACTGCTCCTGCGAATCGATGCGGATGGTCTGCGTCTCCTCGGTCACCAGGTCGCGCAGCACGCGCTGCAGCAGGCTCAGGTCCTGGTGCAGCAGCGCCGGCGGCGGCAGCCGCGTGGCGGCCTCGCGGATGCGCGCCCAGGTCTTGCGCAGGTACGCGATGTCCTCGGCCAGTTCCTCGTCGCTCGCGTCCTCGCCGTTGGTGCGCAGGATGAAGCCGCCCCCGGCGTCGCCGACGAGCTTGGTGAGCCGGCGACGCAGGGCGTCGCGCTGCTCGGAAGGGATCTTCTGCGACACGCCCAGGTGGTCGTCCTGCGGCAGGAACACCAGCAGCCGGCCCGCGATGCTGATCTGCGTGGACAGCCGCGCGCCCTTGGTGCCGATCGGGTCCTTGATCACCTGCACCATCAGCGCCTGGCCTTCGAAGACCTGCTTCTCGATCGGCACCTGGACCTGGCCGCTGCGGGCCATCGACGGCGGCTCGCCGTCCGGCTGCCTCTGCCATACGTCGGCCACGTGCAGGAAGGCGGCGCGTTCCAGCCCGATATCGATGAAGGCCGACTGCATGCCCGGAAGCACCCGCGCGACCTTGCCGAGGTAAATATTGCCCACCAGCCCACGCTCCAGCGTGCGCTCCACGTGCAATTCCTGCACGGCGCCGTTCTCCACGATGGCCACCCGCGTCTCCTGCGGGGACCAGTTCACCAGGATGTCCTGCTGCATCTGTCACGACAGGATACCTCAGCATCATCCTCCGCGAAGCGCCTGCTAGACTGCCCGTCCCGCATGCCGCCGTTGGCATGCCAACCCGCACCGATGCCGAGTTCCGCCGCCCCGACCCCCCTCGCGTTCCTGCAAGGCGGCGGTGCCATGGGAGAGCGCATCCGCGGCTTCGCGTGGGACGCGCATCCCATGGGCCCGCCGCAGCAGTGGCCGGACGCCCTGCGCATGGCGCTGAGCCTCTGCCTCAATTCGAGCTTCCCCACCGCGATCTACTGGGGGCCGGACATGCACGTGCTCTACAACGATGCCTGGTCGGTGATTCCCGCGGACAAGCATCCCTGGATCCTGGGCAAGCCGGCGCACGAGGGCTGGGCGGACATCTGGGACATCGTCGGTCCCCAGTTCCGCCAGGTGCTGTCCGGCGAGGGCCTGGCCCTCTACGAGCAGATGCTGCCCATGGCGCGCGGCGGCAAGACGCGCGAGACCTGGTGGAACTACAGCCTCACGCCGATCCGTGGCGCCGATAGCAGCGTCGGCGGCATCTTCAACCAGGGCAACGAGATCACCGAGGTCATCGTGGCGCGCCGCCAGCGCGAGGCCGAACTGGCGCGCTGGCGCGAGCTGTTCGCCCAGGCGCCGGTGCCCGTGGCCCTGTTGCGCGGGGCGAAGCATGTGTTCGAGTTCGCCAACCTGGCCTACCAGCGCCTCGTGGGCGGCCGGGACGTCAGCGGCCGTCCGGTGGCGGAGGCGCTGCCCGAAGTCGTGCAACAGGGCTTCCTCGAACTGCTGGACGGCGTCTACCGCTCCGGCGAGCCCTATGTGGGCGCCGGCGCGGTCGTGCAGTTGCAGCAGCGCGAGAACGCCGCGCCGGAGGAGCGCGTCCTGGACTTCATCTACCAGCCGATGCGCAATGCGCGCGGCGAGGTGGACGGCATCCTGGTGCTGGCGACCGACGTGACCGAGCGCGCGCGCGCCGAGTCCGCCCTGCGCCTGAGCAACTGGCAGCTGGGCGAGGAAAGGGCGCGGCTCGCCTCGCTGATGGAAGCCGAACAGCGCGCCCGGCTCGCCTTGCGCCGGCTCACCGAGACGCTGGAGATGCAGGTGAAGGACCGCACGCAGGAACTCACGCGGACGCTCCTCACGCAGCAGGCCGTGGCGGACCGCATGCGTGCGACCTTCGCCACCGACCTGATCTTCCAGGGCTTCCTGGACGTCGAGGGCATGCTGCTGGATTCCAATCCTGCCTCGCTCGCGGCGATCCGCTGCAGCCTGCCGCAGGTGGCGGGCAAGCCCTTCTGGGACACGCCCTGGTTCACCGCGACACCCGGCGCACCGGAGGAAGTCCGGCGGGCCGTCGAGAAGGCGCGGACCGGCCAGAAGGTGATGCTGCCGATGACGATCCAGCTGCCCGGCGGCGAGCGCCGTTTCCAGTTCTCGCTGCGCCCGGTGTTCAACGCACGGCGCGAGGTGATCGGCCTGGTGCCCGAGGCGGTGGAGCTCGATGGCGCCGCGCCGGAGCGCACCGTGCTGGCCGACGTCAGGCCTGCGTCTTCACGCCCGCCGACTGCAGCAGGCGCGCCGTCTCGAACAAGGGCAGGCCCATGATGCCGGTGTAGGAGCCGGCGATGCGCGCGATGTGCGCCGCCGCCCGCCCCTGCACCGCATAGGCGCCCGCCTTGCCCATGGGCTCGCCCGTCTCCACGTAATCGCGCACCTGCGCTGTCGTCATCGCCGCGAAGGTCACGCGCGAATCCGACAGGGCCGCCAGCCGCCGGCGCCCGGCCTGCACCGCCACCGCGGTGAGCACCCGGTGCGTGCTGCCGGCCAGCTCGCGCAGCATGCGCGCGGCGTCCTTCGCATCTTCCGGCTTGCCGTAGATCGTGCGGCCCAGGGCCACGGTGGTGTCGGAACACAGCACGGGCGCGGGTTCGAGGCCGCGCTGCTTCAGGCGCGCCACCGCCGCATCGAGCTTCAGGCCGGTCACGCGCTGCACGTAGGCGGCCGGCGCTTCGCCGCCCCGCACTTCCTCCAGCGATTCGCTGTCCTCGTGCGCCTCCGGCAGCAGCAGCTCGTAGCGCACGCCCAGTTGTTCCAGCAGCTGGCGGCGGCGCGGGCTTTGCGACGCCAGGTAGACGAAGTCACTCACGATGGTAGGGATGGCCGGTGTGGATGGACCAGGCGCGATAGAGCTGTTCGGCGAGCAGCACGCGCACCATGGCGTGCGGCAGCGTCAGGTCCGAGAGGCGGATGCGTTCGTGCGCCGCCTGGCGGAAGACGGGATCGAGGCCGTCGGGACCGCCGATCACCAAAGCCACCGTGTCGTTTTCCAGCTGCCAGTCCTTCAGCTTGCCGGCGAGCGCCACGGTGGTGAGCGAGGTGCCGCGTTCGTCGAGCGCCACCACCCGCGCGCCCTTGGGGATCGCCGCTTCGATGCGTTCGCGCTCGGCGGCGAGCAAGGTGGCCAGGGTCTTGGAGGCGCGCGGCTCGGTCTTCACCGCCTTGAGTTCGAGACGCATCTCGGGCGGGAAGCGCTTGGCGTAGTCGTCCCAGGCGGCCTGCGCCCAGTCGGGCACGCGCTGGCCGACCGCGACCACCAGCAGGCGCATCGCTCAGCCCCGGCTCGGCGACTTCTTCGCGGGCGCTTTCTTCGGCGCAGCCTTCTTCACCGGCGCCTTCAGGGCGGCCTTGCCGGCGGCGGTGCGGGCGGTGGACTTCGCGCCGGCACCGGCGGCCGGCTTCTTCGCGGGAGCGGCCTTCCTGGCGGGCGCCGCCTTCTTCGCCGCGGCCTTCTTCGCGGCAGCCTTCTTGGCCGCGCTCGCCTCGCGCTCCATGGTCTTCACGGCGGTGGTCCGGCGAAGCGACGTCGGCTCCCTGGCCGGCGCGTTGTTGATCGCCTTCTTCGCGGGAGCCTCCGGCTTGGGCGCGCCCAGGCGCAGGCGGATCGGCTTCTCGCCCCAGATCTCCTCCAGGTGGTAGTACTGGCGGATCGCCGGCTGCATGATGTGCGCGACCGCGGCGCCGCAGTCCACGATGATCCACTCGCCGTTGTCCTCGCCCTCGATGCGCGGCTTGGGGAAGCCCGCTTCGCGCACGGCATCGATCACGCTCGAGGCGAGCGCCCTGGTCTGGCGGTTGGACGTGCCCGAGGCGACGATGACCCGCTCGAACAAGGGAGACAGATGCTCCGTGTTGAAGACCTGGATGTCCTGGCCTTTCACGTCTTCGAGGCCATCGACGATGGCCCTCTGGAGTTTCTGCGTGTCCTTCTTGGCTGCGGCTTCAGTCGTCATCGGTGTTCTTGTAAAGATGATGGGATTCAATATAACGGGCAACGGCTGGCTCAACCAGTTCGGTAATGTCCTGCCCCTGTGTCAGTCGGCGACGGACCTCGGTCGCACTCTCGGGCATCTGCGGCAACTGCAGGGTCTCCAGGCGGACGCCCGGCAGGGCGCGCAGCGCGGCAACACCCTCGCCCGTGCCGCGTCCGGCCACGCCCAGCAGGGCCAGGCGCGCGATCTCCTGCCAGTCGCGCCAGCCCGTGAAGCCGGCGGCCTGGTCCTCGCCCATCAGCAGGACCAGCTGGGCCTGCGGATGTTCGGCGCGCAGTTCGCGCAGGGTGTCGATGCTATACGTAGCGCCGGTGCGCCTGAGTTCGCGGTCGTCGACCAGCACGGCGGGCACGTCCGCGAAGGCCAGGCGCGTCATCGCGAGTCGATGCTCCGCCGGCGTCAGGTCGCGGCTCTTGTGCCAGGCGCTGCCGGTCGGCAGCACGTGCAGGCGGTCCAGCCCGAGCTGGTCCACCGCCGCGCGCGCGAGCATGACATGGGCGCGGTGCGGCGGATCGAAGGCGCCGCCGAACATGCCCACGCGGGCCGGCCGCGCGTTCAGAGCCACTCCCTGCGCACCAGGAACCGCGACAACAGTTCCGCCTCGGGCGAACCCGGCTGCGGCTGGTGCTGGTAGGCCCAGGAGGCGTGCGGCGGCATCGACATCAGGATCGATTCGGTGCGGCCGCCCGACTGCAGGCCGAAGTGCGTGCCGCGGTCCCACACGAGGTTGAACTCGACGTAGCGGCCGCGGCGCAGCCATTGCCAGTCGCGCTCGCGCTGGGTGAAGGGCGTGCCCTTGCGCCGCTGCAGGATCGGCAGGTAGGCAGCGAGGAAACCGTCGCCCACCGACTGCAGCATCGCGAAGCTGCGGTCGAAGCCGTCCTCGAAGAAATCGTCGAAGAAGATGCCGCCGATGCCGCGCGGCTCGTTGCGGTGCTTCAGGAAGAAGTAGTCGTCGCACCAGGCCTTGAACTTCGGGTACTTGTCCGCGCCGAAGGGCTCCAGGCTGTCGCGGCACACCGCGTGGAAATGCGCCGCGTCTTCCTCGTAGCCGTAGTACGGCGTGAGGTCCATGCCGCCGCCGAACCAGTACACCGCCGGCGCATCCTCGGGCAGCGCCGCCAGCATGCGCACGTTCATGTGCACCGTCGGCGTGTACGGGTTGCGCGGGTGGAACACCAGCGACACGCCCATGGCTTCGAACGCAGCGCCGACCAGCTCGGGCCGGTGCTGCGTGGCCGACGGCGGCAGCCTGGGCCCGCGCACATGCGAGAAGCCGCAGCCGGCGCGTTCGAACACGCCGCCCTCCTCCAGGATCATCGTCACGCCCTCGCCCTGCAGCGGCTCGCCGGGCTCCTTCTTCCACGCGTCGGCGCGGAAAGGCTGCCCGTCGACTTCGGCGATGGCGTCCGTGATGCGCCGCTGCAGGCCCGTGAGCCAGCCGCGCACCTCGGGGATGCGGGATTCCACTTCAGCCTTTCACGGCGCGGAAACCGATGTCGCGGCGGTACTGCGCCCCATCGAAGGAGATGTGGCGCAGCACGTCGTAGGCGCGCTGCTGGGCCGCCTTGACCGTGTCGGCCAGTGCCGTGACGCACAGCACGCGGCCGCCGGAGGTGACCGTCTCGCCGTCGCGCGGGATCGTGCCGGCATGGAACACCACGGCGTCCTCGGTGTCCTTGGGCAGGCCGTGGATCGCGTCGCCCTTGCGCGGATCCATCGGATAGCCGCCCGCGGCCATCACCACGCCCAGCGCGGTGCGGCGGTCCCATTGCAGCTCCACCTGGTCCAGCGTGCCGGAGGTGGCGTGCATCATCACGTCGTACAGGTCCGACTTCAGCCGCATCATGATCGGCTGCGTCTCCGGGTCGCCCATGCGGCAGTTGAACTCCAGCGTCTTCGGCTGGCCCTTGGCGTCGATCATCAGGCCGGCGTACAGGAAGCCGGTGAAGGGGATGCCGTCCTTTTCCATGCCGCGGATCGTCGGCAGGATGATCTCGCGCATGGCGCGCGCATGCACAGCGGGCGTGACCACCGGCGCGGGCGAATAGGCGCCCATGCCGCCGGTGTTGGGACCCTGGTCGCCGTCCTGCAGGCGCTTGTGGTCCTGGCTGGTGGCCATGGCCGTCACGTTGCGGCCGTCGCACATCACGATGAAGCTGGCTTCCTCGCCCTGCAAGAACTCCTCGATCACCACGCGGGCGCCGCCGGCGTTGTGCGTCACGCCCAGCTTGTTGTCCAGGAGCATGAAGTCGATCGCCTCGTGCGCCTCCTGCGCCGTCATGGCGACCACCACGCCCTTGCCGGCGGCCAGGCCGTCGGCCTTCACCACGATGGGCGCACCCTTCTGGTCCACGTAGGCGTGGGCTTCGGCGGCGTCGGTGAAGGTGCCGTATTCCGCCGTCGGGATCTTGTGGCGCTCCATGAAGGCCTTGGCGAAGGCCTTGGAGCTTTCCAGCTGCGCCGCAGCCTGCGTGGGGCCGAAGATGCGCAGGCCGTGGGCGCGGAAATCGTCCACCACGCCGGCGGCCAGCGGCGCTTCCGGGCCGACCACGGTCAGCGCGATCTTCTCCTTCAGCGCCCAGTCGCGCAGCTGGCGCAGGTCGGTGATGGGCACGTTTTCCAGGCGCGGGTCGAGCGCGGTGCCGCCGTTGCCGGGCGCCACGTAGACCGCCTGCACCTTGCCCGACTGGGCAAGCTTCCAGGCGAGCGCATGTTCGCGGCCGCCGCCGCCGATGACGAGGACTTTCATTCGGCCTCGATTTCGGCGTTGTGGAACACGGCCTGCACGTCGTCGAGGTCTTCCAGCATGTCGACGATCTTCTGCATGCGCGCGGCGTCGTCGCCCGCGAGCGGGATCGTGTTCTCGGGACGCATCGTCACTTCGGCGATTTCCGGCTTGAGGCCGGCGGCTTCCAGCGCGTTCTTCACCGCCTCGAATTCGCCCGGCGCGGCCAGCACCTCGATGGCGCCGTCCTCGTCGGTGATGACGTCCTCGGCGCCCGCCTCGAGCGCCACTTCCATCACCTTGTCCTCGCTGGTGCCGGGCGCCAGGATCATCTGGCCGACGTGCCTGAACTGGAAGGCCACCGAACCTTCGGTGCCCATGTTGCCCCCGTACTTGCTGAAGACGTGGCGCACTTCGGCGACCGTGCGCACCTTGTTGTCCGTCATGGTGTCGACGATGATCGCCGCGCCGCCGATGCCGTAACCCTCGTAACGGATCTCCTCGTAGCTCACGCCCTCGAGGTTGCCGGTGGCCTTGTCGATGTTGCGCTTGATGGTGTCGGCGGGCATGTTGGCCGCCTTGGCCTTGTCCACCGCCAGCCGCAGCCGCGGGTTGGCCGAGAGGTCGCCGCCGCCCTGGCGGGCCGCGACCATGATTTCACGAATCACGCGCGTCCAGACCTTGCCCCGCTTTTCGTCCTGGCGCCCCTTGCGGTGCTGGATGTTCGCCCATTTGCTGTGTCCGGCCACGGAATCTTCCTTGCTCTTGTGCTGTACTCTACGTATTACCCCGTCATTCTACTTTTCGCACCATGGCCGACCCCATCCTGATCGCCAAGCACGACAAGACTGAAGCCCACGTCCTCCCCGGGCTGGCCAACCGGCACGGCCTGATCACGGGGGCCACCGGAACCGGCAAGACGGTGACGCTGCAGAAAATGGCCGAGGAATTCAGCAGGATTGGGGTGCCGGTCTTCATGGCCGACGTCAAGGGCGACCTTTCGGGCATCAGCCAGGCCGGGGCGATCCCCGAGAAGATGGCGGCCATCCTGAAGGAACGCGGCCTGGAGGCGCCGGAATCGGCCGCCTGTCCGGTGACCCTGTGGGACGTCTTCGGCGAACAAGGCCATCCGGTGCGCGCCACCGTCTCCGACATGGGCCCGCTGCTGCTTTCGCGCATGCTGGACCTGAACGAGACGCAGGCCGGCGTGCTGAACCTCGTGTTCAAGATCGCCGACGACAACGGCATGCTGGTGCTGGACCTGAAAGACCTGCGGGCCATGCTGCAGCACGTGGGCGACAACGCGGCGGAGTTCCGCACCCAGTACGGCAACATCAGCCCGGCGAGCGTGGGCGCCATCCAGCGCGGGCTGATGACGATCGAGTCGCAAGGCGGCGACAAGTTCTTCGGCGAGCCCATGCTCGACATCAACGACTTCATGCAGACCGTGGGCGGCAAGGGCGTGGTCAACGTGCTCGCCGCCGACAAGCTGCTGAACGCGCCGCGCCTGTACGCGACCTTCCTGCTGTGGATGCTGTCGGAGCTGTTCGAACAGCTGCCCGAGATCGGCGACCCGGAAAAGCCCAAGCTGGTCTTCTTCTTCGACGAGGCCCACCTGCTCTTCAACGAGGCGCCGAAGGTGCTGGTCGAGCGCATCGAACTGGTGGTGCGGCTGGTCCGTTCCAAGGGCGTCGGCGTCTATTTCGTGACGCAGAACCCGCTGGACATCCCGGACTCGGTGCTCGCCCAGCTGGGCAACCGCGTGCAGCACGCCTTGCGCGCGTTCACGCCCCGCGACCAGAAGGCCGTGAAGGCGACCGCCCAGACGATGCGGCAGAAGCCGGGCCTCGACATCGAGACGGCGATCACCGAGCTGGCCGTGGGCGAGGCGCTGGTGAGCTTCCTCGACTCGAAAGGCCGCCCCAGCATCACCGAGCGCCTGTACGTGCTGCCGCCCGGCAGCCAGATCGGCCCGATCACGCCGCAGCAGCGCCAGGCGCTCATGGCCGGCTCGCTGGTGGCCGGCGCCTACGAGAAGACGCAGGACCGCGAATCGGCCTACGAGAAGCTGAAGGTGCGCACCGAGGAGGCGCAGGCCACCGCGGCCGCCGGCAAGTCGGGGACGGCCGATGCCGACCGCGGCGTCATGGGCGGCTTGAGCGACGTGCTGTTCGGCTCCACCGGCCCGCGCGGCGGCCGCCGCGAAGGCCTGGCCGAAGCCATGGCCAAGTCCGCCATCCGGACCATGGGCAGCACCGTGGGGCGGGAGATCATGCGGGGGGTGTTGGGGAGCAT
>NZ_DASVNN010000114.1:0-16817 GCF_036383835.1 Ramlibacter sp.
GGCGGGCAGCCATACCAGCGGCTTGTGCGGAGCTTTGCCGGGCATGCGGATTCCTCGCCGCCCATGGTGCCGATCGCCCGCCGGCGGCGCGCGCCGCCGGATCGCCTCGCGGCGTCGGACAACGACGACGATCGGGGACTGCGCGAGGCTCAGCCGGCCTTCTGCGCGAAGCCCTCCAGCACGTTCGCCGCATTGACGCCTACCTCGGCCACGGCATAGCCGCCTTCGAACACGAACAGCGTCGGCAGGCCGGCGGCCGCGAGGTCCTCGCCCACGCGCAGGTAGTCCGTGCTGCGCAGCCGGAAGCCGGAGATCGGGTCGGCCTCGAAGGTGTCGAGTCCCAGCGAGACCACCAGCGCCTCGGCGCCGAAGGCGCGGATGCGCGCCAGCGCCTGCCCCATCGCCGCGCGCCAATGTTCGAAGTCCGTGCCGCGCGGCAGCGGCAGGTTCAGGTTGCAGTCCAGGCCCGCGCCGGTGCCGCGTTCGTCCGCGTAGCCCAGGTAGTAGGGATACTCGGTGTGCGGATCGCCGTGCACGCTGGCGAAGAACACGTCGCCGCGTTCGTGGAAGATCGCCTGCGTGCCGTTGCCATGGTGGTAGTCGATGTCGAGGATGGCGACCTTGCGCAGCCCGTCGTCGCGCAGGCGCTGCGCCGCGACGGCGGCATTGTTGATGAAGCAATAGCCGCCGAAGAAATCGTGGCCGGCATGGTGGCCCGGCGGACGCGACAGCACGAAGGCGGCGCGCCCGCCTTGCGCCAGCGCCTGCGCGCCGGCGATCGCGCAGGCCCCGCCCTGGCTCGCGGCCTTCCAGGTGCCGGCGGTGATCGGCGAACCCGCATCGAAGGAGAACAGGCCCATGCGGGCGGGGAAGCTCGCGGGCAACACGTCGCTGCGGAAGGTACGGATCGGCCAGTACGAAGGCAACGCATCGCGCTCCGCGTTCTTCGGATCGAGCGCGACCCATTCGTCCCAGGCGTGCTCGAGGAAATCGAGGTAACGCGGCGCATGCACGCGCTCGAAGGCGGAGCGCGGCACCGGCGGGGCGGAGGCGATGTCGCCGAAGCCGCGCGAGCGCAGCTCCTGCAGCACGTAGCCGGCACGCGCGGGGATCTCGAAACACGGAACGAGTTCGCCGCGGAACATCTCGTGGCGTCCGTGGTGCTGCGCATGCGCGTCGTTGTAGAAGACCTTCATGTCGCCATCGTAAAGCCCGCGCGAAGGCGTGAAACAACCCTCGGCGTTACGGGGCACCTCATCATTTTGCGTTTGGCGCGCGAATGTGTGCCGCGGCTTCCTGCAGACTGGCCCACGCTCCATCCGGGGCCCATCGACAAACCAAGACAGGACTTCCCATCGAATGAAACGACTCGTGATCGCGGCCGCGTCCGCCTTCCTCGCGCTGGCCTCCGCCCACGCACAGCAGCAAGCCAGCCCCCTCTACGGCGAACTCGGCTACTCCTTCCTCCGCCACGACAGCGGCCTCGGCTTCCGCACCAATCCGCAGGCCTTGCGCGGCATCGTCGGCTACAACGTCCATCCGAACCTCGCGGTCGAAGGCATGGCCGCCCTCGGCACCAGCGACGACAGCGACAACGGCTTCACCAGCAAGATGCGCCACCAGATCGGCGTGTTCGCCAAGCCGAAGTACGCCTTCGACAACTTCGAGGTGTTCGGCCGCGTCGGCTGGGTGCAGAGCCGCCTGCGCACGACGTCCGCCGCCGGCACGGTGAACGAAAGCGGCAGCGATTTCGCCTGGGGCCTCGGCGCCAACTACAACATCAACCCGAAGATGTATGTGGGAGTCGACTACATGCGGACCTTCGACAAGGGCAACAGCAAGGTGGACGGCGTGACGATCGGGGTCGGTTACCGGTTCTGATCGCTCCCGTCATCCCCGCGCAGGCGGGGATCCAGGGCGTTCACGGACCGGATGCCCTGGCCCCCCGCCTCCGCGGGGGTGACGCTAGCGCGCCAACACCGGCGCCAACACCTTCCCGGTGTGCGTCCCCTTCGCCACCACCTCCTCCGGAGGCGCGGCGGCGACGATGCGGCCGCCGGCGGATCCGCCGTCCGGACCCAGGTCGATGATCCAGTCGGCCTCCGCGATCACGTCCAGGTCGTGCTCGATCACCACCACGCTGTGGCCGCCGTTGACCAGGCGGTGCAGCACGCGGATCAGCTTTTCCACGTCGGCCATGTGCAGGCCCACCGTCGGTTCGTCCAGCACGTACAGCGTGTGCGGCGCCTTCTGGCCGCGGCGCGTGACGTCGTCGCGCACCTTCGACAGTTCGGTCACCAGCTTGATGCGCTGCGCTTCTCCGCCCGACAGCGTCGGCGAAGGCTGCCCCAGCGTGAGGTAGCCGAGCCCGACGTCGCGCAGCAGCTGCAGCGGATGCGAGATGTTGGGCATGGAGGCGAAGAATTCCACCGCCTCGTCCACTTCCATCTGCAGCACGTCGCCGATGCTCTTGCCGCGCCAGGTGACGGCCAGCGTCTCCGGGTTGAAGCGCGCGCCATGGCAGGCCTCGCAAGGCACCTTCACGTCCGGCAGGAAGCTCATCGCGATGGTGCGCACGCCCTGGCCTTCGCAGGTGGGGCAGCGGCCTTCGCCGGTGTTGAAGGAGAAGCGGCCCGGGCCGTAGCCGCGAGCGCGCGCTTCCAGCGTATCGGCGAACAGCTTGCGGATCGTGTCCCAGAAGCCGATGTAGGTCGCCGGGCAGGAACGCGGCGTCTTGCCGATCGGCGTCTGGTCCACTTCCAGCACGCGGTCGATGGACTGGTAGCCATCGAGCGACTTGCAGCCGACCCACTTGGGACGCTTGCCCGCGGCGTCGGCATCGCGGCCCGCTTTCGTCGAACGCTGCTGCACGGCCGACTGCACGTTGTGCAGCAGCACGTCGCGGGCGAGCGTGGACTTGCCGGAGCCGGAGACACCGGTGACGACGACCAGCCGTTTCAGCGGGACGTCGACGTTCACGTCGTCGAGGTTGTGGAGGTCGGCGCCTTTCAAACGCAGGAAGGACGTGGGTGCCGGAGCGCCCCCACCCCCGCCCTCCCCCGGAGGGGGAGGGAGTGAAGAGGCCATCTGCGCCAGAAGAGAGCGCGGTTTCTTCCCCTTCACGACAGGCGCGGGCATCTCCGCGACCGGGATGCCGACCGGCTCGCGGTCGTGCATCGCGTCGACCAGGCGGCGCGGCTGCAGCGGGTGCTTCATCGCGTGCAGCAGGTAGCGGCCGGTGAGCGAGTCGCCGTTGCGCGTCACTTCCTCCGCCGTGCCCTGCGCGACCACGCGGCCGCCGCGCTTGCCCGCGCTGGGGCCGATGTCGATGATGTGGTCGGCGCGGCGGATCGTGTCCTCGTCGTGTTCCACCACCACCAGCGTGTTGCCCTTGTCGCCCAGCTTGTGCAGCGCATCCAGCAGGATCTGGTTGTCGCGGGCATGCAGGCCGATCGTGGGTTCGTCGAGCACGTAGCAGACGCCCTGCAGGTTGGACCCGAGCTGCGCCGCCAGGCGGATGCGCTGAGCCTCGCCGCCCGAGAGCGTCGGCGCGCCGCGATCCAGCGTCAGGTAGCCGAGTCCCACTTCCTCGAGGAACTCGAGGCGCGAGCGGATCTCGGGGATCAGGTCGCGGGCGATGCCCTGCTCGCGCGCGCTCAGCACGTCGCGCACCTGCAGGCTCTCGACCCAGCGGCGCACGTCGCGCACCGACAGCGCGGCGATGTCGGAGATCGCGGTCTTGTCGAAACGCACCGCGCGCGCCTGCGCGTTGAGGCGGGTGGCCAGGCAGGTGGGACACGCCTCGTCGGAGACGTCCTCCACTTCCGTTTCCGCGAAGGTCTGCTCGCGGCCCTTCTCGCCCTCCGCCGTGACGATGGTGTCGTCGAACGCCTTGCGCTGGTCGCGCGTGAGCTTCACGCCGGTGCCGACGCAGTCGGGGCACCAGCCGTGCTTGCTGTTGTACGAGAACAGCCGTGGATCCAGCTCGGGATAGCTGGTGGCGCACACCGGGCAGGCGCGCAGGGTCGAGAAGACCTCCACCTTGCCGATGCCGGCGTGCGTGACGACGCCCTTGCTGAAGGCGGCGCGCAGTTCGTCGAGCGGCGCCAGCACGTGCACCACGCCCTTGCCGTGCTCCAGCGCCAGCGTGAGCTTCTCGCGCAGCAGCGCTTCGTTGGCGGGCGTCACGTCGAGGTCGCACACCGGCAGCTCGATCGTGTGCTCCTTGAAGCGGTCGATGCGCGGGAAGCCGGTGGTGGGCAGGAAATTGCCGTCCACGCGCAGGTGCGTGTAGCCGCGCGGCCGCGCCCAGTCTGCGAGCTCCGTGTACACGCCCTTGCGGTTGACCACCAGCGGCGCCAGCACGCCGATGTGCTTGCCGCGATAGCGCTTCATGATCTGCGCCACGATGCTGTCCGGCGTCTGCGGCCGCACCTCGGCGCCGTCGTTCACGCAGTGCTGCACGCCCAGCTTGACGTACAGCAGGCGCATGAAGTGCCATACCTCCGTCGTGGTGCCGACGGTGGACTTGCGCCCGCCGCGCGACAGGCGCTGCTCGATCGCGACGGTCGGCGGGATGCCGTACACCGCATCGACCTCGGGCCGGCCCGCCGGCTGCACGATGGACCGCGCATAGGCATTGAGCGACTCGAGGTAGCGCCGCTGGCCTTCGTTGAACAGGATGTCGAACGCCAGCGTGGACTTGCCGGAGCCGGAGACGCCGGTGATCACGCTGAACTTGTTGTGCGGGATGTCGACGCTGAGGTTCTTGAGGTTGTGTTCCTTGGCGTTGACGATCTGGATGGCCTTCGGGCGTTCGGCGTTCGGCGTTGAGCGTTGAGCGTAGGGAGCCGGGGCTTTCTCGCTCAACGCCGAACGCTCAACGCCCAACGTCATGTCGTAGTCGCGCAAGGCCTTGGCCGTGTGCGACGAGGCATGCAGCTTCACGTCCTCCGGCGGCCCTTCGGCCACCACCAGGCCGCCGCCGTCGCCGCCTTCCGGCCCCAGGTCCACCAGCCAGTCGGCCGCGCGGATCACGTCGAGGTTGTGCTCGATCACGACCAGCGAGTTGCCGCCTTCCAGCAGCTTGCGCAGCGCGCGCATCAGCTTGGCGATGTCGTCGAAGTGCAGGCCCGTGGTCGGTTCGTCGAACATGAACAGCGTGCCCTTTTTGGCCACGCCTTGCCGGCTCTGCGTGCCGCTGCGCGCCGCTTCGGCCAGGAAGCCGGCGAGCTTCAGGCGCTGCGACTCGCCGCCCGACAGTGTCGGCACCGGCTGCCCCAGCTTCACGTATTCCAGGCCCACGTCCACGATCGGCTGCAGCGCGCGGATCACGTCGCGGTCGCCGGAGAACAGGGCGGCGGCTTCGCTCACCGTGAGCTCCAGCACGTCGGCGACGTTCAGCACGCGCGGCGCGTGCGCGCCGGCGGCGTGCCGCTCGATCGTCACTTCCAGGATTTCCGGGCGGTAACGCTTGCCGTCGCAATCGGGGCAGCGCAGGTACACGTCCGACAGGAACTGCATCTCGACGTGCTCGTAGCCCGAACCGCCGCAGGTGGGGCAGCGGCCGTCGCCCGAGTTGAAGGAGAACTTGGACGCGGTGTAGCCGCGCTGCTTCGCGAGCGGCGAATTGGCGAAGATCTCGCGGATCGAATCCCAGGCGCCGACGTAGCTCACGGGATTGGAGCGCGCCGTCTTGCCGATCGGCGACTGGTCGACGAACACGACGTCGCCGAGATGGTCCGCGCCGAGCAGGCGGTCGTGCGTGCCCGGCGTCTCGGTGGCACGGCCGAAGTGCCGCCGCAGCGCCGGCGCCAGGATGTCCTGCACCAGCGTGGACTTGCCCGAGCCCGACACGCCCGTCACCACCACCATGCGCTGCAGCGGGAACTCCACGTGCAGGTCCCGCAGGTTGTGCTCGCGCGCGCCTTCCAGCACGAGACGCGGCGTCGATTCCGTCACCGCCCGCTTGAAGCCCATGCCGACGTGCTTGCGCGCGCCGAGGTAGGCGCCGGTGAGCGTGTCGGCCTGGCGCAGGGCGGACACACTGCCGTCGAACACGATGCTGCCGCCCTTCTCGCCGGGGCCCGGGCCCATGTCGATGATGCGGTCGGCCGCGACCATCACGGCGGGATCGTGTTCCACCACCACCAGCGTGTTGCCCGCATCGCGCAGCCGATGCATGGCCTGCGTGATGCGGCTCATGTCGCGCGGATGCAGGCCGATGCTGGGCTCGTCCAGCACGAACAGCGTGTTCACGAGCGAGGTGCCCAGCGCGGTGGTGAGGTTGATGCGCTGCACCTCGCCGCCCGACAGCGTGCGGCTCTGGCGGTCGAGCGTCAGGTAGCCGATGCCCACGTCCACCAGGTAGCGCAGGCGGGTGTTGATCTCCTCGAACAGCAGCCTGAGCGCCTGCAGCTCGCCGGCGCCGGCATGCGCCTCGGCCTCCGGCTCGACGCGGTCGAAGAAGCGGCGCAGCCGTTCGATCGGCAGGATCATCAGGTCGTGCAGCGACACGCCCGGCAGCGCCTCCAGCTGCTCGCGCGACCAGTCCACGCCCACCGGCATGAAGCGCTTCGCGGGGTCGAGCACCGCGTCGGCGTCTTCCTTGCTGCCCAGGCGCCACAGCAGCGACTCGGTCTTCAGGCGCGCGCCGCCGCACACGTCGCACGGCGTGTAGCTGCGGTACTTGGACAAGAGCACGCGGATGTGCATCTTGTAGGCCTTGCTCTCGAGGTACTCGAAGAAGCGCTTCACGCCGTACCACTGGCGGCTCCAGTTGCCGTCGCGGTAGTCCGGCGCGCCGTGGATCACCCAGTGCTTCTGTTCGGCGGTGAGCTTGTACCAGGGCGTGTCGCGCGGCACGCCGGCGCGCTCCGCGTACTTCATCAGGTCGTCCTGCGACTCCGACCAGGCCGGCGTCTGGAAGGTCTTCACCGCGCCGGCGCGCAGCGTCAGCTTGTCGTTCGGGATGACGAGGCCGTAGTCGACGCCGATCACGCGGCCGAAGCCGCGGCAGGTCTCGCAGGCACCGACCGGCGAGTTGAACGAGAACATCGACGGCACCGGGTCGCCGTAGCGGATGTCGCTCTCGGGGCAATGCAGGCCGGTGGAGAACTTCCAGACCTCGTCATTCCCGCGCAGGCGGGAATCCAGGGCGTCCGTATTCGGCTCGCCGCGTGCGGCGAGTTCCACAAGCCCTGGGTCCCCGCCTTCGCGGGGATGACGCTGCGCGTCAGCTTCGCCCGTCACATACACCGCCACGCGGCCGCTGCCGCGTTTGAGCGCCACCTCGATCGCCTCGATCGCGCGCACCTTCTCCACGCCCTGGATGCGGAAGCGGTCGGCGACCACGTCGAGGACCTTGCGCGGGCCCGTCGGCGTCGCGACTTCGCGCTCCGCCTGCACGCGGGTGAAGCCGCTGGCGGCGAGCCACTGCTCCACTTCCTCCGGCGTCGTGCCGCCGGGGAGTTCCACCGGGAAGGTCACCACGAGCCGCGGATCGGATGTTTTCGTCCGTTCCATCAGCTGCTCGTAGATCGTCTCCGGCGTGTCGTGCCGCACCTGCAGCGCCGTCTTGCGGTCGAACAGCTGCGCCGCGCGAGCGAACAGCAGCTTCAGGTGGTCGTTCAGCTCGGTCATCGTGCCGACCGTCGACCGCGAGGAGCGCACCGGATTGGTCTGGTCGATCGCGATCGCGGGCGGCACGCCCTCGACGCGGTCCACCGCGGGTTTGTCCATGCGCTCCAGGAACTGGCGCGCATAGGCGGAGAAGGTTTCGACGTAGCGCCGCTGCCCCTCGGCATAGAGCGTGTCGAAGACCAGGCTGGACTTGCCGGAGCCGCTGGGGCCCGTGACCACCGTCAGTTCGCCGGTGTGCAGGTCGAGGTCGATGTTCTTGAGGTTGTGCTGGCGTGCGCCGCGGATGCGGATCGATCCCTGGGACATTCGAGAAGGGCTTTCCAGAAGAGGCCCGACATTCTAGGGAGGGGGTGGCAGCCGGGCCGCGTCACCCCGGCATGACCTTGTCCTACCACGGTCATCGCGCATTTCCTACCTGGAAAGCTCATCCGTAGTCGGTAAGGTGCGTGCACTCCCTTCCCGGTATCCCCCATGGCTTCGTGGAAGAAATGGCTGCCCGCCACCGCCTGCGACTGGCAACTGCGGCCCGCGCCCGCCGGCGTCGAGACACTGCGTCACCAGCTGCTCGCCGTGCTCGATGACTGCGACGGCTTCGAGTGCGACCGACTGCGCTGGCGGGTGCACACCGCCGAGTGCGCGCAGGAACTGTGGCTGCTGCGCGATGGCGTGTTCCAGATGGTGTCAAGCCAGCACTGCCAGGCGGCGGCGGTCGAGCGCATCAACGGCCTCCTGCCGGCCTTCCAGCACCTCCTCCCGTCGGCGCCACTTCCTCCCGTGTAGTTGTTCCGTTTTCCGGGTTGCCCCCCGTGCGCTAAAGCCGAGCTCCATTTACACTCGGTAACGACGGGCTTGTCCGTAACCCGGAGGTATTCACATGAAGAAAAGCTTGATCGCGGCGATCGCCGCATTTGCGCCGCTCTGGGCGACGGCGCAGATCCTGATCGGGCAGACGGCCGGCTTCAGCGGCACGGTGGCCGCAGGCGTCAAGGAGACCACCGACGGCGCCAAGCTGTGGATCGACAGCATCAACGCCAAGGGCGGGGTCCACGGCCAGAAGATCGAACTGATCTCGATGGACGACAAGTTCGATCCGAAGATCGCCAAGGAAAACGCCAAGGTCCTGATCGAGGAGAAGAACGTCCTCGCGCTGTTCCTGAACCGGGGCACGCCGCACGCCGAGGGGATCCTCCCGCTGCTGGACCAGCACGGCGTGGCGCTGATCGCGCCATCCACCGGGGCGATGTCGCTGCATTCGCCGGTGAAGAAGTACGTCTTCAACGTGCGCGCGACCTACCAGCGCGAAGCCGAAAAGGCGGTGACGCACCTGCACACCATGGGCGTGACGCGGATCGCGGTGGTGCACGCCGACGACTCCTTCGGCGCCGACGGGCTGGAAGGCGCGAAGAAGGGCTTCCAGAAGGCAGGCTTCGAGCCGGTGTCCATCGTCAAAGCGGACCGCCTCAAGCCCGACTACGCCGCCATCATCCCGGTGATCACCAAGGCGGAATCGCAGGCGGTGCTGTGGATCGGCTCCGGCACCACCGTCGCCGACGGCGTGAAGGCGCTGCGCGCCGCCAAGTCCGCGGCGCAGGTGGTGACCCTGTCCAACAACGCCTCGGGCGGCTTCATCAAGAACCTGGGCGACCAGGCCCGCGGCGTGATCGTCACGCAGGTGTTCCCGTACGAGCGTTCCTATGCGTACGGCTTCATCAAGGAAGCGATGGCGCTGGCCAAGCCGAAGAACATGGAACTCAGCCCAGCGATGCTGGAAGGCTACGCCGCCGCCAAGGTGCTGGTGGAAGGCCTGCGCCGCGCCGGCGCCAACCCGACGCGCGCGAAACTGGTGACCGCGCTGGAGGGCATGAAGAACTTCGACATCGGCGGCCTGGAAGTGAGCTACGGTCCGGACGACCGCACCGGGCTGGACTTCGCGGACTTGTCGATCATCGGGCAGGACGGGAAGTTCAAGCGGTAAGCGCTTCGCGTTCGACCACAGGGGGCCTTCGGGCCCCTTTGTCTTTTTGGATGCCCTGGGTCCCCGCCTGCGCGGGGATGACGGTGAATGCGTCACCGCCACCGACCGGAAAACGTCATCCCCGCGAAGGCGGGGAACCAGAGCCTCCGGTTTTAGAGTGGCTCATGCACGAGAAGCAACCCGCCGTGTACATCCTCGCAAGCCAACGCAACGGCACGCTGTACATCGGCGTGACGAGCAACCTCGTGCAGCGTGCGTGGCAGCACCGCGAAGCAGTCACCGAAGGCTTCACCGCACGCTACGGCGTGCACCACCTCGTCCACTACGAGCTCCACGGCGACATGGAGCACGCGATCGCGCGCGAGAAGCGGCTGAAGAAATGGAACCGCCTGTGGAAGCTGCGGCTCATCGAGGAGCGCAACTCGCAGTGGCGCGATCTTTGGGACGAAGTCCTTGGAAGCCCTGGATCCCCGCCTGCGCGGGGATGACGGTGTGGTGTCACCCCCGCGCAGGCGGGGGCCCAGGGCGTTCCGCGTCAGTGCTTCGCCCCGCTCGCCGCCGCCTCCGGCGCGCTCGCTTCGGTGCCATGCTTCTCGCCGCTCATGTCCACCTTGTCGCCCGCCCGGGAAATGACGAACAGGGCGATGGCGGCGAACACCACGAAGCCCACGGCGATCTTCCACATGGCGTCTCCTCGATTGCAGTTGCTGGGCAAAGGGCCCTCGCGCGCCGGCGAGGACCCTTCACGCAATCGCCGCGTCAGTCGTGGGCGTAGATGTCCACGTCCTTGGTTTCCTTGACGAACAGCACGCCGATCACGAAGGTCGCCGCGGCGATGATGATCGGGTACCAGAGGCCGTTGTACATGTTGCCGGTGGCCGCCACGATCGCGAAGGCCGTGGTGGGCAGCAGGCCGCCGAACCAGCCGTTGCCGATGTGGTACGGCAGGCTCATCGACGTGTAGCGGATGCGCGTGGGGAACATCTCCACCAGCATCGCCGCGATC
This sequence comes from Ramlibacter sp., assembly GCF_036383835.1. Taxonomy (GTDB): domain Bacteria; phylum Pseudomonadota; class Gammaproteobacteria; order Burkholderiales; family Burkholderiaceae_C; genus Ramlibacter. The sequence goes on from NZ_DASVNN010000114.1 coordinate 10,623, forward strand.
GGGCCGTACACCATCGTCACCAGGATCACGAGATAGGTCAGGATGAGGGTGACCGTCAGCTTGTCGACCTTCGCCGGATCGGCCTTCGCGGGATAGCCGGCGGCCTTCAGCGCGTCGTTCACTTCCTTCTTGAAGTCGGCGATGGCGGCGGTGCTCTTCTCGTCGAACTTGTGGTTCGTGACCGTCGCCGTCGGAGCCGTGATCACCTTGTCGCCGATCTTCACCGTCGCGGGCTGGCCCGCGGTGCCGGCGGTGTTCTCGTAGCTCACCGAGCTTTGCGCGAGGAAGCGCTTGGCGATGTCGCAGGACGACTTGAAGTCGATCTCGCGGGCGATCGGGCTGCCCTGGAAGGAGCAGTCGCTCGACGGCGCGGACACGATCACCTGCGTGCGGGCCTGGGCCGCTGCGAGATCGGGGTTCGCGGCCTTGGTCAGAGCGCCGAACACCGGGAAGTAGGTCAGCGCGGCCAGCAGGCAGCCGGCCATGATGATCGGCTTGCGGCCGATGCGGTCGGACAGCGCGCCGAACAGGATGAAGAAGGGCGTGCCGATCACGAGGGCGGCGGCGATCAGCAGGTTGGCCGTGGCGTTGTCGACCTTCAGCGACTGCGTGAGGAAGAACAGCGCGTAGAACTGGCCCGAGTACCAGACGACGGCCTGGCCGGCGGTGAGGCCCAGCAGCGCCAGGATCACGACCTTCAGGTTGCGCCACTCGCCGAAGGACTCCTTCAGCGGCGCCTTCGACGTCTTGCCTTCGGCCTTCATGCGCTGGAACGCGGGCGACTCGTTCATCGACAGGCGGATCCACACGGAAACGGCCAGCAGCAGGATGGAGACGACGAAGGGGATGCGCCAGCCCCAGTCGCCGAAGGCCTGCTCGCCCATCAGCGTGCGCGCACCCAGGATCACCAGCAGCGACAGGAACAGGCCCAGCGTCGCGGTGGTCTGGATCCACGCGGTGTACGCGCCGCGCTTGCCGTTCGGCGCGTGCTCGGCGACGTAGGTCGCGGCGCCGCCGTACTCGCCGCCGAGCGCGAGGCCCTGCAGCAGGCGCAGCGCGATCAGGATCACCGGCGCGGCCACGCCGATGCTGGCGTACGAAGGCAGGATGCCGACGATGAAGGTCGACAGGCCCATGATCAGGATCGTCACCAGGAAGGTGTACTTGCGCCCGATCATGTCGCCGAGGCGGCCGAAGAAGATCGCGCCGAAGGGCCGCACCAGGAAGCCGGCGGCGAAGGCCAGCAGCGCGAAGATTAAGGCCGAGGTCGGGTCGAGGCCGGCGAAGAACTGCTTCGCGATGATCGCGGCCAGCGAGCCGTAGAGGTAGAAGTCGTACCACTCGAACACGGTGCCGAGCGAGGACGCGAAGATGACCTTCTTCTCCTCGCCCGTCATCGGCCGCGCGGCGGATGCGGGGAGCGTGGCTGCTGCCATGGCTTTGTCTCCTGGTGGGTGGAACGAGCGGCCATTCTTCGCCCCCGCTCTGACCCTGCTCTGACGCGTAGCCAACGCACGCTTGCGCGGAACTGACCCGGTTCTGACGAACTCGGGTCAAACCCGCAGGGATGCTTTCATGATGTGATGCGGATGACTTGTCATCCCGGGCCTGACCCGGGATCCATGCCACAGATCGCGCCGTACTGGATTGCGGGTCGAGCCCGCAATGACAACTACAGGCGCGTCTTGCCCTTGGGCAGCGCGGCCGCCTCCTCCCACGCACCCGACGCAAACCACGCATTGCCCTCGATGTACGCGCGCAGCATCGGCAAGCCGTCCAGGCCCCAGAACAACCTGCCTTCCACCTCGCACGTCGGCACGCCGAACAACCCCTTCGCGATCGCCGCGTCGGTATTCGCTTTCAGTTCCGCCTTCACTTCCTCGCTGGCCGGATCGCGTTGCGGCTGCAGTTGCGCGCGCAACTCTTGGAGCCGCTGCGGATCCGCCGCATCGGCCCCGCCGCGCCAGACGTGGCGGAACACCGTCTCCGCGACATGGCGGTTGACGAGCCCTTCGTTCCCGCACGCCAGCGCCAGCCGCAGCACGCCCAGCGGGTTGAAGGGATGCGCCGCCGGCAACTGCAGCGGGATGCCGTGCGCGTGCGCGAGCCAGAGCACCTGGCGGTAGGTCCAGTCGCGCTTGGGCGGGATCTCCGCCGGACCGAGCTGACCATGGTGCTTGAGGAATCCCGCGAACAGCACCGGCCGGTAGTCGACACCGTAGCTCGCTCCCTTCAGCGCCTCGGGCAGCTTCTCGAACGCGAGATACGCGTACGGCGAGAGGAAGTCGAAATAAAAGGTGATGTGCTTCATGCCTGCCGCGCCCGTTCCACCAGTTCAAGCCAGATCGCCCGCTTGTCCTCGTCGGCGGCGAGGCCCCAGGCCGCGATCTCTTCCAGCGTGCGGAAGCAGCCCTCGCACAGGCCGCTCGCCGCATCCATGCGGCACACCGAGATGCAGGGCGAAGGCACCGGGCCGTCCGCCTCCAGCGTGCGCGCGTGTTCCAGCAGCAACTCCGCCGCGCTGTTCATCCTGCCGTCGGCTGCACGACGTCCGCCACGGGCGCGCCGGTGAGGCGCTCGAGGTCCTGCGGCCGCAGCTTGAACACGCCGTACGGATGCCCCGCCGCCGCCCAGATCTCCTCGAAGCGGAACAGCTCGCGATCGATCAGCGTCACCGGCGGCTGCGCGTGCGCGACGGGCGACACGCCGCCGATGGAGAAGCCGGTCTTCGTCTTGACGAATTCGGCATCGGCGCGGCCGGTCTTGCCGACGATCGCGTCGACCTTCTTCTCGTCGACGCGGCGGTCGCCGGAAGTCACCACCAGCACCGCCGCATCGTCGGATTTGCGGCGGAAGATGATGCTCTTGGCGATCTGGCCAACGTGGATGCCCAGCGCGTCGGCCGCCTGCTGCGCGGTGCGCGCGGCATCGTCCAGCATCACCGGCGCATGCGGATGGCCGGCGTCCTGCAGGGCGCGGGCGACGCGCTGCACGCCTTCGGGCAGGGAGGTCAGTTCGGATCCACACATAACGTTCGTCATCCCCGCGGAGGCGGGGATCCAGAGCTTCCGCATTTTGCTTCAATACCCTGGATCCCCGCCTGCGCGGGGATGACGAGGGGAAATTGCGGGGATGACAAAGGGGAAACTGCGGGGTGACGGCTAACCGGCCCGCTTGTTCAGGATCGCCGTCGCCGCCCGCGAATTCGGCTTGCGTCCCAGGTGGTCGCTGATGAACTTGCCGGCGTCGATCAGCTTGTCGAGATCGATGCCGGTGTCGATGTCCATGCCCTGCAGCATGTACACGACGTCCTCCGTCGCGACGTTGCCAGTGGCGCCTTTCGCATACGGGCAGCCGCCGAGGCCCGCCACCGATGCGTCGTACTGCCAGATCCCCATCTCCAGGCAGGCCAGCGTATTGGCGAGCGCCTGGCCGTAGGTGTCGTGGAAGTGGCCGGAGACGTCGTCCAGCGCATAGTGCTTCAGCGCCGCTTCCATCGCCCGCTGCACCTTGCGCGGCGTGCCGACGCCGATCGTGTCGGCCACGCCGAGGTGCTGCACGCCGATCTGCTTCATGAGGCGCGCCACCATCTCCACCCGCTCCGGCGCGATGTCGCCTTCGTAGGGGCAGGCCACCGCCGTGGACATCGCCGCGCGCACATGGATGCCCCTGGCGCGCGCCGCCGCCACCACCGGCGCGAAACGCTCGATGCTCTCGGCGATCGAGCAGTTGATGTTGCGCTGGCTGAAGGCCTCGCTGGCCGCGCCGAACACGACGATCTCGTCGGGCTGGCTCTCCAGCGCCGCTTCGAAGCCCTTCATGTTGGGCGTCAGCACCGAATAGCGCACGCCCGGCTTGCGGCGGATGCCCGCCATCACCTCGGCGTTGTCGGCCATCTGCGGCACCCACCTGGGCGAGACGAAGCTGGTGACCTCGATCTCCTTCAGGCCGGCGTCCTGCAGCCGGTGCACCAGCTCGATCTTCACGGCGGCCGGCACCGGCGCCTTCTCGTTCTGCAGCCCGTCGCGCGGACCGACGTCGACGAGCTTGACCTGGCTGGGGACCTTCATGGCTTCAGTATCCTTTCATTCGATCGACCACGCCGGCGATGGGTTCTCCGCGTTCGAAGGCGCGCAGCTTGCGCGCGATCTGCGCGATGCTTTCCTCGCGCAGCGTGCGGGCCGACGTGTGCGGCGTCACCGTGATCTTCGGATGCCGCCAGAAGGGGTGGTCGGCGGGCAGCGGCTCGATGCGGAACACATCGAGCGCGGCGCCCGCCAAGTGCCCGCCGTCGATCGCGGCGATCAGGTCCTCGTCGACCACGTGCGCGCCGCGCGCCACGTTGATCACGTAGGCACCGGGCAGCAGCTTGCCCAGCGTCTGCCGGTCCAGGAGGTTCTCGGTGTCGGGCGTCAGCGGCAGCAGGTTCACCAGGATGCGCGTGCCCGCCAGGAAAGCGTCGAACTGCGCGGTGCCGGCGAAGCACTCCACCCCGGACAGGTGCTTGGCACTGCGGCTCCAGCCGCGCACCGGGAACTCGAAGGCGGCCACGGCCTGTGCCACCCGCTCCCCCAGCACACCCAGCCCCATCACGCCCACCGGGTAGTCGGCCCGCGCGCGCGGCTTGCGGAAGCCCCACTTGCCTTGCGCCTCGTCGCGCTCGTAGCCGTCCAGTTCGCGGAAGTGGCGGATCACCGCATGGCAGACGAACTCCGCCATCTGGACCGACATGCCGGCGTCGTCCAGACGCACCACCACGGCGCGCGGCGGCAGCCGCAGCTTCATCAGCGCGTCGACGCCGGCGCCGATGTTGAAGATGCCCCGCAACGCCTGCTGCTCGTCCAGGAAGGCCTGCGGCGGCGCCCACACCACGGCGTGGTCGGCCTCGGGCGCGCCGGGGCGCCACTCCTCCACTTCGGCGCCCGGCAGGGCGGAACGCAGGCCCTCGAGCCAGGGGGCGATCTTGGTATCGGTACAGCAGACGGTGATGCGCATGGCGGCTATTGTGGGGGAGCCCCGCTTGACCCTGCCGGAGCGGGGTGCCAAGCTGCCCGCGGCATCCCCCACAACCCGGAGACAACATGCAACCGATCCGCTTCGCACGGGCGGCCTGGCTGGCCCTCGGCCTGCTGCTCGCCGCTTTCCAGGTCCTCGCCGCCGACTTTCCCGCACCGAAGCAGGGCACGTGGACGGTGAAGGACTTCCGCTTCCAGAGCGGCCAGGTGCTGCCCGAACTGAAGATCGGCTACAGCACGGTGGGCGAGCCCACCGGCGAACCGGTGCTGGTGCTGCACGGCACGACCGGCTCCGCCGCGAGCATGCTCAACGCCAACTTCGGCGGCGAGCTGTTCGGCGCGGGCCAGCCGCTGGACGCGAGCAAGTACTTCATCATCGTGCCGGACGCGATCGGCACGGGGCGTTCCAGCAAGCCGTCCGACGGCCTGCGCATGAACTTTCCCAAGTACAACTACGAGGACATGGTGGAGGCGCAGTACCGGCTGGTGCGCGAGCACCTGGGCGTGAAGCACCTGCGCCTGGTGATCGGCAACTCCATGGGCGGCATGCAGACCTGGATGTGGGCGCAGAAGTACCCCGGCTTCATGGACGTCGCGGTGCCGATGGCCTCGCTGCCCACGCCCATGTCGGGCCGCAACTGGATGCTGCGCCGCATGCTGGTGGAAGCGATCCGGCGCGACCCCGCCTGGAACAACGGCAACTACACGACGCAGCCGCCGAGCCTGCAGTTCGCCTCGGTGTTCTTCGCCACCGCCACCAACGGCGGCAACCACTCGTACATGAAGTCCGGCCCGGACCGCCCGCGCGCCGACGCGGCGCTGGAAGCGCGCCTCAAGAGCACGTTCAACGGCGACGCCAACGACCACATCTACCAGTGGGAGTCCTCGGCCGACTACGACCCCTCGCGCGGGCTGGAGAAGATCACCGCCACGCTGCTGGCGATCAATTCCGCCGACGACGAGCGCAACCCGGTGGAGCTCGGCGTCCTCACCCGCGAGATCAAGCGGGTGAAGAACGGCCGCGCGTACGAGATCCCGGCAAGCGAGCAGACGCTGGGGCATGGAACGACGGGGAATGCGCGGTTCTGGAAGCAGGAGCTGGATGCGGTGTTGAAGGCGGCGCCGCGGATCGGGATGTGATGTTTCCGTCATCCCCGCGCAGGCGGGGATCCAGGGCTTC
>NZ_DASVNN010000115.1:0-14197 GCF_036383835.1 Ramlibacter sp.
CAACTGGCCAAGCGCCCGCCGCCGCCGGAAGCCGACGCGCTGCTGTGCACCGCGCTGGCGCTGGCCTGGCGCGAGGAGGACGCGCCTTACTCGCCTTTCACGCTGGTCGACCAGGCGGTCGAGGCCGCCAAGCGCGATGCCGCCACCCGCGCGCAGGCCAACTTCGTCAACGCCTGCCTGCGCCGCTTCCTGCGCGAGCGCGAGTCGCTGGTCGCCGCGACCGACGCCGATCCGGTCGCCCGCTGGAACCATCCGCGCTGGTGGATCGCGCGGCTGCGCCGCGACCATCCCGAAACCTGGGAAGCGATCCTTGCCGTCAACAACTCGCAGGCGCCCATGACGCTGCGCGTCAACACGCACCGCATCTCGCGCGGGCCGCTGCAGGACCTGCTGGCGGCCGCCCACATCGTCTCGCGGCCGGTGGGCCGCCACGGACTGATCCTGGACAAGCCGCGCCCCGTCGATGCGATCCCCGGCTTCGGCGAAGGGCTCTGGTCGGTGCAGGACGCCGGCGCCCAGCTCGCCGCCGAGCTGATGATCCCCGGCCTGCCGCCCACCGCCGGCATCCTCGACGCCTGCGCCGCGCCCGGAGGCAAGACCGCCCATATGGGCGAGCTGGCGCCGAAGGCGCGGCTGCTGGCGCTCGATGTCGACCCGGTGCGCTGCGAGCGCATCCACCAGAACCTGCGGCGGCTCGGCCTGCAGGCCGAGGTCCGTGCCGCCGATGCCGCCGACACCGGCGCCTGGTGGGACGGCCAGCCGTTCGACGCCATCCTGCTCGATGCGCCGTGTACCGCCTCGGGGATCGTGCGGCGCCATCCCGATGTGAGATGGTTGCGGCGCGAATCCGACATCGCGCAGCTTGCCGCGCAACAGAAGCGTCTGCTCACTGCCTTGTGGCCCCTGTTGAAACCTGGGGGTCGTCTCGTGTACTGTACCTGCTCCGTCTTCCGCGAAGAGGGGGCGCTCCAGGTCGAGGCGTTTCTTGCAAACAACAGTGAAGCTGTTTTGCAGCCCGGACCGGGGCACTTGATGCCGGTGGGCGAAGGCGAGGGGGGAGCCGTCCCGGACAATCGACCCAGTGACCACGACGGCTTCTTCTATGCGGTGCTGCAAAAGAGTGCACTGGATGCACCGGCCCGCCAGGATTCTTGAGCGGAGCGTCTGGTCCTGCCTGCTGGTGATGCTGGTGCTGTTCTGGGCGGCGCCGGCGGCCCGCTCGGAATCCACGCCGGCCGAAGTGGCCCAGATGCAGGTGGAACGCACGGAGGAAGGCGTCCTCCTGAGCGCCACGGTGCGCTTCGAGCTGCCGCACGCCGTCGACGACGCGCTGGCCAAGGGCATCCCCATGTACTTCGTGGCCGAAGCTTCGATCTACCGGGACCGCTGGTACTGGTACGACAAGCGTGTCGCCTCGAGCGCGCGCCACATGCGCCTGGCCTACCAGCCGCTCACCCGGCGCTGGCGGCTGCAGGTCTCGTCCGCGCCGATCGGCCAGTCGGGGCTGGTCCTCGGCCAGGCCTTCGACACCCGTGAGGAGGCGCTCGCGGCGGTGCAACGGGTCTCGCGCTGGCGCATCGCCGACGCGACGGAAATCGACACCGAGTCTCCGCACTACATCGACTTCCGCTTCCGGCTCGACGTTTCGCAGCTGCCGCGGCCCTTCCAGATCGGCGCGGTGGGCCAGAGCGACTGGAACATCCTCGCGGTGCGCAGCCAGCGCCTGCAACTGGATCCGCCGCGGTGAACCTGCCCCGCCCGCCCGAAGGACCGCCGCGCAAGCTGGTGCAGGGCTCGCGCGCCTGGCGCTGGGCGATCATCGTCGGCGTCGCGGTGGCCATCGGCATCGGCATCGTGCTGATGTTCCTGCTCACGCAGGCCACCAACAACCGCGAGCTGTACGAGCGCAACTACGGCCGCCTGTTCGCGCTGAACATGGTGGTGGCCGGCATGCTGCTGGCCGTCATCCTCTGGGTGTTCGTGCGGCTCGCCTCGCGCCTGCGGCGCGGCAAGTTCGGCAGCCGGCTGCTGGTGAAGCTGGCGGCGATCTTCGCCCTGGTGGGGCTGGTGCCGGGCGTCCTGATCTACACCGTGTCCTACCAGTTCGTCTCGCGCTCCATCGAGAGCTGGTTCGACGTCAAGGTGGAAGGCGCGCTGGACGCCGGCCTGAACCTCGGGCGGACGACGCTCGACACGCTCGCCTCGGACCTGGCGAACAAGACCCGGTCGGCGGCGAACCAGCTGGCGGACTCCGGCGAAGCCTCCGGCGGCCTGGTGCTGGAGCGCGTCCGCGAACAGCTGGACGCCATCGACGTCGTGCTGTGGACCGGCAACGGACAGATGATCGCGAGCACCGGCCAGTCGCGCTTCCAGCTGCATCCGGAGCGGCCCACGCCGCAGCAGCTGCGCACCGCCCGCACCCAGCGCGCGTTCACCATGGTCGAAGGCCTGGACGACCCCGGCGTGGTCGCCACGGCCACCGCGCGCATCAAGGCGATCGTCGTCGTGCCGCAGCCGCGCGTGGACCTGCTCGGCGAGACGCGCTACCTGCAGGCGACCGTGACGATCCCGCCGGCGCTGGTCGCCAACGCGATCGCGGTGCAGGAGGCGAACCGCGAGTACCAGGAGCGCGCGCTGGGCCGCGAGGGACTGCGCCGGATGTACATCGGCACGCTGACCCTGAGCCTGTTCCTGGCGGTCTTCGGCGCGGTGCTGCTGGCGATCATCCTGGGCAACCAGCTGGCGCGCCCGCTGCTGCTGCTGGCCGCCGGCGTCAGCGAAGTCGCCGCCGGCGACCTCTCGCCCAAGCCGGCGCTGCAGGGCAAGGACGAACTCGGCGGCCTGACGCGCGCTTTCGCCGACATGACGCGGCAGCTGGCCGACGCGCGCACGGCGGTCGAACGCAGCATGGACGCCGTCAGCGCCGCGCGCGCCAACCTGCAGACCATCCTGGACAACCTCACCGCCGGCGTCATCGTGCTCGATCGCGAGGGCCGCATCCAGGCCTCGAACCCCGGCGCCTCGCGCATGCTGCGCTGGGCGCTGGAGGAATACCAGGGCGCGCAACTGCAGGAAGTGCCCGGCCTGGAGGCCTTCGGCCAGGCGGTGCAGCAGCGCTTCGACGAATTCCTGACCGAGACGCAGATCGTCGACCACTGGCAGCAGCCTTTCGAACTGAACACGGCGCACGAGTCCGACGCGGCCAACATCGTCACCCTGGTCGCCCGCGGCGCCGCGATGCCCAACGACTACCGCCTGCTGGTACTGGACGACATCTCCGAGATCGTCTCGGCGCAGCGGATCCAGGCCTGGGGCGAGGTGGCGCGCCGGCTCGCGCACGAGATCAAGAACCCGCTGACGCCGATCCAGCTGTCCGCCGAGCGCCTGGAACGCAAGCTCGCCGGCAAGCTGCAGGACCCGGAGCAGGCCGTGCTGGCCAAGTCCGTGCACACCATCGTCGACCAGGTCGAGGGGATGAAGCGGCTGGTCAACGAGTTCCGCGACTACGCTCGGTTGCCGGCGGCGGAGCTCAAACCGGTGGACCTGAACGGCCTGGTGAACGACGTCCTGCACCTCTACGTCCGGGAGGGCGATCCCACCGGCGGCGCCGCGCAGGTGCCGGTGCGGGTCGACCTCGACCCGGCCGCCCCGCGCATCCTGGGCGACGCGCAGCAGCTGCGGCAGGTGATCCACAACCTGCTGCAGAACGCGCAGGACGCGACCGAGGGCCGGGCCGAGCGGGACGTCGTGGTGCGTACGCAATTCAACGAGGCGTCGCGGCGGGTGCGCCTGATCGTGCAGGACAACGGCAGCGGTTTCCCGGATCACATCCTGAAGCGCGCCTTCGAGCCTTACGTCACGACGAAAATCAAGGGGACCGGACTCGGACTCGCCGTCGTGAAAAAAATCGCGGATGAGCATGGCGCCCGCATCGATCTGAAGAATAGAACGGACGGCAATGTCATCCTGGGGGCGCAAGTGTCGTTATCATTTGGAGTTGCGAGTTAGCAACGCCTGAGCAAGGGACGAATGGCAAACATATTGGTGGTGGACGACGAGCTCGGCATCCGGGACCTCCTCTCCGAGATCCTCAATGACGAAGGACACACCGTCGAACTCGCGGAAAACGCCGCGCAGGCACGGGCGGCCCGCCAGCGAACGAGGCCCGACCTCGTGCTGCTGGATATCTGGATGCCCGATACCGACGGCGTCACCCTGCTGAAGGAGTGGTCCACGACGGGCCTGCTCACGATGCCGGTGATCATGATGAGCGGCCACGCCACGATCGAGACGGCGGTGGAAGCCACGAAGATCGGCGCGCACTCCTTCCTGGAGAAGCCGATCACGATGCAGAAGCTGCTCAAGGCGGTGGAAGCGGGCCTGGCGCGCAACTCGGGAGGCGCTGCAGCCGCTGCGGCGCTGCCGGTGCGCAAGCCCGGGATGATGGGCGTGGCGCCGATGGCGGTGCAGGAACTCACCGTGGAAGCGGCGATGACCGGCGGCCAGACGATCCCCGCGGCGGTGGAGATGGGCCCGCAGGCGCGGCAGATGTTCGAGCTGGACAAGCCGCTGCGCGATGCGCGCGACGAATTCGAGAAGTGCTACTTCGAGTTCCACCTCGCCAAGGAAGGCGGCTCGATGACGCGCGTGGCGGAGAAAACCGGCCTCGAGCGCACGCACCTGTATCGCAAGCTGAAGCAGCTGGGCGTCGACCTCTCGCGCGGCAAGCGGAACAGCAGCACCTCCGCGGCCTGATCCCGTCTTCCTCCCTCCCCCTCCGGGGGAGGGGTGGGGTGGGGGCGCTCCAGATCTCGCGCCGCATCCCCGAAGAGGGCTTCGGCACGCTGCTATAATCTCCCCTCTCACGGCCCGGTAGCTCAGTTGGTAGAGCAGCGGATTGAAAATCCGCGTGTCGGTGGTTCGATTCCGCCCCAGGCCACCAGTCTTCATGCGCCCCAGCGCCCGATTCGGGTTCTGGGGCGTTTCAACATTTGTTGACGTCCTTCTACAATCTTCTCAACCGTGAAGAAGCTGCAGATATTCGTCTCCTCCACGTTCCGCGACCTGAAAGAGGAGCGCCAAGCCGCTGTCTCGGGCATCCTCCTTGCCAGCCACATCCCTGCGGGAATGGAGCTATTTACAGCGGGAGACGAGGCGCAGCTCGAAGTGATCAAACGCTGGATCAGGGACTCGGACGTTTACATGCTGATTCTCGGAGCGCGTTACGGGTCGATCGAGCAAAAGCGCGGAATCAGCTATACAGAGTTTGAATATGACTACGCTACGGAGCTGGGTAAGCCCAGTTTCGCACTAGTGATGTCGCACGACTCGTACAAGGATCGGTTTCAAGCTGCCGATGCTGAAGAGTCGGACGAAGCTCGCGCGGCGCACGCGAAGTTTCGCGAAAAGGTTCTCAGCCGGATTTCTAGCCAATTCGAGAACGTCGACCAGCTGAAACTCGGGATTGTCACGTCTCTGCGCGACATAGAAGAGCGGCCAAACCTTACGGGATGGGTCCGGTCCGATGCGGTTCCCGAGGTTCAGCCCTTGCTTGACGAGCTTGCTAAAGTACAGGCCGAACGAGACGCTCTCCACGAGGAGCTTGCGTCCCGGCCCGCCCCTGTTTCACTCCATTCGGGGAGACGGCTCGCCGGGATCGACGACTCCGTTAGGGTAACCGTGCGATACAAGTGGAAGTGGGACGCGGCACCTACAACGCTCGCCGCCGATGTGACCTGGCGATACCTGTTCGGCATCATCGCACCACATTTGCTCGAACTTCCGAACGATGAGAGGGTGAATATCGTTGTCGCTGAGCGTCTCTATTGCGACCAGAAGGGTTCTGAGCCTTACGAAGCGAAAGTGACTGTGGACGATTGGGGCACGCTCAAGATGCAGTTCCAGGCGCTTGGACTTGTCGAACTCAAATATCAAAAATCCCTCAAGGGCTCGATGCACCTATTCTGGTACGCAACAGATGCAGGGACGAGGCTGGGCGCGGCGCTTCGAGCCGTGTACGCCAAGAGCTAGCGAAGCGGCTTGATGCGTCTTAGCAGCCATGAGAAAGCGACGCTCGTGGAGGTGCTGAAGACGGAAAGGAACTGAACGGTCAGTCTGATCCTGATGCTCCTTCTGGCCACGGGCGCTCGCCTCGATGAAACGCTTTGCGCAGAGTGGGCGCAGGTGGTTCTCGCGAACGGCATCTGGCGCATTCCCGCGAGTAATTCGAAGTCAAATAAGCAAAGCCCCAGCCGCTGAATACGAGTGCTCTGTGGGTCATCCAGCAGCTTGAATCGCAGGAGAAGTTCGCGCGCTCTTGTCCCGTCTCCAAGCGGTGGTAAGTCCTTCAAGACGATTGCCCGTCAGTCGTACAGGATCCGAAAGAAGGCGGGGATTTCGGCAAATGTGCGCATTTATGATCTGCGCCACACGTTTGCCAGTCCGATCGCTTCTGCCGGTCGGAGCCTGTCCGATGTGCAGAAGCTCCTTGGTCACGCCGACGATCGGACCAGCCGGCGCTGTGCCCACTTGTCCATGAAGGCGGTGCAGAAGGCGTCGAACGCCGCGACATTCGCCGTGCCGTAAGAGCCCAACAGATGGTCCAACCCATTAAAGTCGGGGCTTTTGCGAGGGCGCGTAATGGAAGCGGAAGCCACGAGTCTACGGCAGAGGATGGTGGCGGTTCTCAAGAATCGGGGTGAGCAACTTACATACCGGAAGCTGACGGACGCACTCTGGCAGGATTACCCAGAGTTCCACTCACACATGCTTGGGTTGAATGACGGCGTGGAGAGCGAGGCGCGTAAGAAGCTGAGAATTCGCATGGGCATGGAGGTCAAGGCTCACCCCGAAGTCTTCGCCGCCACCAAAATTGACGACGTTGTTGTAGTTGGACTTGCCGCTACGGAAGACGACGCAGCCATCGAATTGGAGGAGGAGCAAGAAGAGGAGCAGGGGGCCGTCTCGCCGTCGGTGTACTGGTACACCTTTCCTGCGTACAAGCGAGCGGCCGGCCCTTTCCCCATCAAGATTGGAAAGGGAGCAGATCCGGAGAGTCGAATCATGCAGCAGGTGACTCCCATGCCGGAAAAGCCTGAGATCCTTGGTCAGTTCCAACATCCTGAAGTGGACAATTTGGAGAAGGCAGTCCAGTACACCCTGAAGGCTCGAGGCAAACGCAAATCGGACGCACCCGGAGCGGAGTGGTTCCTGACCACCCCTCAAGAAATTGCGCTCGTGATCCAGGCGATTCTGGGCAAGCAATAACTCGCAGTCTTAGCGCCGCCTGCATGCGGACAACGCGAGTTGTTGTTCAAGCCAGTCTGAAAAGTTCTCTACCTGGAGCAGCACAGTCTCAAGAGCTTCGGCACTTACCTCAATGGTCGGCAGCAAAAGCGCGGACTCACTTGACGGCAGTCGGGCCAGCAACTCTCGTTCCGACTCAGAAATAAAGGTTGGCTTTGGATATCGCGCCAAGTCAGACGAGCGATACGGGGCCGCGATATAGGTGATGCTATCAATGTGTTGTGTGCTGTTTCGAGCTAGCACCACCTCTTCCAGGAGCGCGAGATCGGCAGGTCCAGACGCCATAGACACGTTGCACTGCTGTAGGAATATCTTTTCATATCCCTTCAACCAGTTGCCCGACGGGGATGTCGCCGCGCGGCCACGGACATACAGGGCGTCCAGATACTCAAGGCACAAATGTAGCGTGGCTGCCACGATGGCCAGGCAGGATTGGCCCAAAACTTGAAAGGACTGCTGTGCCTCCAGCCACTCTTCCAAAAAAGGTGGTTCTGCTGATTCCGGATCGGGATGCGGTGTGTCAAACCGAGTTGCGCCTGACTCAATTGCTGCCATGCGGTCTACGTACGGTCGGGAGGCTGTGCCGAAGAGTTGTCGCACAAACGCAAGGCGTTGCCGAACAAAATGTGAGACCTGCATGCCACCCCCTGCATTAGCCAGAACGGAAGAGTGCCACGGAAGGTCCGTTCGGTTCCAAGTTCGGCAACGGTTCGGTGAAGTTCGGTTTGCCGTGCTCCGACGCACAAAAAGCCTTAGCAATAATGGGCTCACCACAATCAGGCCAATGAGTGCTTTGAATCGAAAATCCGCGTGTCGGTGGTTCGATTCCGCCCCAGGCCACCGGAACGCCAAGCCCCTGATCTGTAATGGATCAGGGGCTTCTTGCTTCTGGGCGCCGTGCATCTACATTGCAATCCGGATCAAAGTGCAGTGTGCAGGGCGGCGACGGATCCGTCGCCCGTTCTGGAAGGAGGCAGGCCATGGACACGATTTCTTCCCCGCTGGAAGTGGTTCGGGCCGCGTACGCCGCGTTCGGGGCCGGCAACATCCCGGCCATCCTGGATCTCGTGTCCGAAGACATCGACTGGACTTTCCGCGGCGCCAAGGGCTTGCCTTACACCGGCAATTTCCGCGGGAGGAACGCCGTGGAGAAGTGGTTCGCGAGTGTCGCGCAGGCCGACGAGATCCAAGCGTTCGAACCGCGCGAGTTCCTCGTCGGGGGCGAAAACGTGACCGTGCTCGGCTGGGAACGAACACGGGCCCTTCCCGACGGGAACGTCTTCGATACCGATTGGGTCCATGTCTTCACCATTCGCGGCGGTCGGGTCGCGCGCTTCTGGGGCATTTACGACACGCAAGCCGCGGCGGCCGCCCGGTCCTGATCGGCGACCAGAAAGCGATCCGCAGCCGCCGATTCACGGCGAGTCGACGTCCTCGAGTGTCGAGAAAAGCACCTGGAAGATTTCCCTGGTGGTGACCGAACCCTGCGCGTCCTTCTTGAGCTGGATGAGTTGCTGTCCATCAGCCAACCCGGCAGGGATCACCATCGTGCCGCCTGCCTTCAACTGGTAGATGAGTGCCGGCGGAATCAGCTCGGGAGCCGCTGTCACGATGATCTTGTCGAACGGCGCATGTTCGGGCCAGCCATGGCACCCGTTTCCGATCCTGATCTCGACGTTGGCGTGCCCTTGGTCGGCCAGCCGATGCGCGGCCTGCTCGGCCAGTTCCTCGATGATCTCGACGGTAAAAACGCGGTGCGCGAGCTCCGCCAGGATGGCCGATTGGTAGCCCAGTCCGGTACCGATCTCGAGCACCGTGTCGGTCGGCTGCACGCCGAGCAGGTCGGTCATCACGGCGACGATGAAGGGTTGCGAGACCGTCTTGCCGAAGCCGATCGGCAAGGGTGTATCGAGGTAGGCGCAGGGCCGCAGTTCGATCGGCACGAAAGCGTGGCGCGGCACGGTGGCCAGGGCCTTCATGACCCTCGAATCCAGCGCTGCCTTGCCCAAGGACGTGGTCGCGAAAACCGTCTTGGCGGCGATCTCGGCGAGCATGCGCTGCTGCAACGACGTGAAGTCCGGTTCGCTCATGATGCCTTCCGACGCGGCGCAAAGGCGTTCGCTTCGGAATTTGAGCAAAGCGCTTCGGCAACTTCAACCGGGAGACCCTGACGGGCGAGGAGGCACTCGGCCTGGGCATCTGCAAGTTCTTCAGAATGGGCGCGAGCGTGTTCCGCTCGAAGGAAACGAGGCTGCGGACATTCCTTCATCATCTTCATGGCCGGTGGATTCACCCAGATCGGCTACAAGCTCTGAGTCATGCAATGGGAGCCCAAGTCACATGGAATCCTCGAATCACACGCTCAAGGACCTTTTCGGCCAGCTTGGCTTGCCCGACTCGCATGGGGAGATCGAAGGGTTCATCTCCAGGCACCGGCCGCTGGCTGCCGGCGTCCGGCTCGCGGACGCTCCGTTCTGGACTCCGTCGCAGTCGAGTTTCCTGCGCGACGAGATCGACGAAGACGCGGACTGGGCCGAACTGGTCGATCAACTCAACCTGCGCCTCAGGGAGTAACGGCGGAAGCCTCTCGCCGTCTCAGGACGAAAACAGGTCCGATGATCTCAAGGTCAAGATCGACTGGGGGCTGCAGAACAGCCGACTCATCCGCTCATTCCAGCGCCGTTCGTGATGGATTGCACTCACGGCGCTGAGCTTCAGCGTCCCGCAGCCCCGTGCTTCGCTAGACTTTGCCTGCAAAGAGCGGAGACAACCGTGCGTTGCAGCAAGTGCGGGATCATCGCGGACCGGATCCGCCCCAAGTGGTGGCAGCGGTGGATTCCCACGGCCGCACGCTACTACTGTCCCGGTTGCGGCAGGAAGTACTTCCGGGTGCTGGGGCTGTGAACGACGGCTCGGCTGCGGTGTAGTCAGCCACCGACAGCGCGGCGCGGGAGGAGACTAGCCACCGCCGCGCACGACTCCTAGGTGCCGCGCCGCGCGCCCGCCGCACCATGGCATGAGACCCAAGGAGTCCCCTCATGCCTGAAGATCGCACTCCCATCGACCACGGGCTGGCGCATCCCCAGCCCGAGCGCGGCACGATCCCGCAACCCAAGCCCAAGGCCGACGAGGATCCGCGCGAACTGGTGCCCCAGCGCACCACCGACGAGAAGCCGCAGCCCGGCGTGGGCGGCGAGACGGATTTCGTGCAGCAGCCGGATTGAGGAACGCGCCATGGTGATGTTCAAGGCCAGGTTCCGTCCACTCGCCGACGATCCGGGGGCAAGCGACAAGCCCCGGGCGCAACAGCAACAGCAACAGCAACAGCAGCCGCAACCGACCGTGCCGCCGATCGAGAAGGAGCGCGGGCCGCAGTATCCGGTCAAGGAGCCGGGCCCGAAGAGCCCGCCGGAGCGCGCTCGCTGAGGCTGTCTCAGTCGCGCGTGACGCGCAGCACTTCCTCGCGTGAAGTGACGCGTTCGCGCACCAGGCGTTCGCCGTCGTCGCGCATCAGCCGCATGCCGGCCGCGAGCGCGGCTTCGCGAACCTGCGACTCGGCCGCCCGGTTGTGGATCAGGCCGCGGATCCTGTCGTCCGCCGCCATCAGCTCGAAGATGCCGGTGCGTCCCAGGTAGCCGGTGTAGCCGCAAGAGTCGCAGCCGCGCGCCACGCCGTCCACCTGGCAGTGCGCGCACAGCTTGCGCACCAGGCGCTGCGCCAGCACGCCGAGCAGCGAGGAGCTGAGGAGGAAAGGCTCGACGCCCATGTCGGTCAGTCGCGTCACTGCGCTGGCGGCGTCGTTGGTGTGCAGCGTGGCGAGCACCAGGTGGCCGGTCAGTGAGGCCTGGATCGCGATCTGCGCGGTTTCGTAGTCGCGGATCTCGCCGATCATGATCACGTCGGGGTCCTGCCGCAGGATCGCGCGCAGCGCCTTGGCGAAGTCGAGGTCGATCTTCGCGTTGACCTGCGTCTGCCCGATGCCGGGCAACTCGTACTCGATCGGATCCTCCACCGTCATGATGTTGCTGGTGGAAGCATCGAGCCGGCTCAGCGCCGCGTACAGCGTGGTCGTCTTGCCGGAGCCGGTCGGGCCGGTGACGAGGATGATGCCGTGCGGCTGCCCGATCAGCGACTCCAGCCGGCGCAGCGTCTCGCCGGTCATGCCCACCGACTCCAGGCTGATGCGGCTTTCGCTCTTGTCCAGCAGGCGCAGCACCGCGCGCTCGCCATGCGCGCTGGGCAGCGTCGAGACGCGCACGTCCACCGCGCGCGTGCCGATGCGCAGCGAGATGCGGCCGTCCTGCGGCAGCCGCTTCTCGGCGATGTCCAGTTCCGCCATGATCTTCAGGCGCGAGATCAGGGCCGCATGCAGCGCGCGGTTCGGCTGCACCACCTCGCGCAGCGTGCCGTCGACGCGGAAGCGCACGCTGGAATGCCGCTCGTAGGGCTCGATGTGGATGTCGCTGGCGCCGTCGCGCGCGGCCTGCGTGAGCAGCGCGTTGAGCATGCGGATGATGGGCGCGTCGTCGCTCGCCTCCAGCAGGTCCTCCACCGCGGGCAGCTCCTGCATGATGCGCGACAGGTCCGCGTCGTGCTGCACCTCGCTCACGATGGTGGCGGCGCTCGACTCGCCCTGCGCATAGGCGGCCGTGATGCGCTGCGCGAGCGCCGGGGCGTCGAGCTTCTGCAGGTTGCGCACCGGAAACTTGCGCAGCACCTCGCTCCAGCCCGCGGCCGGCGCGCCGGCGTGCCAGAGCACCAGCTGTTCGCCGTCGTCCTCCAGCAGCAGCTGCTGGCTGCGCGCGAAGGCGTAGGGCAGGGGATAGCGCATGCCGGCCTCAGCGCACGCTGGGCGCGGTCGTCGCCGGCGGCGGCGTCAGCGGCCTCCAGGTGTCCAGCGGCGGCGGCACGGTGCGGATCTCCGGCGCGATCGGCGCCTCGTTGACCGGCACGATGCTGCTTTGCGTGGGCTGCGCGTTCTGCTGCTTGGTGCGCATCAGGTCGTAGCGGTCGATCGACAGCGCATCGCTTTGCGCCGCATCGCGGATCACCACCGGACGCAGGAACACCATCAGGTTGGACTTCTTGCGGCTGCGGGTCTCGCTCTTGAACAGGTTGCCGAACACGGGAATGTCGCCCACGATCGGCACCTTCTCCTGGCTGCCGGAGTATTCGTCCTGCAGCAGGCCGCCCAGCACGATCACGCCGCCGTCGTCCACCAGCACGTTCGATTCGATCGTGCGCTTGTTGGTGGTGGGGCCGTTGGTGGCGTTGCGCGTGGCGGGGTCGACGCTGGAGACTTCCTGGTAGATCGTCAGGCGCACCGTGCCGTTCTCGTTGATCTGCGGCTTCACGCGCAGCGTCAGGCCGACGTCGCGGCGCTCGATGGTCTGGAACGGATTGACGGTGTTGCTGGTGGCGCCCGTGTTGGTGAACTGGCCGGTGACGAAGGGCACGTTCTGGCCGATGACGATCTTGGCTTCCTCGTTGTCGAGCGTCAGCAGGTTGGGCGTGGACAGCACGTTGCCGTCGCCGCGGCTTTCGATGAAACGCGCGAGCAGGCCCAGCACGAAGGTGCCGTCGATGTTGCGTGCCGCGGCGGCATTGAAGCCGGTCGCCGGCAAGGTCGTCGTGGTCGTGCCCGTGCCGCCGGCGGCCGTCCCGGCGCTCAGCGCGAGGTCGATGATGTTGGTGCCGGAGTTGCGGAAGTTCGTGCCGAGGAAGCCGATGACGCTGCTGTTGCGGGTGCCCAGGATGTTCTGCCACTGGATGCCGAATTCGGCCGCCTTGTCGGCGTTGACTTCGACGATCAGGCTTTCCACCAGCACCTGCGCGCGGCGGCCATCGAGCTGGTCGATGACCGCGCGCAGCTGCCGGTACTGCGGCTCCGGCGCGGTGATGATCAGTGAGTTGGTGGCGGGATCCGCCTGGATCTGCCCGCCCGTGGACGGCTGCGCCGAAGGCGTGATCGGCGCGTTGGCCGCGCTGGTGCCGGTGCCCGTGCCGGCGCCGCTCAGGCCGCTGGCCGTGACCGGCTGCGGGATCACCCCGCCGGCCACGCCCGTCGTCGCGACCGAGCCGAGCGTGCCCGGCGCGCCCGTGGGCGACGTGCTCGCCAGCGCCGCGCGCAGCACCACGGCCAGCTTGGTCGCCTCGGCGTTGCGCAGGTAGACCACGTGGATGTTGCCGCCGTTGCCGGCGACGCCGGGCGTGTCGAGCCGCTGCACGATGGCGCGCACCAGGTTCAGCCGCGCCGGATTGGCCGCGCGCACGATCAGGGAGTTGCTGCGTCCCTCCGCGATCACGCTGGTGCGCGACCCCGGGTCGATCTGCCCCTGGCCGGCCGCTGGCGCGCCGGGCCCGCCCGAAGCCTCGGCCAGCCGCTGCACGATGGGCGCGAGGTCCACGGCCAGCGCATGCTGCAGGTTGATCACCTCCACGTCGGTCGCGTTCGGCACGTCGAGCGCGGCGATGATGCGGGCCAGCCGCTGCAGGTTGTCCGCATAGTCCGTGATCACCAGCGAGTTGTTGCCGGGGTTCACGTTGATCGTGTTGTTGGGGCTGATCAGCGGCCGCAGGATCGGCACCAGGTTGGCCGCGTTCTCGAAATTGAGCCGGAAGATCTGCGTGGCGATCTGGCTGCCGGAGATCCGGCCGTCCACCGAGACCGCGCCGCCCTGCAGCTTCGCCTCCGCCTCGGGCACCACCTTCAGCAACCCGCCGGCATCCACCACCGCGAAGCCCGACAGCCGCAGCGTCGCCACGAACTGGTTGAAGGCCGCGGCGGGCGGCACGGGCCGGTCGGTCGACAGGGTGATGGTGCCCTTGACCCGCGGATCCACCACGATGTTGCGCCCCGTGATGGTGGCCATGGTGCGCGCCACCGCCGCGA
>NZ_DASVNN010000116.1:0-29391 GCF_036383835.1 Ramlibacter sp.
CAGTGCGTCCAAAAGAAAGCGGCCCGCAGGCCGCTTTTTCAATGCTCTGGGCCCCCGCCTGCGCGGGGGTGACGACTAGGCGCTGAAGAAGCCTTTCAGCTTGTCGGCCCAGGACTCTTCCGCCGGCGAATGCCGCGAGCCGCCCTTCTTCAGCGACTCGTCCAGTTCCTTCAGCAGCTTGCGCTGGTGCTCGGTCAGCTTCACCGGAGTCTCCACCGCGATGTGGCAATAGAGGTCGCCGGCCACGCTGGAGCGCACGCCCTTGACGCCCTTGCCGCGCAGCCGGAACTGCTTGCCCGCCTGCGTGCCTTCGGGGATGTCGATCGCCGCCTTGCCGTCGAGCGTCGGCACGTCGATCTCGCCCCCGAGCGCCGCCCGCGCGATGCTCACCGGCACCACGCAGTGCAGGTCGTCGCCGTCACGCTCGAAGATCGCGTGCTTCTTCAGCCGGATCTCGATGTACAAGTCGCCCGGCGGGCCGCCGTTGGTGCCCGGCTCGCCGTTGCCGGCGCTGCGGATGCGCATGCCGTCGTCGATGCCCGGGGGGATGCGCACTTCCAGCGTCTTCTGGCGCTTCACCTTGCCCTGGCCGTGGCAGGTCTGGCAGGGCTCGGGAATGATCTTGCCGGAGCCGCGGCAGTGCGGGCAGGTCTGCTGCACGCTGAAGAAGCCTTGCCGCATCTGCACGACGCCCGCGCCGTGGCAGGTGGTGCAGGTCTTGGCCTGCGTGCCGGGCTTGGCGCCCGAGCCGTGGCAGGTCTCGCATTCGTCCCAGGACGGGATGCGGATCTGCGCGTCCTTGCCCTTGGCCGCTTCCTCCAGCGAGATCTCCATCGCGTACGACAGGTCGCTGCCGCGATAGACCTGGCGGCCGCCGCGCGCGCCGCCGGCACCGCCGCGCTGCTGGCCGAAGATGTCGCCGAAGATGTCCCCGAAGGCTTCCGCGAACCCGCCGAAGCCTTCCGCGCCGGCGCCCGGCCCGCGCATGTTCGGATCGACGCCGGCATGGCCGAACTGGTCGTAGGCGGCCCGCTTCTCGGCGTCCGAGAGCATCTCGTACGCTTCCTTGGCCTCCTTGAAGTGCGCTTCCGCGTCCTTGGCGCTGTCCCCCTGGTTGCGGTCAGGGTGGTGCTTCATCGCCAGCTTGCGATAAGCCTTCTTGATCTCGTCCTCGCCCGCGTTCTTGGGAACGCCGAGGACTTCGTAGTAATCGCGTTTGGTCGCCATCTTTTCGTGAGCCGCTACAGCAAGAACGCCGCGTTGACCTGCGCCGGAGGCGTCAGAGTCGAACGCGGCGAGTTAAACCGGCGCGCAGCGTCCGCGTTCAACCCTTCTTTACTTCCTTGACCTCCGCGTCGACGACGTTGTCGTCGTTCGCGGGGCGCGAAGCACCGGCGGATGCGTCGGCACCCGCCGCCTGCGCACCGGCGTCGCCGCCGCCGGCGGCCTGCTGCGCCGCATACATCTGCTCGCCCAGCTTCTGGCTGGTCGTCATCAGCGCGTTGGTCTTGGCCTCGATCTGCTCCTTGTCCTCGGACTTGAGCACTTCCTCGAGTTCCTTGGCCGCAGCCTCGATCTTGGCCTTCTCCGAGGCGTCGATCTTGTCGCCGTACTCGGCGAGCGACTTGCGCACGCTGTGCACCAGGGCCTCGCCCTGGTTGCGCGCCTGCACGACCTCGAGCTTCTTCTTGTCCTCGGCGGCGTTGATCTCGGCGTCCTTCACCATCTTCTCGATCTCGGCTTCGGAGAGGCCCGAGTTCGCCTTGATGGTGATCTTGTTCTCCTTGCCGGTGCCCTTGTCCTTGGCGCCCACGTGCAGGATGCCGTTCGCATCGATGTCGAAGCTCACC
Source organism: Ramlibacter sp. (assembly GCF_036383835.1). Taxonomy (GTDB): domain Bacteria; phylum Pseudomonadota; class Gammaproteobacteria; order Burkholderiales; family Burkholderiaceae_C; genus Ramlibacter. Next base: position 1,851 of record NZ_DASVNN010000116.1, read on the forward strand.
TCGATCTGGGGCAGGCCGCGCGGCGCCGGCGGGATGCCTTCCAGGTTGAACTCGCCCAGCAGCTTGTTGCCGGTGGCCATCTCGCGCTCGCCCTGGTAGACCTTGATCGTCACGGCCGGCTGGTTGTCGTCGGCCGTCGAGAAGGTCTGCGCGAACTTGGTCGGGATGGTCGTGTTCTTTTTGATCATCTTCGTCATCACGCCGCCCAGGGTCTCGATGCCCAGCGACAGCGGGGTGACGTCCAGCAGCAGGACGTCCTTGCGCTCGCCCGAGAGCACCTGGCCCTGGATGGCGGCGCCGACGGCCACGGCCTCGTCGGGGTTGACGTCCTTGCGCGGCTCCTTGCCGAAGAACTCCTTGACCTTGTCCTGCACCTTGGGCATGCGCGTCATGCCGCCCACCAGGATCACGTCCTGGATGTCGCTGGCGGACACGCCGGCGTCCTTGATGGCGATCTTGCACGGCTCGATCGTGCGGGCGATCAGGTCGTCCACCAGCGCTTCGAGCTTGGCGCGCGTCAGCTTGATGTTCAGGTGCTTGGGACCCGACGCATCGGCCGTCACGTACGGCAGGTTGATGTCGGTCTGCGTGCTGTTGGACAGCTCGATCTTCGCCTTCTCGGCGGCTTCCTTCAGGCGCTGCAGGGCCAGCACGTCGTTCTTCAGGTCGACGCCTTGCTCTTTCTTGAACTCGGTGACGATGTAATCGATGATGCGCTGGTCGAAGTCCTCGCCGCCCAGGAACGTGTCGCCGTTCGTGGACAGCACTTCGAACTGCTTCTCGCCCTCGACATCGGCGATCTCGATGATCGAGATGTCGAAGGTGCCGCCGCCGAGGTCGTACACGGCGATCTTGCGGTCGCCCTTGCCGTGCTTGTCCAGGCCGAAGGCCAGGGCCGCGGCGGTGGGCTCGTTGATGATGCGCTTGACGTCCAGGCCGGCGATGCGGCCGGCGTCCTTGGTGGCCTGGCGCTGCGAGTCGTTGAAGTACGCGGGCACCGTGATCACGGCCTCGGTGACCTCTTCACCGAGGTAGTCCTCGGCGGTCTTCTTCATCTTGCGCAGCACTTCGGCGCTGACCTGCGGGGGCGCCAGCTTCTTGCCGCGCTCCTCGACCCACGCGTCGCCGTTGTCGGCGGCCACGATCTTGTAGGGCATCAGGTCGATGTCCTTCTGCACTTCCTTCTCGGTGAACTTGCGGCCGATGAGGCGCTTCACCGCGTAGAAGGTGTGCCTGGGGTTCGTCACGGCCTGGCGCTTGCCGGAAGCACCGACCAGGATCTCGCCGTCTTCCTGGTAGGCCACGATCGAAGGGGTCGTGCGGCCGCCTTCCGAGTTCTCGATGACCTTGACGTTGTTGCCTTCCATGATGGCAACGCACGAGTTGGTCGTGCCCAGGTCGATGCCGATGATCTTTGCCATTGTTTTCTCCTTGTCCGTTCGCCCCCGCGGGGTGTGAATCAGTCTGTTGGCTAGTTGTGGATAACTGTTAGCGATTCAAGGCTGGGCCGTCATTTCGGCGCAGCCACGGTCACGAGGGCGGGGCGCAGCACGCGGTCGGCGATGGAGTAGCCCTTCTGCAGCACGGTGACGACCGTGTTGGCTTCCTGGTCGGCCGGGACCACGGAGATGGCCTGGTGCTGGTGGGGATCGAACTTCGTGCCGGCGGGCGGGTTGATCTCGAGCACCTTGTTGCGCTCGAGCGCCGCCTTCAGCTGGCGCAGGGTGGCTTCGGCGCCGGCGCGGATCTGCTCCGCCGTCTGGTCCTGGTGGTGCAGGCCGGCTTCCAGGCTGTCGGCCACCGGCAGCAGGCTCTCGGCGAAGCTCTCCAGGGCGAACTTGCGGGCCTTGGAGACTTCCTCGTCCGCGCGGCGGCGCACGTTCTGCATCTCGGCCTGGGAGCGCAGGAGCTGGTCGCCCAGCTCGGCGTTCCTGGCGGCGAGGGCGGCCACCTGGGCCTGCCAGTCGCCGTCGGCCGGGCCGGCCTGGGTGGCGGCATCGTTGGCGGCGTCCTGCGCCGCCGGGTTGTCCACGGGCTGTTCGCTTTCGGTCTGGACGTTGTCGGACATGGGAATACTCAGGTTCTGTCGGGGACGCGGAGGAGCTTGGGGCGGGGAGGCCCTTTTCAAGGCGGGGGATTGGGATTTTGCGCCCGGGGAAGGGGCGTCGGGGGACGACCCCGGCCGTTCGTAGGGCGGGGTGAGCCCGAAGGCGAACCCCGCCGACCGGCGCTCAACGCGTCTCGAGCAACTCGACGTCGAACTTCAGCGTCGCATTCGGCGGAATCACCCCGCCCGCGCCACGCGCGCCGTAGCCCAGCTGCGGCGGGATCACCAGCGTGCGCTTGCCGCCCACCTTCATGCCGGCCACGCCTTCGTCCCAGCCGCGGATCACCATGCCGGCACCCAGCGAGAACTCGAACGGGTCGTTGCGGTCCCGGCTGGAATCGAATTTCGCCCCCTGCACGCCGTTGTTGTACAGCCAGCCGGTGTAGTGCACGCGCACGTCCTGGCCCGGCTTGGCTTCGGGGCCGCCGCCCACGAGTTCGTCTTCGTACTGCAAGCCGCTGGGGGTGGTGATCATCTTGTTCTTTCGAGGGATTCAGAGCAGGCCGCGGCGGGCCAGGTCGCGCATCAGCGCGGTCACGCCGTAACGCCACGGTTCGATCCGGTCACTGGTGTTGACGCGGTTCGCCAGTGTACCGAGGCGTGGCGTGGAGATCGCGACCACGTCGCCCACGGCATGGGTGAAACCCTGGCCCGGGCCGAAACGGTCCTGCACCGGCGCGAACATGGTGCCCAGGAAGAGCACCAGCCCGTCGGGATACTGGTGGTTGGGCCCGATCGCGTGCCCGACGAGATCCAGCGGATCGCGGCTGATCATCTTCAGGCTGCTGGAGCCGTCCATCCGGAAGCCCTCGGGCCCCACGACCTGCATGGCCAGGTCGGCCTGGCGCACGTCGGCGATGCCGAAGCCCGCATCGAACAGGCGGATGAAAGGCCCGATCGCGCAGCTCGCGTTGTTGTCCTTGGCCTTGCCGAGCAGCAGGGCGCTGCGGCCCTCGAAGTCGCGCAGGTTGACGTCGTTGCCGAGCGTGGCGCCGACGGTCTCGCCGCGGCTGTCGACCACCAGCACGATCTCCGGCTCGGGATTGTTCCACTCGCTTTTGGGATGGATGCCGATCTCGGCGCCCGTGCCCACCGCGCTCATGGGCTGCGACTTGGTGAAGATCTCGGCGTCGGGGCCGATGCCGACCTCGAGGTACTGCGACCAGAGGTTCTTGGCCAGCAGCACCTTCTTCAGCTGCGCCGCCTCCGGCGAGCCGGGCCGCACCTTGGACAGGTCGTCCCCGATCACCGCCACCACTTCCCTGCGCACCGACTCCGCCAGCGCCGGGTTGCCGCGGGCCTGCTCCTCGATCACGCGCTCCAGCATCGAGGCGACGAAGGTCACGCCCGAGGCCTTGACCGCCTGCAGGTCGCAGGGCGCGAGCAGCCAGGGCTTTTCGTCGATGCGCGCGTCGGCGTTGCTGTTGGCGATGACCTCCGCCACCGAGGCGATGCGCGGCGCCTTGTGCCCGCGCACGGCCGCGGCCGGATCGGGCAGTTCCAGCAGCGCGCTGCAGGTCGGCGCGAGCTTCGACAGGTCGTACACCGATTCGTGGTCGGCGCGCACCAGCACCGGCCCCTGGCCCTCGATCCACACGCGACCGACGAGGGTGGCCTGCTGCGCGTCGGCGGGCAGCGTCCGCTTCAGGAAGTCCTGCATGGCATCTCTCACGTCTGCTGTTTCTTCTTGGCCTGGCTGGCCACCCATTTCGCGGCGAAGGGCTGCAGGTCGGCAAGCCGCTTGAGCAGGTCCGTGCCGCTGGACGTCACACTGTAGCCGTCGCCGTTGTGCTGCATCAGGCCGGCCTCGCGCAATTCCTTGATGCGGGTGTTCAGCGTGTTGGGCGTGATGCCGCCCACGCTGTCCTGCAGCAGGCGGAAAGTCTGCGGATGGCCGTCGCGCAGGGCCCAGAGCACCCGCATGGCATAGCGCGCTTCCAGCAGCGCGAGCAGCTGGTGGGTGGCGGCGTTCTCGCGCGAACTCATCGGAAGCGGTACTCCTGGCGCCCGGCGGGGTGCGGGCGGGAGGGGCAGTGTACGCAGTCGGCGCTACTGAAACAATAGCGTCGTGACGCGCGCGCAACTATGCGGGTTGGTACACCTTCTTGAGCAGCCGGATCAGTGTCTGCAACTCGCCGGGGCTCAGGCGCGAGGCGACGTCGGATTCCAGCGCCGCCGCCGTCTTCTCCGCATCGCGCATCAGCTTCTGCCCGCCCGGCGTGAGGTGCAGCCCCATCGCGCGGCCGTCGCGCGGATGGGGCTGGCGCGCGATCAGTTCGCGCTTTTCCAGCGCGTTGACCATGCCCACCAGGTTGGGCGGCAGGATGCCCAGCGCCGAGCACAGCTGGCGCGAGGTGATGCCCGGGTTGTGGGTGACCAGCGACAGCACCGAGAAGTCCACCGGCTTGAGCCCGTACGGCGCCATGCGCTCGAGGAACACCTCGATCACCGCCAGCGCCGCGCGCCGCGCGTTGTAGCCGAGCAGGCCTTCCAGGAAGCCGGTGTCGATTTCCTCGACGGCCGGCGTGGCGTTGCGGCCATTGGAAGCCTGGCGGGGAACGCGGAGCTGCGGCATGGGGCGATCAGGATTCGGCGGTGAAGCCGATCTTCTTGACCAGCGGCCCCCAGCGGGTGTGCTCGTCGCGCTGGCTCTTGTCCATCGCGGCGGGCGTGGAGCCCTGCGCCACCAGGCCCATGAGCGCGAGCGAGTCGATCACGCTCTTGTCCTTCAGCGCCTGGTTGATCGCGGCGTTGGCGTTCGCGATCACGTTGGCCGGCGTGCCGGCGGGCGCGTAGAAGCCGAACCACTCCTCGGTGGTCAGCTCCGGGAAGCCCTGTTCCGCGTAGGTGGCCACGTCCGGCGTGAAGGGCGTGCGCTGCGCGCCCGAGGTGGCGAGGATGCGGATCTTGCCGGCCTTGTGGTTGGCCAGCGCGTCGCCGGTAGGCGTGGAGGTCGAGGCCAGCGTGCCGCCGATCATGTCGGCCACCGCCGGCAGCGAGCCGCGATAGGGCACGTGCTTCAGGTCGACGCCGGTGTTGAGTCCCAGGAGCGCGCCCAGGAAGTGCGGCGTGGAGCCGGCGGCCGGCGAGCCGTAGTTGGCCTGGCCCGGATTGGCCTTGGCCCAGGCGAGGTAGTCCTTCACCGTCTTCACGCTGGCCGGCACCATCGGGCCGACGGCCAGGGCGTGCGTCATCACCGCCGCGATCGACACCGGCAGGAAGTCCTTGAACGGGTCATAGGACAGCCTGGCGTAGATGTGCGGGTAGATCGACATCATCGAGTAGGGCGTGAGCAGCAGCGTCGAGCCGTCCGCCTTGGACGCCTTCACCACTTCGCAGGCGATGCGGCCACCGGCACCCGGCTTGTTCTCCACCACCGCGGCGCCCTTTGCGTAAGCGGTGCCGCCCATGTGTTCGCCGACGCGGCGCGCCGTCGCATCGGCCGTGCCGCCGGCGGGAAAGCCGTTGACGATCTTCGGCGCGTCGAAGGCCTGCGCGCGCAGGGCGAGGGGCAGCGCGGCGAGGGCGCCGAAGGCGGCGGCGGTCTGCACGAACTGACGACGGTCCATCATGCTCTGTGTCTCCTGGGTTGTGGCTGAAGTGTAGTGAAGCGGGATCAGGACTCGGGCGTGAATCCGATCTGCCGGACGATGCGGGCCCATTGTTCGGTGTCTGCCTGCAACAGTTCGGCCAGGCCCTGCGGCGTCGACGAGGCGACTTCCATGCCCAGGGCGGCGAGGCTGCCTGCCATGTCGGGGTGCGTGAGGGCGGGCTGCAGGTAGGCGGCGGCGCGCCGCACCACGTCGGGCGAGGCCCGCCCGGGCAGGAACACGCCGTACCACTCGCGCACCTTGATGGTCGGATAGCCCTGCTGCGTGTACGTCGGCACGTCCGGCAGGAAGCTGCTGCGCTTCTCGCCGGAGACGGCCAGCACCCGCAGCTTGCCGGTCTTGATGTACGGCAGGTAGTCGCCGACCGGGGAAGACATCGCGGAGATCTGGCCACCGAGCAGGTCCTGGATGCCGGGAGCGGAGCCGCGATAGGGCACGTGCTTCAGCTCGACGCCGGAGAGCTTCGAGAGGAAGCCGCCGACCAGGTGCGGCATCGAGCCGGCGCCGGGGGACCCGTAGTTGGCTTTCACAGGATTGGCCCTGGCCCAGGCGATGAAATCCTTCAGTGTCTTCACGCTCTCCGGCACCGCGGGCCCGACGCCGAAGGCATGGTCGAACCAGCAGGCGATGGAGACCGGCTGCACGTCGGTCGCCGGCTTGTACGGGAGGCTCTTGTAAACATAGGGGTAGACCGAAAGCATCGACGACGGCGTGAGCAGCATCACGCTGCCGTCGGCGGGGCTGTCCTTCAGGGTGGTCACGGCGATCTGGCCACCGGCGCCCGGCTTGTTTTCCACCACCACGTTGCCGGCGTAGTTGCCCCGCAGCTTGTCGGCGAGCCGCCGCGACATCGCGTCGCTGGTGCCGCCGGGCGGGAAGCCGCAGAGGATTTTCGCGAGTTCCAGGTTCTGCGCCCGGACCATCGCGGGCCAGCCCGCGGCACCGAAGGCGGCGAGGCCGGCGGCCTGCTTCACGAATGCACGGCGGTCGATCATGGAAGTCTCCTCTCGTGGTGGAAGAAGTTCAGCGCTCCGGTTTCAGGGTGAAGGGCAGGCGCTCGTCGTGGAAGGCCTGCACCAGGGCGTCGCGGTGCTTCAGCACGGCGCGCTGGTTGATCGAGCCCTTGTCGGTGACCTCGCCCTTGTCGATGGAGGGCGGCTCGTGCATCAGGTACAGGCGGGCGACGCGATTGGCGCTGCCGGTGGACTCGCGGGCCAGCGCGTCCAGCACGTCCTGGAAGTGGTCCTGCACCGCGGCGCTCAGCAGCACTTCCTGGAGCGGCGTGTCGGGCGGCAGGTGCGGCGCGAGCTTGCGCACTTCCGGCCGGGGGAAGAGCAGGGCGCCGACCTCGTTGCAATTGAGGCCGGTGATCACCGCGTCCTGCACGTAGGGCGCGCCGGCGTTGACGATCTTCGCGCGCAGCGGGCCGACGCTGACGAAGGTGCCGGTGGCCAGCTTGAAGTCTTCGGCGATGCGGCCGTCGAACTTGAGGCCCAGGTGCGGATTCTCCGCGTCGATCCACAGCACCGCGTCGCCGGTGCAGAAGAAGCCTTCATCGTCGAAGCACTCCTGGGTCGCTTCCGCATTGCGCCAGTAGCCCGGCGTGACGTTCGGACCCTTGTAGCGGATCTCCGTCTTGCCGTCCGCAGGCACGAGCTTCAACTCCATGCCCGGGGTCGGCAGGCCGACGTAGCCGGACTTCACTTCCGGGTTGGTGATGAACACCGCGAAGGGCGCGGACTCGGTCATGCCGAGACCCGTGCCCATGACGATGCGTTCGCCGATCTCCTGCTCCTGCATCTCGTGCAGCAGGTCCCAGATCGGCTGCGCGAGCGCGGCGCCGGAGTAGAAGAACATGCGCACGCGCGACAGCAGGTTGCGGCGCAGCACCGGGTCGGCCTTCATCGCATGCGCGATCGCCTCGAAGCCGGTCGGCACGTTGAAGTAGACGGTGGGCGCGACCTCGCGCAGGTTGCGCAGCGTCTCGCCCATCAGTGCGGGCGTCGGCTTGCCGTCGTCGATGTAGAGGGTGCCGCCGTTGTAGACCGTGAGGCCGAAGTTGTGGTTGCCGCCGAAGGTGTGGTTCCAGGGCAGCCAGTCCACCAGCACCGGCGGCTCCTCGGTGAGCACCGGCATCGACTGCCGCATCTGCTGCTGGTTGGCGCACCACATGCCGTGGGTGTTGATCACCGCCTTGGGCAGCTTGGTGGAGCCCGAGGTGAAGAGGAACTTGGTGATCGTGTCGGGGCCGGTCGCGTGCATCGCCGCTTCGACCGCGGGCGTGGGCAGCGTGGCGAGCAGGGCGGCGAAGGGCGTCGTGGGACGGCCGTCGACCTGGCCGGCGTCGAGTACTACTTCGACCTCGGGCGCGACCGTTGCCGTGATGGCTTTCGCGTAACGTGCGTCGGAGGCGAAGACCAGTCCAGGCGTGAGCGTGGCCAATACATGGCGCAGCTTGTCGAAGTCCTGGCTCACCAGTGAATAGGCGGGCGACACCGGGCAGTAGGGGATGCCGACATAGAGGCAGCCGAGCGCGAGCAGCGCGTGTTCCAGGCTGTTCTCGCTGAGGATCGCCACCGGCCGCTCGGCATCGAGCCGGCGATCCAGCAGGGCCTGGCCGATGCTGCGCGCGGCGGCGAGCGCCTGCCGCCAGGTGATCGTCTGCCACTCGCCGGTGCTGCCGTCGGGGTTGCGCTGGCGGCGCGCGATGAACACGCGATCGGGCTGCGTCTCGGCCCAGTGCACCAGGCGATCGGTGATGCGGCGCGTGCAGGGCTGAAGTTCGCCTTCGCCGCGCAGGTAGCGCACGCCGTGGGCGCCATCTCGCAGGATCGCGCGCGTGACGCCGAACTTCAGCGGGCGGTAGCCGGCGGCACTCTTCGTCGCGGTGCTCATGGGTTGGTCTCCTCCGGCCCGCTCAGGTCTTGCCGATCCTGGCGGCGCGGCCTTCCAGGAAGTCGCGCACGCGCTGCTTGGCCTCGGGCGCGCTCTGGGCGATGGCGGCCATCAGCGCTTCGGTGAGGAAGCCCTGGTCGGCGGGTTGTTCGGCGATGCGCGGCAGGGCGTGCATCAGCGCATAGTTGGTGAGCGGCGCGTTTTCCGCGACGCGCCGGGCGAGCTCCAGCGCCTTGGTGAAGGCCTGGCCGGCCGGCACGAGGTATTGCGCGAAGCCGGCGCGCTCGCCTTCCTCGGCCTGGTAGACGCGGCCGGTCAGCATCATGTCGGCCATGCGCGCGGCGCCGATCAGGCGCGGGATGCGCACGGCGCCGCCGCCGCCCACGAAGATGCCGCGTGCGCCTTCGGGCAGCGCGTAGAAGGTCGTCGCGTCGGCCACGCGGATGTGGCAGGCCGCGGCGAGCTCGAGCCCACCGCCCACCACCGCGCCATGCAGAGCGGCCACGACCGGCACCGGGCCGTACTGCACTTCCTCCAGCGCGGCGTGCCACATGCGCGAGTGGTGCAGGCCGGCGCCGGCGTCGCGCTCCTTCAGTTCGGAGAGGTCGAGGCCGGCGCAGAAATGGTCGCCCGCCCCGTCGAGCACGGCGGCGCGCACGGTGGAAGGCAGGTTCTGGAAGCTGTCGCGCACGGCGAGCACGAGGCCGTCGGAAAGGGCGTTGCGCTTGGCCGCGCGGTTCAGGCGGACGATCGCGACGTCGCCGTCGATCTCGAGCTGGATGTCGGGGTGGGATGTCATGGAAAGGTTTGCGGAATGGGCGGATTGTTTGTTATAAACAATAACCAGTTCAAGGCCCGCCCGCTAGGTGCTTACCCTAGAAGAGGAGCCGACCAGGAGACAAGATGGACCACGCGAATCTCGTCGCGATCGACGTGCACACGCACGCCGAAGTGAGCTGCTGGAATCCCTTCGACAACTACGGCGAGGAGTACGACCGCGCGGCCGACAAGTACTTCCGCAGCAACCGCCGGCCGACGATCGCCGAGACCATCGCGTACTACCGCGAGCGCAGGATCGGCCTGGTGATGTTCACGGTCGACAGCGAAGCCCAGCTCGGACGCCGCCGCATCCCCAACGAGGAGATCGCGCAGGCCGCGCGCGAGAACAGCGACATGATGGTGGCCTTCGCCAGCATCGATCCGCACAAAGGGAAGATGGGCGCGCGCGAGGCCGAACGCCTGATCGAGGAAGAAGGCGTCAAGGGCTTCAAGTTCCATCCGACGGTGCAGGGCTACCACCCCTACGACCGCATGGCGTGGCCGATCTACGAGGTGATCAACCACCACAAGCTGCCGACGATCTTCCACACCGGCCACAGCGGCATCGGCTCGGGCATGCGCTGCGGCGGCGGCCTGCGCCTCGAATACAGCAACCCGATGCACCTCGACGACGTCGCGATCGATTTCCCCGACATGCAGATCGTGATGGCGCACCCCAGCTTCCCCTGGCAGGACGAGGCGCTTTCGGTGGCGACGCACAAGCCGAACGTGTGGATCGACCTCTCCGGCTGGAGCCCGAAGTACTTCCCCAAGCAGCTGGTGCAGTACGCCAACACGCTGCTGAAGGACCGCATCCTGTTCGGCAGCGACTACCCGCTGATCACGCCGGATCGCTGGATGAAGGATTTCGAGGACGCCGGCTTCAAGCCGGAAGTGATGCCGGGGATCCTGAAGGGCAACGCGGTCCGGCTGCTGGGGCTGGGATGAGCGCCTTCACGAGCCTCGCGGACATCGAGGCGCTGGAGCGAACGCCTTACGAAGACGCGATCCCGGCGCGCACGACCTACGGCCTGATCGCGCGCGCCGCCGAGCGCTTCGCCGAACGCACCGCGTTCACCTACCTCCCCGACGGCGAACTCGCGACCGCTCCGCACTGCATCACCTATCGCGAACTGCTCGCCAACATCCACCGCGCGTCGAACCTGTTCCGGCGCCTCGGCGTCGGCCCCGAGGACGCGGTGGCGATCCTCGCGCCCAACATCCCGTCCACGCATTACGCGCTGTGGGGCGCGCAGGTCGCCGGCCGCGCCTGCCCGATCAACTTCATGCTGCAGCCGGACCACGTCGCCGCGCTGCTCGATGCGAGCGGCGCCAAGGTGGTCGTCGCGCTCGGACCGAATGCGGAGCTCGATGTCTGGTCGGCGGTGCAGAAGGTGCCCGGGCTCGCGTCGCGGCGCCTGCTCGCCATCGGCGGCAGCTTCGAGGAGGCGCTGCAAGGCGAATCCGACCAGCTCGCCTTCGACCCGCAGCTCACTCCCGACCGCGTCGCCGCGCTGTTCCACACCGGCGGCACCACCGGCGCGCCCAAGCTGGTGCGGCACACGCACGGCAACGAGGCGCACACTTCCTGGTTCGCGCACCGCTTCTACGGCTTCGACGAACGCACGGTGGAGATCAACGGCTTTCCGCTGTTCCACGTCGCGGGTGCCTTCGTCTACGGCCTCGCGCTGCTGGCGATCGGCGCCACGCAGGTGCTGCCCACCGTCAGCGGCATGCGCAATGCGGCCTTCCTGCGCAACTACTGGAGATTCTGCGAGCGCGAGCGGGTGACGGCGCTCGCCTGCGTGCCGACGATCCTGGCGAACCTGTGCAACCTGCCGGTCGATGCGGACGTCTCGCGGATCCGCGTCGCCTACACCGGCGGCTCGCCGCTCCCCGGCGAACTGGCGCAACGTTTCGAATCCACGCTCGGGATCGCCGTGCGCAACATCCTCGGCATGACCGAGTGCGCCGGGCTGGTGTCGATCGAGCCGTTCCATGCACCGCGCGTGCCGGGTTCCTGCGGCCTGCGACTGCCGTACAGCGAGGTGCGGGTCGTGCCCTGGCGCGAGGGCCGCGTGCGGCTGCAGGAAGCGTGCGGGAGCGGCGACACGGGCGTGGTGGTGCTGCGCGGACCGCACGTGAGCCCGGGCTACACGGATCCGGCGCGCGATGCCGGCATGTTCGAGCAGGGCTGGCTGGTGTCCGGCGACCTGGGGCACGTGGACGCGCAGGGCTGCCTGCACGTCACCGGCCGCGCGAAGGACGTGATCATCCGCGGCTCGCACAACATCGATCCGGGCCTGGTGGAAGACGCCTTCCTCGCGCATCCGGCGGTGGCGATGTGCGCGGTGGTGGCGGAACCCGACGCGCATGCCGGCGAGGTGCCGGCGGCTTTCGTGACGCTGAAGCCGGGCGCGCAGGTGCCGGCCGAGGTCTTGCTGGAGCAGGTGGCGCCGCAGGTGTACGAGCGGCCGGCGGTGCCCAAGCGGGTGGTCGTGCTGGAGGCCCTGCCGACGACGGCGGTGGGCAAGATCTACAAGCCGGCGCTGCGGGTGCGGGCGACGGAGTTGAAGCTGCGGGAAGTGCTGGAAGCGGTGGCGCCGGGGGTTGGCGTCACGGCGAGGGAGAAGGGGGCAGGGTGCTTGGTGGAGGTGACGGTTCCAGGCGAGCGTGACCCGAGGTTGGAACAGCGGCTGCGCGATGCGCTCGGCGCCATCGCGGTGGAAGTCGTGTTCCGCTAGCCGTCATCCCCGCGCAGGCGGGGATCCAGAGCATTGAAAAAGCGGCCCGTGGCCGCTTTGGATCCGGAAGCCCTGGGTTCCCGCCTGCGCGGGAACGACGGGCAATCTACCACCCTCCCAGCGCCAGCCACTCATCCACCTCCCCCAACCGATCCGCCCCCCAGAACGGCTCCCCATCGACCACGATCGTCGGCGAGCCGAAGATCCCGGCCTTGATCGATGCCGCCACGGCGTTGCGCAACAGCGTCGCCGCCTCGTCGCTTGCCGCCCCGATCACGAGCTCCTGGCTCGACAGGCCGCCTGGCAGCGGGATCGCCGCCACCGCTTCGGGCGTCGACAGGTCGCGTCCCTCGGCCCAGAAGGCGTGGAACAGCGCGTGCGCCAGCGGCACTTCCAGTCCCGGGGCATGGCGCTTCACCCAGTAGAAGGCGCGCGCCGCCGGCAGTGGATTGCCGACCGAGGCATTGGGGTCCCGCCCGAGCTGTATGCCGTGCCGCCGCGCATGGCGCAGCACGTCGCGCCGGATGTAGTCGCCCTTCAGCGGCGTGTCGAGCAGGGGTTTCAGGCCCATCACCTTCATCACGGCCACGCCCAGCAGCATCGGGCGCCAGTCGACCCGCCGGCCATGGCGGGCGGCCAGCTCTTCCACGCGAAGGCTGGCGAAGTAGCCGTAGGGCGAAATGAAATCGAAATAGAAGTGGATCGGCGACACGGGGTGGGAGCTTAGCCCGGCTGCTCGTCCGTGGCACGGGTGTCGTTCATAAGGTGTTGCAAACACCACGCCGCTGAGCTGCAACTCCTTGTCGCATCAGGGTTCCAACCTTCAAGCAACAGCAAGCCAGCGGAGGGAGGGAGCCAGATTTGCCGGTGGAGTACCTGATCGGAGTGGACGGCGGCGGCAGCGGAACCCGCGCGCTCGTCCATCGCACGGACGGCCAGGCCGTCGGCGCCGGCCGTTCCGGGCCTTCCGCCCTCGGACAAGGCATCCCCCAGGCCTGGGACAACGTGCTCCTGGCTGCCCGCCGCGGCTTCGAAACGGCCGGGCTGCCGGTCCCCTCCTGGTCGCGCTGCGCGCTCGCCGCCGGGCTGTCCGGCGTCAGCCATGCCCCGTGGCGCGATGAGTTCCTGGCCCTCGATCCCGGCTTCGCCCGCCTGGAAGCCGACACCGATTCCTTCACCATGCTGCTCGGCGCCCACGGCGGCCAGCCGGGCGTGATCGTCATCGCCGGCACCGGCAGCATCGCCGAAGCGCTCCGCGCCGACGGCTTGCGCGCTACAGTCGGCGGATGGGGTTTCCGCGTGGATGACGAAGGCAGCGGCGGCTGGCTCGGCCTGCAGGCCGTGCGCCATGGGCTCGCCGCGTTCGACGGTCGCGTCAACGCGAGCCCGCTCGCGCGCCGCGTCTGGATGCATTGCGGCGACGAGCGCGAGACGCTGCAGGAATGGTGTTCCGTCTCGGGCCAGTTCGAATTCGCCCAGCTCGCCCGCGCCGTGTTCGAGTGCGAGGCGACCGATCCCGTCGCCGCCCGCATGCTGCAGGACGCCACCCAGGCCCTGGAAGACCTCGCGCTGGCGATCGATCCGCGCGGCCGCCTGCCGCTGGCCATCGCCGGCAGCATCGGCGAGCGCCTGGCGCCGCGCATGCGCCCCGCGCTGCGAGGCCGCCTCGTTCCGGCCCAGGCCGGCGCAGCGGAGGGAGCGCTGATGCTCGCCCGCCGCGCCGTCCGGAAAGAGACGGAAGCAGCTCTGTGACACGAACGCTGAAGGGCCGCATCGTCACGCCTGCCGGGATCGTCGACGGCACCCTTCGCATCGCCGCCGACGGCCGCATCGCCGCCATCGCCGGTACGCACCTCGCCGCCGAACGCGCCCGCGAAGCGGGTGCGCCGCTGCTGCTTCCCGGCTTCATCGACCTGCACGTGCACGGCGCCGCCGGCCGCGACATCATGGAAGGCGGCGACGCCGCGCTGCAGGTCTCGCGCCGCCATGCCCGGCACGGAACCACCGCCTTGCTCGCCACCACGATGACCGCTCCGGTCGAGGACCTGCGCACCTCGCTGGCTCCCGTCGGGGAACTGTGCCGCGATGGTGCGCCGGGCGCCGCCCGCATCCTGGGCGTGCACCTCGAAGGCCCGTACATCAACGCCGGCAAGCTCGGCGCGCAGCCGCCGTATGCCCGCCCGGTGTCGCTGGACGAACTGAAGGAGCTCGATGCGCTCGCGCCGATCCGGCTGCTGACCGTCGCCCCGGAAGTGCCCGGCAACATGGAAGCGATCACCGCGCTGATCGCCGCCGGCTTCCGCGTGCAGGTCGGACACACGCTGGGCACCTACGAAGACGGCGTCGCCGCCCTGCAGAAGGGCGCGCTCGGCTTCACCCACCTGTTCAACGCGATGACGCCGCTGCACCACCGCATGCCCGGCATGGTCGGTGCCGCGCTGGCGCATGCGCAGTACGCCGAAGTCATCCCCGACCTGCTGCACGTGCATCCGGGCGCGATCCGCGCCGCGCTGCGCAGCATCCCCTGCCTGTATTGCGTGACCGATTCCACCGCCGCCACCGGCATGCCCGATGGCGAATACCGCCTCGGCCGCCAGGCCGTCACCAAATGCCTGGGCGGCGTGCGCCTGGCCGACGGCACGCTGGCCGGCTCGACGCTCACCATGGACCGCGCGCTGCGCAACCTGGTCGACGTGATCGGGGTGGAGCTGCAGGACGCCGCGCGCCGCTGCTCCACCTTCGCCGCCGAGTTTCTCGGCCTGCAGGACCGCGGCCGCCTGCAGGAGGGCGCCTGGGCCGACGTCGTGGTGCTGGATCGCGACCTGCGCGTGCAGGAGGTTTTCGTCCAAGGAGGATCCATCGATGTCCCGCATGCTGGATGAAGCACGCGAAGCCCCCCAGGCCGTGGCGCGCCAGTTGCGCGAGGACGGCGACCGCTGGCGCGCTTTCGGCGAACGCCTGCGCCGCGAGCCGCCCACCGCGCTGCTGACGATCGCGCGCGGCAGCTCCGACCACGCCGCGCACTACGCCGCCTACCTGATCATGGCGCGTCTCGGCCGGCTGGTCACGTCGATGCCGATGTCGCTCGTCACGCTGTACCAGTCGCAGATCCGCTGCGACGGCCTCGCGGCGCTGGCGTTCTCGCAATCGGGGCAGAGCCCGGACCTGATCGGGCCGATCGACTACTTCCGCAACTGCAGCGCCATCACCTGCGCCTTCGTGAACGATGCGTCCTCGCCGCTCGCGCGGGCGGCGGAATGGCTGTTCCCGCTGCACGCGGGACAGGAAGCGAGCGTGGCCGCGACCAAGAGTTTCATCGCGCAGCTCGTCGCCGGCGCGCGCCTCACCGCGGCCTGGCAGGATGATGCCACCCTGGTGTCCGCGCTGGAAGCACTGCCGCAGGCGATGGAGCGGGCGTGCAACACCGACTGGTCGTCCGCCGTCGACGCGCTGCGCGACGCCGATCGCCTGTTCGTCGTCGGCCGCGGGCTCGGGCTGCCCGTCGCGATGGAAGCGGCGCTGAAATTCAAGGAAACCTGCGGCATCCAGGCCGAAGCGTTCTCCGGCGCCGAGATCCAGCACGGCCCGATGGCCCTGATCGATGAGGGATATCCCTTGCTGGTGTTCGCCCCGCGCGGCCCGGCGCAGGCCGGCCTGCTCGAACTGGCGCGCGCGATGCGCACTCGCGGTGCGCGTGTGCTGCTCGCCGCACCTCAGGGAACACCCGAAGCGAACCTGGTGCTCGCGGAAGCGCCGGTGGCGGAGCTCGATCCGATGTGCGCGATCCAGAGCTTCTATCCCATGGTCGAAGCGCTGGCGCGCGCGCGCGGCAACGACCCGGATCGCCCGCCGCACCTGAAGAAGGTCACGCGCACCAGCTGACGCCGTCAACCGCGGGCACGCGTCCTGCATTGCTGTGCACGGGAGGCCTTGCATGCGACGGCCGACGCTTTTCGCAGGCTGACGGCACGTGTGCGGAATGTCGTTTACAGGCGTCTCTCGTTTGTCCCTAGCAACTCTCCGCTCTTGTTTTTATCTATGGTTCACCTACAGTGAAGTCGGTGTTCGGCCTACAGGGTGAAACCGGTCCGCCGGGAGGCTCTGGAGTACATTGGACATCGCACTGCACGACCTGCTCGCAGTCTGCATACGAAGGAGGCTTCATGGACGTCGTCCGCAATTTCCTCACGCGTTACGAACAAAAGCGCGAGGAAGAGATGTCGATCGAGGAGTACCTCGAGCTGTGCAAGAAGGAGCCGCTGACGTACGCGACTGCTTCCGAACGCATGCTCGCCGCGATCGGCGAGCCGGAAATGGTCGACACGCGGCATGACCAGCGCCTGTCGCGCATCTTCGGCAACAAGGTCATTCGCGTTTACCCGGCGTTCAAGGACTTCTACGGACTCGAAGAGGCGATCGAGCAGGTCGTCTCGCACTTCCGCCATGCCGCGCAAGGCCTGGAAGAGAAGAAGCAGATCCTGTATCTGCTGGGCCCGGTGGGCGGCGGCAAGTCGTCGATCGCGGAACGGCTCAAGCAGCTGATGGAGCAGGTCCCCTTCTACGCGCTGAAGGGCTCCCCGGTGAACGAGTCGCCGCTCGGCCTGTTCAGCAACGAGGAAGACGGCCCGCTGCTGGAACAGCAGTTCGGCATCCCGCGCCGCTTCACGCAGAAGATCATGTCGCCCTGGGCGGTGAAGCGCCTCGAGGAATACGGCGGCGACATCCGCAAGTTCAAGGTCGTCAAGCGCTACCCCAGCATCCTCAAGCAGATCGGCATCGCCAAGACCGAGCCGGGCGATGAGAACAACCAGGACATCTCCTCGCTGGTCGGCAAGGTCGATATCCGCAAGCTCGAGAGCTTCGCGCAGGACGACCCGGACGCCTACAGCTACTCCGGCGGCCTGTGCCTCGCGAACCAGGGCCTGCTCGAATTCGTGGAAATGTTCAAGGCGCCGATCAAGGTGCTGCACCCGCTGCTGACCGCCACCCAGGAAGGCAACTTCAAGGGCACGGAAGGCTTCGGCGCGATCCCGTTCGACGGCATCGTGATGGCCCACTCCAACGAGAGCGAGTGGAAGGCCTTCAAGAACAACAAGAACAACGAAGCCTTCCTGGACCGCATCTACGTGGTGAAGGTGCCGTACTGCCTGCGCGTCACCGAGGAAGTGAAGATCTACGAGAAGCTGATCTCCAACTCCTCGCTGAAGGATGCGGTGTGCGCGCCCGGCACGCTGAAGATGATGGCGCAGTTCTCGGTGCTGACGCGCCTGAAGGAGCCGGAGAACTCCAGCATCTTCTCCAAGACGCTGGTCTACGACGGCGAGAACCTGAAGGACACGGATCCGAAGGCCAAGAGCTACCAGGAATACCGCGACTACGCCGGCGTCGACGAAGGCATGACGGGCATCTCGACGCGCTTCGCGTTCAAGATCCTGTCGAAGGTCTTCAACTTCGACACCAACGAGGTGGCGGCCAACCCGGTGCACCTGATGTACGTGCTCGAACAGCAGATCGAGCGCGAGCAGTTCCCGGCCGAGACCGAGCAGAAGTACCTCGCCTACATCAAGGAACACCTGGCCACCCGCTACGCGGAGTTCATCGGCAAGGAAATCCAGACGGCCTACCTCGAGTCCTATTCCGAGTACGGCCAGAACATCTTCGACCGCTACGTCACGTATGCGGACTTCTGGATCCAGGACCAGGAATTCCGCGACACCGACACCGGCGAAATCTTCGACCGCGCCGCCCTGAACGCGGAGCTGGAGAAGATCGAGAAGCCGGCCGGCCTGTCGAATCCGAAGGACTTCCGCAACGAGATCGTGAACTTCGTGCTGCGGGCGCGCGCCAACAACGCGGGCAAGAACCCGGTGTGGACCAGCTACGAGAAGCTGCGCACCGTGATCGAGAAGAAGATGTTCTCGAACACCGAGGAACTGCTGCCGGTGATCAGCTTCAACGCCAAGGCCTCGGCCGACGAGGCGAAGAAGCACGAGGACTTCGTCAACCGCATGGTGGAGAAGGGCTACACGAAACGGCAGGTCCGCCTGCTGTGCGAGTGGTACCTGCGCGTGCGGAAAAGCTCGTAATTGGACCACCCCGAAGCGCCTACGGCGCCTCCCCTCAAGGGGCGCCACCAGCGGCCCGGCAAAGCCGGTTCCGCAGTGGCACGCGATAAGAGCAGGACGGAGGTTTTAGTGTGACGAACAGAAGCGGCGGCGAGCGGTCCATGCTCCACCAGGTCATCGACCGCCGCCTCTCGGGCAAGAACAAGTCGATCGGCAACCGCGAGCGCTTCCTGCGGCGCTACCGGGAGCAGATCAAGGAAGCCGTGCGCAAGGCCGTCGGCGACCGCAGCATCACCGACATGGAGGAAGGCGCCGACATCACGCTGCCCAAGCGCGATGTGACGGAGCCGACCTTCGGCCACGCGCCGGGCGGCTCGCGCGAGCTCGTGCATCCCGGCAACGAGGAATACATCCGCGGCGACCGCATCCAGCGGCCGCAGGGCGGCGGCGGTGGCGGCTCCGGCGGCAGCGGCGCTTCGCCGGACGGGCAGGGTGAAGACGACTTCGTCTTCCGCATCAGTCGCGAAGAGTTCATGAACTACTTCTTCGACGACCTCGCGCTGCCCCGCATGATCCGCACGCAGCTGCTGGCGGACGTGCCGGAATGGAAGGTGCGCCGCGCCGGCTTCGTTTCCGAAGGCAACCCCACCAGCCTGCACGTGGTGCGCTCGATGCGCGTCGGCCTGGCTCGCCGCATCGCGATGGGCGGCGACGCCCGCGCCGAGCTCAAGGCGGCCGAGCGGCAGCTGGAAGACCTCGAGCGCCGGCCCGACGTCGCGCCGCCGGAAGTGGAGGTCCTGCGCAAGCAGGTGATGGAACTGCGCTCGCGCCTCAAGCGCGTGCCCTTCCTCGACCCGTTCGACCTGCGCTACCGCAACCGCATCCGCGAGCCCAAGCCGACCAACAAGGCGGTGATGTTCTGCCTGATGGACGTCTCCGGCTCGATGGACGAATCGCGCAAGGACCTCGCCAAGCGCTTCTTCATCCTGCTGTACCTGTTCCTCTCGCGCCATTACGAGAAGACGGAAGTGGTGTTCATCCGCCACCACACGCAGGCGGCGGAAGTCACCGAAGACGAGTTCTTCCACGCCACCGAGAGCGGCGGCACGGTGGTGTCGAGCGCGCTCACGCTGATGAACGACATCATCCGCGCGCGCTACATGGGCAGCGAGTGGAACATCTACGGCGCCCAGGCTTCGGACGGCGACAACTGGCAGCAGGATTCGTCCAAGTGCCGCGAGCTCCTGGACAGCAAGATCCTGCCGCTGGTGCGCTACTACGCGTACGTGCAGGTCGCCGACGAGGACCAGAACCTCTGGGAGGAGTACACGCGCGTGCGTGACGCCAACCCCCACTTCGCGATGCAGAAGATCGTCACGCCTTCGCAGATCTTCCCGGTGTTCCGGGACCTGTTCAAGAAACAACCTGCGGGGACAACATGAGCGAAGCCGACCTCCTGATGCCGTCCGACGTGAAGAAGGACGAGAGCAAGCGCCTGCCCAACCCCTCGGACTGGAACTTCGAGCTGATCGAGACCTACTTCCAGGCGATCCGCCGCACCGCGGAGCGCTTCGGCCTCGATACCTATCCGAGCCAGCTGGAACTGATCTCCTCCGAGCAGATGCTCGACGCCTATGCCTCCGTCGGCATGCCGGTGAACTACCGCCACTGGTCCTACGGCAAGCATTTCATCCAGAGCGAGAAGAGCTACCGCCGCGGCCACATGGGGCTGGCCTACGAGATCGTGATCAACTCCGATCCCTGCATCGCCTACCTCATGGAGGAGAACACGATGCCGATGCAGGCGCTGGTGATGGCGCACGCCTGCTTCGGCCACAACTCCTTCTTCAAGGGCAACTACCTGTTCCGCATGTGGACGGACGCCAGCTCGATCATCGACTACCTGGTCTATGCGAAGAGCTTCGTCTCCGAATGCGAGGAAAGGCACGGCATCGACGCCGTGGAGGCCACGCTCGACGCCTGCCACGCGCTCATGAACTACGGCGTGGACCGCTATCGCCGGCCGCAGAAGATCTCGATGGTGGAGGAGGAGAACCGGCGCAAGGAGCGCGAGTCCTACCTCCAGCAGCAGGTGAACGACCTGTGGCGCACGCTGCCCACCAAGGCGGGCAAGCAGGCTAAGAAGGAGCACCGGCGCTTCCCCGAGGAGCCGCAGGAGAACATCCTGTACTTCATCGAGAAGCACGCGCCGCTGCTGGAGCCGTGGCAGCGCGAGATCGTGCGCATCGTGCGCAAGATCGCGCAGTACTTCTATCCGCAGCGCCAGACCCAGGTGATGAACGAGGGCTGGGCGACCTTCTGGCACTACACGCTGCTGAACGCCATGTACGACGAGGGCATGCTCTCGGACGGCTACATGATGGAGATCCTCAGCTCGCACACCAACGTGGTGTTCCAGCCGCCGGTGACGCACCCGGCGTACAGCGGCATCAACCCGTACGCGCTGGGCTTCGCGATGTTCTCGGACATCAAGCGCATCTGCCAGAACCCCACCGACGAGGACCGCGAGTGGTTCCCCGACATCGCCGGCAGCGACTGGATCAAGTCGCTCGACTACGCGATGCGCCACTTCAAGGACGAAAGCTTCATCGGCCAGTACCTGTCGCCCAAGCTGATGCGGGACCTGCGGCTGTTCGCGGTGCTCGATGACGCCGCGCAGTCCGAGCTGGAGGTGGCGGCGATCCACGACGAGAACGGTTACCGGCGCCTGCGCGAGTCGCTGTCGAGGCAGCACGACCTCGGCTGGCGCGAGCCGAACATCCAGGTGTGGAACGTCAACGCCCGCGGCGACCGCTCGCTGACTCTGCGCCACATCCGCCACAACGACCGCCCGCTGGACAACAGCGCGGAGGAAGTGGTGAAGCACGTGGCGAGGCTGTGGGGCTTCCGCGTGCGGCTGGAAAGCGTGGACGGCCACGACCGCGTGATGCAGCACTGGGAAGTGACGCCGCCGCAGCATCATTGACACCCCGTCACCCCCGCGGAGGCGGGGGCCCAGGGCTTTGAAGAAGGGGCGCATTGCGCCCCTTTTCCATTTGGAAGCCCTGGATCCCCGCCTGCGCGGGGATGACGAGGGTTTGCAACAATCGGCCCCCATGTCCCCCGCCCGCCGCGCTCTCCCCCTCGTCATCCTCCTCACCCTCGTCTGGGGCACCAACTGGTCGCTCTTCCCGCTGGCGGTGCGCGAAGTCTCGGTCTGGACCTTCCGTGCGGTGAGCGTCACCATCGCCGGGGTCCTGCTGCTGGCCTTCGCCCGCGCACGCGGCATCCCCCTGGCGATCCCGCGGCGCTACTGGCCCGCGGTCAGCGCCGCCGCGCTCATCTACCTCGTGATCTGGAACCTGGCCAGCACCTACGCGGCCATCCTGATTCCCTCCGGCCAGGCGGCGATCCTCGGTTTCACCATGCCGTTGTGGACCGTGCTCGCCGTGTGGCTCGCCTTCGGCGAGAAGCCGCAGCCGCGCATGTGGGCCGCCGTCGGCCTCGCCGCGCTCGGCGTCGCGCTGCTGGCGATCCCCGCGCGGACGGCCTACGCGAGCGCGCCGGCGGGCTTCCTGCTCGGTCTTTTCGCCGGCCTGGGATGGGCCGTCGGCACCGTGATCCTCAAGCGCGCCAACGTGCCGGTGCCGGCGCTGGTGCTCACCGGCTGGCAGCTGCTGATTGCCGCGGTGCCGCTGGCCATCGGTGCGCTGTGGCTCGGGCGCGGGCAGGCGCACGCGGTGTCGTGGCAGACCATCGCGATCATCACGTACATCACCATTGTTCCCATGGCGATCGGCAATGCCGCCTGGTTCGCGATCGTGGGCCTGCTGCCGCCCAGCGTCGCCGGGCTGTCTTCGGTGCTGGTGCCGATCGTGGCGATGGTCACCGGCGCGATCGTGCATGCCGAGCCGCTCGGCCCCTGGCAGCTCGGCGCGATGCTGTGCTCCGGCTGCGCGCTGTTCCTCGCGCTGTCGCGCAAATAGCGCCCCTGTCCACGAAGCGCTTTCCCCCGTAAGCTCCCCTTGCACCCGCCGCGAGCGGCCCAGCAAGGAGACTTCATGTACGCAGCCAACCTTTTCGCCGGCCAGCGCATCCTGGTCACCGGCGGCGGCACCGGCCTGGGCCAGTCCATGGCCGAGCGCTTCCTGGAACTCGGCGCCGATGTCGCGATCTGCGGCCGCCGGCAAGCCGTGTGCGACGAGACCGCCGCCGCGTGGCGCGAGCGCTTTCCCCAGCGGCGCATCGACACCTTCGGCGTCGACATCCGCGTGGCGCAGGCCGTGGAGGACATGGTGCAGGCGCTGTGGGAAGGCGGCGGGCTCACGGGACTCGTCAACAACGCCGCGGGCAACTTCATCGCGCCGACCGAGAGCCTGTCGCCGCGCGCCTTCGACGCCATCGCCAACATCGTCTTCCATGGCACCTTCTACGTGACGCAGGCGGTCGGCAAGCGCTGGGTCGCCGAAGCCAAGGCGGGACAGTGGACGCGCGAGAAGCCCTGGCGCAGCGTCATGAGCATCATCACCACCTGGGTGGACAACGGCAGCCCATACGTGGTGCCTTCGGCCATGAGCAAGTCCGGCATCGAGACGATGACCAAGTCGCTCGCGGTGGAATGGGCGCGCCATGGCGTCCGCCTCAACGCCGTCCGCCCCGGCGAGATTCCCACCGAGGGCATGAGCAAACGACTGAATCCGGGCGAGGAGCCGGGCGCGCGCAGCAAGGCGCGCAACCCGATGGCGCGCACCGGCCGGATGAGCGAGCTGCAGAACCTCGCGGCCTTCCTGATGGCGCCGGGCCAGTGCGACTGGCTCACGGGCCAGAGCATCATGATGGACGGCGGCAACGCGCTCGCCACCGGCGGCAACTTCTACGAACTGCGCGAGTGGAGCGACGCCGACTGGCAGGCCGCCCGTGAGCGCATCGAGGCGCAGAACCAGAAGGACAAGGCGCGGCGATGAACAGCGACGAACAGCAGATCCGCGACCTTGTCGCCACCTGGATGGCGGCGACGCGCTCGGGCGACGTCGACACCGTGCTGGGGCTCATGACCGACGACGTCGTGTTCCTGGTGCCGGGGAAGCCGCCGATGCGCAAGGCGGAGTTCGCGGCGGCGGCGCGGGCGCAGGCGCAGCCGGGCGCGCCCGTGATCGACGGGAACAGCGACATCCAGGAAATCCGGGTGAGCGGCGACTGGGCCTTCCTGTGGAGCAAGCTCGAGGTGCGCGTCACCCCACAAGGCGGAGAGAAGGGGATGAAGCGGGCAGGGCACACCCTGACCGTGTTGCGGAAGGTGGGCGGCAAATGGCTGCTGGCGAGGGATGCGAACCTGCTCGTGGCGGACGCGTCCTGACCGCGGCGCGCAGGTTCACGACGCGAGGGCGTCCAGCGGGCTGCGCGTGCCGCCCGCGGCGACCTTGAGCACATGGGTGTAGATCATCGTCGTGCTCACGTCGCTGTGACCGAGCAGTTCCTGCACGGTGCGGATGTCGGTGCCGGACTGCAGGAGGTGGGTGGCGAAGGAATGGCGAAGGGTGTGGGCGGAGACGCGCTTGTGGATTTCGCTCGAAGCGAGGGCTTTGCGCAGGGAGCGTTGCAGGCGGTCTTCGTGGACGTGGTGCCGCCGTTCTTCCCCCGTGGCGGGATCGATCGACAGGGCGGGCGCCGGGAAGACCCAGAACCATCCCCAGGTGCGACCCACGTTGGGGTATTTCCGCTCGAGTGCGTGTGGCACCGCGACGCCACTGCGGCCTGTACGGGCGTCCTCCCGCCACACGGCGTGCGCAGCGGATAGCTGCTCGCGCAGTTCCGGCAGGAGCGACTGCGGCAACATGACCACGCGGTCCTTGTTGCCCTTGGCTTCGCGCACGACGATGGCATGGCGATCGAAATCGACGTCCTTCACGCGCAGGCGCACCGCCTCCATCAGCCGCATGCCGGTGCCATAGAGCAATCGCGCGAGCAGGCCGGCTTCGCCCTCGATGCGGGCGAGGATCGCGCTGACTTCGTTGGTGGTCAGTACGGTGGGAATGCGGGGAGGGCGAGTGGGACGGTTCACGCCCTGCATCCATGGCAGGTCGAGGCCGAGGACCTGGCGATAGAGGAACAGCAGCGCGCTGAGTGCCTGGTTGTGCGTGGATGCGGACACCTGGCGCTGCGTGGCCAGCATCGTGAGGAAAGCTTCCACTTCGGGCGCGCCCAGTTCGCGAGGGTGCCGCAAGCCATGCCAGCGGATGAAGAACCTCGTCCAGTAGACGTACGCCTTCTCGGTGCGCAGGCTGTAATGAAGATAGCGTGCGCGCTCCCGCACCTGATCGAGCAGGCGCGCCGAATGCAGTGGGGGCAGGGCGCTGGAATGCATGCAGAATATATACTGTACAAAACAACAGCATAGATGCGGAAGCGAGACAAATCAAGCGGTTCGGTGCCATCCCGGAGCCGGCAATACTTGCGTAGGCTGGTGTTATCCGGCAGATTTATCCGGCGGCGGTCAACTTGGCGGATCGCCTGCTAACTGAAACACGAACGAGCTGGGTGTTATCCGGCGCAGCGGAGGGAATGGGATGATGGGACGGGGACTTGCGGATCGATCCGCGGAGCTGTTATCGCGCGGGGGGCGGGTAGCAGGATTGTGGTTGCGGTCTACATTACGTTAGACCTCACATGGCAATGAAGTTTTTCACCCGAGAGTGGTGGGAGAAGCAGGGCGAGGACTGGGAGCCCTTCAGGCGGTACGAAGCCTACATCGCATCCGTTAGGCCTCAGCTCCCGACTGCGCTCCTAGATCTGTGGGAGGGGCACACCCTTCACGATGCCGAAGTAAAGCGACTCGAGAGCCGATTCCAAGATCGAACCGTCGCGATGGCCCTCGACGGATGGGACCGGGAGCTTCAGAATCCGGTTCGCTATTCCCTCGTGTTCGGCGGCGTTTCCGAGTTTGACCAGATACTTCCGCCTGGGCCATACCTGGAGGAAGAACTTGGGGATCTTGGCTATTGGGAGTGCGAGTTCCTGAATCCTTTCGTGGAACTACGCATGCTGTTTGTATCCGGGGCAGAGTTTCGGGTCGTCTTCGAGGAGTTCTCGTTTGAGCACCGCGCGCGTGAGGTCTAACAGGTCGATCGACACGGACGTTCTCGCGGCAGGCTTCGCCCGCCTATGGCCCGCCGGTCATCTCCAACGTTAGACCGCAATGGCACTCGGTCGGCGTATTCAGCTCCCTCGTCCTCTCGTGATCCCGGGCTTCTTGCTCTTGGCGGGCCTATGGCTTGTGCTGTTCCTGTCCGATGCGGGAAATTTCTGGCACGGCGGCACCGTGGCCGGTTTGGTGCTGAGCGAAGCTGTCGCCGCGTTCGGAGTCCTTGCCTTCGTGGAGGTCCTACGCTCCGATGCGTCCAAACTCGTCAAAGTCGCACTTGCTCTTCCCGCTGCGCCATTGGTACTCTTCACCGCATTCGGTTTGTTCTATGCAGTCCAACGCGTGGTTGCGGTCTAACTGGTCGGTCGACTCGGACACGTTGCGGCAAGGGGCCGCACAGTGCCGTTGGGAATCCTGCACCGTGCGGCCCCTTGCCGCAACGTGCCGGTCACCTTCACGTTAGACCGCAGAAGGACTCCGTGAGGCACTACTGCACACTCGTTCTGAGATCTGACGACCCGGACGCCGCGGCAAAGCTGCTCATTCCCGAGGTGGTAGACGACCTCGACTTCGACGACAACCAGTCCCCTGCCAGACTGGCGAGTGCCCGACGGCTGCGCGCTGCCGGCATTCCCACGCGCAGTGACCTTCCGCGATACGTATGGCTCATGGACTCTCGGGACGCCATCCCAGACTCCGAGATTGACCTCTTGGTGCACGTCTCTTGGCTTCTGTCGAGACTTAAATCCGGTGTGTCGCTTCGAGAGGCGCGGGAGAGAGGCGTTGAGACCGCGTTGGGGTTCTACTGGGGCGGAAATGGCACGGGTGGCGGGCCCTTCATTTCGCCTGAACTGGCCGAACTCCTCGCCCATCATTACATCGGACTCAACGTCGGTTTCTACTATGAAGAGTATGAGCGCGGTGCCGCTGCGGCCTAACAGGTCGGTCGACTCGGACACGTTGCGGCAAGGGGACGCGAGGCGCCGTTGGATATCCTGCACCTCGCGGCCCCTTGCCGCAACGTGCCGGTCACCTTCACGTTATGCCCCAAAGACTGCGGTATCTCCCTCTTCGGCCGCGTAGGTTCTGTCGCAGCGCCTGCCGCTAGCCTTTTTGGCCGCACAGGCGCAAGCGCAGTGCGCCTGGCGAGAACCTCCCCTTCCAAGGCCGTCGGGTTGAGGCCGTAGTTTCGCTGGGGAGACGCTGTTGGTCGTGCGATGTCAGCGCGGTCGGGAATGTCGCGCGCTCTTCGCAGGCTGCCGATCGAGGCCCATAGGCATAGGCCGTCGCGAGCATTGCTTCTCGTGCGACCATCGCGAACATCCAACATCCGGGGGCAAGCCAGTTGCCCTCCAGTTGGCAGCACCGGTACCATTTGGCCGATGGCTCTATCACCGCCCTGGCATAACAGACCGGTCGACACGGACGTACGCGCGGCGGGACTTCGCCCGCCTATGGTCCGCCGGTCACCTTCACGTTAGGCTGCAGACGAATGCTGCGCGTCAACCTTGTCGGCTTAGGCCAGTGCGGTCTCATTATTCCCGCGGCGACGGGCGTGACCTACGACACCCAGGTCTGCGGCACCTTATGCCGCCAAACCTCGATGGAGGGTGTTCTCGTTCCGCTCGACTGGGGTCTTCCGCCAGACTCGAAGGAGCTTTCACTTGACGTCCGTCTCGAACGGCTATTGGGGGAGATCATGGGCCTCAACGATGAACTGGCCGACTCGATCGACGCCATACTTGGGCAACGCCCGGAAAGTTCGTTCGTGACGGTGGACCGAGCTAAGCTCAATGAAAGCTGCGAGGCGTGGATCTATGTGAACGTCCGCGAAGCCCAGTTCGGACTCATGCAAGGATTTGGCGCATGCAAGGGCGTGCTGACCTGGCCAAACAGCGACTGATGCCGCTGCAGCCTAACTGGTCGGTCGACTCGGACACGTTGCGGCAAGGGGCCGCACAGTGCCGTTGGGAATCCTGCACCGTGCGGCCCCTTGCCGCAACGTGCCGGTCACCTCTACGTTATGCCCCAGGCCGTAGTTAATTCAGCCTATCTTTGAGGGTCCGCTGCGTAGAGTGTGCTGCGCCCTCCGTTGCGCTCGGAGCGCGCTTGGCCAAACGCCCCGCGAGATCCAGCACCGTGAATCGCCGTCGAGACGG